>JAJEHQ010000001.1 GCA_022823625.1 Gammaproteobacteria bacterium
CATAAAAAACACCAGGAATTGCGCGCTTTTGGGAGGCGCATATCCTTGTTGCTACGCAACTGTTTTTTTACGGATTTTTTAACAGGTTTATTTCCGCTCCGTGGTTAATTTCAGACTCATTTTGCAATTGGAAAACACTCTACAAATTGAGTGTCCATTCTACTCTTAAATCAAGCTAATTCACTCTGTCGTTGCTTGTGTTTGTACGAGTAATTATTGCGCCCTGAGTCGCCTTGCGTGAATGTTTAGTCCATTTGATAAACCAGGTTGTCAGCCTTTTTGAACTTCAGGTACCAGAACATTTCTGAACTTTTTGTCATGCAAGAAGAACATCAACCAAGGCATTGAAAATTAAACATATTTCGTCAAAATTTCAGATTTGCATATTGTCGGTATACAATTTGAAGCAGCCCGACGAATAAATTCAATTTAAGCAAAGGGCGAATCAACCAAAAAACATGACTGCACTTAAGTTGTGTTTTGTCTATGCGTAGAGCATAGTATGACCCACGATCGAAACTTAGCTTCTAGCTTAGTTTTCATCGAGGAGGGCTACTGTGAAACAATACATTATTGATGCCATTCATCGAATTCCAATGTTGCAAGAAGTTTCACCAGATGAAATCGACATTGAAAGAATGGGTGGATTGAACAACGAAACGTATCATCTGACAGTTCACGATCAGGATTACAGTTTGCGAATCCCGGGGGATGCTGAAGCGAACATGATCGATCGCACCGTGGAGAAACACAACAATGAGGTCGCTGTATCCATCGGTATATCTCCAGAACTGCTATTCTTTTCGGATTGTGGACTGAGTTTGACTCGATATATTTCGGACGGTGAGACACTCAATCGTGAAATTGTCAATTCTGATAAAGGTGTTCCAAGCCGCATTGGTGCTACCATTCGGCAACTACATGATTGTGGCAAAAAGTTTAAATTTAAATTTCGCACGTTTAAACTTCTGGATGGCTTTCTAAGTCAACTCGACCGAAAAGGAATGGAGAAACTGCCAGACGGGTACTTCGAATGCATTGATCATGGAATTTCAATTCAAAAGATTTTGGATGAAAACCCAGTAGATTTTGTACCATGTCATTGCGATACTATTCCAGAAAATTTTATATTTGGACATGACCGTATTTGGATGATTGACTGGGAGTATTCCAGGATGAATGATCCATACTTCGATTTGGCCACCTTTGCACTGAGTTCATACCTATCTCATGAGCAGGAGATTGAAGTTCTGACTGGTTATTTTGGACGAAGCCCGTCTATGGCTGATTACGCCCGAATGGCGATTTACAAGGCGTTCGTTGATATTCTCTGGACCCCATGGGGAATTATTAATGACACATTGGGCAACGATAGAGTCGATTACAGTTATTACACAGTGGATCGATTTCGGCGTTGTTTAGACTTAATGTCGCGTGAGGAATTTTCCTGTTACGTGAAAACAGTTCAAATGCACTAGTAAAAACTGAGAGTTTGAAATCCTAAACTCCAAGATAGTTTCGCACTGTTTAAGGACTCAATTTCGATCGACGATCAATAAAAAACTGTTGGCACGCGCAAACAGCGGTTCTCAGGTGATTTAAGAAACTAAATTCTGTTTGACGTTTGGTCTCTCTGAGGGGGGCAACCACCACATGAGAAGCAATTCATGCGAGTATTTCCGCTGAAGTTGTAGTTGCAAGTGATGATCCTATATGGTCTGTAGATATAGTTAAGCAAGAGGACCCTCATGATCTGCGTAAAACGTAGTACTGGAATTTGAAAGTGGACATCTAAATCAATTGTGTAAATTTCAATCCACGATAATTGGCGGTGGTTGATTCAAGGCATAGTGGGAGAATTCAGTGTTTGAAATTTACAAAATTGATACGCCAGATCAGATCTATTCACCTGGCTTGGTAATATTTGAAGAAGTATTGCGAGAAAACCTCGCACAGATGAAGGAGATTGCTGGCGACCCACAGAGGCTTCGGCCCCACTGCAAAACCCATAAGATGATCGACATCATTCGGCTGGAGGTTGACATGGGCATTCTGAAACACAAATGTGCTACTTTTGCCGAAGCTGAAATGCTTGCACTCGCCGGTGCACAGGAAGTAACCCTTGCCTACAATCCCGTTGGACCGAATATTGATCGTGCGGTGCAGTTTCGACTTCGACATCCGGATATCCAGTTTTCTGTAACCGCCGACCATCCTGATCCACTGAAAGCTCTTGATGCAGCAATGGGAAATGCGAAGACAGATATTGACGTGCTACTCGACATCAACCCTGGTCTGGACAGAACGGGGCTGAAACCTGGCGACCAGGCTGCGGAAATTTATGCTCTGATCAACAGTCTGCCAAATCTGCGACCTGTAGGATTTCATGTCTATGATGGGCACAACCATCAAACGCCGTTAAATGAGCGAAAGGCGGCAGTTGATGATATTTGGTCGACGGTGCGGGCATTTCGAGATGAATTGAAAAGAGATTCGTTTTGCGTACCCAAAATTATTGCTGGTGGGACTGGAACATTTCCGCTTTATGCACAACTGGATGACCCATCTATTGAATTGAGCCCTGGCACTTGTGTTTTCCATGATGCGGGATATTCAAGAATTTTTCCCGATTTGCCGTTTACACCGGCTGCTTTGATTCTTACCCGGGTGATAAGCCGTCCTTCTGCCAATTGTGTAACTTTTGATCTTGGGCACAAAGCCTGTGCAGCAGACCCGCCTGCTGGTCAACGATTGGAATTTCCATCGATTCCAGATGCCCGCGAGGTGTTGCAGAATGAGGAGCACCTTGTGATTGAAACAGCAAAAGCCGCCAACTATCGACCTGGGGATTCCGAATTAGCGATCCCAACTCATATTTGTCCGACTTCAGCGCTTCATACGCACGCGTGGGTCATTCAGAGGGGTAGAGTTTCTACCAAATGGGAGGTGACTGCACGGCATCGTTAATTGACTGCAGACAATCAATTTGGTTAAGTATCAAAAATTTCATAGTCGCACCTTGAATTACTCACCAGTAAAGTTAACACTGGTTAAGAAGTAGATTGATTTGTAATCCAATGCTACTTTAGAAGTTGTGTCTGACAGAGTAAATGAGGCACATGGCCTGTCAGAAATTTCTGATCACTCTAGGTATTTCCGCAATTCCATACGGTTAACGATAAAAAATTTATCTCTTCAATCTTTCTGGCTAACTACAATTTTTCGGGGTTCAAGTAATTCAAGGGCTCATTTCTTAAGTTGGCGAATATTTCGAGACACCGACGGGCGATTGGCCGTTGCTGTCCGCGTTTGGTGAGCATTAAGAAACAACTTCGATCGCGCTCGACATAACTGTCATTAAGGGTGACCAGCGTCCCTTGATTGAGGTATTCCTCAATATAGTATCGCCAGCCAAGCGCCAGGCCTTTTCCCTCAATGGCGGCTTGGATCAGGAAGACATAGTCTTCGAATGCGATGTATTGGGGTAGAGGAAACGGATACCCGACAGACTCAAACCAATCATGCCAGTTTGCCCAGTCATGGTTTCGCGAGAGTCTGAGAAACGGTAGAGACCCCCATTCTGTGACAGGTTGAGCCAAAACGTTCTCATGGGTTGTTGCGAAACTAGGTGAGCAAACCGGTGTAATGGCCTCACTGAAAAGGATAACCCGATCTTCCTGCTTGATGGTCGGCTCGTCATATGTGACTATCAGATCAGCTTCTTTTTCACTTATGTAGTCAAAAAAGTCGTAATCGATTATCAAGGTGCGCAAGGTTGTATTATCACCAATCGATTGACGCAAGGAATTGAAGCGTGGCATTATGAAATGATGCGAGAGTGAATGACTACAGGCAATAACTACCCGTTGTTTCTCTTTGATGCTCGATGCTGCAAGCGCAGCTGCTGCAATACGCTGCAGACCGATGGACACGCCACGATGGTATATTTCACCCGCTGGGGTTAGTTTTACACCGCGGTGGCTGCGTTCGAACAGCTGAAATCCGATTTCATATTCAAGTTCCGAAATGTAACGGCTCACGTTAGACTGGTGAGACCCCAACTCTTCAGCGGCGCGAATGAAACTCAAACGACGCCCGGCGGCTTCGAACACACGCAGGGCTCGCATACGCGGAAGAGGTCCCTTGGGATCTTTCAGCATAGCAAAAATGCTATCGATAAACTACTAACTTGGTATTTCACAAATTCACCTTAGGCTGTTATATTTTTCGCTGCGAATCGCGAAAGCCGAATTATGTGGTTGCTCTGGAAGTCAGTAAACCACGTAGTTTATCTATAGCAGAAACAATAATGATACTAGGCATATAGCGATTCGCATTCTTTTTTCATTATCTGGAATAGCAGTGAAGGACAAATTTTGAATATTTTTGTCAACTGTATATGAGGTTCGTTATATTGTCAACCCCATATGAGGTTTGTATTATTGGTACTGGTGGACGACATATTCATAATTTTTCTTTGTGCTATGGAGCGATAGGCGCCATGACGGTGCTGACGAGTTTGACGGTTGACGCGGACAAATAGATGTCAGTACGGTGACGACCACCGGGAATATTGACATTGAGGGCACGGAAATTGATCTGAACGGTGCGACTTACCTCAGCGACAACGGCGGCAACTATTTTCGCGGCCTGTGGGTCTAGATACCGACGTGCCGTGAATAGCAATGCAAACAGCAACGGAGCGGACAGGAATATCACGTTCAGACCGACACTGAACGTGAACACAATCTAACGTTGAACGCCGGCACAGGAACAATGGAGACGTCGGGTCTTCCGCTAAACCAGTGTTAACTAGGACTACTAAAGCTCACGGTGTTACGGTTAATGCTACGATGAATGTCGGTTCTTTCACACAACTAGCTGGAACTGGAACAAAAAATTTCGGATTCAACTCCATTCATGCTGACAACACTGTCGAAATCGTGGTAGGAAACCTATTTGGAAGGATGGAAGCGCAACATGCCAGGCTAACAGCTGAAAATTTAATCGAAGTAGATGTAAAAGTTGATTCGTTGAAGATAGAGGCAGAAAATGCGAATATTGTGGGTGAGGCCAATGGAATAGGTGGACAGGGTGCTGCCGACCAAACCACAATCAAAAACAGAGAGTCGGGTTCATATTCGTTCAATGAACGCACTATTTTGGGTAGTGACTAGGAATGCGAGTCTACTCCGAATTAGCGATCCCAACTCATATTTGTCCGACTTCAGCGATTCATACGCACGCGTGGGTCATTCAGAAGGGTAGAGTTTCTACCAGATGTGAGGTGACTGCGCGGCATCGTTAATTGATTGCAGACAATCAATTCGATTAAGAATCGCGAAATTCACAGTCGCGCCTTGAATTACTCACCTGTCGAACTCAACCATTCATCGAACCATTGATGGCGAATGGACTCTGTTACTGAATACCAATGACTGTCTGCTCGAATTCTTCGATTAATGCCCAACTCAGCATTTGAGTAGTTATCGGTAATCAATGGCATGGTACCCGCGTAATGATGTATTCGATCCAATGCTGATTTTCGCGTTGGGCCGTAGGACAGAAGATTGGAAAGTGCTGCCATTCTGTCGGTTCTGGTTGCAAACGCAATAAATTGTGCTGCAAGATCAGGTCGTTGTGCCTGTCGGTGGATACCCCAGACACTTAACTGCACAAATTGTCCATCTGGTATGATTGAAATCGGAATGTCGTGGTTGACTCTAGCATCGTCAAACCGTCCGTTGAATCCGCTCGCCATGACGACCTCACCATTGCTTAGCAGATCCACTGGTTCATGTCCCTGTTCCCACCAGACAATGTTGCCTTTCAATTGGTTAAGGCGTTTGCTGACCAATTTGAATCCGCGCTCTGTACTTAACAGATCATAAATTTGTGAAACTGGGACGTTATACGACAGCATGGCCCATTCGAGAATCGCTATCGGTCTGCGCGGAAGCGCACGTTTACCCGGAAAGCGTTCAATGTCAAAAAAATCCGCGACAGAGTTTGGTTTAACATTTGGAAATGCTCGTTCATCATAGGCGATCACATCAGCGTAACTCACATGTGCGACACCACACTTGAATATTGCACCATTAAAAAAATCTTTCGTCGCAGCCGTTCCATCGGGCGCAGAGATGAGCACTGACTTATCAAATTCTTTTAGCAGTCTTTCGTTACAAGCTGCCAGAGAATCTGATTCTGTCATGTCGAGGACATCCCATCCAGGGTCGCCTGGATGCTCCAGAAAATCCAGCGGCCCAATTCCACCGTTATATGGCCTGATCTTTATGCGAACATCATGCTCCTCTTCAAACTGTTGAAAATACGAAATTGTCTGCGCCTGTTCGTAGGCTCCGCCCCATCCGGAAATGATCAATTCTCCATTATCAGCCCAGGTAGTGGAACTTCCCAGGATCAAGCTCAGCATCAAAAGTGGACTAAATCGGATCATGTTCCTCTTGCCTGATGCGGTCGGCGATTTCGCGATATTTACTGATCACATCACTCTCGTAGACTATGCCAAGAAGTTTCTGAGTCTTGGCAGAAACAATCGGCGCAACTTCATAGTCTGACTGTCTGAAGGCTTCTAGAGCCTGACCCACATTCGTGTTTTGGCTAAAGCGCATGGTTTCGGGATTCATTACATCCTTGAGAGAAGTTGTTGGTGGGCGTCCTGTACAATCGCGGACGTGCACCACACCAACTGGTCTTTCGTTGGGACCGACGACAACTCCAGCGGTGCGACCGATATGCGCGAGTTGATAGGCCACTTTTCCAATTTTGTCGTGAGTCCTAAATATGGGATATTCGGTGCGCATGATCTCGGTAACACTGCCATAGGAGATTAATGCATTGACTCTTCCGAGTGACAGATCAAATCCCCTGGAAGCCAGTTGTACATCAAATAGAGACCGTCCAAACATTCTTGAAGCAAGCAAATTGGAAAACACAACTGCGACCATTGCAGCAGTTGTCAAATCGTAGTTTCTTGTCAACTCGAATACGATCAAAATCATTGCTAGTGGCGCGCCGATAACTGGTGTTGCAGCAGCCATCATGCCACAGATAGCATAAGGTACCACTCCCGAGTGTCCGAAAATTTGCAACTGGTCCAGAATTCCCCCGAAGAGTGCTCCGCAAAGTATCCCGATCAAAAGAATTGGTCCGAATACACCACCTGCAAAGCCAAACCCTAGGCAAAGAATTGTAACGAAGATCTTGGCAACAATCAAAATTGTGAGTTCACCGAGTTCGAAAGCACCGCCAATGGTGGCAAATCGCAGGCTTTCCTGGCCGACGCCTAGTACTTCAGGGAATTGTAGTGCGACCATACCGAGAATCAGGCCGGCAACCATTGGCCGAAATACTTCAGGAATACCGCTGCGCGAAGCGTAAGACTGGCACAGCAGAATGCCTTTGGCGTAGCCGACGGCCAATAATGCTCCTAATATGCCGATGACTGCAAACAAAATAAACTCATAACTGTACTGTACACCCTCAAAAACCACCAGGAAAAGTGGAGGTCGATCAAAGATCACATTTGCAAATATGAAACCGATTGCAGCAGCTACAGTTGTCGGAGCGAAAGCTTTCACCGAAAAGTGTCGCAGGATCACTTCGTGGGCAAACACCATTCCCGCAATCGGTGCATTAAACGCTACCGAAATTGCTGCTGCGACTCCGCTCGCAATACAGATCGCTTGCAAATTCGGAATTTTGAGTTTTAGTGCACTGACAAGAGAGCCGACTAGGGTGCCAAGATAGACTAAAGGCCCGTAGTGTCCGACTGAAGCTCCACAGCCTAGAGAAAGAACAGCTGCAAATGTTGATGCAATGCTACTTCCGAATGGTTGGGGTGTCCCCCTGGTCTGCACAAGCAGAATAGTATCTGAAGGACCAAGCGGCCTACGGGCGCTTACGAAATAGTAGATGATGAAACCGACGAGCAGACCACCAACTGCCGGAACTCCAACTGTCGCCAGAGAGAGAAGAAGAGGCCTATTAACGAGTTGAATTCTTTCATGAGGGTCAATTAAAAATTCTTTGTTCAGCCAATTAAATGCCTCATAAAAAGCGATCGCGAGCAGTGATACGACTACCCCAATTCCTACGCCAACAATTGCCAGTAATAAAATGGTTGTTGGAACGCTGTACAGATCAGTCTTGATATTGATCCGCTTCACTACAAGACGCTACGCTTAAAGGACTTTCGAATACACAAAGGTGAAACCAGGGACAAACATTCGACCTACACCATAACAAAAGTTAGGACTGTTATAACAGTTTCCTTCATTAGGTATGGAAACTGCGAGTGCAGAACGGATGCCATGTAGTTCTCAGGGAGGGAACATTACGTTCTTCAAGTTAACTGAGTTAATGAGGAAGGGCTTTTACATCGGTTTGGCAACGCGCAAAGTCGCGTTGCAATTCAGAGACATTCTTGACGAGCGAGCGGAATTGTCAGAAATTGATGAGCAGAACACTCTACCGATCCAATAGCTTTGAAATCGGTAGAGTTGCTCAATTTTCTGACTTTTGACCAAACGCAAATTATTGATCAGCGGGATGTGAAGTTCCAAGTAATCCCGCATGCATCAACGAATTGAAGATCAGGCTGCCACCGATGGCAACCCAGCCAGTGCCATGGCAACTTCTTCTTCCGAATATTCCTGTTCGTGCATTTCCCCTGCAAAGTAATCCGTGTAAGCCTGCATGTCAAAGTAACCATGACCACAGAGATTAAACAGAATGGACTTTGCCACGCCTTCTTCCTTACATCGATTGGCTTCCTCGATCATTCCTGCAACAGCATGATTCGCCTCGGGAGCAGGTAATATTCCTTCACTGCGTGCGAACTGAATTCCGGCATCAAAGCACTCAATTTGCGTATAGGCGCGAGGCTGAATATTACCAAGGTCTGTGATCAGGCTAACCAAAGGGGCCATCCCATGATAACGAAGCCCACCGGAATGAGACTTCGGCGGCACAAACTTGGAGCCAAGTGTGTGCATCTTCACCAATGGCGTCAGATTGGCAGTATCACCAAAATCGTAAGCATATTTTCCTTTCGTTAAGGTAGGACAGCTTGCAGGCTCTACAGCGATGACTTCAACTTTTTTACCTTCTCTATATTGAGCGCCAATAAAGGGAAATGACAGTCCTGAAAAATTACTGCCACCACCTGTGCATCCGATCACAATATCAGGATAGTCATCTGCAATATCGAACTGTTTCATTGCTTCCTGGCCGACGATTGTCTGGTGCAGCAGAACATGATTGAGCACACTACCCAATGCATATTTGGTGTCATCACGAGTTGCAGCGTATTCAACAGCTTCACTGATTGCGATGCCCAAGCTACCACTGCTGTTGGGACTGTCAGCCAAAATTGCACGTCCTGAGTTTGTGGTATCGCTAGGACTAGCTGTGCAATTGGCACCGAAGCTCTCCATAAACGCTTTTCGGTAAGGTTTCTGGTCAAAGCTGACTCTAACCATAAACACTTCAATCTCCAGTCCAAAAAACGAACCCGCTAGTGCAAGGGCAGAACCCCATTGACCTGCGCCTGTTTCCGTTGAAATTCTCTTCACCCCTTCGTCTTTCGAATAGAAAGCCTGTGCAATTGCAGTATTCGGCTTGTGTGAACCAGCCGGACTCACACCTTCGTACTTGTAGTAAATTCTGGCTGGGGTATCGAGTGCTTTTTCTAAACGTCGCGCTCTGTAAAGGGGGCTTGGTCGCCACTGTAACAGAATATCTCGTACGGGTTCTGGAATTGGGATGTACCGCTCAGCACTGACCTCCTGCATGATGATTTGCATCGGAAAAAGAGGAGCTAGGTCATCTGGACCTACTGGCTGACCGGTGCCAGGATGAATCACTGGCGGTGGTGGCGTCGGTAAATCAGAAACAATGTTGTACCAATACTTTGGCACATCGGTTTCGTTTAACTGATATTTAATCGTCTCCATACTCTAAGTTTCCTCCAGGCAGACTAAGTAAATGGAAGTAAGAAAATCTTCTATGTTTTTGTTATGGCGTAATTGGTAAACACACCTCGTATTTACAGTAATTCTAGGACTTGTTCCGGCGGTCGTCCAATTCTTGCTTGATTGCCTACCACAACAATCGGTCTTTCAATGAGAATTGGGTGTTCAATCATCTTGGCGATCAGGTCATCATTGTCAAGATCTGCTTGGTCCAGTTTTTCGGACTTGAAGACAGATTCGTTGCGGCGCATCAGATCAAGCGGCGTCATATCGAGCATTGAAAGAATCGATTTGAGCTGATCCACTGAAGGTGGTGATTGTAAATATTCAACCACTTCAACATCGCAGTCCAATCTGCTGTTCAAAATGGCCAGTGTATGCCGGGACTTGGAACAGCGTTGATTGTGATAAATCGTTACAGCAGTTTTCTTTGTCATTTATCTTTTGTCGTGTAGTGTTTACGATTTTGGTGCATGTCGTTCAGTCGCCATTGAGCCGAATCTGAACCATTCAACAAGACTAAAATTATTCGCTTGACTGTTAATCCAATGAGCCTTTCGAAGTCACTAAACCATACTTGAAAAGCATGTCTGTAAATACTCGATTGAGACACGGTGGAAAAATTCTGGCCGACCAATTGGCTTTGCGAGAATGTGAGGCTGTTTTTTGTGTCGCGGGCGAATCATTTTTACCTGCACTGGACGGTCTGTATGATCATCATTCAATTAAAACGGTGACCTGCCGCCACGAGGGTGGCGCAGCAATTATGGCTGAAGCCTACGGGAAAATGACAGGTAGACCCAGTGTCTGTTTCGTGACTCGCGGACCGGGTGCAACTAACGCGTCCTTAGGTGCTCATATTGCCTTACAGGATTCGACGCCCATGATACTGATGATTGGACAGGTACAGCGTGAATTTCTGGATCGCGAGGCATTTCAGGAGGTTGACTTTCGAACGATGTATCGACCATTGGCAAAGTGGGTGGCACAAGTCGAGGATGTCCGAAGAATTCCCGAGTATGTCAATCGGGCGTGGCTGACAGCAATGTCAGGTCGTCCGGGACCAGTAGTGTTGGTGTTTCCAGAAGATGTACTTTTTGACGAAGCTGACGTTCAAGACCTACCGCCGGTTGATGTGCCCGATGTGGTCGCTCCGCCACACACAGCTGCCAGTGTGATCGACTTTTTTAACGGCGCTAAACAGCCGGTAATCATCGTAGGTGGCAGCGGCTGGAGTGAAAGACTTCGAGTTCGCATTGCGCAGTTCGCGGCACGAAACAATCTGCCAGTCGTTGCAGAGTTTCGATGTCAGGACTATATGGATAATGCACATGACAACTACATCGGAGACCTTGGGATAAGCACTGGACCTGAACTGGCTGAAATGGTGCATAGTAGTGATCGGATACTTTGTATCGGTGCACGCCTGGGTGAACTGCCAACTCGAAAGTATTCACTGATTGAGGCGCCTATTCCCAATGCCAGGCTCTTTCATGTTCACTCGGATATCGGTGAGTTGGGTAAGGTATACAAGCCAGATGTTGCAGTCAACGCGACGTCTGCTTCTTTCTTTAGCACGATTGAAGATCTGAAATTGGAATGCAGCGCAGACTGGGCCGATTGGACTCGCCGAGGTCGGGAGGCTTACCTCAAGCATTCGACGCTGATTGATGATCATTCAGCATTCACTAATGAGCAGGTTATTGACTGGTTACAGTCGCATTTACCACCCGATACCATAGTTGCCAGCGGGTCCGGCATTAGTTCCGGAGTGCTACATCGATTTTACCGATACGGCGCAGCCTATCGTACACAACTCGCGCCGATTGCAGGATCAATGGGTTACAGTGTGCCTGCTGGAATTAGTGCGAAGTTGTACGCACCGAATCGCAAGGTAGTTGTGGTTTGTGGAGACGGGTGCTTTATGATGACCGCCCAGGAATTAGCGACAGCTGCCCAACTCCAACTTGAGCTGCTGGTAGTTGTGATTAACAACAGTGTACTGGGTACCATTCGGAAACATCAGGAGCGGCATTACCCTAAGCGCGTAATTGCAACCGACTTACTCAACCCGGATTTTGCGAAATTTGCAGAAAGCTTTGGTGGCCTAGGCAGGGCAGCTCGATCAATTGAAGAATTTGCCGAAGCCTATCAGGATTCGAAGGAATTTCGAGGCATTTCGCTGATTGATGTGCAGGTTGACAAAGAACGATACATTGATTCTTTGGTCTAACTAATTTACAGCATCGAGATTTCAAATTAGGTTGATTGCTGTTGACTTCAATATTTGATTTGAGTGGAAAATCTGCACTGATTACAGGTGCATCCAGCGGTATTGGTTCGCATTTTGCCGAAACTTTGACGCAGGCTGGTGCCAACGTTGTATTGGCGTCACGGCGCACTAGACGTCTAAAGAAACGTGCAAAAGAACTGAAGAATCCACACACTGAAATCAGTTGGGTTCAACTCGATGTCACCAATCGGGACAGTGTTGAAGCGGCGTTCCATGAAACAGCCACTTTGTTCGGGAGAATCGATATTGTCGTCAACAACGCTGGAATTGCATCACAGGGGTTGGCACTCGAAACCACAGAGCGTACCTGGGACGATGTCATCGCTACCAACCTGAAAGGGGTGTGGCTGGTGGCACAACAGGCTGGACAGCATATGGCAGCTGACTCCAGGGGTGGCACTATAATTAATATCGCGTCAATACTCGGTCGACGGGTCATGGGCGGTGTCGCACCTTATGCGGCTGCCAAGGCGGCTGTTGAACATCTCACCCGGGTGCTGGCATACGAATGGGCGCGCCACTCAATCCGTGTCAATGCGATCGCTCCAGGCTATATCGTTACCGACATGAACAGGGACTACCTTGAATCGCCACTGGGCGAAAAGGCGAAATTGAAAATCCCTCAAAAACGGTTCGGACGACCGGAAGACTTGGATGGACCACTTCTTTTGCTTGCATCTGACGCATCTTCCTATATGACGGGGAGTACCATCGTTGCCGACGGTGGACATTTGCAATCTTCAATGTAATTCAGAGACTCAGAAATGGACTATACACTTGACAGTACTGTTCAAGATTACCAAAAGCGCATTCGTGACTTTGTCAACACACACATCATACCCGTCGAATCGAAGCCGGATGCATATGACGAGGGCGAAAACATTGCGGGCAAGTACTTTCTTCCGTTGAGAGAGAAGGCACGAGCGGAAGGGTTATGGTGCTTGCAGATGCCCAAAGAGAGAGGTGGAGCGGGTCTCGATACCGTAGGAATGGCTGCCTGTTATGAAGAAATGGGTCGCTCTATTTTTGGTCCGGTTGTATTCAACAGTGCCGCTCCTGACGACGGCAATATGTTTGTGCTTGAACGCGTTGGGACTCCCGCTCAGAAAGAACGCTGGTTGCAGCCTATTGTTGATGGTAAGGTGCGATCAGCTCTGGCCATGACTGAACCTGCGCCAGGATCTGGATCAGACCCGCTCGGCATGATGCTTACAAAAGCTGAAAAGTCGGGCGATAAGTGGATCGTGCACGGGCACAAGTGGTTCATTACTGGCGCTGGCGTGGCTCAGCACTTCATCTTGCTTGCTCGAACCTCAGATCATCCGCGTAAAGGTTTGACAGCGTTTATGTTTGATCGTGATGAACCGGGTTGGGAACTGGTCAGGCGAGTACCGATTATGGGGCCAGAGGAGCATGGCGGGCACTGTGAACTGAAGTTTCATGGGCTCGAAATTCCGGACGAGAATCGGTTGCTTGGTGTTGGCGATGGTATGAAAGTTGTGCAGATGCGGCTTGGCACGGCACGCCTGACACATTGCATGCGATGGTTGGGCCTATGCCGTCGCTGCCTTGAGATTGCCAGCGAGTACGCTCGCGACCGGAAAGCATTTGGTACGACATTGAGCGAACATGAAGGTGTTCAGTGGATGCTGGGCGAGGCAGCTGCACAAATTCACCTGGGGCGACTTCTAACCATGCATGCTGCGTGGAAACTTGCCCAAGGAGACTTTGCCCGAAAAGAGGTGTCCATTGCCAAAATCAGGGTGGCGGATACATTGCACAATGTAGTTGACACGGCAATCCAGATGCTTGGTGCCCGAGGGTATTCAAAAGATACGATTCTGGAATGGATTTATCGCTATCAACGACAGGCGAGGTTGGTTGATGGTGCATCGGAAGTACACAAGATGGTCCTCTCAAAGTTTTACATGAAGGAAGGCGACGATTTTTTCAAGTGGGGCATTTGATTTCAGGCGACTACGTCTCAGGAATGTTTAGTTGATGCTGACGGAAGTTTCACTCAACGATAAGTACACTAGACAGTCCGGTCGAGTTTTCATGACCGGAATTCAGGCTCTGGTGCGTTTACCAATGCTGCAATCGCAAAGGGACAGACTGGCGGGTCTCAATACTGCCGCCTACATTACCGGCTATCGTGGTTCACCACTCGGTGCTCTAGACATTCAATTTTGGCAGGCTCAGGAATTTCTCGCACCTAACAACATCGTTTTTCAACCCGCAATTAATGAAGACCTTGCAGCGACAGCGCTTTGGGGTACACAACAGGCAGAACTGGACGGGCAGGGAAAGTACGATGGTGTATTCGGAATCTGGTATGGCAAGGGTCCTGGTGTCGACCGTTCCGGCGATGCATTTCGACATGCCAATTTAGCCGGCACCTCAAGGTATGGAGGTGTACTCGCTGCCATGGGTGACGATCACGCCTGTGAGTCTTCGACTACAGCACACCAGAGTGAGTTCGCCCTGGTCGATGCCATGATGCCGATCCTCAATCCATCCAATGTTCAGGATATCTTGGATTTTGGACTGACGGGCTGGGCACTGTCGCGGTTTTCAGGCTGCTGGATTGGGCTCAAATGTGTGCACGATACCGTTGAAGCGACTGCTTCAATTGAGCTTGCCTCTGCTCCGGATTCCTTTGTGATACCTGAAGATATTCTGCTGCCACCAGGTGGTCTGAATATACGCTGGCCTGATACTCCTTTGCAGCAGGAGCAGCGCCTTCACGAACATAAGCTTCCAGCGGTTCATGCTTTTTGGCGAGAGAACAGTCTTGATCGTTTGATCTATGATCCCCCGGATGCAAAAATCGGGATTGTAACGACCGGTAAATCCTACCCCGATGTTAGGCGTGCACTAACAGAGTTAGGGCTTGATCGCAATATGGCAAACAAGCTGGGTATACGGCTCTACAAGGTCGCGTTGAGCTGGCCTCTTGAGAAAACCGGTTTAAATCAGTTCTCGAGGAATCTTCAGAAAATTGTTGTTGTTGAAGAGAAAAGGGCACTGATCGAAGATCAAATCAAGATGTTGCTTTACGGTCGAGCAACCGTGCCAGTGGTGGTGGGTAAACGAGACCAAAATGGGGAAATTCTCCTACCTTCAACAGCCCGGTTGAACGCCATGCAGATAGCGACTGTCATTGGTGAACAGATTCTGCAACTGATTCAATGCGAAGAGTTGTCCAACCGAGTGAAGCAGGTCAAGCTCCTGTCGGAAAAGGATACCGAACTTGCACCAATTCAGCGAATGCCATACTTTTGTGCGGGCTGTCCACACAATACATCGACAAAAGTACCCGAAGGCAGTGTAGCGTTAGCTGGAATTGGATGCCACTACATGGTGCAGTGGATGGACCGATCTACTGCACGTTTCACACAAATGGGCGGTGAAGGTGCGAGTTGGATTGGAGAAAGTCTGTTCAGCAATAGATCGCATATCTTTCAGAACGTAGGGGACGGTACGTACCTGCATTCCGGTCTTTTGGCCATACGTGCTGCGGTTGCCGCAAAGACGACCATGACATTCAAGGTGCTCTATAACGATGCAGTTGCCATGACTGGTGGTCAGCCATTTGACGGTCCCTTGTCAGTATCTCAGATAGCCCATCAGCTTTTGGCTGAAGGTGTCGCTAAAGTCACGGTTGTAACCGATGATGTTGATACCTGTCGTTCAAAAAACAAGCTGCCACAAGATGTAAAAGTTGTCGACCGGCATGAACTTGACTCAATTCAACGGCAGCTCCGGGAAATGGAGGGTGTAACGGCAATCATTTATGATCAGACCTGCGCAGCTGAAAAACGCCGTCGCAGAAAGCGGGGTCAATATCCCGACCCAGCCAAGCGGGTGTTCATCAACACGGAGGTATGTGAAGGCTGCGGTGATTGTGGAGTTCAGTCAAATTGTGTTGCCATTCTCCCGCACGAAACGGAATTTGGCCGTAAGCGGCGAATTGATCAGTCATCCTGCAACAAAGACTACACCTGTATTGACGGTTTTTGCCCAAGCTTTGTTTCGGTCATTGGAGGGGCACCTCGAAAACCGGTCAAGGCGAAGACCGCTGCAAGCTTTGATCCGAATCAATTGCCACTGCCGGAGGTCGCATCAATTGACAAGGAGTATTGCATCGTTGTATCCGGAGTTGGGGGTACCGGTGTGATTACTCTGAGCGCAATACTGGGTATGGCAGCTCACCTCGATGAACTAGGCTGTTCTGTGCTCGACATGACCGGGCTTGCTCAAAAAGGGGGTTCCGTCCTCAGCAACCTCATCATTGCACAGAGCCCCGATGATATTTCGTCGATGCATGTAGCCAATGGCGGGGCGGACCTGATTATTGGTGGTGACCTTGTAGTTTCTGCATCAGACAAGGTGCTATTGGCTGCAGATCCACAGCGCACGCGGGCCGTTGTAAACAACTACAAAATGATGTCCGGCGATTTCACACGGATCAGTGACCTGAAATTCCCTGGTTCAGAATTACAGTCAGTCATAGAAAAGTCAGTCAATGCAAATCAGTTGACCTTTGTCAATTCAAATCACTATGCAGAGCATCTGTTTGGTGATACGATTGCTGCCAATTTCTTTATGATTGGTATTGCATTGCAGAAGGGCTATTTGCCAATCTCACTCGAAGCGATTGAAAGGGCAATCGAACTGAATGCGCGCTCAGTCGAAATGAATAAGCAGGCGCTACACCGTGGTCGACAGTATGCAGTCGATCACGCTTCAATTGATCGGGAGGTAAGGGGTACATTTACAGCCGTTGATGAATCCAAAACCACAGAAGATCTTAAGTTACAGGACAGTGTAGAACTTCGAGATAAAGTGCTTGTCCGATATCAGAACAATGCTTACGCAGTTCGATACCGGAAACTTGTACAACAATCCCTTCAGGCTGAGGAGTCCAAAGCGCCTGGAATGCAAGGATTTGCAGAGGCTGTAGCTCGATACTATTACAAGTTGCTTGCTTACAAAGATGAATACGAGGTTGCAAGGCTCTATAGTGAGGCTGATTTCAGAAAGCAGTTAGAGCAACAGTTTGAGGGAGACTATCAGATCAGGTTTCATATGGCACCGCCGATTATTGGTAAAAAAGATAATGTGACCGGTTTGCCGGTCAAAACGACATTCGGGCCATGGATGGAACGAATGTTGCCAGTGCTAGCAAAATTCAAATTTTTGCGTGGTACGCCGTTTGATCCATTTGGCCGCTCGGACGATCGGCGAATGGAAAGAAAGCTGATTCATCAATATGAGCAGATAGTGAATGAGATTATGTCAGGTCTAACGACTGATAATCATCGCTTGGCGATTGAACTTGCGAGTTATCCTGAATTCATTCGGGGATACGGTCACATCAAGCGACAACATGTTGAAGAAATTCAGCCCAAGGTTGATGATTTGTTGAATGCCTGGCGTCAGCCAGAAACCACTCCGCAAGCTGCCTAGGAGGCATTTGTTGTGTTAAAGGAATCACCCAATCAGTTCACCTGGTTTGACCCGTTTTTACTCAATGAGCAGCTTGACGAGTCTGAGCGTATGATTCAAGAGACCGTTCGGCGGTATGCGGAAGAAAATCTGATGCCACGAATCGTGAAGGCCAATCGAGAGGAGATCTTTGACCCGGCAATCGCACGGGAAATGGGCGAACTCGGTTTGCTCGGTCCGACAATTGATGGCTATGGTTGTGCAGGTTTGAATTACGTTAGCTACGGACTGATTGCAAGAGAAATTGAGCGGGTCGATAGTGGCTATCGATCTTTCATGAGCGTGCAATCTTCGCTCGTTATGTATCCTATTTCTCGATTTGGGAGCGATGAGCAGCGGAATCGATTTCTACCAGAACTCGCGAGTGGTCAAATGATTGGTTGTTTCGGGTTGACGGAACCCAATCATGGTTCTGACCCGGGTAGCATGACGACTCGTGCCCGAAAGGTTGGTACCGGCTATCGACTGAATGGTGAGAAGACATGGATATCCAATTCACCCGTGGCGGATTTACTTTTGGTTTGGGCCAAGGACGATGATGGTGTCATTCGGGGATTTTTAATTGAAAAGGGTTCAGATGGACTCCAGACTCCCAAAATTGAAGGCAAGTTTTCATTAAGGGCTTCGACTACGGGTAGTATTGTCATGAACGATGTATTTGTTTCCGACGACATGGTTCTGCCTGAAGCTTTTGGTCTCAAAGGACCGTTTTCCTGTTTAACGATGGCTCGGTATGGAATCAGCTGGGGTGCAATGGGTGCTGCAGAATTCTGCTGGCAGTCGGCACTGGACTATGCGATGAATCGCATTCAGTTTGGACGTCCAATTGCTGCCACTCAACTGGTGCAAAAGAAACTGGCTGATATGCAAACCGAAATTGCACTGGGTTTGCAGGGTTCTCTCAGAATGGGAAGAATGATGGATTCAGACAGAGCACCCCATGAACTGATCAGTCTGATGAAACGCAACAATGCAGGAAAGGCACTGGAAATAGCCCGTATGGCCCGCGACATTCATGGCGGCAATGGCGTCAGTGATGAATTTCACGTCATTCGACACTGCATGAATCTGGAGGCAGTGAACACCTATGAGGGTACACACGATATTCACGCATTGATTCTGGGCAGATCGCAAACTGGAATCCCTGCTTTCAACTGAATTTAGGAGTTTAAATCATGATCGAGATGCACTTGAAAGACCAGTCGCTTTTTCGTCAGCAGTGCTACATCAATGGTGAATGGATAGATGCCGATGATGGTGGTACTTTGAACGTAACAAATCCCTCAAGTGGCAGCGTAATCGGCACCGTCCCAAAACTGGGTGCAACGGAAACTGCACGCGCCATTGACGCAGCTGAAGTTGCTTTTCAGAGTTGGCGAAAGCAAACCGCCAAGCAGCGTGCCGTCTGTTTGAAGAAGCTTGCTGAGTTGATGCTGGAAAACGAAGATGATCTGGCAAAACTGATGACCATTGAACAGGGTAAGCCGCTGGTTGAATCAAGAGGAGAGGTTGCTTACGCTGCTTCCTTTTTCGAGTGGTTTGCTGAAGAAGGCAGACGCGTCTATGGTGATGTCATTCCACACCACCTACCTGACCGACGTATCGTCGTGATCAAGGAACCAATTGGTGTTTGTGCTGCAGTCACACCTTGGAATTTTCCTTCAGCCATGATTACTCGCAAAGCCGGTCCGGCTCTGGCAACAGGATGTACGATTGTGATCAAGCCTGCAAGCAGTACTCCGTATTCAGCGCTCGCGCTATGTGAATTGGCGGAGCGCGCAGGGATACCCGCTGGAGTGTTGAATGTAGTAACAGGCTCGTCAGGCCAAATTGGAGGCGAGTTGACTTCAAATCCGAAGGTGCGAAAACTGTCCTTTACCGGCTCAACACAGATCGGCAAGGTATTAATGCGTCAGTGTGCGGATACTGTGAAGAAAGTTTCAATGGAATTGGGTGGCAATGCTCCATTCATCGTATTTGATGATGCCGATATTGATGCGGCAGTTACAGGTGCAATTCAATCGAAATATCGCAATGCCGGTCAGACTTGTGTTTGTGCCAATCGAATTTTCGCACACGAAGATATTTATGATGAATTTGCCGAGAAACTCGCAAGTGCAGTCAGAGAAATGAAAGTTGGCGATGGACTTGAAGAAGGTACTGAGGTGGGACCGTTAATTGATGTTGCGGCCGTGGAAAAGGTTGAGGCACACATCAATGATGCAGTGGCGAAAGGTGCCGAGGTTGCCGTCGGTGGTAGTCGGCATGAGCGCGGGGGCACTTTCTTTCAGCCAACCGTGATCAAGCACGTTAAAGTCAATATGGATGTTTCGAATGAAGAAACGTTTGGACCGCTGGCGCCGATCTTCAATTTCAGTAATGAAGACGAAATCATTGAAATGGCGAATGCAACCGAGTTCGGTCTGGCAGCGTATCTGTACAGCCGAGACATTGGTCGGGTTTGGCGAATGTCTGAAGCGCTTGAATATGGTATTGTTGGAATTAACACCGGTATCATTTCGACAGAAGTTGCACCATTTGGCGGCATGAAAGAATCCGGATTTGGACGTGAAGGTTCAAAATACGGAATCGAAGACTACGTTGAGGTCAAGTACCTCTGCGTTGCCGGCATCTAGTATCGACGATAGTGCAGCGTTGAATTGGCTGTGGATTTACCTTCATTTCAGCCGAATGCCGATCCATTCGAGCTATTTGAGAGTTGGTTTAACGAAGCAAAAAATGCTGGGTTTATTGAACCGACAGCAATGACAGTCTGTACTGTTGGACCGGGAGGCAGGCCCTCGGCTCGACAGGTGCTGTTGAAAGCACATGGCCCTGAAGGCTTTGTTTTTTACACCAACTATGGCAGTCGAAAAGCGCAGGAAATCGGCGTCACTCCATTCGCCAGCGCGGTACTTTGGTGGGACAGTTTGTATCGACAGGTCAGAGTTGAAGGGCGCGTCGAGGTGGTTTCTGACGAAGAATCTGATGCGTATTTTCGTTCCCGTCCTCGGGGTAGCCAGATTGGAGCGTGGGCTTCTCCACAGAGCGAGGTTCTTGACAGTTTCCGTTATCTTTCCGAAAAAGTTGGTGAATTTGAGGAGCGGTTTGAAGATCAGGCAGTCCCACGTCCCGATTTTTGGGGTGGAGTCAAGATTATTGCCGATCGCATAGAGTTTTGGCAGGGCCGTAAAGATCGGCTTCACGAACGTTTGAGTTTCAGGCTTGAAGATTCAATCTGGGTGAAAGAGATTCTGGGACCTTGATACCGCTGTGGATACATTACTGCGGCCTGCACAGTTTCTGTTAACTAGCAGAAATTTCACCAGCCCATTGAACAACGCAGATCACGCAGTGTATCGATCCAACTTCTGCATATTGCCAGATCAATGAAGTCCTATGCCAGAGTGGTGGTAATTGGTGGTGGCATTGGCGGAGTCTCTACACTCTATCATTTGACACAAGAGGGCTGGTCTGATGTCGTCTTGGTTGAACGAGATGAACTGACTTCCGGATCAACCTGGCATGCAGCTGCCCAGGTTACCCAGTTTGGTTCCAACCAGACGATGGTTGCGCTTAAACGCCATTCAATCAACCTGTATCGGGAACTAGCTTCTGATCCCGAAAATCCCATCAATTACCACATCACAGGTGGCATGCGTTTGGCATACACGCCAGCTCAGGTTGATATTTACCGGCACTATATCGGAATGGCAGCTGGAGTAGGGGTCGATACGGAGTTCATTGACGCTCATGAAGTCGGTAACCGACACCCACTGATTCGAACGCATGAGCTATTGGGAGCTTGGTGGGATCCATTGGATGGCGATATCGACCCGGCACAGCTGGTTTTTGCATTGGCACGTCGGGCTCGACAAGCAGGCGCTGAAATTTACCGATTCAATCCAGTCGAAGCGATAACGCGTAAACGTAATGGAGAGTTCATAGTCCATACCCAAAACGGAAGCATTGGCAGTGAGATGATTGTCAATGCCTCTGGATATCGAGTCAACGAGGTTGGTTCAATGCTGGGCGTCAGTCATCCTGTGGTTTCGATGGAACACATGTATTTCTTGACGGAACCGATGGAAGCTATCGAGGCTCTTGATTTTCGCGTACCAATTATTCGAGACCCGGGCGACAACTTCTACAGTCGACAGGAAAAAGCTGGTTTGCTGGTTGGTGTTTACGAGCAGGACTGTCGTTTGTTTGGGATTGATGGCATAGACCCCAATTTTTCGAGGTCACTATGTCCGTCAGATTTGGACCGATGTTTGGACAACATGGAGCGAATATTCCAACGCTTGCCCGGTCTGACTGAAGTCGGGATTCACACTGTTGTGAATGGACCGATTACTTATAGCGCAGACGGAGCACCTTTGATTGGGCCGATTCCCGGTATTCCAAACGCCTTTGCCTGTCTGGGTTTGCGAGCCGGAATCGGTGAAGGTGGTGGGTTAGGAAAAATTTTGGCACAAATCATGGTGAATGGTGAGTGTGAATGGGATGCGTGGTATCTTGATCCTCGCCGTTTCACCAGTTGGGCTAGCATTGAAGCAACTAGTCAGAAAGCGGTTGAAGAATATCAGCTTGAATTCGATTACCACCTACCGCATGAATTCCGTCCGGCAGCCCGCCAGTTGCGTACAACACCGCTATATGATGTGCTTGATCAGCAAAACTGTGAGTGGTGTGTAGTCAATGGGTGGGAGCGGGTGTTGTTCTTCAAGCCAAATTCAGATTTTGTCAATCAGCATTCCTATCGATTTACTCCGACTCAACAGGTGGTATCGCAAGAAGTTGCGGGAATCTGCCGCAGTGTCGGATTGATGGAAGTGTCAGGTTTCAATCGGTATGAAATTCAAGGAAAAGGAGCCGAGGCTTTTCTGGACCGTATGACATGCAGTACGATACCGCAGCGGGATGGAAGCGTGAGACTGTGCTACTTTCTCACAGAAAGCGGAAACATTCTGACTGAGGCAACACTAACACGATTGGCTGCGGACCATTACTGGTATGGGTCGGCGGCAGCAGCAGAGTGGCATGACCGAGATTGGCTTCAAAAGTTCATACCTGAATCGGTACAGTTGGTAGAAAAAACGCAGACTCACACAACACTTGTACTAGCTGGACCGCAATCGAGGCAGTTGTTGCAGTCGGCATCTCCAGAGAATGATTGGTCTCACAAGACGCTTCCACCCATGCACGCCAGGTTAATGCGTATTGGCGAAATAAAGTTGTTGGCAATGCGGGTCTCATACTCAGGTGAATTGGCTTACGAACTTCATGTTCCAAACGAGTATCTTATCTCAATCTATCAATTACTGATGGAATCAGGCGAATGTCTGAAACTAGTGCAGTTTGGTTTATATGCCGCAGAATCCATGCGCTTGGAGAAGGGTTACCTGCATTGGAAATCAGATCTGCTGTACGAGTTCAATCCGATCGAAGCTGGGCTCGAAAGATTCGTCAGTATGGACAAGGATGACTTTGTGGGAAAAGAAGAGTTGAATAAGGCGATCAACCAGGAGACACAGAAGCGGCTGGTAGTGATGAGTGTGGACTGTAATCATGCTCCGGCTCACTCAGGTGATCCTGTTTCTTGTGATGGTCAGATCGTGGGCTCTGTAACTTCGGGGGGCTATGGATTCAGGGTTCAGAAGAACATCGCATATGCGTACGTCGATTCGAAGTTTGCGAATACTGAAACCGAACTGCAAATGGGGATATTAGGTGAGCTCCATTCGGCTCAAGTTGGTCACTCGTGTTTATATGATCCGAGAAATCTGCGGTTGCGAGTCTGACGAGCTAATTCGTTAACTGCCCGAGTTATCTTCCCTACTTATTAAGTTTTTGAATTCTGAAGCAATACGCACCAAGCTAGATGGCTTAAAGACTCTCAAAACTGACTTTAGCAGGGTAGGGTGTTTTCTGCTGAATACCCTGCTGCAATACACCAACTGTTTGAAAGAGTATAAGGGCAGGGTAGTATTGCGCCATGCCTGCATAACGTAATTTCGATGTGACTTTTCAGGTGCAGTCAATCGGGGCACCAGGAGATTGATCAAGAAATGTTAGCGTGTTGCTTAAATTGAGAAAGAAGTCTTCTTCTTGTGGAGAACTCAAATCGTAGTTTTGAGGGACAGAAAATGGAATCTCGTGGTAATCGTTGATGTCAGATCCAATAATCAGATTACCGATTTCTATCGTAACTAACTCATCTAAGCCTGCGAATGTGGATCGATCGTATCAACTCATATAGGTCATTGCGGCATACATTTGTTGTTGTGCGAATTCAAACTTAGTGTCAATTTGTATCAATTTGTGCTAAACTGATACAAAATAGTTTGTTGTTTCAATTTCGATATTGTTGCATTTGAGTTTGGAATCACAAAATGCAAAGAATTCAACCCGCGCCGAAATTCCTAGACCTTATTGACCGGTATAAAGATGATACTGATGTAATGGCTCGAATATTGGAATTGTCTGATGTGCCTCAGAAAAATTATCGACACTGGCACAAGTTTAAGTATTTAAAACCACCCGAGGAGTTGAATTCAGAAGCTTGGTGGTTGGCAACTAAAATTTCCAGAAATGCCGGAAAAAGATTACTGCCATTTGAAGATGCCGATGGACAATTATTCAGTTATGTGCTGACGGACCAAATACTGGAAAAACTGCACATTATTGACAGCGATGCCAGAGAAAAATTAGGCTCAGAACGAACCATTGGCAGTGAACGTAGCACTGAGTACATGACAATGTCACTAATTGAAGAGGCAATTACGTCAAGCCAGTTGGAAGGAGCACTAACGACAAGAAAAATCGCAAGCGATATGATTCGCAAAGGTCGAAAGCCAAAAAACAGACATGAGCGGATGATTTTCAATAATTACCGGGCTATGGAATACATTCGCTTCAGTTTGAGTGAACAGTTGACTTTTGACTGGCTGATGCACTTGCACGAACTATTGTCTCAAGGTACTCTGGATGACCCTGGCGATTGCGGTCGTATACAAACCGAAGATGAGCAGCGTGTTATGATTGCAGACGCCTATGGAAAAGTGGTTTTTTATCCACCTCCGGCCGAACAATTACCAAATAGACTAAATAAATTGATCAAATTCGCTAGTCAATCTCGGAGTAGTGTCCCATTTCTACATCCGATACTTAGAGCGATTGTTTTGCATTTCATGATTGCATTTGATCATCCCTTTGTAGATGGTAACGGACGAGTAGCGAGAGCACTCTTTTATTGTTCGGCACTGAAAGATGGGTACGATGCTTTCGCTTTTATCTCAATAAGCAGAATTATTCAAAAGGCCCCAGCTCAGTATGCTTACGCATTTCAGTTTGTCGAAACTGACGAAAATGACATGACCTACTTTTTCCACCACCAACTAGATGTCATTTGCAAGAGTATTAGAGAATTAAATCAATATATTGAAAAGAAACGACTGCAAATTGACCAGATTGGAAGAGAACTAAAGAGATTGTCATTGAACCACAGACAACTCGCTTTACTCAATCACGCGGCAAATCATCCAAACCATGTTTACACAATTTATTCCCACCAAAATAGTCACGGATGCGCGTATGCCACTGCTAGAGCAGACTTGTTGAATCTGGCTGAATTCGATCTTCTGGAAAAGATTCAAATTGACAAAAAGTCTCTAGGATTTGCCGCACCCAACGACTTAGGTAAGAGAATCTCTAGATTGGCGAAATTGTAAACACCTGTATTTGAAATATATCAATTTGTGAATGATTGATACATTTTCGCACAGATTTATCAATTTTTGACACAAGTACAAATTAATTTGAACTTGATACTCCGGACGCAAAGAAGCCTTCAAGGCAATACTCTCGTCGATCTGACTCGGCCTTTCATATTCCGCATTGAAAACTGATCCTGCTCGACACTGCGTTGAGTCTGCGGATGCGCTCGGCTGCAATTGGCCGCGACGGTACTAGTCGGTTCCGGCAGACACAGAATTCAGTGTCACATGCTGAAGTTGTCCGAATATGGGCGACACCACTGCGGCAGTGTGAACCATCTCCACTGTGGTGCCATCCGGGATTTCATGCCGCTAAAAAAGCATGGGAAACGCCTGCCTATCTACGTTTCTTTTTCATTGTGTCGATATAATCCGATTGAGTAATAATTTATTTTCCTTTTCTAAATTTCAGATTTAGAATAAAAAACAATTGGGAGGACTGTACTTTGAGACACCCATCTAAGCTTAAATTTTTATTAGCATCCGTGTTTTCCACATTCTTTTGCTACATTGGCAGTGCCAATGCTGAAGGAACGTTGAATGTCTATAACTGGGCCGAATACATCGGTGAGGACACTATTGCAAATTTTGAAGCGGAATACGGTATCGATGTTACTTATGACAACTACGATTCAGTTGAAACTGTCGATGCTAAATTACTGGCTGGAAATACCGGTTACGATGTCGTATCCCATTCAGGTTCTGCAGTTGCCAAACTCATTCCTACAGGTGTAATATCCAAGCTGGATACATCTAGATTGTCGAATCTTGAACACATGAGCAGTGAAGTGATGGGCCGGGTGGCCGAAAAATGGGATCCGGGTAATGACCATTTCATTCCCTATATGTGGGGAACGCATGGCGTAACCTACAACGAGGAGTTGATTCGAAGCACTTTTCCGGATGCCCCAATCGGATCCATGGATCTGATCTTCAAGCCGGAAAATATGGAAAAGCTTGCTGAATGCGGTGTCGCTTTTCTCGATTCACCGACCGACGTGATTCCAATGGCACTCGCATATATGGGTTTGAATCCAAGTTCCACAGATAAGAAAGACTATAAGGCTGTGGAAGAAATGCTTCTGCAAATACGCCCCTATATCAAAACATTTGACAACTATGCCTACCAGCGAATGGTAGAAAAGGAATTTTGTCTGGCCGTTACGTGGGGTCCAGATGGGCTGCTCGCCATCTCGACAGCTGAAGAAGCAGGTGCGGATGTCAAACTCGACTTCTTTCTACCTGCTGGCGAAAGGAAAGCGAACATCTGGGTCGATGGATGGGTGATTCCTTCTGACGCAAAGAATGTCGATAACGCCTATTTGTTTCTCAACTACATGATGCGACCAGAGGTTGCTGCAGGCGACAGCAACTACACCTGGTATGCGACAGCAAATGCATCTGCACATCCAATGGTTGATCCGGCTGTCACTTCAAGTGAAGCGAGTTATCCACCAGCTGAAACTGTTGCAATGATGTATCCACTTGAAGTTCTGCCACCTAAAGTTCAGCGCGTGAGGACACGTACCTGGACAAACTTCAAAGCGGGAAATTAATTTAGATTTATCCTAAAACAGAGTTGACTCGGAGGCTGGTTAGCGCGTTCTGTAAGTCTTCGTTAGGGGAGGAGAAGTGAATATGCAAAATGGCACGGATAAACTGTTCGTAGATCAGCCTTGGCTGGATCCTGAAGCAGAGCCCTTTGTAAAAATACAGTCACTCACCAAGACGTTTGGTTCATTCACCGCCGTATCAAGTGTCGATCTTGAGATCTACGAGGGCGAGCTGTTCTCCTTGCTTGGCGGTTCCGGGTGCGGAAAATCCACCCTGCTGAGAATGTTAGCCGGATTCGATCCGCCAACCTCTGGGAATATATTCATCGACGGCGTTGATATGGCGGGCGTTCCGCCGTATCAGCGGCCCGTCAATATGATGTTTCAGTCCTACGCCCTGTTTCCACATATGACGGTGGAACAGAACGTAGCCTACGGCCTGAAACAGGACAGGGTACCGAAAGACAAAATAGCTGAACGGGTTGACCAGATGCTGTCAATCGTTGAGTTAAGTCAGTTCGCCAAGCGTAAGCCGCACCAATTGTCCGGTGGTCAGCGACAGCGTGTTGCGCTGGCACGTGCGCTCGTTAAAAACCCGAAAGTTCTGCTACTTGATGAGCCACTTGGCGCGCTCGACAAACGATTGCGCGAGCAGACGCAGTTCGAGTTGATGAACATCCAGGAACGGCTTGGCATCACATTTATTGTCGTAACACATGACCAGGAAGAGGCGATGACACTGTCATCACGAATCGCAGTCATGGACCAGGGCAGATTTTCCCAAATCGGGACACCGACTGACATTTACGAGTACCCCGAGACTCGATTTGTGGCAAATTTTATCGGTAGTGCGAATATGTTCGAAGGTCGGGTGAAGGAGAATGGTGCCGATTACGTCATTGTGCAGGGTGTCGGGTCTGATGTTTCGTTTTACATTGATCACAGCACTGCGGTCAGGGAGAACACTGCGGTCTGGGTTGCACTGCGGCCAGAAAAAATCACGGTTTCCGCCAGCGCACCTGAAGATTCTGCAGATTACAACTTTGTCGAAGGTGTTGTTGACGACATCGGCTACCTCGGAAATTTTTCGATTTACAAAATCAGACTTGACAATGGCAGAATCATTGAAATCACTCATCCCAATCAAACCCGTCCCAAACATGGCAGACACCTAGTTGAATGGGAAGATAAAGTTTATCTGAGCTGGGCTCCTCACAGTCCAGTCCTACTGACGAAGTAGGCTAGTCTTGCAGCGGTTCCACAAAAGTCAGTAGAAAGGCAGGGCAGTCATCGTTGCGTAGTCGAATCCAAAGCAAGCTGCAATCAGCCGAGCTGTGGCAAGCATTTATCATCGCAGTACCTTACATCTGGCTGCTGATCTTCTTTCTCATCCCGTTTTTCATCGTTTTAAAGATCAGTTTCGCTGAGTACATTCTCGCGAGTCCGCCGTTTTCCAAACTATTCCGGCTGGCTGACACCGGTGCAATGTACATGACATTGATTTTTGATAACTTTGTCTACCTTTGGGAGGATGATCTTTATCTCAACACTTATTTGAATTCACTGCAGATATCGATCACATCGACCATACTCTGCCTGCTGGTCGGCTATCCGATTGCTTACGGCATTGCACGCGCCACGCCGACAGCAAAGAAAATATTACTCCTGATGGTCATCTTGCCATTCTGGACGTCATTTCTCCTGCGCGTCTATGCCTGGATCGGGCTTTTAGCGGATCAGGGAACCATCAATAACTTCCTGATCTGGATTGGAATCATCGACGAACCAATCAAGATGCTCTATACGGATTTTGCAGTTTATGTCGGAATTGTTTACACCTATCTTCCGTTCATGATTTTGCCCTTGTTTGCGAGCATTGAAAAACTTGATATGACACTGCATGAGGCGGCTGCAGATTTGGGTTCGCGTCCCTTTACCACTTTTCGAACAATCACGATACCATTGACGATGCCAGGGATCATCGCCGGTTCTTTGTTGGTATTCATTCCTGCGACGGGTGAATTCGTCATACCTGATCTGCTCGGTGGAGGAAACGTACTCATGATCGGTAAGGTGTTGTATAGCGAGTTTAACTCGAACCAGGATTGGCCAATCGCATCTGCGGTTGCAGTCGTACTGCTAATTTTGCTGGTTGTTCCAATGATGATTTACCAGAAGTATCAGGCTAAAGAGTCAAGCGGGGAATAGGTTCGCAACGATGAGCTTCAAAAAATCACCATTTACATTCTCGCTGCTGTGCTTCGGATTTGCATTTTTGTATATTCCAATTTTTCTGCTGATGTTCTACTCATTTAACTACTCAAAGGTGGTTCCGGTATGGGGTGGATTTTCAGTTCGCTGGTACGTAGAGCTGTTTCAAAGCGAAGAGATATGGAGCGCAGTCGGATTAAGTCTGCAGATTGCGATCATGAACGCTACATTCGCAACGATGTTGGGTGCTCTGGCAGGCATTGCAATGGCCCGAATCAAGCGGTTTCGCGGTAGAACACTGTTCTCTGGCATGATCTCGGCGCCGCTGGTTATGCCTGAGGTCATCACCGGTCTTTCACTGTTATTGCTGTTTATCACGATGGCTGAAATTATCGGCTGGCCGTCGCGAGGCATTACAACAATTACCATCGCACACATTACTTTTTCCCTTGCGTACGTTGCGGTGATTGTTCAGTCAAGACTGGTTGGTGTGGATGAGTCATTGGAAGAGGCTGCACTAGACCTCGGTGCAAAACCTTATCGAGTGCTGATCGATGTCACTGTACCTTTGCTTGCACCTGCACTGGCAGCCGGTTGGCTGCTGGCATTTACATTGTCACTGGATGATTTGGTTATTGCGAGTTTCGTATCTGGACCGGGAGCGAATACCTTGCCAATGCTCATTTACTCAAGGGTTAAATTGGGACTGAAACCGGATGTCAATGCGCTCGCAACAATCATCATTCTGATCGTTGCAATTGGTGTCTGCGTCGCCGGCTGGATTTTGTCCAGGCAGGAGAAACAGAGGATGGCCGATATGCAAATGGCCGAAGCTGAAAAATACGACTTTAGTGACGAGCCTCAAAGTTCCCGTTAGCCGCTAGTTGATCATTCAGCTTGGCGATAGTACCAGGTCGAGGTTTGTTTTCCAATCTGGCGACTGGTAAACGTGCCTGAATCGCGTGGTGATAGGCTCTGATTCCAGTTTCAGCAGTTTCTGAAAGTGTCCATTTTGGAAATACAGACGATTTCAGTCCTTCCTGCATGGCGTTCATGTAGAAATAGTCTTCACCAGCCGTAATCATGTTGATTCGGCGGTTCAGGTATCGCAGCGCTTCGATGCCTCTGCGTTCGTCTGGCAGGGCATAGCACTTGCCGATCACTTCAGTGCGAGTCGGTGTGCATGGAATCGACATGTAAATTTCCACCATTTCAGGATACAGCGCCAATACAAGATTTGGAAATAATCCTATGTATAACCAGAGGTCCTGTCGGTCGTCGGGTAAGTGTTGAAACTTCGGCATCAATTTTCTGTAGTGTTTCACACTCCAAAGATTTCCGATTCGTTCATTGAAACGCCCTTTGGAAACGGGAATATCCTTGACATAAGAATCCACATAGGAAAGTCCGTAAAGCTGCTGAAGTGTTGGATGTCCAATCGGCACATGGTAGCCCTCGTTGTCAATGTCGTGGTAAATTTTCCAGTTAATCGGCAGACTTTCGGGATTCTGGAAAGCATATTGCGTCGGTTCCTGGTAGGGCTGTAGTTCATTCAGTCGATAGTGTTCTATTTCATGTTCTATCGGTTGCATTAGTTCCTGAACAGATGGTCCGCCCGACACAAATCGGATGAATATAAAGCCATACCAGATTTCCAGATCAACCGCTTTCAGTGAATATTTTTCAGGGTCAATATTTGAAAAACCTGATTGGCCTGGTACGAATTGCAGTTTGCCATCAAAGTTGTATCGCCAGCCATGAAATGGGCAGGATAATGATTGTCGGCATCTGCCTTCTCCAGTCAGAATTGTCGATCCTCGATGTCTGCAGATATTGTGAAAGGCGTTTACTTTACCACTCTTATCTTTAATGACAAGTGCTCTTTCTCCAAATCCCTGAAAAGTCAGGTAGTCTCCGGTTGCAGGAATTTCACTGACATGACCAACCAGCATCCAGTTTGGTTGAAACAGTCGTTCGATCTCAAGTTCAAAGAATTCGTCATCCTGATAGGTCCAGAAGGGCAGCAGGTCGGAAACTTCATTGTTCTTCAAATCAGACTCGATAGATGTATCGTTGAAAGTCATAAATTGTGAAAGATAACGTTCACACATTTCGATTGCATCCAAACGGCTGATTGAATCACTTGAAATCAGAGCTTGACGCCACAGGCTGTCGATCAATCCTTGTAGACCAAGTGCCAATACCTCCACATCCAGTTTGTCGGAGGTTGACTGATCCAGCAATTCTGCGACGCACTTTTTGATCAGTTGAATATCAAACTGATCACTTTTTACAAGAATATCCCGATAGTCCTTGACCGCGTGATTTGCACTCCAGTAGGCGTACCAGGCAGCAATTTTGTCCATAACAAAAATTCGCTGATCAAAACAACTGTGAATATAGCCAAGCATTCGTTGTTCTGCTGACACGGCGTGTTCCAGTCTTGATTGCAAAATACTCGTCCATTCCTGTTCAAGAAATACCAACGTATCCAGTAGTAATTGCTTTTTCGTCTTGAAGTAAAAATTGATGATTGCAGGCGACAATCCGCTATTTGAAGCAACTTTGGCCAGTGTCACATTTGAAATACCGTCGCTGGAAATGGCATGAATCGTTGATAAAATCAATTCTTTACGACGGTCTTTTACTGTCGATTGTAATAATTCAGTCATAGGATTAAATAAATCATTAAATTAATTTTATAAATGAACAGGTATATTAAATTATTATACAAGCCAAAATCAGAAACTGACTGACATTGTCCGTCGCAAGCACTAACCTGAGAAATTTGCGTGGCGATGCGTTGAACAGATTTGGGCAGGCGCCACTCAGCAAATGTACGTGATTGGTGGCTTTGGATAACAACAAATGTATTGTCAGAAATCGGATGCGTAGATGTGAATTAAAGTGTATTGAAAACTCACGCTTCTCGGTGTTGAGGCGAACAACTGACTAAGCTATTGAGTATCAACCTGATGAATCGCAAAAGGTTGCACGTGAAGGTTAGTTGGACTGCTTTCGAATGATCGACACTGGAATGTAACCGCGAGAGAATATTGTAGGTTACCCCGGAAAGTTCCACGACCGGATGGTCAATTTTAACGATTGAGCGATCCAATTGGATTCTGTCAATTGCCAACCGGTAAAATTCTGTTGACGGAAGATTTTCATCCTGTCTCAACAGTTCTAAGTTTGGAGTGAGGAATGCTTTCCAAAAAATTGCGTATTGGAGATACGGAAATAAGGCTTTTACGAATTTTTGTCGCAGTCGTTGAAAGTGGCGGGTTAGCGAAGGCTCAAACTGAGTTGAATTTGAGTCTCTCCAGCATCAGCAGTTATATTTCAAAATTGGAAGACCGGCTTGGCGTACGTCTCTGTCATCGCGGCAGGGGCGGGTTTAAACTGACCGATAAAGGCCAAATCGTCTACCAATCGTGTACACAATTGTTTCTAAGTCACGAAAATTTCAGCACGAGAGTCGGTGAACTGCAAGGCGAACTGATTGGAGATTTGCATGTCGGGGTGATCGAAAACTTGGTTTTCGACAGAACATTGAATTTACCGAAAATTTTCAGAGACTTTCAAAACGACAACGATAAAGTTTGGCTGACGCTTCGCAGTCTCTCGCCAGCTGGACTCGAATCAGCACTGATCGACGGGAAGATACAGATAGGAATCGGCCAGTATTTTCGACACTTGCCGTCTTTGACTTATCAGACCATCTATACCGACGAGCAGGTCCTTCATTGTGGACGCGGTCACCCATTTTTTACATGCAAAGATGAAGATATTACACCTGAGGCGCTTGAAAATGCACAGTTTGCCGATCGTGGATACGCGCCTGTCAGCAACCTGCCTCGGAAAGGAATTCACTTTGTTCCGGCAGCAACGGGTCATAACGTGGAAGCAATATTAATGCTAGTACTGTCCGGATGCTATATCAGTTATCTGCCGAAATTCTATGCCCAGCCCTGGGTGCGACAGGGGGAACTTCGGCCGCTGTTTCCAGACAGACTTTCATTTGATATCAACATTGCGCTTGCTACTCAACGAGATATTCGCCCAACTTTGGTTGTACAGACATTCAAAAACATGATTGAGCAAAGTGTAGAAAGTGTGAAGTGATACCGATGACTGTTGCCTTTCTTTGAGATGATCAGTTTCAATATTGTCACTATGTGTCTGGAGAATTGCTCGGTGTTCAGATAGTGGTGAAACTTGTGTTAAACGGTGTTGGGGCTTTTTCGAGTTTTTTTGGCCAGGCGACTGAGAGCACTCAAATGTTGGCACATCATATCAAACAGAGCACATTCAGACGCTGAGAACACGACATTAGCATGGTACTGAGTCCGGTGCGGCGTGTCGCCAAGGCATCTAACCTATCAACAGCTTTGTGGGATGATTAGGTAGCGTTGACTCGGATTCGATCTTCAAGGTCTGTATTGTAGCAGTCGCTAACGAATCAACCCGTCCAATTGTATTTGGAAGACCACTATCTGAAATGAAAATAGGTGTCGTTCATCATACATAACTTTGACAATTACAAAACTGATCTTTGAAACAATGTTGTCTAATAAACCTTTGACCATTTCTATAATCGACCTATATTTAAGAAAATTCACCTGTTCCAAACAAACAGATATAGTTTGGAATATTTAAAACTTAATGATTTTCCAAAATCAAGTTCTGTGTTCGACGGGCACAGACAAATGGACACATTCGGAGGTCTTTGAAATGGACGAAATCAAGAAAATTACGAAACAACTGCGTGCAGGACAAATCTCACGTAGGGAATTCATTGTTGCGGCAGTGGCAGCGGGGGCAGCAGTTCCCTTTGCAATGTCGATGTCAAGCAACGTGTTTGCAGCCATGCCAAAAAGCGGTGGTCTGTTGCGTCATGCAATTACCGGGGGCAGTACTTCCGATAATCTCGATCCCGCAAAGGTGCTGGATATGTACATGGCGAACGTCAGTTTTGGTCAGCTCAGGAACAACCTCACTGAGATTGATTCAGATGGCAGTTTGATTGGAGAGTTGGCAGAAAGTTGGGAGTCTACTGGTGATGCCAAGACATGGACGTTTAAATTGCGCAATGGTGTTGAATTTCACAATGGTAAAACCCTTGATGCGAATGACGTAGTAGCATCGATTAATCACCATCGCGGTGAGGATTCAACATCCGCAGCCAAGAGTATCGTCGCAGCCGTCGTCGATGTTCAGGCTGACGGTAAAGAGACAGTGGTTGTTGAACTGTCTGGTGGCAGTGCTGATTTTCCGTTCCTGCTGAGCGATTTTCACCTGTCAATTTGCCCTGCGCGCGATGATGGAACCATTGACTGGGAGTCGGGAACAGGGACCGGAGGATACATTCTTGAAGAGTTTAATCCTGGTGTCAAAGTCGTCACCCGACGGAACCCCAATTATTGGAAAGAAGGGCGCGCCCATTTTGAGTCGGTCGAAACGCTGTACATCGCCGATGTTGTCGCCCGAACCAATGCTTTACAGACAGGTGATCTCGATGCAATGACCCGGGCTGACCTCAAGACCATTCACTTGATGGAAAAGCATCCGGCGATTAACATTGTTCAAAGCACCGGTAATCAGCACTATACTTTGCCGATGTTGACTGATGTCGCACCGTTCGATAACAATGAACTGCGCCTTGCATTGAAGTATGCAATTGACAGGGAGCAGTGGAAGACCGTGATTGCGCGCGGTTATGGTGAAATTGCAAATGATCATCCAATCGGACCTGCAAACCGGTACTATGATGCGAGCATTGAACAACGCGTTTATGATCCGGATAAGGCCAAGTTTCATCTGAAGCAAGCAGGCTATGACAGCATTGATCTTGACCTTCATGTTGCAGAAACTGCATTTGAAGGTGCGACTGATGGTGGTCAACTGATGCAAGACAGTGCCCGTGCGGCAGGCATCAACATCAACGTCGTTCGTGAAGCCAACGATGGTTACTGGTCGAATGTGTGGCAAAAGAAACCGTGGTGTGCGAGTTACTGGGCAGGAAGGCCAACCGAAGACTGGATGTTTTCGTTAACTTACGCGACAGGCGCTGATTGGAACGAGAGCCATTGGTCAAACGAAAAATTCGATTCATTGCTTCTCGCCGCTCGAGCAGAACTTGACGAAGAAAAACGTCGAGGTATGTACAGCGACATGCAGCAAATCGTTCGAGATGAAGGCGGATCGGTGATCCCGATTTACGCCAGTTTCGTTCAAGCTTTGTCCAACAAGTTGAGTACGCCTGAGAAAGTTGCGAGTAATCTGGAATTTGACGGGCATAAAAATAGTGAACGTTGGTGGTTCAGCAGTTAAACCACCGGTATTCACGATATCTGATGGGTCGTTCAGATATTGTGTCTGTCCGACCTTTTCAGATGTATGATTGCAGTTGATGATAAGCGCAGAACGTTGATACGGAAGGGATTAGCCGTTAACCCGATTCCTAACCTCTGTATCAACAAGATGGCATTGTGACAAACAACCTCATATTTCCACTTAAGCAGTAAATGACAATGGAATACCCGAGTTGGGAAGAAATTCGAAAGAGCATGTGGGCGGAAACCCTTGATTTTCCGATGATTGATGAGCAGACGCCGGCATTTATGGGCCGCAGAGTCATTTCAGAAAAAAAAGACCTTGAAGATGCAGATGTTGTGATTATTGGAAGTCCTTACGTTTCCAGTTCCACCGATGAGTGGGCAGGTATCGGTAAGGAACACTGGCTTGCCGCACCGCAACGGGTTCGTCAGCAGTCAATCCGTTATCAGTCAGGTTATATCCAAGACTTCGGCTTTGATGTGTTTGATTATCTGAATGTCGTCGACTATGGCGACGCTGACATTCCTCCAGAGGCAAATGTTGGAAAACTTGACCCGGAGTTGATACTACAGGCCCAGGCGGCGGTAGAAGAAAAGGTCAATGATGCAATTGATGTTGGTGCTCTACCGGTTGTTATCGGACAGAATTCACCCTGTGCCTCCTATGCCATTGCAAAATGCGTGGCCAATCACACGGACGGCAACATGGGGATTGTAAGTCTTGATACGCATTGGGATATTTTTCGGCTATGCCCGCAAACCCGCGACCCGCGGATTGCGGGCGGTTTCTCGTGGCTGTATAAAACGATTGAATTTCATGAGAACATTCACGCTCGAAATCTGGTCGAAATTGGTCCGCGCGGTATGCTGGAGAATCCAGATGTAGTCAGGGAGCTGATTGGACGAGGTGCCATGTTTTTCTCGAGCTGGGATGTGAGGCGACAGGGAATAGAGGCGGTTTGCAAGGGCATTGATCACGCCTACAATGGTACAAAAAGCGTCTATGCACATTTTGACATGGACGTGTTGGGTGGTGCCGGACCCGCGCCGGGCGACATTCTGGGTGAGTTAGCCGAACCGATAGGGCTGAGTGATTACGAATGCATTCGCATTGCCCATGAACTGGGTCTTCGCGGGGTGCAGGGTTTTTCATTCATTTGCATTCCACCCGGTTCAGCGGTCATGTATCGTGTAATCGTATACATTGTTATGTACCTTCTAGCAGGAAAGGCAATTGCCGAGCATACTGTGAAGCGCTGATCGGTGACATATCGACCGCCTTGCAAGTCTTCAACTCTTAATCTGTACCTATAGAATTAAACTGAGGCGAGGTATTTGAAATACATCCGATACTGCTAACGGTCATTCAACGCCTTGCATTGGGATTCGTAACGCTAGTCGTCGTTTCCATCATCATTTTTGGTGTAGTCGAGTTTTTGCCCGGAGATTTTTCGCAGGCGATACTCGGACAGTCAGCGACTGAGGAAACTGTCGCTGCATTCAGAAAAGAACTCGGGTTGGATAAACCGGCACACACCCGCTATTTTGATTGGATCGGTGCCATGCTTCAAGGAGATTTGGGCATTTCCTATTCTGGCCGCGGGGCTTCTGGAAGCGACCTGTCACGACCGGTGATTGATCTAATTGCACCGCGATTCTGGAATACGATTTTTCTTGCGGGTGTTGCAGCATTGATCGCCGTACCGCTTGCGCTGATTCTGGGAATATTCGCAGCTCTTTTCAGAAACTCTATTTTTGACAGGACCGTCAACGTATTTTCGCTTTCAGCGATTTCCTTTCCTGAGTTTTTCATTTCATATTTGCTGATTCTGCTGTTCGCTTCAATCTGGCCGATTTTCCCATCCCTGGCTAACGTGTCAGATGATATGTCGCTCGGCGAGCGGCTGGTGGTTACTGCACTACCGATTGTCACCTTGGTTTTGATCACTCTGGCCCACATGATGCGCATGACGCGGGCTGCCATTATCAATCTGATGGCCAGTCCGTATATCGAGATGGCCCAACTGAAAGGTGTATCACCCACGAAGATTATTGTGCAGCATGCATTGCCGAATGCCTGGGCACCAATCGTGACGGTGATTGCGTTTAATTTGGCTTACTTGGTTGTGGGCGTTGTCGTTGTCGAGATTGTCTTTATCTACCCCGGGGTCGGACAATTGATGGTTGATGCAGTGACTACGAGAGACATTCCGGTCGTGCAGGCTTGCGCGCTGGTGTTTGCATCGGCCTACATCCTGCTAAATCTGATCGCTGATATTATCAGCATTGTCACCAATCCAAGAATACTGCACCCGAAATGAACGACGACCAATCAAACCTGGCGGAAACGACACTGTTTAGAGAGCGTCGTTCGCGCTGGGAAATATTGGTATTGGAGCTTTCCAAAGCACCTGTATCAGCCTGGTTTGGCTTGATTGTGATAGGGATATATTGTTTGGTTGCGATTTTTGCTCCTCTGCTGGCCCCGTACGGTGAGGCAGAAATTGTTTCTACGCCTTTTGTTCCCTGGAGTTGGGAACACATATTTGGCACCGATCAAATTGGACGGGATATCTTTTCCCGTCTGATTTACGGTGCTCGCAACACAATGGGCATTGCTGTCATCACCACGGTGCTTTCCTTTGCAATTGGCGGGTCGCTCGGCTTGATTGCTGCAATCCTGGGTGGCTGGCTTGATCAGTTTGTGAGTCGGGTTGTAGACGCCATTATGGCGATTCCCAGTCTCATTTTTGCGTTGATGCTGCTGGCAATATTTGGATCAAACATTCTGTCTCTCATTGTGATCATCGCGGTGTTGGATAGCACGCGAGTCTTTCGCTTAACCCGTGCAGTGTCAATCAATGTCGTTGTCATGGAATTTGTGGAAGCAGCGACATTAAGGGGTGAAAGACTTCCCTGGATAATGCGGCGTGAAATTCTGCCGAATATCCTGCCGCCGCTTGCTGCGGAGTTTGGACTGCGGTTCAGTTTTGTATTTTTAACCGTTGCTGCACTTAGTTTTCTTGGACTTGGCATTCAACCGCCAACAGCTGATTGGGGATCAATGGTGCGCGAGAATGCATCGTTGATTCAATTTGCTCAATTTGATCTGAAAACGGCTTTGACGCCAATCATTCCGGCTGCTACGATTGGATTGCTTACCGTCGCGGTCAACATGGTCGTTGACTGGTTCCTGCACCAATCGAGCGGGTTAAAGTCATGACGGTCAATGACAGCAATCATACGGATGTCATTCTCAGATTGGAAGACATTAAAATTGAAGGATTTTCCGACGAAAAATGGCATCCCATCATTCGCGGCGTTGATTTGACACTGCGTCGAGGCGAGGTAATGGGGTTGGTTGGAGAGTCCGGCTCTGGTAAAACAACACTAGGTCTTGCCAGTATGGGCTTTACCCGTGCGGGGTGCAGATTATCAGCCGGTACGGTTATTTTTGACAATATGGATTTAAGCGCAATACCGGTTCCCGAAAGGCGCAAGTTGTGGGGGACGCGTATTGCTTACGTTGCACAGTCGGCAGCAGCATCATTCAATCCCGCTCGCCGGGTGATTGATCAAACGATTGAAGCTACTTTAAGGCGGGGTTCAACAAACCGCCAAACTATTGAGCAAGACGCCCGCGTACTTTTCGCATCATTGCAATTGCCCGATCCGGAAAACATCGGTGAACGTTATCCGCATCAGGTATCAGGCGGGCAGTTGCAGCGGATGATGACAGCGATGGCGATGTCGCCACGCCCGGATTTAATCATCTTTGACGAGCCAACTACCGCATTGGATGTGACCACGCAAGTCGAAGTCCTGATCGCCGTTCGAAATCTAGTAGAACAACACAACACAGCAGCAATTTATATTACGCACGATTTGGCTGTTGTTGCACAAATGGCGGACCTGGTCATGGTTTTGAGATACGGTAAGGAAGTTGAGCAGGCCGAAACGCGCCAGATCATCAAGGCGCCTGAAGAGGACTACACCAAGACGTTATGGTCGGTACGAGCGTTGGAAAAAGAACAGGTTCGTACTGAGGACATCGTTTTGTCCATTGAAAATGTTGACGCAGCTTACAACCAGACGATCAAGGTTTTGCAGGACATCAGTATTTCTATTCCCCGAGGCCGAACCGTTTCAATTGTTGGGGAGAGTGGCTCGGGGAAATCCACGGTAGCTCGGGTTATCACAGGATTGCTTCCACCATCGACAGGTCGAGTACGGTTCAACAACGATGATCTGCCTACTTCTACCAAACTGCGCTCAGTGGATCAGAAAAAACGGATTCAAATGATTTACCAGATGGCAGATACAGCGATGAATCCCAAGCAGACAGTTTTCGAAATAATCGGCCGTCCCCTTGAGTTTTATCACGGCATGCGGGGTCAGCAAAAACGGGAACGGGTTCAAGAACTGTTGAATATGATTGAACTTGAAGATCGGTTTGCCAATCGTTTTCCAAGCGAGCTATCAGGTGGTCAAAAGCAGCGTATTTGTATAGCACGGGCACTTGCAGCCCAACCTGAATTAATCATTTGTGACGAGGTCACCTCGGCGCTCGATCAAATTGTTCAGGAAGGCATTCTCAGACTCCTGTTGAATCTGCAAGAAACTTACAACATTACTTATTTGTTCATCACCCATGATATTGCGGTTGTCAAGGCAATCTCTGATGAAATTGTGGTCATGTACCAGGGTAGCGTCGTTGAGCAAGGCATGAAAGATGATGTTTTGTCTCCACCACATCCCGACTACACTCAACTGTTATTGGAATCAGTGCCTGAGATGGACCCGGACTGGTTAACCAATCTGGTGAAAAATAAGTAAATACTACCGGGAAGCACCATCAAAATAAATTGCTCTGGCCCGCGCCAGCGTCATGTCAATGAAACTTAGCTGAAACCCTGGGTTATAAGAAGCATCTCTTGGCAGTCTGACCCATTCGACGGTACCAAGGATACATACCCCATGTAGTTTCTGCGCAGGAATTTTCTTGACAGGGATACCGAGAAGATGTGGTGCCCCTATATGCCAACGACTGAGATTGAATCAGTCTTCCTCGCGCTGAATATATGACCGATTGCAGTCATAAGTCCAATGGCACCGACAAACAAAACCAGTATGTTCTCAGTTAGCTTTCATGCATCATCATGCTATGGCAGTGCTTATTGATACTGGTTGTATTTCGTTCCAGACCTGATCAAGTGCTTTACCCAAAGCATCGAATAGGTCATGTACCTGCGATTCGGTGATGATCAACGGAGGACATATGCCTACAGAATCACCTGATGGTAGCGCACGTAAAATAAGACCGTTTTCAAGACACTTTTGGTAGACCTGCAATGCAACTTTCATATCTGGATCGTAAGGTTGCTTGGTTTCTTTATTCTCGACCAATTCAATTGCACCGATCAGCCCAGCTCCGCGTGCTTCGCCAACTAGTGGATGTGAATTAAGTTCTCGAAGTCTACTTTGGAAGGGCTGCATCACCTCGCGTACGTGTCCCATAATATTGCGCTCTTCATAAATGTCCAGAGTTTCGATAGCAACTGCTGCACCAACTGGATGTCCACTGTAGGTAAATCCGGTTCCCCATACACCCAATCGATTACTCGCTTCTGCAATCACCTGGAATATTTCTTCCGAAATCAACGTCGCGCCGATTGGGATATATGCTGAAGAAAGTTGCTTGGCGACGGTAATCATGTCAGGTTGGTCAATATTGAATGTGTCACAGCCCCATGGATTACCAGTCCGACCAAAACCGTTAATAACTTCATCAGCAATAAACAAAATGTCGTATTTACGCAGAACTTTCTGAATTTTCTCAAAGTAGGTTTTCGGGGGTGGAATAACGCCACCTGCACCCATAAGCGGTTCTGCTATCAAAGCAGCAATCGTATCTGGACCTTCAGCTAGAATCAACTCTTCCAGTTCTGCAGCTCGACGCGAAGCGAACTCTTCTTCAGTTTCACCGGGTTCGCTAAAACGATAGTAGTGTGGAGTGCCAATTTGTTTGAATCTGTCGAGCGGTGCATCAAATGCGTCCTGAATGACTGGAATAGCGGTCAGACTGGTGCATGCAATGGTTACACCGTGATACCCTCTAACTCGAGAAATAATCTTTTTCTTTTCTGGCCGATTTAGAGCGTTGTTGTAGTACCAGGCTATTTTTACTGCCGAATCAACAGCTTCCGATCCAGAAGTTACAAAGTAGGCTTTCGACATCGGCTTCGGAGCGATTGATATCAATCGGTCGGCCAATTCTGTAACTACTGGCGCAGTTCGTCCAGCAAAACTGTGGTTGTATGGCAACGTTTCAAGTTGCCGTTTAGCGGCATCGGCCAGACGCTGTTCGCTAAATCCAAGTGAGGTACACCAAAGACCAGCCAGACCTTCAATAAACTTATTGTCGTGCTCATCCCAAATATAAATGCCTTCTCCCCGTACATAGGTCTTGGGACCAGTCTGCTGGTGGGCAATGTGATTGGTGTAGGGGTGCAAATTGGATCTGATGTCCTTTTGCGCGATGGAGGAAAGTTGCATGACCATCACCTCATACTCATGTTCGATGTTGTTAAACGAATGCGTCCGGAAACGATTCCTTCCGCATTGTAATGAATTCGTTCAATGCCGCATCTATTGATTGATCAATTTCTGGCGGCACATAATTTACAAGCATTTGCTTCCATATTGCATTTGCTCTTTCTATTGAGCTCAGACTTCCGTCAGCTTCCCACTGCTCAAAACTGTTGTTGTCTGCAGTACTTGATCGATAAAACGCAGTTTCAAAATTTTCCTGGGTATGCGCACATCCCAGAAAGTGATTTCCAGGTCCAACTTCGAACAATGCACTTAAAGCCTGACCGTTTTCAGAAATATCGATGCCATTGAGGAAAGTCTGTAATACGCCAGCCTGATCTGCATCAAGAATGAACTTCTCATAACCCATGACTAACCCACCTTCCAGCCAACCAGCGGTGTGCAGCATGAAGTTGACCCCAGCCAGCATGGCAGCCTGTAGGGTATTAGCTGATTCGTAGGCAGCCTGGGCGTCAGAAATCTTTGAAGCGCAAAGTCCGCCACCGCTTCGAAATGGTACGTTGAGCCGCCGGGCGAGTTCCGCACAGATGAACAGAACGAGCGAAGGTTCAGGTGTTCCAAATGTCGGCGCACCAGATTGCATTGAGATTGAACTGCTGAACGTGCCGAAAATTACCGGTGCTCCAGGCCGCACCAATTGTGCGAAAGCCATTCCAGCCGTGGCTTCAGCGAGAATCTGGGTACAGGTACCGACGACAGTCACAGGGGACATGGCGCCTGACAGAATGAATGGAGAGATGACGGTTCCTTGACCATGCTTGGCGTAGACCTTCAGTGCGGCAAGCATGGTGTCATCAAACGTCATGGGAGAGTTGACATTGATTAACGACAGAATGCAAGTGTTTTGGTCAACAAATTCATCACCGAACACAATTTTGGCCATGTCAACTGTGTCTTGAGCACGTTCACCGCTGGTGACCGATCCCATAAACGGTTTGTCTGAATACTTCAAATGTGAATAAATCATATCCAGATGACGTTTGTTCACCGGCAGGTCCACAGGTTCACAGACAGTCCCACCAGAATGGTGGAGGGCAGGGGACATATACGTCAATTTGACGAAGTTTCTAAAATCTTCTATGGTAGCATAGCGTCGCCCCTCGTCCAGATTACGGATAAATGGTGGGCCGTATGCCGGCGCAAACACTGCTGTGTCCTTTGCAATGTGAACACTTTTTGCGGGATTTCTGGCGTGCTGCATGAAATTTGATGGTGCATTTGATTGAATGATTTCCCGCAGCATGCCGGGCTCAAATTTGACGCGCTCACCTTCCACCGATGCACCAGCCTTGCGCCAGATATCAAGTGCTTCGGAGTCGTCACGAAATTCAATTCCGATCTCTGCAAGTACTCGATCGGCATTGTGCTCGATTAAAGCCAATGTTTCTTCAGGAGCAATACTGTAAACGGGTACCTTACGTTTGATGTAAGGTAAAGATTGAATTGAGATATTTGAACGTGCCGCCTGACGGGCTGATCGACCGCCAGATCGCGTTCGCCTCGCACTCATTTAGTAATCTCCATTTTTTATTCTGCCTTTGTTTGGGGTCTGGGAAATCGATTTGCTTTGTCGTAGGGATATACGTCTTCCAATATTCCGGCTCGAATAAGTTCTTGTTTGTTCCGCCAAAACTCCGCTGTCATTAGATCACCATGAATTTCAGCAAAGTGATTTTTGATCAGTGGATGCACCAAAAAGTACTTTTCAAACTCTTCTGGAAATACATCGTCCTCTCCAACTGAGAACCATGGTTCAGTCGCCATGTCGTCAAAAGGGTTGGAAGACTGCGGGAACTTTCTGATTTTACATTCATCCAGGTAACGAATTTCGTCGTAGTCGTAAAACACAACACGTCGATTTCTGGTTACGCCAAAATTTTTGAGTAGCATATCGCCAGGAAAAATGTTTGCTGCAGCCATTTCCTTGATGGCATCGCCATAGCCCCTCGCAAAATAGAGCGTATCTTTTTCTTCATCAAAATTCTGCAGGTACAGATTGAGTGGAATCATTCGATGCTCAATATAGACGTGCTTGAGGACTACGACATCATCTTCGATGATTATCGAATGTGAGCAGGTTTTCTGCAGATTATCAAGCAGTTCACTTTCAAATCGGTCGAGTGGCAAAGCAACTTCAGAATATTCAAGTGTATCTGCCAGACGTCCGACCCGATCGTGCTGTTTGACCAGGTGATACTTCTCGATGACCGTTGAACGGGATAGCTTCTTTGGTGGTTCGAAGGAGTCTTTGATCAATTTAAACACATACTGATAGGATGGCAGCGTAAATACCATCATAACCATGCCTCGTGTGCCTGGTGCTTCAATAAATGAATCTGTCGAATGCGACAGGTGGTGCAGGAAGTCTCGGTAAAATTCAGTCTTTCCCTGCTTGTGAAAGCCGATTGCAGAATACAGATCGGCTTTGCTTTTGCCAGGTAATATGCCCATCAAGAAATCTACAGTTGCTGATGGGACCTGTGTTTTCACCATAAAGTAAGCTCTGGAAAAGCCAAAAATTGCATCCAGGTCGGACGGGTTCAGAATCAAGGCGTCGACATAAAGACTGCCTTTTTCATTGTTCAGTATCGGTACGATAAACGGTGTCACCTGGTAGTCATTTATCACTCGCCCAATCAGATAAGCAGCCTTGTTTCGGAAGAACAGAGATGATAGAACATCTATCTGAAAATTTAATGACTCGGAACGCTTGTCTCTCGGAAGCACTCGCCCTAGGTGCTTTAGAATCTGTCTGACGTCATGAGATAAATTTTCATATTCGAGTCTGAAGTTAAGATCGCTGAGAATGTCGAAAATCGTATTTTTGAATCCGCGTGAGGCAGGGTAGTAGGAGCGATAGACTGGCCGATCTGCCTGAATGAATTCTGTGGATACAGATGATCGAACGAAAATATGACTATTTTTGAAATAGCGGCGATGAAATAACTTGCAAAATACCGAGTTGTAAAAACTTTCAGCCAGTTCAGGCTGCCGATGCTCCAGTAGAAGTCGAATGAAATGAATTTTGACTTCTTCCCATAAAGTTTTGTCTAGCTCTGAGATGTGCAGTTTGGTTCGCAGGATCTCGACAGTTTCTTCGATTCTTTTGTCATAAAAGTGAATTCGCTGTCTGGCAGCCTCGCGTACTTCGTGCCAGTTGGCTTGTTCAAATCGTTCCTGTGCACCGGAAGTTATTTCCTGATAAAGGGTGAAGTGTTTCTCAAAGCCGTCAAGAATGGTTCGGGCAATCTTATCAGCACGCCTTGGTTTAGACCGAAAATTCGTTCCTTTCCAAGCTTTTTTAGATGGAGTAGTTGCCTGATCAAAGTAGATTGTTTTTGCAGACTTAGCCATTTTGATTTTCGATTTTGAGGCTGATCCCAATTTAAAGTCGAATATGTTGAAAAATTGTTTGAATTTCTATCAAATTCGTCCAATAAGTTTAATGTAATTTAACTGCATGATACCAACGAAACAACACAGAGTTGCAGACGCACTTAGTGCCATGCAGCGCGTTGAAATATACTCAACGAACGAAGTTGGATTAATGGCAAAAATTAAATCAAATTGAAGTAAGAGGCACAAAGAATGGACACTCATGCAAGAGTTGTAATTATCGGTGGCGGCGTCGTTGGGGTGGGAACACTTTACCACCTAGCTAAGAAAGGATGGAGCGACGTCATTTTGTGTGAAAGGACGGAACTGACAGCTGGCTCAACATGGCATGCGGCAGGATTATTGCCGCTTTTCAATATGAGTTATGCCGTTGGTCAATTGCACAAATATTCTGTTGACCTCTATAAGTCCCTGGAAGCCGAAACGGGACAGAATGTTGGGTTCCACGTTACTGGAAACCTCCGGTTGGCGCGTACTCGGGACCGAATGGATGAATACAAGAAGTATTGTGGCACAGCCAATACCATCGGTGTTCCATTCGAGTTGATCACACCATCCGAAATCAAAGAGCTTTGGCCATTGATCAACCTTGATGGTTTGATTGGCGCACTGTACCATCCGGATGACGGTCATATTGCACCAGTTGACGTGACGAACGCAATGGCAAAAGGTGCACGAGACAGAGGTGCCAAGATCTACCAGCAAACGCAAGTGACAGGTCTAACCCGAACACGCGGCGGTGAGTGGAAAGTTTCAACAGGCAAAGGTGACATCACTTGCGAGCATTTGGTATGCGCAACCGGAAACTATTCACAGGACATAAGCCGTCTATTGGGAATCAACATTCCTTCAATTCCCGTGCAGCATCAGTACATCGTGACTGACGTTGTGCCTGAACTCAAAGAGTATCGGGAGAGCGGCGGCGAGGAACTCGCGGTGCTGCGGGAATCCGATGCTTCCTACTATTTGCGCGAGGAACGGATGGGCTATATCCTGGGGCCATATGAAGTTGGTGCTCCGGCAGTGTTTGCGGACGGTGTTCCATCCGGGTTTGAGAAAGACCTGTTTCCCGGTGACCTGGATCGTCTACTGCCGCATGTTGAAGCAGCTATTCATCGAGTGCCGTCGTTTGAAACGGCTGGAATCAAAGATATCGTCAATGGCCCTATCGCTTATACACCGGATGGTAGTCCATTAATTGGACCGGCTTGGGACTTGCCCAATGTTTGGTTGAATGAAGGCCATAGTTTTGGGGTAACCGCATCCGGTGGGGCAGGGTGGCAACTGGCTGAGTGGATTGTTGAGGGCGAACCGACCATTGACCTCTTAGCAGTTGATCCACGCCGGTATGGCGATTATGCTCGTGGACCATTCCTGGTGAAGAAGAATGAAGAAGCATATGAAAATGTGTTCACGGTGCACTACCCGGATGAAGAAAGACCCGCTTGCCGACCAGCTAAAACCAGTCCGATTCATGATCGTCTGGGTGGTATGGGAGCAGTTTGGGGTCAGCGCTATGGATGGGAGAGACCAAACTGGTTTGCTCCAGACGGTGTCGAAGCGGTCGATGATTGGAGTTTCAGGCGGTCGAAATACTTTGAACATGTTGGCAGCGAGCACAACAACATTCGGAACAATGTCGGAATCATCGACATTACCAGTTTTTCCAAGTTTCGAGTATCAGGTGCAGGTGCTGAAACCTTTCTTGATCCATTGGTAGCGAGGCGATTACCAAAAGCACCTGGGCGCATTCAACTTTGTCATGTGCTGACGAAAAATGGTGGAGTGAGAAGCGAATTCACGGTTACCCGGAATACAGACGGATCGTTTTACCTGGTGAGTTCTGGAGCTGCAGAACGTTTTGATTTGAGTTTTCTGAACAAACACTTGCCGGACGACAACTCAGTACAGGTAGAAAACCTGACAACGAGCTATGCAACACTGGTTGTTGCCGGGCCAAATTCAAGAAAGGTGCTGCAGAAACTGACTGATACCGACTTGTCTTCAGAGGCTTTTCCCTGGTTGACGGCACAGGATATTTATGTTGGCGTCGCACCGCTTCGGGCGATGCGCGTTAATTTTGTTGGTGAGCTGGGCTGGGAGTTACATCATCCCATTGAATATCAACGTCATATCTTTGAGCAGTTGATGGATGCTGGTCAGGAGTTTAACATTGGGCAGTGTGGCATGCGGGCAATGGACTCGCTGAGGATCGAAAAATCCTATCGCATGTGGGGACAGGATCTGACTCGCGAGTACACCATGCTTGAGGCGGGATTGGGAATATTCGTTCACATGGACAAGGGTGATTTTACCGGTCGTGATGCACTGCGTGCTCAAAAGGAAAGTGGGATTCCGCAAGAGTTTGTTACCGTCGCTGTTGAAGGGATAACCGATGCCGATCCGTTAGGCAATGAACCCTTGTGGGATGGCAGGAAAATGATTGGCAGAGCTACAGCGGGCTCATATGGTCACTTCATCGGAAAAAGCCTTGCACTCGGTTACGTTCAGACCGGATATGGCAAACCTGGAACAAATTTCGAAATAGAAATTTTGGGTGAAAGATATAATTGCACTGTTGTTGAAAACTCACCTCACGACCCAGAAAACATCAGGCTCAAATCGTAGCCAAATCACACAAGTTTTTTCAATTTTCAACCGAGGAGCGGTATGAAAGTCGTTGTTCCTGTTAAACGCGTAATTGATGCGAACATTAAAGTCAGAGTGAAGGCCGACCGCTCTGGCGTTGAACTTAACAATGTCAAAATGGCAATGAATCCCTTTTGCGAAATTGCAGTCGAAGAATCGATTCGTATGAAGGAGTCAGGTGCGGCCGAAGAAATCGTTGTGGTTGCTGCAGGGCCTCAGCAGAGCCAGGAAACCATTCGCACAGCTCTGGCAATGGGTGCGGATCGTGGCATCTTGATTCAAACTGATGTACCTTTGGAGCCATTGGCGGTTTCGAAGCTACTGAAGTCGGTAATCGAGCGAGAAGGTCCGGGCTTGGTCGTGATGGGTAAACAAGCTGTCGACAACGATAACAACCAAACCGGCCAAATGCTCTCGGCAAAGCTGAACTGGTCGCTTGGTACTTTTGTTTCAAAGATTGAGATTAAGGACGATTCTTTTGAAGTTGTTCGAGAGGTTGATGGCGGACTCGAAACAGTATCGCTTTCAAAGCCAAGCGTTATCACAGTTGATCTTCGTTTGAACGAACCGAGGTACGCTTCACTACCCAACATAATGAAAGCGCGGCGGAAGCCAATAGAAACGCTGACACCCGATGAACTCGGTGTAGACGTCACACCAAGAATTGAAGTGGTGGAAGTCAATGAACCGCCAAACCGCCAGGCAGGGATCAAGGTGTCCAGCGCGGCTGAACTGATCGAAAAACTGAGAGATGAGGCAAAGGTACTAGCATGAGTGTACTAATTCTGGTCGAACACGACAATGAAGAGGTTAAAGCCTCTACACTGAATACTGTCACCGCAGCCTGTGAAGTCAGTGATGATCTGCATGCACTCGTTATAGGCTTCAATTGCAATGCAGTTGTATCCGCCGCGTGCAATATTGACGGCGTTAGTAAGGTTATCAAATGTGACAGCGAAGCTTACCAGTATGGTTTAGCCGAAAACGTTGCGCCAGTAGTCAAAGACCTTGCTGAAAGCTACAGTCATGTATTTGCTCCGGCTTCGACATTTGGCAAAAATCTGATGCCCAGAGTTGCTGCGATGCTGGACGTTCAACAGGTATCCGACATCAGCGAGATTCTGAGTGAGGATACTTTCGTTCGCCCAATCTATGCGGGTAACGCCTTGGCGACTGTACGCTCCACTGATTCTGTAAAACTGATCACTGTACGAACGACAGCGTTTGATGCGGCGAGCGAAGAAGGTGGTGCAGCGCCAATCGAAGAAATCACTTCAACAGGGGATGTTGGACTGTCAAACTTTGTTCGACACGATTTGACTCGTAGTGAGCGCCCCGAACTGACTACCGCGAGTATCGTAATTTCAGGTGGACGCGGCATGCAAAGTGGAGAAAACTTTAACATGCTAGAGCGAGTTGCCGATAAACTCGGTGCTGCAGTCGGCGCCTCGCGGGCGGCTGTAGATGCGGGCTATGTGCCAAATGACTACCAGGTCGGACAGACCGGAAAAGTTGTTGCGCCTGACCTCTACATTGCAGTTGGCATATCCGGAGCAATTCAGCATTTGGCTGGAATGAAAGACTCAAAGGTGATCGTTGCCATCAACAAGGACGAAGAAGCACCGATATTTCAGGTTGCCGATTTCGGTTGGGTAGCGGACCTGTTTAATGCAGTACCGGAACTCGAAGCCGCACTCGACTGACTGCTCTGAAGTTTTCGACGAGCAGTGTTCTACTTGGCGAGATTCTACCAAAAGAAAAGGAATAATGTACCTAAATCGACAAAGCCAAGACTTTAGAAACATATTGAAAATCGATAAAGAACAAGCGTTCTAAGTAGAAAATATATGGGAATTATCTTTTTTAGTTGACAGCTGAAATATCATGCTAAATCTTTCGATTTTCTGGAAGATTTCTGCTCTGGGGGTTTCTTCTTCACCGGCGGTTTCTAACCCAGCAATATTGACAGGACATCCTCAAATTCGAAGTCGCTCATCGGTGGGACTGACGGCTGTTCGCCTTTGTCAGATCGTTTCATTGTAATGACTGGCCGATTGTTCGTTCGCTAATGTAACCGGCCATCTGTTCCGCCGACGAGGTCGGTGTATTTCAGACGCTTGTCAAACAATCCTCGTAAAGTCCATATAACGCCATAGTGTCGCATTTTCCGGTGGAGACGTAAGCTTTGGATGCGGTTCATACATTTACACAACCCAATGGGTAAACAAGTTAACGCCAATTTTTTGAAAAATACCCTATCGCAAATCAAATGCGACGCGGTGAACTCCACTGACGCGATCAAAGTGTAGGTCGTTACTTAATATCGGATATTCGTACTGTTTTGCGGTGGCGGCAATCCAAGTGTCGTTGGAAGGAATTGGTGTACCTTTGGCCTTCAATTCCAATCTAATTTGTGCATACCAGTGAGCAGTTTCTCTATCAATTGATACGATATCCACATTCGTTAAGACTAAATCTAGCCAATGGGCATAGCGGACGTAATGTCGAGACTGCTGAATGCCAAACAAGTATTCGCCAACTACGATGCTAGGGACTTCAACACTATCAGCGTTGCCAAGTATTTCTTCTACCGCTCCAATGCCTTCTGCCCACGCTGACAAAGCGTTGGTATCCAGAATCATCGACGATCATTCTCGTCAACTACTCCGAATTCATCTTCGATGAGTTCGAGTATCCTGTGGTTTTCTTCTGCCAAATCAGACAGTGCACCAAATCCGACCATCCAAGGCTTTTCATGCTGTTTAGAGTTTGGCAATACAGCTAATTCTTCAATTAATCCAGAGACGAGTTGGCTGACAGTGATGCCTCTATTTTCCGCAACAAACTCTGCTTTCTTTAGAGTGCCATCGCTTATTTCTATTACGGTTTTCATTATTTGACTGGCGATTTCTCCGTTGCAAGAGTCACTTGTTCCCTACCAAATTCAATAGTCGTAAACTATCGATGCTATGCATTTTACATTACGTTATTTTCCTTTGTATTTCGATTAGAGGCGTATTGAATTCTTTCCAGTTTTCGGAAAAGAAGTTGGTAAACGACCGAAATCAGCGCCATCAAAATGAATCAGTTTGGCACTATAGTTGTTTCAACGGAAATTGAAAGATATCCAGCAACTATCTGGATAAATTAGTTTTCGGAATTAATCTAATTGTCGCTGGACAACTGACACATGTACTCAACTTTGCGGCAATTTAATGCAGAGTAATACCAATCGTAAATTTGGATTGTAATTTTCCAATTCAATCCTATATTGAGGCGACTACAGAAAACTAATTACGTAAGTTTCTGGCAATGTAGATTCATCAAAACAGCGAGTTTGCTATTGTACTCGTTGTAGAAACTCGTCGAACAATTGCTGGTTTTCCAGATCAATTATTCATAGATTAGGAGAATAATCCATGTCATGTAGAGATGGAATGACTACGTCCCCTTCAAAACGCAAAACTGAATGGAGCCAGAAAATCGTCGGCCTGAAGGATTGGAATCAAAAATGTATCGGATCTAAATCTGCTGCCACAAAGAAAAGGCGCCGAAGTATTTCCCGGCGCCTTTTTCTTATAGAAGGTGGGCTCAGTTAGAACTGAGCTGTTTCTGTTGAATCTGCCATTGCAACCGTTGAACTCTTGCGTCCGCCAGTTGTTGCTTCGTTAACAGCGTCAAAATAACTCACACCAACTTCATGCTGATGGCGCGTTGCAGAGAATCCAAATTCTTCTGCTGAAAATTCAGCTTGCTGCAATTCTGCATAGCCTTCCATGCCGCGGTCCAGATATTTTTTTGCAATATCAAAACTTGAGTAGTTAACGCTATGGAAACTAGCAAGCGTTACGAACTGATATTTGTAGCCCATCTTTGCCAGGCTCTTCTGAAAATCTGCAAGATTTTCGGCACCTAAATCCCGTTGCCAGTTGAACGAGGGTGAACAGTTGTAGGCCAGCATTTTGCCTGGAAATTCTGCATGAACACCGTCGGCAAACTTCTGTGCATCTTCCAGGTTTGGAGTTGAAGTTTCCATCCAAATCAGATCAGCATACGGTGCATATGCTAGACCACGTGCAATACACATTTCGATTCCACCGGTAATGCGGAAAAAACCTTCATCAGTTCGCTCCCCGGTGATGAACGGGTGGTCTCGCTCATCAATATCGGAGATCAAGAGGCGAGCAGCTTCGGCATCGGTTCTGGCGATGATAATGGTGGGAACTCCCATAACATCTGCGGCCAGTCGAGCTGAAGTCAGATTTCGAATGCCATTGGCTGTTGAGAGCAGAACCTTGCCGCCCAAGTGGCCACATTTCTTTTCTGAAGACAGTTGATCTTCATAGTGGATACCAGCCGCTCCAGCTTTAATCATTGCCTTGGTCAGTTCAAATACGTTGAGTGGACCCCCAAATCCTGCTTCCGCATCGGCAACAATCGGCATGAACCAGTCAATATCGGTTGTTTCCTGACCGCTCAGGCGTTCAAGTGTTTGAATCTGATCCTGACGCGTGAAAGCGTTATTGATACGCTCAATGACTTGCGGAACAGAACTCGCTGGGTAAAGGGACTGATCTGGATAAGTTTGGCCAGCGTTGTTTGCATCAGCGGCGACCTGCCAACCAGACAAATAGATCGATTTCAGTCCGGCTCGTACTTGCTGTACTGCCTGACAGCCGCTATAGGCCCCAAGGCTTGCTACAAAATCGGAACTGTTCAGAAATTTCCAAAGTTTTTCAGAGCCCATCTCAGCCAAAGTGTTTTGAATGCGTACACTTCCCCGCAATCTTTCGACCTCAGTCCAGTCATAGTCTCTGCGAATGCCTTCCCAGCGGTTCGGTGCATAACTCGGCACTGGAAATTTCTTTAGATCTTCAGTTGGGTTAATATCCCATGAGTATTTGCCATTTGGTCTTTGGGTCATGCCCTATGCTCCATATGTTTGAAAATAATCGATTTATCAGCGATGTATCACTGAGTCAAAGAGTTCAAAATAAGTATATTGCATCGCAACACAATAATTTTCAGGATTGTTGGAATGCAGGACTTCAAAAGTTCACTCTCTTTCAGTGCTTGGATTTCACAGATAGACTCCTAAAGACTATTCGTTGATGTCGTTTGTAAATTCAGCTAGTTCGACTTACCGAATGCGCCGCCGCCTGGTGTTTCAACCACGAAAACATCATCTGAATTCATTTCGGTTCGATCTGTCGAACCCAACTTCTCCACACTGCCATCTGCTCGAATAACGTAATTGCGTCCCGTTTGACCAGACTCTCCACCATCAACACCGTAAGGCGGGATGATTCTATGTCCAGAGAGAATTGCGGCTGTCATCGGTTCTAGAAATCGAAGTTTTCGAATCGCTCCATTGCCACCTCTTTGTCGGCCGCGACCGCCACTATTGTGTCGAATCTCAAAACTCTCCAAACGGATCGGAAATCGCCACTCCAGAATCTCGGGATCAGTTAGTTTTGCGTTAGTCATGTGTGTGTGAACCGCATCCGCACCATCAAAATCGGGTCCTGCTCCAGACCCTCCACAAATTGTTTCATAGTACTGGTACTTTTCGTTTCCAAAAGTCAAATTGTTCATTGTGCCCTGTGCTGCAGCCATAACACCAAGTGCTCCGTAAAGCGTATCTGTGATGTACTGTGAGGTTTCGACGTTGCCGGCAACCACCGCTGCGGGATAAACAGGCTTTAGCATACAACCGTCAGGAATGATGATCTTGATCGGCTTAAGGCAGCCTTCATTCATCGGAATGACATCCTCAACCAGTGTTCTGAAAACGTACATGACTGCGGCTCTGGCAACAGATGAAGGAGCATTGAAATTGTTTTCGCGTTGTGAGGAGGTTCCGGTGAAGTCAACAACTGCACTCTGGTTTTCCTGATCGACTGAAATGGTAACTTCAATGGCACTACCATCGTCCATTTCATAGCGAAAGTGACCGTCTCTGAGTGCTTTAAGGACATTCTTAACTGCCCCTTCTGCGTTGTCCTGAACATGCTGCATGTATGCAATCACAACGTCAAGGCCAAAGTGATTCACCATTGTTCTCAGTTCCTGCACGCCTTTTTCATTCGCTGCCACCTGAGCTTTGATGTCAGCCAGGTTCTGTTCAATGTTGCGCACCGGATACTGCGCACCCAAAAGCACATCCCTGATCTCACTCTCCAAGAACCGACCTTGGTCGATGAGTTGAACATCGTCAATTAACACGCCTTCTTCTTCGATTACATGACTGTCAGGTGGCATTGAACCTGGAGTGATTCCGCCGACATCGGCATGATGTCCGCGCGAGGCTACATAAAACAGAATTTTGCCTTCAATCTGTTCGAATACGGGTGTGATGACAGTGATGTCGGGCAGGTGAGTACCACCGTTATAAGGATTGTTGAGGATGTAAGAGTCGCCTGGTTTCATGCTGCCTTTTCGATTGCGTATCACAATGTGAACCGACTCACTCATTGAACCAAGGTGAACCGGCATATGCGGAGCATTGGCTACCAGGTCGCCTTGAGCGTCGAATATTGCGCATGAAAAATCCAGACGTTCTTTGATATTGACAGAATAAGCGGAGTTTTCCAGCGAGGCGCCCATCTGTTCAGCAATCGACATAAACAAATTGTTGAACACCTCAAGCATCACCGGATCGGCATCCGTGCCTACAACCTTCTGTTTAGGGCGAGGTGCTATTCTTCTTAAAATCAAGTGGTTATGTCGGGTTGTTTCAAGAGCCCAGTCCTGCTCAACAATGGTCGTACCAGTCGATTCAATAATGATTGCCGGTCCTACGACGGTATCACCAGGATGCAGTGCTTCTCTTACGTACACGTTTGATTCGTGAAAGCTGCCGGAATAATACATTTGAGCGGTACCGCTCGACTTAAGAGGAGAAGAACGAGGTAGGATTTGTTTTTCATCCTCCACATGCATTCTGGTGCTGCCGATGGCTTCAACTGAAATTGCCTCGACCATCACTTCTTTATCTGGCATGATAAATCCGTAGCGCTGTTTATGGCTCTCTTCAAACTGACTGCGAATGGTGTCGCAGTCGCTGCTAGCAACTTCAACGGCAGAATCGGTGCCTTCATAGCGTACGTGAATTCGTTTTTGCAAATCGATGTTCTGTGCTTCAATTTCCTGCTTCGTTACTTCATCAGTTGCTCGTTCGCAAAGTGCTGAATAGCGTAGTTCGAGCGCTGCAATCAGTTGGTCTGAAAGTCGATCTTCCACCGCTTCTTCATGAATGACGCGAACGTCTGCCAATCCAATGCCATAGGCCGACAGGACGCCAGCGTAAGGATGGATGAAGACGGTTTCAATTCCCAGAGCGTCGGCGACGAGGCACGAATGTTGCCCACCAGCACCTCCGAAACTACAAAGGGTGTATTCAGTAATGTCGTAACCACGTTGCACAGAAATTTTCTTGATGGCATTAGCCATGTTGTCGACGGCAATCTTGAGAAACCCCTCGGCGACGCCGTGAGCTGTTCGATCATCTCCCGTTTGCAATCGAATCGAGTCAGCGAGTTCGGAAAACTGATTCTCGACAGTTTCAAGATCAAGTGGCTGGTTACCATTCGGGCCAAAAATATGTGGAAAAAATTCTGGCTGTAGTTTGCCCAGAATCAGGTTACAGTCAGTAATGGTGAGCGGTCCGTTTCGACGATAACAGGCCGGGCCTGGATTGGCACCTGCAGATTCAGGTCCAACACGGTATTTCAAACCATCAAACTTAAGAATGGAACCGCCGCCAGCTGCGACGGTGTGAATACGCATAATTGGTGAACGAATTCGGACTCCTGCAACGAATGTGTCGTAGGCGCGTTCGTACTCACCTGCGTAATGGGATACATCAGTTGATGTCCCGCCCATATCAAATGCGATAATCTTGTTAAAGTCTGCTAGTTTGCTAGTTTCAACAGCACCGACAACACCACCAGCAGGGCCTGACAGAATACTGTCTTTACCCTGAAACTGCCTGGCATCGGTTAGCCCACCGTTCGATTGCATGAACATCAGACGAACTCCGTGCAACTCACTGGCAATTTGGTTGACGTAGTGTCGAAGAACCGGAGAGAGGTAAGCATCGACGACTGTCGTGTCTCCTCTTCCAATAAGTTTCATTAATGGGCTGACTTCATGTGAAGTCGAAATTTGGGTAAAGCCGATCTGACGGGCGATGTCAGCGACTTCTTTTTCATGTTGGTGGAATCGGTAACCGTGGAGAAATACAATGGCGCATGCCCGAATTCCATGGTCATGTACCGCTTTGAGGATTGTGTATACGGCATCGTGGTCCAATTCAACCAGCACATCACCTGAAACACTGTGCCGCTGATCAATTTCGATTACCTGCTCATACAGCAGGTCCGGCAGTTTGATATGTCGGGCAAAGAGTTCGGGTCGAGTTTGATAACCAATTCTCAGGGCATCCTTGAAACCTCTAGTTGTGACCAGAACGCAACGTTCCCCAGTTCGCTCAAGAAGGGAGTTTGTTGCGACGGTCGTTCCCATCTTGACGGAAGTGACCAGATCAGAACTGATGGATTCACCATTTAGGTTTAAAAAATCTCGGATTCCCTGAATTGCGGCATCCTGATAGTGCTCGGGGTTTTCAGACAGCAACTTGTGCGTGTGCAATTGACCGTCCGGATCAACGGCAACGATGTCGGTGAACGTGCCTCCTCGATCGATCCAGAATTGCCAGCGGTTGGGGGTAATATGCACCATCAGAATGTATGACTTTGTGTCCGGGTTGCCCTGATAAATTGGCACTGATTATAGACAAGAACGTCAATTCGAATTGGAGGCCACATGTCTCTGAGGCCAACCGTCTATTAGCGGTCAGTCGGTTTCATTTGAAATCTGGAACTGTCATTGAATCCCCGTAAATACAATGAAATAAAATCAGGAAAATATTCTTGGATAAGCGATGAAACTGGACCGCAGCAGTCAACTGATCAAAGGTATTCAACAGGTCAGTTCGCCAAACTTTGACGATCGTCCCTTGGGTGTGGATCCCGAGGTGATCATTATTCATGCCATTAGCTTGCCGCCTGGAATTTACGGTGGAAATTACATTGAAGCTCTCTTCTGTAACACGCTCAATCATCAGGTTCATGATTATTTTGCCCATCTGGAAGGATTAAGGGTTTCTTCTCACTTCCTCATACGAAGAAATGGAAGCGTTGTTCAATTCGTCCCGCTAGACAAGCGAGCCTGGCATGCCGGAGTATCTCAGTGTCTGGGCAGAGATCGCGTGAATGACTTTTCGATTGGAATTGAGCTTGAAGGGTGTGATGAAGACCGATTTGAACAGGGTCAGTATGAATCACTTGATATGCTTATCGAATTGCTGCTTCAGGAGTATCCAAAAATTGATCGCACTCGCATATTCGGGCATTCGGAAATTGCTCCGGGCAGGAAGACCGACCCAGGGCCGCATTTTGACTGGTCTAGGGTGCGCTAATCAGCCAAGCTATTCGTTTTGCCTTGTTTGTTTCGTTTGAATTTTTTCCGCGTCCTGTCGTGTCTCCATAGAACGTCAGATCCGCCAGCGTTCTTGTTGAGGTAGCGTGCTACGACAAAAAGAAGATCAGAGAGGCGGTTGAGATACTGTCTAGAGACATCTGATACATCTTCGTTTCGGGCGAGAGTGTGGACTCTGCGTTCAGCACGTCGACAAATGCCTCTGGCGCTGTGACAAACTGAAGCAGCCTCTGTCCCACCGGGCAGTATGAACTCCTTAAGCGGTTCGAGGTTTTCGTTAAATCTGTCAAGCTGAGTTTCTAGTGAATCAACGCGGTCTTGGTCAACCATCCGAAATTCTGGAATACAAATTTCCCCGCCGATATCAAACAATGTGTGCTGAACCTCAAAGAGGCATTGATCAACGTCGTCTGGAATTTCGAGAGCCAGAACTTGACCAATGCAGCTATTGAGTTCATCAATGGCTCCCAATGCTTCGATGCGGTCGGAATCCTTTGCCGTACGACTGCCGTCCCCAAGTCCAGTTGTGCCATCATCTCCGGTTCTAGTGTAAATTTTTGATAGCCTATTTCCCATATTCTAACTGGTGGTAATTTCGCAAACTTGCGGGTTCAGGTCTAGAATCACCCGTGCTTGAAAGGTGAGTATCGACGAGCGAGACATTGAGTGCAAAAGAAATTTTATCTGTGTTGCTTAATCTTAATGAAATTGATTGGTAATCTCGGAAGGAATGTATTCGAGCCGTAGAATTTACGAAATTTGATGTCGCTCTTCGATGATCGCTAAAGAAAGTGAGCGATTGTTAGAAGTAACAAATACCGTTGCCTCGGCGATAGTGGCATTTCATTACCACTACGTTCGTCAAGTGCAGCAATTTCGATTGTCCAATCATACCGCTCATACTAGTGGCTATAATGGCTATTATGAAACAAATTGCTGCAAAAGAAGCTAAGAATCGGTTCGGTCAATTTTTGGATGCCGCTCAGCGTACTCCCGTACAGGTGACAAGAAAAGGCCGTGCAGTCGGTGTGATGATGTCGGTACAACACTACGAAAATCTTCGTGGTGCAGCTTGGGACCGTCTTCTCGCCACAATGGATAGTATGTCAGACGAAGCTTTCGCAAACGGCCTGACTGATGCTAAACTTGTAACACTCCTGTTGGATGAAAGTTGAGCGAGTTGTTGTCGACACCAATGTCTTGATTAGTGCTGTACTGCGTCCGCAAGGACCGCCTCGTATTGTATTCAATGCTATTCGGTCGGTGAACGGTGTTCTTGTTTTTTCCCGCGAAACCTACATCGAACTTCACGACAGACTGTTTCGTTCAAAATTTGACCGATATGTCACCCGTAATATACGGGCAGTCTGGCTAACGCAACTCTTAGAAGTTTCCGAATTGGTATCGATCACAGGCGCCCGTATGGGATGTCGGGACCCGGACGACGACAAATTGCTCGAAACAGCTTTGATTGGTGACGCTGCCTACCTGATTACAGGAGATCAAGACCTTTTGACGATGGCATCCCACCAACGATTTGAGATATTGACGCCCAATGCATTTATCGAACGTCTTGCAGAATGAACCGGAACAAGCCCACTGCAGATTCTGGAGTGCCAACTGAAATTCCAGCCATTGACGCCAAGAACGATTTCCAATTGCGGATTAGGGCAGAAAATTGAGTGTGGATTCACTTTGAATTTCATATCACCGAATCAATTTATCCTCGTAATCGGAACAAGATTGGATATATTAACGAGTTGAGGGAGAGAAAGATCACGATGGGCTGATCAAGCGAGTGGTGCGTTAGTTTTTCGCTTTACAAATTCCTTTCAATAATGACGGGCATTGGATAAATGCCATACGCATATTTTCTTTGACAACTAAATCGTTCGTTGATTTAACTATTTTATTTCTTTTAGCCAATTTCACTATGCCTGGCGTGGGCAATACTTGAGGCGAATTACAGATAATCGGTTGCTGGAGAACAAACTACTATGATTACTGGCAGTATAGTTGCAATAGTCACCCCGATGCACGAAGACGGATCTTTGGATCTGGATTCTCTGGCAAAACTTGTTGACCATCATGTTAAACAGGGAACAGATGCTATCGTGTCGGTTGGTACTACAGGAGAATCTGCCACGTTAAGTCACGATGAACATCATACAGTTATCGAAAAAACGATTCAAGCCGCTGCAGGACGCGTCCCCGTAATTGCAGGTACCGGCTCAAATAGCACTGCAGAAGCATTGGAGCTAACCAAAATCGCCTTGGAAGTCGGTGCAAATGCTTGTCTTTTGGTAGTGCCTTACTACAACAAGCCCACCCAGGAAGGGTTGTATCAACACTTTAAGCTGATAGCTGAATCGGTACCGATACCACAGATTCTGTACAACGTTCCAGGTCGAACATCAGTTGACTTGCAAAACAGTACAGCCATACGTCTGAGCCACATCGACAATATTATTGGCATTAAGGATGCCACGGCCGACATAGAACGCGGAAAAAAATTGATTGAACAATCGGGTGATGACTTTATTTCATACTCAGGGCAGGACACAGCCGCACTTGAACTAATGCTGGTCGGTGGTAAAGGCACAATTTCAGTTACAGCAAACGTTGCACCTAAGCTGATGCATGAGATGTGCACTGCTGCAGTCTCTGGCGATTCAGAACGGGCACGACAGCTGAATGACAGGCTCAATCCTTTGCACGAGTCGATGTTCATCGAATCGAATCCCATTCCTGCCAAGTGGGGTGTGTCTCAGCAGGGGTTGATTGAAAACTGCCTGCGTTTGCCACTTGTGCCTCTGACCGAAGGGGCTCAGAGCTCCGTACGTGCAGCGATGATTGGTGCAGGCGTACTGTAATCGGCTTAATTACATTTCTCAATTAAATTTTTAACTTTTTGCGGGAGTTCAATATGAATCAGAGTACCTTGATGTACTCCGGTAAGGCGAAGTCTATATTTTCGACTGACGATAACAACACTTTACTGATGGAGTTCAGGGATGACACATCAGCATTTGATGGGTTGAAAACCGAAGCCTTGAGTCGTAAAGGGCTGGTAAATAACCATTTCAATGCGTTTATCATGCAAAAGTTGGATGATGCGGGTGTCAAAACTCATTTCATAGAGATGATTGACGACACGAAGTCCCTGGTCCGACATCTGGATATGATTCCAGTGGAATGTGTTGTCAGAAATATTGCAACTGGCTCCATATGCAGAAGGTTGGGTGTGCAGGATGGAATGCAACTCGAAACTCCCACATTTGAGTTCTTTCTCAAGAATGACGAACTTCACGACCCCATGATTAATGAGTATCACATTCGATCTTTTAACTGGGCTACAGATGAAGAAATTCAGGTCATGACCGAGCTGACATTTGCAACGAATTCAGTTTTAGTCCCGCTGTTTCGAGAAGCAAACATTATTCTGGTAGACTTCAAACTCGAATTCGGACGCTATCAGAATGAACTGCTGCTTGGCGATGAATTCACACCGGATGGGTGTCGTTTGTGGGATGCTGATACTCGAGAGAAACTCGACAAAGACCGCTATCGACAGGACCTCGGCAATGTAGTCGAATCCTACGAAATTGCCGCTCGGCGCTTGGGAATTTCTACCATTTGAACATCTTCAATTCGGCCAATGGGAACCTGATCGATAGTGAATTATCGAATAGTTGCCTGACATTCGAATTCTCCTGAATCATGCAGAACGCCGGTGGCGACCTTCAGATTTTGTGTGCTAGAGGTGCACCGGCGTTATCAAATTTCAAACTAAGTCAGCTCCAAAACAACATTGACGAATCGGCTGATTTTGGCCTGCAATCCCTGCAATCCAGATTCTGTTACTTTCTATCAACTGAATTTCAATCTGGACTCCAGAATCAGATCGATGATATTCTCGATTTGGTTGACGCAGAGTTAATCCAAAAAAACGCTCTCTTTTCTGAGAATTCAATTCTTGTATTACCGCGCTTAGGTACAACCTCTCCTTGGAGTACTAAAGCGACCGAAATTCTTCACCGTTGTGGATTTATCGGGGTTGAACGTATTGAACGAGGGGTCGTTTGGAACTTTCAAACTGACCAGGACTTGAAAGATACCCAGAGACGTCAGTTTGAATTGTTGCTGATGGATCGAATGACGGAGTCTGTGATATTCAATGCAGATCAGATACAGCTGATATTCAAGCCTAGCAGCCGCAAGCGGACCACTACTATCAATGTGATGACCGATGGAGTTGCAGCACTGCGTTCAGCGAATCGGAAGATGGGATTGGCACTATCTGAACTAGAACTTGAATATCTCAATCATTGGTGTGTAAAGGAGGGCAGAAACCCAACTGAAACCGAGTTAATGATGTTCTCCCAAGTCAATTCAGAGCACTGTCGACACAAAATATTCAATTCCAGTTGGAATTTCGATGGAGTCGAGCATCGTGAATCAATGTTTTCGATGATTCGAGAAACACACCGTCGCTCTCCTAGTGGTACATTGGTTGCCTATAAGGATAACGCGGCAGTAATTGAAGGGAGAAAGGCCAAACCATTTGCTCCAATTGGCTCTGATCGCGAGTATCAGTATTTGCCGGAAGAGCCTGCTCATATTGTTTTCAAAGCCGAAACCCACAATCATCCAACAGCAATTTCGCCATTTCCCGGAGCAGCGACAGGGGCAGGGGGTGAAATCCGCGATGAAGGTGCAACAGGAATTGGCAGCAAACCCAAAGCTGGAATTTGTGGATTTTCTGTATCTCACCTTAGAATCCCCGGGAATCGACAGATTTGGGAGTCTTCCGAGTGTCGGCCATCGCGAATTGCATCACCTTTACAAATCATGCTGGAAGGACCAATTGGCGCCGCTTCATTCAACAATGAATTTGGCAGACCGAACATCGGTGGTTATTTCAGAACATTTGAAATGGCAGGTGATGATCCTAGAACTCGCTATGGGTATCACAAACCAATTATGTTCGCTGGGGGTATTGGCAATATTCGACCGCAGCACATTGAAAAGAAAAAACTCAATGAAGGCGATGTTCTCGTGGTGATTGGTGGTCCTGCTATGCTTATCGGATTGGGTGGCGGTGCGGCATCCAGTCTGGGGCAGGGTAGTTCCGATGAGGGGTTGGATTTCGCTTCTGTACAACGGAGCAACCCTGAAATGCAGCGCAGATGTCAAGAAATTATTGACCGTTGTCGTGAATTGGGAGATTCAAATCCTATTCTTTCAATACATGACGTCGGAGCTGGAGGACTTTCAAACGCGGTGCCTGAAATTGTGCATGCTGCTGGCCGCGGCGCTGATATTCGGTTGCACGACATTCCGGTTGATGATGTCGGAATGTCTCCGATGGAAATCTGGTGCAATGAATCTCAGGAACGTTACGTGTTGGCGATCAAAAATTCAGAGCTTGATTGCTTCTCTGAAATTTGCCGGCGGGAAAACTGTCCGTGGCAGGTTATTGGTGAAGTTCTATCGAGTGACAGATTTTTGCTTAGAAGCGGTGAAGAAGTGTCTTCAGCTGTCGATGTGAGCCTTGATTTTCTATTGGGCGATATTCAACAACCAATACGGAAAGATGTGACCAATAAACGACTGGATACACTGTTAGAACCTAATGTTTCAAATTTTAAAGACTGCGTTGAGCGAACATTACGGTTTCCAGCCGTTGCAGACAAGACCTTTTTGATCACGATTGGTGACCGAACCGTTTCGGGCTTGGTTCATCGCGATCAGATGGTAGGCCCCTGGCAGGTTCCTGTTGCTGATGCTTCAGTCACGATTGCGGGTTACCAAACATATACCGGCGAGGTGATGGCGGTTGGGGAGCGATCGCCAATTGCTGTCTTGGATGAAGCTGTCAGTGTCAGAATGGCCGTAGGTGAGGCTTTGACAAATCTCAGGTCAGCTGGTGTTGCCTCACTTTCGGATGTGAAGATATGTGCAAACTGGATGGCTTCTGCTGGTATTGAAGGAGAATGCTCCTCGCTGTACAAAGCGGTAAAGAGCGTGGCACTTGAATTCTGCGTCAATTTGGGGCTATCGATTCCGGTTGGAAAGGACTCACTATCGATGATGACCGAGTGGGTGGAGTCAGATGGTGAAAACTACCAGGTTTACTCTCCAATTTCGCTGGTAGCTAGCGCATTTGCACCATTAGACGATGTCCGAAAGACATTGACCCCACAGCTAAGCAAGAATACCCAGTCCAAACTCTTTCTGGTAGATCTTGGTGCTGGCAAGAACCGAATGGGAATGTCAGTACTGTACCAGTCATTTGATTGCATTGGTGCACCAGTACCAGATGTTGACGATGTTTCACTCCTAGAAAGATACTTTCAAGCGGTTGGAGACCTCATCGACCGGAATCTACTTCTCGCTTATCACGATCGTTCAGACGGTGGGTTACTTACAACTTTATGCGAAATGGCCTTTGCGGGTCGTGTTGGTTTGGATATAGACATTAACGACTGTGAAGATCCAATTCAGTATTTCTTCAATGAGGAGCTAGGCGCAGTGCTTCAGATTGAAAGTGAAAATGAGAGTCATCTAGTCGAAACATTCCGTCGATATGGTATTGACTCACTGGTTCATTTGATTGGCACGATATCAGATGACGATGAAGTCAGAATTTCGGTTGATGGTGAGCTTATTTTTACTGATGCTCGTATTAATTTGCACAGAATATGGTCGGAACTCACGAATCAGATGCAGTCTCGGCGTGACAACCCGGATGAAGCGCAGCAAGAGTATGACAGAATTCTAGATGTCCGCGACCCAGGATTATCGTTCCTAGATTACTCTGTGGAATCCATTCTAAAGGAATCACATCAGGCCGGTCTTCAGAAATTTCCATCGATTAATTCTGGAAAAGCTCCAAAAATTGCAGTGCTAAGGGAGCAGGGTGTTAATGGACACTTAGAGATGGCAGCGGCATTTGATCGGGCAGGTTTCGAGTCTGTTGATATCGTAATGGTCGATCTAATTGAGGGAGTCAGAACGCTTTCAGAATATTCAGGAATTGTCTTATGTGGAGGATTTTCATTCGGCGATGTTTTCGGTGCTGGTCGAGGTTGGGCAAGTATTATTTTGAAACAGAATCAACTTCGCGACATGTTTGAGGCTTTCTTTGGCGACACTTCAAAGTTTGCGTTGGGAGTGTGCAACGGATGTCAGGTGATGGCGGAACTCAAACAGATAGTTCCCGGTGCAAATGATTGGCCGATATTTGTCCGCAATCGATCTGAGCAGTTTGAAGCTAGATTGGTCATGAATGAAATTGCAAGCGGAAAGTCTGTGTTTACCCAAGATTTGCAAGGTTTGGCATTCCCCGTTGCTGTCGCTCATGGTGAAGGACGGGCACAGTTTCAAAATGAAATTGCTTTCCGAAAGTTAGTTGAGAATAGAAATGTCTGTTTCCGATATGTTGATAATCGAAAAGAACCGACTCAAGTTTATCCCTACAATCCTAATGGCTCGTACGGTGCGACTGCTGGAGTCACCAATTCAGATGGTCGTGTAACAGCAATGATGCCTCATCCAGAGCGTGTATTCCGTATGGCGCAGTACTCGTGGACTCCTGAAGTTGAATGCGAAGAAAGTCCGTGGATGATGTTCTTTCGAAATGCAAGACGGTGGTTGTCGTAGAGAAGGCAACTGGCCGGATGCAGATAGCCAGCAAGAATTGAACTTGTAGTTTTCTCCTATGTCAGCTGTCAGTTGAATCCGACGAAGATCAGGAAGCCAAACTAGCGCCGTGCTGGTTTAACTGTATCCGGCAGCCCTGCACAGATGATGTCTGCAAATCTGTCCAGCAATCGACGACGAGGGTAGGTTTTTCGATAGACCAGCGAAACGGATCGAACCGCGGATCCAGTCGCCTCTTTTCTGGTTGCGATTCCGGCGTCCGTTACCCAAGTACCCGCCAAACTCATCGCAGGTACAAGTGTCACCCCTGAACCAGCGCCTACAAGGGAAAGGATCGTGGTAAGACTGGTATGTTTTGTCTTGAAATTTGGATTCGCTTCGATTGCGGTTTCGCAGAATGAAATAACCTGGTCGCGAAAACAGTGCCCATCTTCAAGCAGTAAGAACTCTTCAGCGCTGATAGAATTGACATCAATAGTTTCAAGCAAGGCCAGTGGATGTTGGTAAGGTACGGCAACCCAGAAGGGCTCATCGTAAAGAAAGATCTCAGCCAGGTTTGAATGTTCTACTTTGGTCGCTAAGATTGCGGCGTCAATGTGTCCTTCAAGCAAAGATTTTTCCAGTTCAAACGTTTTCGATTCGACAATGTCAAGCTTGAGTTGCGGCAGACTGCGCTTGATGGCCGGGAGCAAATTGGGTGTCAGATATGGCCCGATTGTTGGAATCATGCCGAGTTTGAGTTTGCCTGAATAGGGATTGGCTGCTGCTTGCGCACAGGTTTTGATTTCTTCAGCTAGACTGAGAATGGACTTGGCGTAAGCAACAATCTGTTCACCTTCTGGGGTAACCTTAACTGAGCGTCGGCTTCGTTCGAACAGCGTTACATTCAGCTCATTTTCAAGTTTGGCAATCTGTCCACTTAGAGCAGGCTGGCTCACGTAGCATCGCTCCGCGGCTCGGCCAAAATGACCGACTTCGGCAACTGAGACAACGTATTTTAGATCTCGTAAATTCATATAAATAACTATTAGTTATTATATTTATAAAAAAAATCGATTTTACTTATTATTCGATAGAAATTAAATTAACTGCACTAGTTCATGAAAGTTAAACAGGAGTAAATCATGAAAACATTAACTACTACAGCTGGCGCTCCGGTGGCTGATAATCAGAACAGTGTGACAGCAGGCTCACGAGGTCCTGTCCTTCTTCAGGACTATCAGTTGATTGAAAAACTAGCGCATCAGAACCGTGAACGAATTCCCGAAAGAGTTGTTCACGCCAAAGGATGGGGCGCCTATGGCACATTCAAAGTTACGGATGACATTAGTGAGTACACGAACGCCTCTATTTTTTCCGAAATTGGCAAGGAAACACCGCTTCTCATTCGATTCTCCACAGTTGCCGGAGAGCTTGGCGCAGCTGATGCAGAACGCGATGTTCGAGGATTTGCGGTAAAGTTCTACACCGAAGAGGGAAACTGGGATTTGGTTGGCAACAACACCCCGGTATTCTTCATTCGAGACCCGCTGAAGTTTCCAGATTTCATTCGGACGCAGAAACGTCACCCTAGGACCAATCTTCGCTCCCCAACCGCAATGTGGGATTTCTGGTCGCTTTCTCCAGAATCACTGCATCAGGTGACAATATTGATGTCAGATCGAGGTCTGCCAACCGCCCCCATGTACATGAATGGGTATGGTTCACATACATTCAGTTTCTGGAATGACAACGGTGAGCGCTTCTGGGTTAAGTTTCACTTTAAGACGCAGCAGGGGCACAAGCACTTTACTAATGCTGAAGCTGCTCAGGTCATAGGTGCGTCGCGAGAATCTTACCAGGAGCAACTTTACAGCGCCATTGAAGATGGAGAATACCCTCGCTGGACATTGTTTGTTCAGATTATGCCGGAAACCGATGCAGCGAAAACTTCATACAACCCATTCGACCTCACCAAAGTGTGGCCGCATAGCGAGTATCCGCTTATCAAAGTTGGTGAGGTAGCACTCAACAGAAATCCGGACAATTATTTCTCCGAAATTGAACTGGCTGCATTCAGTCCTTCCAATGTAGTTCGCGGGATTAGTTTTAGTCCCGACAAAGTACTGCAGGCGCGGATTTTCGCATATGCGGACGCGCATCGTTATCGATTAGGTACACATTACGAAGCTCTACCAGTGAATGCACCGCGCTGTCCAGTTCATCACTATCACAAGGATGGGTCTATGCGATTTTTTACAAACGACACCGGTGACTCAAACGCATACTACGAGCCAAATTCGCTTGACGGGCCGGCAGAAAATGCCAAGTTTCTTGAACCGCCGATGGCAATTGAAGGGGATATCCACCGCTACGACCATCGTGAGGGCAATGATGACTATTCGCAGCCAGGCGCTTTGTTCCAGCTGTTTGATGAAGCTCAGCGGCAGCGGTTATTTCGCAATATTGCCGAAGCAATGCAGAGTGTGCCTGAAGACATAGTGAACAGACAGCTTGATCATTTCCAAAAAGCACATCCTGAGTATGCACTTGGCGTTGCGAAAGCGCTGGGCGTTAACTTTCAGGTCGTTAAGGCTGCCTAATTCCTGAATAGACGGACGTATATCAGGATAGTTCGTAAGCTTTAAAATCCTCCTACTATCTCCTAGAAGTTTGGCAGGCTGACAACTTCAGCCTGCCAAATGTAACTCAATCGATAGCACTTGCAGAATGAGTGAATGAAATTACTGCCAAGCTTTCGTTCAAATTCAAACGTGAGCAACTATTATCCTCACAAGCAGCTACTCAATCAGTATTTGATCAAACTCACGTTCCGTTCTTAATTTTTAATATTTCATCTGCAGACAGCGGTGAAACAGCTTGAATTTCTTCATCTGAATAACCTCGTTGAACCATCCATCTCACAAATTGAGAAGCAATTTCTTCGCGCCCCTCTTGTCGACCTGCTCTTCGGCCTCTTTCATAGCCCTTCTGTTCGGCTGAGTCGACGGTGTCGTGTATCAAGTGCTCCACATCTTTCAACGTCCTTTGCATAGGTCACCACTGGCTAAAACTTCCTTCGTTCAACGATTGAATTACTTTGAGTCGCTTCTGATTGACACTTTCGCTCCTGAAACGCAAAAGGTCTGCCTTTCTACCCTATTTTGGAAAGGGTCGTCATCAACCGGCTGTCTGAATTACGATAGCTACAGTCTAAGCTACCAACCTCACCAATTCGGACAAAAATTACGTTCCGTTCTTCAATTCTAATATTTCGTCTGCAGACAGCCGCAAGGTTGCTTGAATTTCTTCATCTGAATAGCCTCGTTGGACCATCGATCTCACAATTTCAGAAGCATATTCTTTACGTCCTTCTTGCCGGCCCTCTTGCCGTCCTTCTTGCCGGCCTACTCCTCGACCTTTGTCATAGCCCTTCTGTTCGGCTGTGTACACCGTGTCGTGGATCAAGTGCTCCACATCTTTCAATGTCTGCTGCATCCTCTCATCTCCTGGGTCCTGCGACTGCCTCGACCGTCTGATATCATCAATTGTAACCCCTTTAGCTGCCATCACAAAATACTCCTTCAAACTCGCTGAAAAATCCCGCCACTGCGATTCCGATACTGACCGTGCCTCCTCAATCAATGACACCAGATCGTTTACATCAGCATCCCAAATTATTGCCATCGCCCTTAACGCGACTCTTTTCAACAACGGCAATTCTGACAAGCGCGTCTTGATGTCTGGCTCGCATAAACTGACAAACGTCACTCGAAAATTAATCAGACGATCTTGAAACCGCCTTAGAAAATTTTGAGGTAGCTTCGCATGCTCAAATGCATGAAAACTCTTTTCCGTGCGCCACTGCTCCTGACCGTGGTAAAAAAGTATTGGCAGCACCGGTTTTTTTCTCATTCGGTAAAGCAGTGCAACATACCACAAGATCTGCACCATGGCGCTCACATCGGGATGGCTTTTATGCTCGATTAATATCCAAACTCCCAATTTCTCACCGCCATGTAGTTTGACCCAAACCAAAAGATCCGAATAGCCGGATGCAAGGCTCGAGGAATCAATCATCTTGTCGGTATCGATCCTGAGGGTGTCAAGATCAAATACCTCAAGTTCCTCAGGGGTCAAGGCAAGCTTCAACAGTGATGAAACCGATTCGGGATTGTTGAAGTGGGCTGAGAAGAAATTGCTGTGCCATGAACCGTGCACGCGGTCCTTCTCCGGCGACTGGGATGGATTCGGCATGTGTTTTTCCAACTACGATAAGGTGCGTGATTCTTATTCTTTACCATTCTCTGGGGTAGAGGAACGGTAGGATGACACTCAGTTCGCACCAAACGCAAGTGTCTCCCTCTACCAGTTATTCTACTGAAAAGTTAAATCTCTGTCATTGTGTAAATTACGATTCCAATTTCAGGAAGTATCGAGGCGAACTCAGTACGAGAATGTAACTTCAGATTTCGCGTAACACCATCTACCACCTTATTTTTGGAACGCTTACTCTCCCCACATTGTGTACCACTGGAGAGCGAAAATAGCGAAACATGTCTAAACAGTAGCAGTCGGCAGAAACTGCAGTTAAAGAATTCGGTCTCTAGTTTGCGCACAGAGACTTTAGAAATGAGTGGGCTTCAGGTACAGTATCGACGATGGCAGTCGCTAATTTTCGGACATTGGCTGAGGTTTCAGTTACTGTTGGCACCATGATTGGAATGGTACCTGCCTTTGCTGCACCAATAATCCCTGCCTCCGCATCATCGATTACTGCACAGTCTTTAGGTGACTGATGCATCAAATCCGCTGCGCAAAAAAATAAATCTGGTGCTGGCTTACCTTGTTTAACATCATCGGATGTTACCATTATTTCGATTCTGCCGGAAAGACCAGCTAATTCAAGCTTTTTTTCTGCCGCCTCCCGTCCAGATGACGTCGCAATTGATTTTTCGAGATCAGTTTGCTCAATCCAGTTCAGCAGTTCTGGAATGCCTTCCATTATTGCCACACCATTCTGTTCCATTTCAGAGTGATACAGATTGTCAGAACATTTCAAATATTGCTCGAAACTAATTCCATCAGGCAATACAGGCTGAAAAACTTGACGACAACTGGCTACAGGTCTTCCAACAACTTTTGCATAGAGTTCATCTGAAAATTGAAATCCGCACTCGGTTGCTGCTTGGAACCAAGCGCGGCGAGCAACAGATTCTGTATCAATCAAAATCCCATCCAAGTCCAGAATGACCGCTGATATGCTCACGATGGTGGGGATTTTGGTGTTGCCGCCATTTCAGCAAGTTTGGCATCCGTCTCTTCAACCTGTTGTAGCCACCACATTTCGGCGAAGACTCCATTTTCCTTGAGCAGTTCAGCATGTGTGCCTTCTTCCACAATTTCGCCATTGTCAAGAACTATGATGCGGTCCGCATCTGCTATTGTGGAAAGTCGATGGGCGATCATCAGTGTGGTGCGATTCTCAGCGACCATATCCAATGCATTTTGAATGTACTGCTCAGATTTGGAGTCTAGTGACGATGTTGCTTCATCTAGTACCAGAATTGGCGGATCTTTAAGAATTGTTCGCGCAATTGATACGCGTTGTTTTTCACCACCGGAGAGTTTCAGGCCTCTCTCACCAACCACGGTGTCATATTTCTCAGGTAGTGATTCAATAAATTCGTACAAGTTGGCTTGTTCGACAGCCGCACTGAACTCCGCATCGACACATCCCGGACGTCCATAGCAGATGTTGTATTCAATTGAGTCATTGAACAGCACGGTATCCTGCGGCACGACGCCTATAGCTCCGTGAAGCGAACCCAGGCTTACATCTTTAATGTTTTGTCCGTCTATTGAAATTTGCCCTTCATTGACATCGTAGAAGCGAAAAAGCAGGCGGACCAGAGTCGATTTTCCTGAACCACTTTTACCGACAACCGCGACCGTTTTTCCGGGTGGAATCTCGAAACTGACATTTTTCAAAATCGTGCGCTTGCTGGTGTAGCCGAATGTTACATTGTCGAATCGAATTTGAGCACCGGAAACTGCAAGTGTTGGTGCATCTTCTTTTTCTGGAACGATGTCGTCGACATCAAGCAGGTTAAACATTCGGTTCATATCAGTCAATGCATGATTGATTTCCCGAAAAACCGTTCCGAGAAAGTTCAGTGGCAGATAAATCTGCAGCAGAAAGGCATCAAGCATGATGAAATCGCCAATTGTTAATTCTCCCGCAACAACCCCTTTTGCAGCCAGGTACAAAATGATGATCATGCCTATTGCAATGATGGTGCCCTGACCAATGTTTAACAGCGCAAGTGTCTGTTCACTAATGACCGACTGTTTTTCCCATTCCCGCATGTGGTAGTCAAAGCGTTCGGCTTCGTGTTCTTCATTACCGAAGTATTTGACTGTTTCGTAATTCAACAGAGCGTCTACACTCGAAGAGTTTGCACGGGACTCTGCGGCATTCATTCTTATTCTGAACTTCGTACGCCAGGCAGTTACAAAATAAGTAAACAAGCCATACGAAATAACAGTCACAAGTGTGATGACTACGAATATGAAATCGAAATTAATGGCGAGAATAATACAGATCAGTGTGATTTCAAACAGCGTTGGCAAGATGCTGAACACGATGAACCACAAAAGGGTATTGATGCCTCGCGTGCCTCTTTCGATATCCCTGGATACGCCACCTGTTTCTCGATCTTGGTGAAACGAATGTGACAGTCGGTGAAGGTGTCTAAATACCTTTAGGGCGACATTTCGGACCGCACGTTGAGATGCTCTGGAAAATAGCGCGTTGCGTAATTCTTCAAATAGGGTACGGGTCAGTCTTAGTAGTCCGTAAGCCACAACTAAAAAGACTGGGACGGTAACAAGAACTTCTGCTCCTGTGGATGTATCGAACCAGTCGACAATCCGTTTGAGCAAAATTGGAACATTGACGTTGGCAACTTTAGCCAATATCAGAAATGCCAGCGCGATAAGTATTCGTAGGCGAAATTCCCAAAGATATTCAACGAATGTCTTCAGTGTTTTCCAGACATCGCGCTGTTTTTCGTGCTCTTCGACAGAATCGATGAGGTGAAAGTCGTCTGACGCCATTAGTTGGGAATTTCTCCTGAACAATAGATTTTCAATTGATTCGGTAGGTGGAACTGAAGTTCAGTCAGACAAACAGAGGAGCAGTGCGGATTCGAAAACAATTCGAGCCTAGAGTAAGCCAGGTGGATTAGTCCGCAAGACAGTCTCTTGAGTCTGCAGTATCTGTTAGTTTTGTGAATTATTTTGCTTTTGCCAAAAGATCAGAATTGTACTACTCCAATTCGAAAGATAGCACTCGCTATGGAAAATTCAAGTGCAACAATCAATGTTGCCAGACTTTATGTAATCAGAATGTGGTGGGTGTTGATGAGATGATGAAACTTCGTAACTATCCGATAACAGACTGTTATGTCAGCCATGCTTCAAAGACAATCTAGTCGGTGGTTGTCTGTCCCCGTGTAATTGAGAAGAAAGCTGTCCTTACAGCTCTGACCACCACTTTAATTGATTACAGGAAAGCTAAAGTGAATGCTGGAGAATTTGCCTTAAATGGTTTTTATAAGCTATTGAACAAAATTAATAATAGCAATATATTGAATTGTTCTGATAGTCCGAATTTAGAAGTTTGCATGGCATTAACTACACAACAAAGGAAGGTTCAGTTAACTTCTGGCTGGCTTTTTGGAGGCTGGCTGTCGACTCTTCCAAACTCGATAACCAAGCAGAGCAGCGAGAATTGCAGCATAGATTACAGGCTCAGTAATGTCCGCTTTAACCTGAAGGTAAAAATGAAGAACTCCAAGAATAGACAAAATGTAAATGAGTTTGTGAAGCTTGGCCCAGCGTTTGCCGCCCAACCGTCGTACCATGCCATTTGTTGATGTGATGGCTAGCGGAATCATCATCATAAATGCCAGGGAGCCGAATAGGATGTAGTATCGCTCAATGATGTCCTCAATGATGCGCTGGAAGTCAAAGAAGTTATCGACAACAAACCAGGTCAAAAAGTGAAGCACAATATAGAAAAAGGCATAAACTCCAAGCATTCTGCGTAACAGAATCAACTGGTTGATGCCGGTAATCTGGCGCAATGGTGTGATTGCCAATGTCAGAATAATCAGACGTAACCCCCAAACTCCTGTCACACGAGTCATATCTTCAATTGGATCAGCACTGATATTTCCGGTGAATATATCAAAAACCAGAAGCCCGGCTGGAATGCCACAGAGGACAAAAACTACGGGTTTTATCCGTTTGATTCGTGTGGTCCACTGTCTGGAAGTTGTCTTTGCCATAAGTTGATAGATGTGTGGAATTAAAAAATTCGCGGATTCAGCACACCTGAATCCGCGAATTTAATTTTACTGCGGTTTGAGTGAATTAGAAATTTACGCTAAGGTCCATTCCACTGTATAGACTTGCGACCTGATCTGCATAGCCGTTGAACATAAGTGTGGGAACGCGACCAAACAGTTTTCCTACGACTCTTTCCGATGCCTGACTCCAACGAGGATGATCAACATTTGGATTGACATTCGCGTAGAAGCCATACTCATGAGGTGCCTGCTCTTGCCAGGTGTTGAATGGCTGCTCTTCCGTGAATCGCACTGAAACAATGGATTTCACACCTTTAAAGCCATACTTCCAGGGAACGACCAGTCGGATTGGTGCACCATTCTGATTTGGCATATGCTCACCGTACAATCCAATGGCAAAAATTGCGAGTGGATTCATAGCCTCATCAATTCTCAACCCTTCTCGGTACGGCCAGTTCAGCACTGAACCGAACAATCCAGGTTTCTGACCGATCATCTCTTCTGGTCGCACCAGAGTCAGCATCTCAATGTACTTTGCCTTTGATGTTGGTTTGTGAAATTTCAGAAAATCTCCTAATGAAAACCCTACCCAGGGAACAACCATCGACCATGCTTCGACACAACGATGTCGATAAATTCTTTCCTCTGCGGGGAACTGCTTCAGAATATCTTCGATATCCCAGTCTTTTGGTGCTTCGCATTCTCCTGAAACGGAAAGGCTCCATGGACGGGTTGTCAGTCTGTGAGCTTCTTTGGCTGGACTTCGCTTATCTGTCCCAAACTCGTAGAAGTTGTTGTAGGACGTAACATCTTCATAGGAAGTGAGCTCCGCATCCGTAGCGGAGTAGGGAGATTTGATCAGATTTTCGAATTTCGTCCCCATTGCGTACGCTTGTCGGTTTGCTAGCGTCATGAATGGAACAGAACCACCGATTGCGAGTGCAGCGGTAGTTTGCATAAATTTGCGACGATTCAGATAAACGTTCTGAGGCGTTATTTCGCTTGAGGCAATGTCGGGTTTTTGTTTGATTAATATCACGCTTAACCTCGATCAATTGAAGTTGTTGAATTTTGATTTACTCGATTAGACAACAAACTAATTTAGAAGTTCAAACGCGGCTGCAATACCTTGTCCGCCACCGATGCACATGGATACGATTGCGTGTTTGCCACCTGTTCGCTTGAGTTCATGAATTGCCTTAACGGTCAGGATACAGCCTGTTGCACCGATTGGGTGACCTAGCGAAATTCCACTGCCATTGGGGTTTGTCTTATCCGCAGGTAGTCCGAGGTCTTTCATCACAGCGAGCGCTTGTGCGGCAAAGGCCTCATTCAATTCAATGACATCCACATCATCCAGACTGAGGCCAGTTCTGTCAAGCAGTTTACGAATTGCTGGTACCGGACCTATTCCCATGTATTCAGGCTCCACGCCCGAATGTGTATAGTCCATCAGCCTAGCGATTGGTTCATATCCAGCTTTTTCGGCAGCCTTGGCTTCCATCATCACTATTGCCGCAGAGGCGTCATTAATTCCAGAAGCATTACCCGCCGTCACACTTCCGTCGCTTTTGAAAACTGTTCTCATTTTCGCAAGTGATTCCATACTGCAGTCAGGTCGAATGTGCTCATCGGTGTTGAATACAGTAGTACCTTTGCGTGACTTGAGTTCAACAGGGATCACCTGCGAATCAAACCGTCCTTCTGCTTGAGCTCGGGCAGCACGCATATGACTTTCAACGGCCAACTCGTCCTGTTCATCTCTGGAAATGTCCCACTTTTCAGCAACATTCTCGGCTGTAATACCCATATGACAACCTTGAAAGGGGTCGCTAAGTGCACCGACCATGACGTCCATAAATTCAGCGTTACCCATGCGCTGTCCCCAGCGCATTCCGGTAGCCCAGTAAGGGGCATTGCTCATGGATTCGGCACCGCCTGCGATGACTGTGTCCGCGTTGCCGAGTTGAACGATTTGTGCAGCGCTGACTACCGCTTGAAGGCCACTTCCGCAAAGACGATTGACGGTCAGCGCAGGGGTTTCAATTGGGCATCCCCCTTCAAGAGCCGCATACCTGGAGATGTACATATCTCGTTTGTCAGAATGCAGTACATTGCCGATAACACAATGTCCAACGCTGTGCGGGTCCACACCGGTTCTTTCCAAGACGCCTTTCACTGCAATAGCACCTAACTCACATGCAGACTTTGGCTTAAGTGCTCCACCGTAGTCACCAATTGCAGTTCTGACTCCGTCTAATATTACAACTTCATTTCCTAACACTGTTTTTCTCCTGAAAGAATGTCATTTATTACCTAGATCCCACCTAGGCAAGGGGTTAATCACGCAAGGGCAGCTCATACACAAGATATTGTGTGGGAGTCATTTCGAGTGCCTGGTAAGTAGAAATAGCGATGGCATTCGATTTGTCCACATAAAGACGGATGCCACAAACATTGTGTTCATCTTTTGCAAGTTCTACAACAAAACTAAACAGTTTTTTAAATACGCCAAGACCGCGGTAAGCTGGGTCAACGTAGACGCTCTGCAACCACCATTGTAACCCGTTTCGCCAGTCGCTCCATTCATAGGTGACCATCAGGCAGCCAATGATTTTACTGCCGCTCTGTGCAACAACATAAAATCCATATTGGGTTTTTTGCATCGCATTTGTCACACCGCTCAATACAGTTTCCGGATCAAGTGTAACACCCTCTGTTTCGGATGCTATGCGACGCGTATATTCTGCGATGACTGATGCATCTTTAATCTCGGCAAGACGTATACAAACAGGATTCGAATTGAGTTTGGACAATTTCGTTCTCTTGTCAAATCAGTTAGTTTTTGCTTTGTCAATATAGTGAGTAATGCGAAAGATGTCTGCTCACTGTAAATTCATTTGTTGCGGTATGCAAGACAAAATCGGTAGATTCTACGCAAGCACAAATATCCATTAACATATTGATAACATACAAAATCATCTATTGTACGGGTCTAATAATACATCATTTAATGTTGCACTGCACAAAAATAATGTCTTTATAATTCCACGTTTCCTTTGCCACATCGCGGAATTTCCATAAACAGTTAACGTGAGGACTATGCCATGACATCAACTGCAGACCAAAAATCAATTCGGACCAGCTACCTCGGGCTCGGAGTAATGGGTTATCCAATGGCCGGGCATCTTGCCAGAAATGGTTACCAGGTCTGCGTCTATAACCGTTCATCTGAAAAAGCCGCGGCATGGTCGCAAGAACACTCAGGGACAACAGCACCGACCCCGGCTGCTGCAGCAGAGAATGCGGATGTGGTGTTCGCGTGTGTTGGTAATGATTTTGATATTGAGCAGGTTTGCTGTGGGGAGAATGGTGCGTTTTCGACTATGAAACCCGGTTCGGTCTTTGTTGATCACACCACCGCATCCGCGAGTATTGCAAGAAAACTATCAGAGGCTGCATCTGGGTCCGACATTCACTTCATCGACGCACCGGTTTCCGGTGGGCAGGCTGGAGCTGAGAATGGCGTGCTAACCATAATGGCAGGCGGTGAGAAAGAAGTATTCGATCGTGTAGCACCTGTGATGTCAAGTTATGGACGTGCGGTAACCCTGTTGGGGCCGGTTGGGTCGGGACAACTCACAAAAATGGTTAATCAGATCTCTGTTGCTGGCGTGGTACAGGGTTTATCTGAAGCCTTGAATTTCGCAACCAAAGTAGGTCTTGACGAAAAACTTGTTTTGGATGTCATCTCAAAAGGTGCGGCACAGTCGTGGCAGATGGAAAATCGAGGCACCACCATGGTTGACGACGAGTTTGAATTTGGCTTTGCGGTGGAGTGGATGAGAAAAGACCTAGGTATCTGTTTATCGGAGGCCAATTCAGTCGGTGCGAGATTGCCAGTTACTGCACTTATTGATCAGTTTTATGCAGAAATTATTGCAATGGGAGGTTCTCGTTGGGACACATCGAGTCTGATCCGGTTATTGCGTAATCCCTGATTTGAACTTGAGTCCAATTGGCTGAATACGTAGCATTGCGGCATTAACGACGCTTGCCACCTAACATCTTCACCATGTCTTTGTCAATTTCATCCTGCACCGCTTTGGTGCTGATTCCTGATCGAACGGATGCACGGAAGAATCTTCTGAATCTCTTTTTCTCTGGTGCTGGTTTGGTGCGAATTCTTAGCACTACCAGTACGGAATAGAACACATAAACGACAGCGACATACCAGAATAAGCTGCCATAGCCGAGAATTTCAATTGCGGAGGCAGCGAGAATGGGTCCGAAGACCGCACCCATGCTGAATGCTGTCAACATGCCCGCAGAAGCATAGATCAGTCTATCATCAGGAGTCGAATCGTTGATATATGCCAGCGCAATTGGATAGACGGTGAATGAAAATGCACCAAATAACGCGGCAGATGTCAGGAAATAAGCCAGACTCAGCTGCGAGCTAAACAACACTACAAGTGAAAGCAGACCACTGATCAGACTCATTACTGCGATCAGTTTGCGCCGGTCTAACCGATCTGATAGTTTTCCTACTGGCCACTGTAAAACTCCGCCGCCAAATATGAATAAGGCCATGAACAGAGCAGTCGTGGTTGTGGTCATTCCGATTTTTTGGGTATAAATCGGCGCGAGCCCGTACAGCGCAGCTGAAACTAGGCCACAACAAAATGCTCCAATCATTCCAATTTTGGAATAGCGGAAAATTTCCACAAACTTGATTTTGCCTTTTTTAGGTAAATTTGGGGCATTCTGTCGAGTAATCAAAACCGGCAACAAAGCCAGACAGTAGCCAATTGCCGCAATCGAGAACAATTGAAACGATTTTGGGTCCGCCAGTGGAATGAACAACTGGCCGGAACCTGAAGCCACGACGTGAGTAATCATGTAAATTGACAGAATCTGGCCTCGGGTGCTTCGGGTTGCCTTTGAATTTAGCCAACTTTCGGTAACCATCATCAATCCTGCGCCACAAATTCCAGTACCCAATCGAATCACAATCCAGGCGTAGGGACTCACCACAATCGCGTGTAGTAGAGCACAAACTGCAGCAATAGCGGCAAACACCGCGTAGGATCGACTGTGGCCAGATCTTGCGACCAAACGATCACAGAATTTGGCACCAATAAAGAGACCAAGAAAGTAGGCAGCGTTAATCAGTCCAATTTGAAAAGTGGCGAATAGTTCCATCTCAGCGCGCAGCGACACCAGCGTCGACAAAAGCGCATTTCCTATGAACAGGAAGATGTATCCGACAAGCAGTGAAGAGATAGATGTCAGCGTCTTTAGCAACGCATCAGCCGGCAGTAAACTGTAGAAAAGGCAGGGGGAGAGACGAGTATTTCAACTTGCGTCAGTACAGATATTCGCCTATACGATTAGTCAAAATCATATGTTAATAATTTGGTAGTTTAATTTTATTCTGTTCACAGTATGGATATACATCTGAAATGACAATAGTTCATAATAATATGCATGAATATTTGATGTGTCAAATGTACTACTTCGATTTATATGTTGTTGTTTTATAAATCAAAATCAGTGAACATGACCTTCGGTTCATGTTCCTGTTCCGAAGTGCTTCATTCAGTCATCAACAACAACACAAGCTAGTGTCAAGTCGGAAGACAAACAATTGGAAATTTCATCCGGTCGTCCAGACCTGGTTTGACGAAACTTTTGCCGGGGCAACACCTTGTCAGCAGCGTGCCTGGCCGGCAGTGCAGAAAAAACGAGATGTCCTGGTATCCGCACCGACAGGTTCGGGAAAAACACTGGCTGCATTTCTGGCGGTTATTGACGAAATCATTCAATTCGGGCTTGATAACAATGCACTGCCTGATTCGACGCTCGTTGTATACGTCTCACCCTTAAAGGCGCTTTCCTATGACATAGAACGAAATTTAGAGCAGCCACTTGAGGGAATTCGACAACGACTGATTGAGAACGGATTGGCGGATTTACAGATTCGAACCGGAGTGCGTACAGGAGATACTTCACAGACTGAGCGTCAGAAGATGGCACGAAAGCCACCGCATATTCTGGTAACCACACCCGAGTCCTTTTATCTGCTGCTGACTTCAGACTCCGGTCGCAGAATGCTTCATACGACAAGTCGGTTGATCGTTGATGAAATTCATGCACTGGCAGGGAATAAGCGAGGTGCTCACTTTAGTTTGTCCATGGCCAGGTTGGAACGGCTTACGGGTAAGGTACCCTCAAAAATTGGATTATCAGCCACACAACGCCCTCTGGATCAGATTGCATCTTTTTTGACGGGGAGATCTTCACATGGGTGCGAGATTGTTGACTCCGGACATGTCCGGGTTTGGGACCTTGGTATCAGGCTTCCAGCCGATCCACTTGAAGCAGTTATTTCAACAGCTGCCTGGACAGACATTTATCAGCAGATTGCTGAGCAGATTCTGCAGCACCGAACAACGTTGATATTTGTCAACACCCGACGTCACGTTGAAAGAGCGACGCGTCATCTGACGGAAATTCTGGGTGAGGGTAATGTCGGCTCTCACCATGGGAGTTTATCGAAAGAGCACCGTCATAAGTCTGAACAGGACTTGAAAGCTGGCAAACTACAGGCTCTGGTTGCAACTGCCTCACTGGAACTTGGAATTGATATTGGAGATATCGATCTGGTCTGTCAGCTTGGGTCTCCTCGTTCCATTTCGGTTTTTCTTCAGAGAGTAGGGCGGTCCGGTCATGCGGTCGACCGTACACCAAAGGGGAGAATCTATCCAACAACTCGTGATGAGCTGGTTGAAAGTGTTGCATTGCTAAAAGCGGTCAGCTATGGCGAATTGGAAACCCTGGAAGTTTGCGGTGCTGCGATGGATGTGCTCGCTCAGCAGATTGTTGCTGAAGCATGTACGAACGACTGCCAGGTCGACGAACTGTACCAGTTGTTGAAGACCGCATACCCATATCGCAACTTATCTGAGGACGGGTATCACCAGATTCTAAAAATGCTAAGCGAAGGGTTCACGTTTCGACGGGGGCGTCGCAATGCTTATATTCATCTTGATGCAGTCAATCGAATCATTCGAGCCCGGCGAGGCGCTCGAATCGTTGCAGCAACCAATGCCGGAGTCATCCCTGATCTTTTCGACTATGACGTGATTCTGGAACCGGATGACATTCGTATTGGTACTGTAAATGAAGACTTTGCGTTTGAAAGCCTGGTAGGCGATATTTTTCAGCTGGGAAACACATCCTATCGAATACGGCAAGTCGCAAAAGGCTATGTTCGCGTAGAAGATGCCAAGGGTTTGCTTCCGAACATTCCATTTTGGCTTGGTGAAGGCAGGGGACGGAGCGATGCTCTGAGCCAGGCAGTATCTGATTTAAGAGAAATAGCCCAGGATGTCCTTGAAAAAAGTGAGTTTGATGTTGCAGTCAAGCAGTTTCAAATTGCCTTTTATGTTGATGAATCAGTAGCGCAGCAGGTATTGACTTATCTGGAAGCTGCCCGAAAATCGCTGGGACATTTACCGACCCGAAAATCGATCATATTCGAACGGTTTTTTGATGAAGCTGGAGACTCACATCTTGTTATTCACAGCGTTTATGGGTCGCGGCTTAACAAAGCCTGGGGACTCGCACTTCGAAAGCGATTCTGTGTAAGATTTAACTTTGAACTGCAGGCAGCGGCACTGGAAGATTGCTTTATTCTGTCATTGGGGCCGACTCACAGTTTTGCACTTGAAGAAGTTCGAAACTATGTCAAGAGTGCCACTTGCAGGGAAGTTCTGTCCCAGGCGGTTCTTGGCGCACCAATGTTTCCAACAAGATGGCGATGGGCAGCGAATACCGCACTCGCAGTATTGCGGTTCAACAGAGGCAAAAAAGTCCCACCTCCTTTTCAGCGAAACGATTCAGAGGACTTGCTGTCGCTGGTGTTTCCAGATCAAGTTGCCTGTCAGGAGAACATTACAGGACCCATTGAAATTCCCTCTCATCCTCTCGTTGTGCAGACACTGCGCGACTGTCTGGAAGAACTGATGGATGCAAATGGCTTTAAACAGCTTCTTGAACTAATTGAAAACAATGAAGTTTCAATTGAGTGTCGAGACCTTTCTGAGCCCTCTCCACTGACGCATGAAGTACTCACTGCCAAACCTTATGCATTTCTGGATGACGCACCGGCTGAAGAACGACGGACACTGGCAGTCCAGACAAGACGTCTGACCGGATTGACGGATATTTCTCAGTTTGGCAGATTTGACAGTGAAGTACTGCGTCAAGTTGCAGAAGCAGTGAGGCCAAATCCCAGAGATTCTGAAGAACTCCATGATGCCATAGTAAACACTGGTTTCTTCAGTTTTGGAGATCCGTTTCTGATCAATAGTGAGTATTCCGATCTGTTTGATACGGACCCTGGCGAATCAGAATGGTATTGTTATTTTGAGCAACTGCAGTCAGAGAAAAGAGTAACACAAGTAACATTGTCCAGTAATGTGGTTTTGTGGGTGGCAGCAGAACGGCTCGACGAATTACTGCTACTGCATCCAAATGCGGACTACAGTCCAAGAATAAAGCCCGCAACTATTGCTAAGACACCTGTGAATGACCCGCAAAGCGCTCTACTCACATTGCTCCGAAGCAGGCTTTCTGTCATTGGACCGCGTTCTGTGGGCCTAATATCCTCGTCAATCGAATTGCCGCCCAAGGAGGTCGAAACAGCGCTTCAGGCATTGGAAAATGAAGGCAGCGTAATGCGTGGTCAATTCAGGGAATTTGTCAACGCTGTCGAGTGGTGTGAACGAAACTACCTTGCGCGGTTACATAAATCTGCAATTTCAAAACTAAGAAATCAGATTAAAGCTGTCGACACCCGACAATACTCCAGATTTTTGATGCGATGGATGCGACTGAGTGCAAATACCGTAGGCGAAGGTCCAGAATCGTTGAGTCAGATTTTGGACTCACTGCAAGGATATGAGGCCCCAGCAGCTGTATGGGAATCTGATTTACTACCGGCTCGCGTGTTTGAATACGCTCCTGATCTGCTCGATCAATTGAGCGCCACTGGGCGATTTGTGTGGTGCAGATTGTCGGTCCCGGATGGACTTGCGAGCAAGCAGCAGTCGAATCGGGTTTATCGCCAGCGCACATCGATCAAAGCGATTCCATTAACGTTTCTCAGAAGGAATCAATTACGCGCCTGGAAAAGCCTGACTGAACGGCGAAAAACAGCTGAACCGAATCTTTCCGGTAAGACACGCTCAGTGCTTGAAGCATTTTCCGATTTTGGCCCTTTGTTCTTTGAAGAAATTCAGGATGAACTTTCAATGCTTCCGACACATGTAGAGCAATGTCTGGTTGAGCTTTTCTCGCTTGGGATGGTCACCTGCGATCACTACGGAGGGATTCGAGCTTTACTGATGACTGAACGCGATCGTCATAAAAAATCTAGATTGGGAAGACTCGGAAATCATGCAGTACAAAGTTCTGGGCGATGGTCTTTGCTAGTACATCCCAAGCGTTCCGCAGCTGTTGAAATGTCCGAAGAAGATTTGGTTGAGGTAGCTGGAAGGGTATTGCTCAAGCGCTACGGCATCATCTTTTATGAACTGATTGCCAGGGAAGGCAAATTTCTGCCCAAATGGAAAGAGCTTCGTCGAATTTACTCTCGTTTAGAAGACCGGGGTGAAGTTCGTGGTGGACGGTTTGTTGAGAGAGTGGGAGGTGAACAGTTTGCATTGCCGAATGCGATAGAGATGCTGCGAAACGACAGGCTCAATTCAAAGCCGTTGAAAATTCATCCCGCTGATCCATTTAATCTGAGCAGCATTATTTCTCCTGAATCAACTGTCGCCGTTGAGCCGAACGATTATCTGGTTTACCGTAATGGCGAACTAATGGAAGCTGCCAGCAACGTTCGACAATTTCGACGGCCAACCTTGGTTCGCTGAATTTCTTATGTTTTGGCCACTGCGGGCTGATCCTGAATTGCGAGACACCTAGATCAGCTATTAAAATTGAGGATTGGCTTTGCCTGTATCACTCCAAGCAAAGCGAAAGTCAGCTACTCTGTCGGTGTAAAGAGTTGAGAGTTCATCTCAGAGTAAAACGCAGCGATGTCTTCAATATCCTTATCGGTCAAATTAGCACTGAAGCCGGCCATAATGACATTTTTGCGGGCACCTGACCGATAGCTCTTCATTGCGTGAATCAAGTAGTCCCTATATTGTCCGGAAATGATAGGGGTACCCACACCGACAACTGTATTGCCTTCGCCGTGACAGGTCAGGCATAGTGCTGCCTTTTCTTTACCTGCTGCGGCATCACCCGCAAACGAAGGTGCAGACGAAATAACTGCGAGAATCGCAATCAGTAGCTGAAACTTGATAATTCTCTTTTTCATTACACTTACTGTTTAACCAATTGTGAGAAATATTCGGCGATGTCCGAAATGTCCTGATCACTCATTTGCGCGATTTGGGCATGCATCGTACTGTGCTGACGGTCTCCATCTCGATAAGCCTTCAGCGCAGCTTCCAGATAGTCGGCCTTTTGAGCCCCGAGCTTAGGCACCGTGTAGCCCGGATATGCATTTCGATAACCAGGCGAACTATGGCAGCCTGTGCAAGTGAAAGATTTGTCTCGACCTGCCTCTGGGTCAGCATGAGCAGCAAAACTCAGTGCCAAACTCAGACAGGTTATTCCAAGCAATATCCGCTTGCAGGATTTCATAACAACCTTCTCTCCGCGTAAATGATTTGGTTAACTGGAGTGTTCGGATTTAATCAGCACAGAACGTGTGAAAGATGAAATTATATTGAACACCGACATGCCTGAGAGATCAATTTGACTCCGTAATCCGTAATTTGAAGTTGTGACACAAAAGGAAATTTGCACTACGCAATTATGATTCAATTGAAACGACACGCGCACGTGCTCGACTATCTAGTCCTGTCGCGATTTGCGAATAATAAACTGATGAATTCAACAACTCGCGTCATTGCGGGTTTATCCCATCATGCTAATCTCCCAACCATGATTTAGAAAAAAAATAACCAGAATTAACTCGTTATAATCCCCGATGGAGAACGAGGTTGCTAGCATTAAATTGCTGTTAATTTCGCATTAATATTTAAAAAAATTGAGGAACATAACTTATGACTATATTTCGCAAACTATCGCTAATTGTGACCTTTACAGTTGGTTTGTTTGCTGTAGCGGCGGCAAGCTTCGCAGATTCAATGATGCCCGGAAAGGGCGTGACGGTTCGACCAATCGAAGGTACAGTTCTGGAAGAAATGTTTCAAAACGAAATCGTCTATCGTGCTTTGAAGGAGTTGGGTTACGAAATTGCCGAACCCCAGCAAGTCGAATACCAGACCATTCATCTGGCGCTTGGGATCGGCGACGGTGACTTTACCACGGTACATTGGGACCCCCTACACTTAGTATTTTTCGAAGAATCGGGTGGCGCGGAAAAGATGACTAAATTTGGAGACTTTATCTCAGGTGCCCTTCAAGGTTATCTCGTAGATTCAGTATCTTATGAAAACGGAGTGCAAAATCTGGGTGACCTGAAGGATCCCGAAATTGCCAAACTGTTTGACGCGGATGGCAATGGCACTGCTGATCTAGCTGGATGTGTTCCAGGCTGGGGTTGCGAAAGAGTTATTGAGCATCACCTGACTGAATTTGAATTGCGCGATACTGTTACACACAACCAAGGCGCCTACAATGCAATTATCGCGGAGACGGTCGCTAGACATCAGGCTGGCGAGCCGATTGTCTATTACACATGGACGCCATTTTGGGTTTCCGGAGTATTGGTTCCTGGACAGAATGTTCAATGGATTTCTGTGCCTTATTCATCTTTACCCGATGATCGTCAAGCCGACACAATGTATCAGGGTAAGGAATTGGGTTTTGAAGTCAACACCCTGCGCATAGTTGCCAATAATGATTTTCTAAATGCAAACCCTGCAGCCAGGGCTGTATTCGAGTTGGCGGAGCTAAACATCAATGATGTTTCAGCACAAAACAACAGAATGCGTGATGGCGAAGACTCCGTAGAAGATATTTCGCGTCATGTGGATGAGTGGATTGCTACCAACCAGGAGACATTCGACAGCTGGGTGGAAGCCGGTAAAAAAGCAGGCATGTAAAACTTGCTTCTGAGACAGCTATCACCACTCGGTTCGATCAAACTTTGAGGTGTGGCTGACGAAAAATCTAATCCGTTGTACCGTTGAGACTAACTGCCGCATTGATAGCAAGGCTTTTGTTTGAGATGCGGCAGTGAGTACCGGAAAGGCTGGCAGATATTTAGAACGAAACGTGCCGGATATCTTCTACTTCACACTCAATATCCAATTCGACCATTCCGCAATAGTGTTTCTTATAGGGTAATCAGGGTTGTTGGCAAAACTCATCAATTCTGTATTGCGAGTCTAGAAAGCGTTCGGCAGTTATGCCGAACAGAATGCAATAGTTCGCACCATAGTTGGGTACTCCCACAAATCTACTCGTCATTGAATTCGAAATTCATCTGTTTCCCTGTCACCCGTAGGTGAATCCAGTCTGATACGTGATTGGAAGCGGACGCGACGGATAGAGTCGTTCTCTCACTTGCAGTTAGTCTTGGATTGCCCTCGAGCCAGTGTGTCGCCGCTGTCAGTAACCTAGCTCTGGATGAACCGGATTCTGCAACGGTTCTCCAGCGAGGAAATGCCGAAGGTTGCGGAAGAATAACCCCAGCGTCATTGGCACGTATGAACTTCCATCATCAGCAGAAATATGTGGTGTAATGAACAGATTCCTAGTATTCCAAAGTCGCGAATCGGCTTCGATGGGCTCGGGGTCAAATACATCCAATATGGCACCGCTGAGTGTGCCTTCATCCAGTTTGTCACAAAGCGCATCATAATCCATAACCGATTCACGCCCGATATTAATAATTCCAGCTGTGGGTTTCATCAAATCGAGTCGTTCACGTGACATGAGCCCGCGGGTTTCCGGTGTATCGGGAGTTGCAATCAACATGTAGTCAGCATCAGGTAGAACATCTTCGAGCTGAGCCGTTGTCAGCACTCGGTCACATCCTACCACCGGGTTGCCGGATCGGTTTATGCCGATCACTTGCACTCCCAACTGTTTGACCTTGCGGGCTGCTGAACCGCCAAGACTACCTGTTCCTAAGACCACCAGCGTCTTGCCGGCAATTGGCGTCGAGTAGAGCGAGTCGTAAACCGCCAGCCGCTGATTGAATGCCACCGCTGGAATGTGAGTATGCAGCATCAATACAGCCATCAGACCGAATTCGCCTGCCTTGGCCGCATGCACGCCCTTGTTGTTCGTCAGTGTCACCTGTTCTGGCAGCCAAGTCATCGGCAGCATGTGCTCGACACCGGCGCCAATACAGTGAATCCAGCGCAGGTGTGGGGCAACTGTGCTCAAAGCTGAGGTCGGCAGATCCCATGTCAGCAAGATCTCAGCGTCCACCATGGAAGATGTAAAGTTGTCAGTATCCCAGTCGATAAAAAAAGTGACTTTACCGATGAGATCTGGAAAGTCCGCCAGCGCGGCATCAATTCGCTCTTGCGATATGGTGAAAACAGCTTCACCCTCCGGAGTATTGGGAAAGGATCCGGGCCGCCAGCGGTTGTTTTTAACATGCACCTTCAACTGGAATGACTCAGGCTAATTGATGCCGTTGGCTTCAAGTTCCTTCAATTGCCTGACTATTTCATCGTCGCGGTTTTTGTCATTCCCGTTTTCCGTGGCGAACTGCAGTTCCATCACTGCTGCACCGATGCGCGCCAAATACTCCCGGTCGTTCTCGCCATTTTTCGCTGGCATGGTCAGGACGGTGTCCTGCCCATAGGTTTTAACGACGCTGTCACCTGATATGATCGGTTGGGGCGGTTCTATCTGGTTAACTAGATCGCGAACCTGTTTTCGCACGCGCCTGCGATACAAGGTGATTCCGCGATCCGTCGGCATCAGGTTTTCACCCTTGTGGGTCGAAATTCGACCCATCCCTTCAACCGCCTCGGAATCCGCCGGAAACCGCTTCTTCTCCTGAAGACTACGATCTAGAATTTCGCCTTGCTCAATCATCTCGTGCCCTTCCTTGGTGTTATATTGGTGCGGGTCCCAGCGATCGCCGAAATTGGCCCAAGCATAGGCAACTGAATTTTCGTCATCCACCGGTACGACCCATCGTGTGAAGCAGGAGCGGCCAAAATAGCACTGCTGCGTACCATCCACGGCAAAAGCTGAACCAGCCTGCGTGAAGTTGGGGAGAATCAACTCATTAACCCTTAACCATACATTGTTACCAACTCGACGGGTTGAGGAGCCTAGGAAGTGATTTTCATAACGCTCGTAAAATTTCAGCACACCATCGGCTTTCATGCCTTCCGAGAACTGCGGGTGACTGTTTCGACTGTGTAGATATGTCGTGTGAGTCGGATCCAGAATCGCATCTAGTATCTGAATCCAGTTACACTTGTAGGGCGCCTTGTAAGTTACGCTGGTCATGTCCTCGTAGAGACATGCATCATATACCGGGAATTCAGGTTGCTGTTCGGGCGGACCCATGTAGGTGAATATCAAACCGCGGTATTCGATGATAGGATAGGCGCCAAGCCGGGTGCGTTGGCGTAATATATCCGCGGTTTTTGAATTTTCAGCTGGCGTCTCCAGGACTTCGCCATCTGGTGCAAACAGCCAACCGTGATAGCAGCACCGGATTCCATTGACTTCGCATTTGCCATATTCTAGCGAAGCGCGCCGATGGAGACAATGTTTGTGTACTAGTCCGAATTTGTCTAGATGTTCTCCATAGCGAAACAGAACTAGATCCTCACCGAGAATCCTGATCGCTTCGGGCAACTCGCCCAACTCTTCCGTAATGTAAACAGGATGCCAGAATCGGCGAATGTATTCTCCAGCAGGTGTACCTGGCCCGACTCTCGCAATTTCTTCATCTGATGCAGCCAGTTGTGACTGGGCGTATCCTCTGAATCTACCGTCCATGACTCGTGGTTGATTAGCTTTGCTGAACATAGTAATTTTCAATATTTTAATGGAAAAACGAAAGCGAGCTATGCGTACCCATTGACCATAATTATTCACGTTTGTGGGTATCCGCGAGCGGCCAAATTTCGCAACAAATTATTGTATCAATTATCATCAATCCGATAACTTTTGACTTAACACCTTAAGGTCGCGATGGAATCTGCACCGGTACCGATCATCACCTACAACTTTTATTCAATCAGCTGTCGAATTCAACATTGTCTCCGGCTTCGAACACACCACTTACAAATCAAAGTCCTTGTTCAACGCGACTTGAGTCAGTTGGCAGTGAACTGTGTCTAGTGGCATAAGCAAGTATTTGGGTACTAAACCTAGACAATGTCCCTAACTATGTATAGTAAGTTGAGACTCGATGGTTTGATAATTTCAAACAAGAATTGTGCAGATTCAAACCATCATTGACTCGGCGGCACTTAAGTTTAGGAGTTTTGAGTGCAAGAAGCAAAATCTAACTGCAAAGGCCTAACTCAATGAGACATCTATTGACGCTGAATCCGTCGGAAAGACACCAATTCTCTGGTTGTAGTAACTCATATACTGATATGTTTCAAAGCACAGAATTTAAACCAGATTCAGTCATTATTCTTTAATGGAAAATACCTACCCAAGAAACCTGATCGGATATGGAGCCAACCCACCGAATCCGAATTGGCCAAACAATGCACGAATCGCGGTACAGTTTGTTTTGAACTACGAAGAAGGTGGGGAAAACTGTATTCTGCATGGAGACCCAGCGTCGGAAGCATTCCTATCTGAGATTGTCGGGGCTGACGCCAGAGCCGGAGTTCGACACATGAGCATGGAGTCAATATACGAATACGGCTCAAGGGCAGGGGTGTGGCGACTGCTTCGAATATTCAATGAGTATCAAGTTCCGCTGACAATTTTTGCAGTCGGTATGGCTGTTGAGCGAAACCCTGCAGTGATCGAAGAAATGGTCAGGCTTGGTCATGAGATTTGTAGTCACGGATATCGCTGGATTGATTATCAATATGTGCCGGAAGAAATTGAGCGGGAGCACATCGGCTTGGCGATCAAAGCCATCGAATCAGTGACTGGACAGCGTCCGCATGGATGGTATACAGGCCGTACCAGCCCGAACACCCGACGACTGGTTGTTGAGGAAGGGGGATTTTTGTATGATGCAGATGACTACAGCGATGACCTGCCATTTTGGGACTCTAGTCATGGTCGTCCCCATCTGGTTGTACCCTACACATTGGATGCGAACGATATGCGTTTCGCCACGCCACAGGGATTCAATTGCGGTGACCAATTTTTTACGTACTTGAAGGACGCCTTCGATTTGCTTTATTCGGAAGGTAAACAATCACCCAAAATGATGTCAGTCGGGTTGCACTGCAGGTTGGTGGGCCGTCCGGGAAGGGCTGCAAGCATCGCCAAATTCCTTGAGTATATTTCTGGCAAAGAAGATGTATGGCTTTGCCGGCGTATCGACATAGCCAATCACTGGCACAAGTATTTTCAAGAAAACTAACTTCATTGAGCGAGCTATGAATACCAACATAAATCTGACAGGAATGGTCAATTTGGCTGAGCGAAGTTTGGGTGCTGAAGTAATATCGGCAACTGATGACTTTTTCGCAGAAAAAGAGAATCTGATTAATCTGGAAGATCCGGTATTCATTGAGGGTAAGTTTACCGAGCGCGGAAAGTGGATGGACGGCTGGGAATCGCGACGTCGAAGAATTCCTGGCCACGACAGTTGTGTCCTTCGTATCTGTCGAGGTGTGATACGTGCGATAAATATCGAAACCACTCACTTTACCGGCAATTTTCCGGAAAATGCAATGGTTGAAGCCTGTGATAGTGATTCAGATCCCGATGAAAAAACTGAGTGGACTGAAGTTTTACCTGTTTCAAGTTTGACGGGAGATTCGACGAATCTGTTCGAAATTGCCTCCGACGGCATTTGGAGTCACGTTCGTTTGAATATTTACCCGGACGGTGGTGTCGCTCGCTTACGAGTATACGGAAACGTACACAAGAACTGGGCTGAAGTCAGCAAGGATCAGGTTATTGATCTGGCAGCCACGGTCAATGGCGGTGTTGCTCTGGCATGCAGTGATATGCATTTTGGCAGGATGGAAAATCTGTTGAACCCAGGGCGAGCGGTAAATATGGGTGATGGCTGGGAAACAGCCAGACGAAGAGGGCCGGGGCATGATTGGGCAGTGATTCAGCTTGGTCGACCTGGTCATGTACAGAGTTTGGAACTAGATACACTGCACTTTAAGGGTAACTATCCGGCAACGTGTGCTGTTCGGGCGACCTATGCACCTGGAGCAACAGTAAGTGTCTTAGCCGATTTGAAATATGAATGGCAGACCCTGATAGATCATGCTTCGATGAAAGCAGATTCGAATCACATTTTTGATTGCAGTAACAATACTATCGGTCTGATCAGTCATGTGATGCTTGAGATGCATCCGGACGGTGGTGTTGGCAGATTACGCGTACACGGTACAGCGATAATTAACAATCCAACTCAACTGAAACCACGGACTTTGAGTGCTGAATCCTTCAAACCCTACGGTGATGTGGTTGAACTTGAGGGCCGTCCATCGCGACGAATCAATATGGGTCATGCAGACCGATTTGAGTCTCTGGCAGAACTTGATCTGACAGAAGGCGGAGAACCTGCACTGAGCGTTTTTAAGGCAAGACCGATATCACTGCCGTTCCATGTTACCTGTATGGAACGGCATCCCTGTAGCAGCCAGTTGTTTATTCCGAAAGGCAATGGCAGATTCTTGGTATTGGTAGCTGAAGGTGAGGGTGAGTTCAATCCGACAAAAATGGAGTTATTCATATCCAATGGAAAGCAGGGTATTAATTACCATCGCGGTGTCTGGCATCACTTTCTGATGGCAATTGAGCAGGAGCAGGAATTTATCGTGATTGACCGGAGTAATCCGGATGAAAATACCGACGAAGTTGAACTCGATGCACCTTACCCTATAATCACCTCGTTCGAATGAGAACCAAGAATAACAACAGGCAGAATTTGGAGAAAAATTAATGGCCTATTCCACTAGTGACATTCGAAATGTTGCATTGCTCGGCCAAGCCGGTGCCGGGAAATCCACGCTGAGCGAAGCGCTTTTATTCGCGTCAGGTACTATTCCCAGCAAGGGCGAGATTTCCCGTAAGAACACCGTCAGCGATCAGGACGTGCTTGAGAAGCAGCATCAGCGTTCATTGACTTCGTCGATCCTTTCCTTTGATCACAATTCCACTCACTTAAACGTAATCGACACGCCAGGTTATTCAGACTTTGTCGGTACGGCCATGAGTGCAATACATGCAGTAGAAACAGCAGTCATTGTGATCAACGCACAGAACGGTGTGGAAACCATGACAAGACGCTTCATGGAATGGGCTAGAGAATCGGGCATCTGTGTATCCATCGTAGTCAACAAAATTGATGCGGTCGATGTTGAATTTGATGAAGTATACAGTGCAATTCAGGATGAATTTGGTTCCGAATGCCTTGCGGTCAACTTACCTGCTAACGGTGGTACGGCGGTTGTCAACTGTTTGACGGGTAAAGAGGGTGACAGTGATCTAGGTTCAGTTGAAGATGCACACATTTCAATAGCAGATCAGATTGTTGAAGTTGATGACGAATTGATGGAAGAGTATCTGGAAACTGGTGAACTGCCCGAAGAGAGAATCGCACCCGTTTTCAAACAGGCAATGCTGGAAGGACATTTGATTCCAGTATTTTTCACATCTGCCGAAAAGGATATTGGCGTTTCTGAATTTTTAGCTCAAGTCGCAGAACTTTTTGCTAATCCTGCAGAAGGTCAATTACCAGAATTCTTTCAGGACGACGATGGTAAGAAAGAACAATTGAGTATATCTGCAGACGCTGATAAGCCCTTGGTGGGACATGTGTTCAAGATTGCATTTGACCCATTCATCGGTAAGCTTGGTGTATTTCGCGTTTACCAGGGACAGTTAAATAAGGATACGCCGGTTTACATCGATGATGCCCGAAAGCCAGTCAGGTTAAGCAACCTTTATCAAATGATGGGCAAGCAGCACACTGATGTTTCTGAAGCAATTGCGGGAGACATTCGAGGCGTCGCAAAGATCGAAGAAATCAATCAGAATAGTGTGCTATTGACAGAGAGTTCCGACAATGCAATTACCATGCAGACTCTTCACACACCATTCCCAATGGTTGGCTTGGCGATCGGTTCGGCCAATCGGGGTGATGAACAGAAAGTAGCTGAAGCGTTACAGAAGATTGCAGTCGAAGATCCTTGTATTGCGTTATCCAGAAATCCAGCTGCAAATGAAACAATTATGCGAGGCATGGGAGACCTACATTTACGTGTGGCACTTGAGCGAATGAAAGAGGTTTACAGCGTTGAGGTAACAACTTCCATACCTACGGTCGACTATAGAGAGACAGTTACCAAATTAGCTGAAGGTCACTGTCGGCACAAAAAGCAGACTGGCGGAGCGGGTCAATTTGGTGAAGTGTATCTACGTGTAGAGCCTTTGCCGCGAGGTGATGGATTTGAGTTTGTTGACAATGTTGTCGGTGGTGTTATTCCGTCTCAGTTTATTCCCGCGGTGGAGAAGGGGATCAGGCAGGTACTGACCGGCGGGGCATTTGCTGGATTTCCATTACAGGATATTCGGGTAACGGTTTATGATGGCAAACATCACTCGGTAGATTCAAAGGAAATTGCATTCATTACTGCAGGCAAAAAGGCTTTTATTGATGCAGTCTCCAAAGCTGGACCCATCGTGCTTGAACCTATTGCTGACGTAACTGTAACGGTACCGAGTGGAAATATGGGTGACATCGCTGGTGAACTCTCATCTAGACGAGGTCGAATTAGCGATACCGACTCGTTGCCTTCCGGCGCAGTCAGTATTACCGGTGCAGCACCACTCGCTGAAATGTCTGATTTTCAGGCAAGACTCAATGCAATATCGGGTGGAGAAGGAACCTTTGTGATGGAGTTTGGATCTTACGAGCCTGCACCAATGGACATACAGAAAAAGCTTAGCGCTGAATTTCAACATCCAGAAGACGATTAGGCTGGAGAGTCGGATTAAACCATGGCTGACCCGGAAAATACTGCCCCTGCTACATGCCCGGTTTCTGGTAAACCAGTGCCAAAACCCGGCACAGACGGCGATTCAGGTGAACAAAAAACGCTGGTACTGACTGGTGCAAGTCAGGGAATTGGTCACGCTACTGCAAAATTGTTTCAGGAGCATGGCTGGCGTGTTCTCACCTGTTCTAGGCGCGCTTTTACTAGCGCGTGTCCCTGGCAGGAAGGTCCTGAAGACCACATTCAGATTGATCTCGGCGACCCGGATCATCGCTCAATTGGATTGGCCGAGCTAAAGAAGCGATTGGCCGGCGGTGCATTGCACGCACTGGTGAACAACGCAGGCATATCACCCAAGGGTGAGGAGGGTGGACGGCTTGGTCCAACTGATACTGGTATGGCGACCTGGCGTTTGGTATTTGAAGTGAACTTTTTTGCACCCATTGTTTTGGCTCGGGGATTGATGGACGAATTAGTTAAGGGACAAGGCTCAATTGTCAATGTCACTTCAATCGCCGGCAGTCGGGTCCATCCGTTCGCGGGAACAGCCTACGCAACATCGAAAGCAGCGCTAGCCGCACTGACACGCGAAATGGCATCAGATTTTGGTCAGAAGGGTATTCGAGTCAATGCCATTGCACCAGGCGAAATCGACACGCCAATACTGTCCCCTGGTACATCAGATCTTGTACGGAATATTCCCATGCATCGACTCGGCACACCTGATGAAGTTGCGCAAACCATCTACTTTCTTTGTGCCAATAGTTCAAGCTACGTGACGGGGTCTGAAATTCACATCAACGGCGGCGAGCACGTTTAACAAACTCTAGAGTGAGTGCGTGGTTTAGCTGCACCTCACCGACACCTTCACAATTTGCAGCCTCGAAGCCACGGCGTGCAAATCGTAGCTATGAGTTCACGAGAGCTATGAATCGGGCAATACCGTCCGTGTAGATTTCCTTGTTATCCATATACCCTTCCAGGTGTGTGCCGGAAAGTTCCAGGATTTGTTTTGTTCCAGGCGCAGCTTCAAAAAGACGTACAGAGTGTTGATATGGCACAATTTCATCATCGGTGCTGTGAATGAGTAAGGTGGGGCCGGAGTATTGGGTGATTCTTTCAAGATTGTCGTACTTCCATCGAAGGATCAAGTCAATCGGCAGCCAACCATAGATGTGCTTGGACATGTCGGTTACCGAAGTAAATCCAGATTCCAGAATCAGTGCGGCTGGTTCTGCATTTGTGGCAACCCAGCTTGCCATGGCGGTGCCGAGCGAGCGGCCGTGAAGCACGATTTGGTTCGGAGGGATGTTTCTGGTTTGAGTCAGATACTTCCACAAGAATTCAGCGTCTTCGTATTGAGTCTGCTCAGTCAATTTACCTTTGCTAGGTCCATAGCCACGATAGTCGTAAATGAACACTGAATAACCTAGATCGTAGATCAGCTGGACCGCATCTAGCATGTAGGATTTGTTTCCAGCATTTCCACTAAATATCCAAAAAGTGTAATCGGAATTCGAGTTGGGGATATACCAGGCATGTAATTGAGCGTTATCAGGCGTAGTGAGGTAGAGATCTTCGAATTCCATTCCCTTACTCAGTGGATCACCCACTAACTGTTCGTAGGGGATATGAATGAGATGCTTTTGGAAGAAAAGCATGAAGACGCAGATAGCGACGTAGATCAATAATGCGCTTGAAACAACTACGCTCAGAATTTTCATCACAGACATGTTTGTTTCAGTCAGGGTTCTGCTTTCCATAGAGGGGAATTGACTGGGTGATTTGCAGTAATTGCAAATTCCGTATTCATCATTATTACCCAATTTCACTATTCGTTTGCAGTGCAATATCTTGAATATAATGACTGTCTCTCAAATTTACGACTGCTCTGGCGAATGGCTTGAGCTATTTCCTCTACTTTATTGTTCCAAGAGATGACTGTTACTGACATATACGACAATCCGTCGGGCAACAATTTGCGAATTGCGTCCATTCACGATGTTGCTTTTCCGAGACAGGTGATGGAAGAATTTCCAGTGTCTGACGAGGCAGCTGAACTGGTGCGTAACACCCGACGTTCGGTTCACAAAGTTCTGAATTCAGAGGACGATCGATTGATCGTTATCGTAGGTCCTTGCTCAATCCATAATGCGGATGCTGCGACCGAGTATGCGAACCGTCTGGCCCGCGTAAAGTCCGAACTGTCGGAAAATCTTTTAATCATCATGCGGGTTTATTTTGAAAAACCTCGCACTACGATAGGTTGGAAAGGATTGATCAATGATCCCGATTTGAACGGGTCATTCGATATCAACAAAGGGTTGCGGCTGGCACGTAGACTCATGCTGGATTTCAACAATCTGGGAGTTCCGGCTGGTGTTGAGTTCCTGGACATTATTACTCCGCAGTATATCGGTGATCTGGTCAGTTGGGGTGCGATTGGCGCGCGAACGACAGAAAGTCAGGTGCATCGCCAATTGGCATCAGGACTCTCCTGTCCGGTTGGACTTAAGAACGGAACAGACGGAAACATAAAGATTGCGGTTGATGGCGTACATGCGGCGTCTAAGTCGCACCGATTTTTGTCGATTACAACAGAGGGGCAAACTTCAATTTTTGAGACAAGTGGAAATTCGGACTGCCACATTATTCTTCGGGGCGGTAAAAAACCAAACTACGATGCTGAGAGCGTGCAAGAGACGGCAGAACAGTTAGAAAGCAGGGGCTTAAAGCCGAACCTGATGATTGACTTTAGCCACGCAAATAGCTCCAAGAATTATGAGCGACAGATGCTGGTAGGTGAAGATGTAGCCGGACAGATAGCTGGGGGCGATCAGCGCATCAAGGGTGTGATGATCGAGAGTCACCTCGTAGAAGGCAGGCAGGACCTGAAAGATGGTGTGGCCCCTGTTTACGGGCAGAGTATTACAGACGCCTGTATTGGTTGGGACAAAACGTATGAACTTCTTTGTACTCTGAATGATGCCGTTGCAAACAGAAGAGAACACTTGCATTCCGTGACCGCCCATCGGTCAAATTCTGCTTAGTCTGATACTTAGGGAAACATTCCTATGGTCGGAGCGTATCAGTCTTCCGAATTAACTCCATTGTTTGTATTCGATGCGAACGAACGCGATACTTTGACGCGTGAGGCGGCTGGGATTCGTTCGATTTTGGCAGACTCACCTTCTGCCGCGAGTGCTGTAATGCTTGGTGGTGGTTACTTCACACCGCTTACCGGATTCATGAACAAGACGGATGCTTTGTCAGTAGCAGAATCCATGCGAACAGGTGATGGACTTTTCTGGCCTGTGCCCGTGTTGAATCGGATAGCTGAAAATCCTCGTGTCGATTCTGGGGACAGATTTGCAATTCTAGACCCGGAAGTGGACGGAAATCCTCTGCTTGCTGTACAAACTGTTGAGGCAGTGGAAGAATTAACGGAGGATGAGTGTCAATTCATTGCCCAAAAAGTGTTCGGTACCAATGATGAAGAGCACCCAGGTGTACAGACTTTCTTGAATCAGGGCAGGTTCATTATTTCCGGCGACATTCAAGTTTTGAATTACAGCTACTTTGAGACGGAGTTTCCCGAAACCTATAAAACTGCTTATCAAATTAGGGATGAGATCAAACAAAGGGGATGGAACAAAGTCGTGGCTTTTCAGACGCGAAATCCCATGCATCGTGCACATGAGGAGCTGTGCAAAATTGCTTTAGAGCGCACTGAATCCGATGGAGTCGTGATTCACATGTTGCTTGGTAAACTCAAACCAGGCGATATACCGGCAAAAGTTCGTGATGATTCAATTCGCAAAATGGTTGAACTTTACTTTCCGGAGAACACGGTAATTATTTCGGGATACGGGTTTGACATGCTATACGCAGGCCCTCGAGAAGCTGTTTTGCATGCCATCTTTCGTCAGAATTTAGGCGCTGCTTATATGATCGTGGGACGTGACCATGCGGGAGTAGGGGATTATTATGGCGCTTTTGACGCACAAGAAATTTTTCGATCTGATGTGCCAGCTGGTATCTTGGAGATTGAAATTTTTGAAGCAGATCACACTGCCTGGTCAAACAAACTGAATCAGGTTGTTATGATGCGTGAAGCCCCGAATCATCAGAAAGAAGATTTTGTCTTACTGTCAGGAACACGGGTGCGGGAAATGTTGTCAGCCGGAGAAGATTTACCACCTGAATTTTCCCGACCTGAAGTTGCGAAAATTCTTATGGATTACTACCAGACAGTTTGATTTGACCCATACAAGCAGAATTTGACTGAGTCTGACGGCTAAATTCAGCATTGAAGGAATCCCTCTCGGGAACTAATTTTCTCGGCTAAGTCACCGGAATGCTTTGCTTGTACAGCATGATCGGGATGCCAGATTCAACTCGATAGATGCGGTTGCCATTTTCTGTGATCAGACCATCTTCAATGCTGTCTTCAACAACAGTACCATCTTCATAGAGAACCTCACGCATTGAAATTTTGGAATTAATCTCATCAATTCTCTCTTTGGTGAGTGGGCTGAGTGACTGCTTGGTCAAAGGACAGCGAAGAATTTCAAGAAGCTTTGAATCAATCGACACGGGATGGACCTAAGTGATTTGTTTGGTTGCTATGCTAAGAGATTGTGCAATTATAAGCGTGGCATTTTGTTGCGATTTCACTCTTGAAGATCTTTACATCAGAAGGTTTGTTTTAGAAGATTATTTACATTGATTGGCTGAAAGACCAAACCTCAAATTCTCGCAATGGTTTACTATCGAGTTTTCGGTAACAACCTTTTCTTCTGAATCATCAAGGCATGGCGTAACAGCTGAGTTGAATGGCATGATCTGCTCAAACTTTCACCGCATTTAAGGGTGAGATTATTGAGTTAGCCATGGATATAACCAGCCACTGAAATCGTTGGGGCACGCACCTAAATTAAGTATCATAAAGCGCATTATTCTGATTTGGTTGCAACTCACACTGTTTCGTCCGTTGCTTTGGATTGATTTTCCTCGTAAAGGAAATATGCAGTCGTGAGGTTACTGTTCGCAATAGAGTCAATGCCAAATTAGCAAACGATCACTTCACAAAAGAGGAATTCTGTATGTTCTCATCAAGAACAATGCTATGCGCACTGACACTTGCACTAGTTTCGATTGCACCACTCAGTTCAATTGCACAGGAATCTGCACTGGAAACCCGGCAGGAACGTTTCAGTTATGGACTTGGCGTCCAGTACGGTGCACAAATTCTCATTAGTGCGCAGTCTACACCGGTACCAGTGGACATTGACGCACTTTTGCTTGGAATTGTGGACTCAGTCAAACAGGATGGTGAGTTGAAACTCACTGAACAAGAAATGCTTGATGCGTTTGCAGCTGTTAGAGAGGAGATAACAGCTCAAGAAAACCAGATGAGAGAGGAGTCTGCAATGCAAGGTGATGATTTTAGAGCAAATTACGCGAAACAAGAAGGTGTTATATCAACAGCAACAGGAATCCTATACAAAGTTATGGAGGAGGGAGATGGTGTCTCACCCAGTATAGACAGTTCAGTGACCGTACACTATCGGGGGTCCTTGATTGATGGCACCGAATTCGACAGTTCCTATAGTCGAAATCAACCTACCTCATTTCCGCTAAACGCTGTTATTTTAGGTTGGCAGGAAGTACTTCAATTGATGCAGATAGGGTCCAGGTGGGAAGTCGTTTTTCCTCCTGAACTAGCTTACGGTGCAGCTGGCGCGCCACCTGCAATTCCACCGAATGCCACTCTGGTTTTTGAAATTGAACTCTTGGATGTGAAATAGAGTAGATATTTACTGAATTTACAATGCTTAATCTGCAAGGCGCAGTTCTACTTTCATCGACTGAGGAGAACATCCCGCGTTGGACTGAAGAGTTAAAGAAGAATGCTCCGGATATTGACTTAAGGGTCTGGCCGGATGTTGGACGGGAAGAGGATATAGAATTTGCGATCGTTGCCCGACCGCCTGCCGGAGATCTCGCGCGATATTCTAACTTGCGGGCAATTTTTTCCATGTGGGCCGGAGTTGCAGATCTGTTGGCTGATGAGAGCATTAGTCATCTGCCGATCTATCGCATGACCGACCCCGGTCTAACGGTTGGCATCGTTATTTATGTTGTTCATCACGTAACCGGATTACACATCCTGGCAGATGAATATAAACCTCGTTTATGGGCTCATCCTTTCCGAGTGGACAATCTATCGCCAGAGTGTTCCTGCGTCGGAATTTTGGGACTCGGTGTGCTTGGAACCGCGTGTGCGAACGCTCTGGTAGACTTGGGTTTTAGGGTGATCGGTTACAGCAACACTCGAAAAGAGATTCCTGGTGTTGAATCCTTTGTTGGCCAAGATGGGTTGAAAGATTTTCTTGGGCAGACTGACATTTTGGTTTGTATTTTGCCCAATACGGCGGAAACTCATAATTTTATGAATCGGCAGACACTTGCGTACTTACCGACGGGTGCCAAAATTATCAATTGTGGACGCGGCGAATCGATTGATGACGATGCACTTTTGGAAGCTTTACGCTCAGGGCATATCAGCAAAGCAGTACTGGATGTATTTCGTACCGAGCCTTTGCCACCTGAACATCCATATTGGGAGGAACCCAATGTGCTGGTTACACCACACTGTGCCAGTAAACCCGACCCTGTGTCAGGTAGCGTCAGGATTCTTGATAAAATTGAAAGTTTTTTAAAGAATGAACCGATTGAGGGGATGGTTGACCGACATCGGGCCTATTGACAGAGTCTTCCGTTACCGATTGAAGTAGCGTTCGAGAAAAGTATCGAAATCTGTATCATCAGATTCCTCGATTTTGTGCTGGCGATCAAAAGATTCTGCAGCGACCGCACGATATCGATCAATCACATCCTGTTCTAGACTAGTGGCAATAAATGATTGCTTCGCTTGTTCAGCAAGTCGCAATGCATAATCAAAAAATGGCTCTTCTTTGGCTTTCAGTGCTGCAATAATTTTTGCAGATGGTGTGAGACTGGCATCTTCAATTTTTGCTCGCTGTTCATTCAGTGCCTCACTGAAGTTATTCCCGCCAAGAGAACTGTCGAAAACTTTCGCAATTCCCTCCATTCGATCCAATAAATCGTTCCCCCAGACTCTCGCTGAAATCGTTTTTCCATTGCGTTTAAGTCTTAAGTCAGGTGCTCGTCCATTCAGCACAACAGCATCTTTGTTTGCTGCGATAACTTCCTGCTGAGACTTAGACATCGGTTCTGCGGGATTTAGCAAGCAGAATGTGAGGAAAAGATCCATGAATCTCGCCTGATTTTCTGAGATTCCAATTGGACTGAATGGATCGAGATCCAGGCAGCGTACTTCAAGATACTCAACCCCCCGATCCCGCAGAGCAGCTGTTGGTTTTTCTTGAGGTCTGATTGTGCGCTTTGGACGAATCACCGAGTAATATTCATTTTCAATCTGTAGCAGGTTAGCATTAAGTTGTAAATATGCACCGTTTCGTTTAACGCCAATTTCCTGGTATGGACGATAGGGCTTGTTAATGACACTGGACAGTGTGTGAATGTAACCATCCACAGAGTTGTGATCGATTCTGATTTCAGATTGGACGGGGTTTCGATATCCAAAATTGCTCATCCTTAGCGAAGTCGCGTACTGTCCATAAAGTGTGTGGGAATTGGAACTGGATAAGCTGTCTGGTTGTAAATCACTAAAAAATGATCGACAGGCAGCGGGTGATGCGCCGAACAGGTAAAACAACAACCAGCAGTGATGATGGAAGTTGCGAGTTCCTGCCATGTATGCATTGGAAACCGCATCAGGATCGGATTCAGTTGCTTCGATGCCTAACACTTCCCAGAAAGTGCCGGGAACAGAAAAGTTGTAATGAAGTCCAGCGATGACTTGCATTTTTCTGCCGTAACGGACTCCGAGACCGCGACGATATACATGCTTCATTTGACCAATATTTGAAGTGCCAAATTGGGCGATCGGTATGGAGTTTTCATCACTCAGCAAGCACGGTAAGCTGTTGACCCAGAGCATCTCATTCCCGATGTGGTGATAGACAATCTTATGCAGCTCTGTGAGGTGCTGAAGCACACCGGGGATCGAAGTAAAGACCGGTGTCACCAGTTCCAGTAAAACTTCGGAATAATCGGTGGTGATGTACGGGTGAGTAAGCGTTGAACCCAACGCTTCTGGGTGAGGAGTCTCTGCCAGCCGTCCATCTGGATTGATGCGCAGACTTTCTTTTTCTATTCCTCGTTTGATTCCAGGAACAATACTCGCCGCACCGTCCGACAGTCTAATTAGCCGTTTTTCGAAACTCATGAATGCTCACCGAAATTGAGACGACAGTGCAACGATATAATTATTGAAAAGGAAGGGACTATTGAGTTAGTCGAGGATCAGTTCAAGTAAATTCTATCAATTAGCTATACAAGCAATTGATAAATATAGGATATAGAAGAGGAAAGAAATTGACAGATAAAGTGAATCAACAGCTTCAGATTTCGACTGGAGTTACACAGCCAGCCAAAGCTGGCTAATGTGAATTGAAGTAATCTGAGGAATTTTCATGCTGTCTTGGATAGTCATATTGCGCCGGGAATTGGCGGACTATTTTTATACACCGATTGCCTACATTTTTCTGATCATTTTTCTTACCTTAAGCGGGGTGCTGACATTCTACGTGGGTGAATTTTTTCAGTTTGAACAAGCTGAGTTAACTTCATTTTTCAGTTTTGTTCCGTGGCTTTTTTTAGTGTTGGCACCTGCGCTGGGCATGCGATTGTGGGCGGAGGAAAGAAAGACTGGCACGATTCAAACACTACTCACTTTACCAGTCAGTACGTTCTCTGTGGTGTTGGGAAAGTTTGTTGCGGCGTGGATATTCACTGCTTTCGCATTGGTACTTACCACACCAATTTGGCTGACGGTCAATTATCTCGGTAATCCAGACAACGGCGCGATTGTCGCTGGATATTTTGGGAGTTTTCTTTTAGCCGGGGGATATCTGTCAATCAGCTGCTTTACATCAGCACTGAGTCAGAATCAGGTTGTCGCGTTTGTACTGGGGATCATTATCGGGCTATTTTTCACAATAGGTGAAGTTACACTGATTCAGGATGTTTTAACACCTGTTTTGCCAATTCCTTTACTGGAGGCCATTGCGGGGTTAAGTTTTCTTGGTCATTTCAATCAGATGGCAAAAGGCGTAATTTCATTGTCAGATGTGGTCTTTTTCTTCTCTGTTGCGGCTTTGTTCCTTTATTTGAACGGGTTAGTGGTATCAGTAAAGAAAAAACAGTCAACAAATTAGGGTGAAACAGCCTCAAATTACGGCAGGGTTTCTTGGTTGAATAAATCATGTACCACCTACCACGGCACGTCCTTACAGTAAAAAAATTACGCCCCATCTGCTGCTCTCTCGCATAGTTGATCAGTGCGGCCTGAAAGCCCGCAGCATCGGCGCGCAGCCGTGTGACCGAAATCCCGTCCAACAATGCCGCCTGACAGCGTTTGACAAATCGCACATGACCCGCTCTCGGCGACACGTTACCGGCGCGAAACACCACCGCCACCACCTGTTCGGTCTCACTGGGATAACCGACCATTGGCTAATAGCCCGAGTATTTCTGGCAAGTCCGATTCGATTCGCGTTTGTGCCATTCGATCACGGTAGCGTCAATGTCCAGCATGACTTTTCGGAAACCGCCCAGCGCGGCTTTCAGCAGCTATCGGTTGACGACATCAAGGGGCTTGGTCACAACGGCGGCTGTCACCAACACGGCGCAGCCAGTTACCCAGCGTGTGTGCGACCGTTACGGTTTTGAAACCGAACAATTTCAACAGTACCGGTTCGCACTTCAGGTCTTCATATTCGCCATCAGCTCAGCAAGCACGGCCAGTCCCGCGCGGGAGGTCAGGTCGTGTGAACTGTGAGCGGTCTGGTAGGGTAAATGTTCATCAGCCTTGCAACCTTTATAGAGATTATCAGTTGTCACCCGATGGGTGAAACTGGAGTTTTTGATAACTCTTTAAATTTACAGGGCTTTCCTTTTTGTCACAACTCCTAATTGCGGATTAGGGTGTGTATTTCAATTCAATAGAACCAATGGATCGGAGTTAAAATATTATTTTTCAACACTTAACTTATGGGAGATAACTGACTATAGCTTCAGTTGAAGATCGTGTAGCAGTTTGCCTGACAATCGCCGCTTTTAACAGTTGTAGAAATAAAATCCACTCGCTGGGATTGACCTTTTCGGGTTAGTCCTGGTTTTTCAGTTTGACACGCCCACAGTGCTCTGAAAAATCTGCATCATGCCTGCCAATCTCATTGCATCCGGCTTCCATACGTTCCATAAAGTGGGTGATATATTTGTTGCGCATGTAGATCTGTCACCTAATGAGAAACGCGAGAAAAACGCCATTTCCTGGCTCGATGAACAAGACCTGGCTCGATGTGCCCGGTACTGTTATGATAGACCCAAACGAGAATTTGTACTGTGTCGAGCCACACTACGTTACATTCTCTGCTCCAGACTCGGCTTCGAAAACAAAAGTCTTTCTTTTGGCACCTTAGAGCACGGTAAGCCGTTCGGACTGGTGGATGGGAAGGTGGCACCAGTCAGTTTCAACGTGAGCCATAGCGGTAAACACGGATTGATTGCCATTGGACCACAGGGAATGCTGGGCGTAGATGTGGAGGAACGCACTACCCGCGTTGACATCGACTCGCTGATTGAGACTGTTTACGGACCTAATGAGCAGGCTGAATTTGAATTATTAGGAGAATCCGATAAACGACACCTGTTTTTCAAACTCTGGACGCTCAAAGAGTCATTAATTAAAGCTCTTGGCACAGGGTTTACTTTGGACCCTGCCCGATTCGAGATTCCGAGATCCATACGGCGAGACGAGAAAACGGATTACTTTCGCTTTCCTCACTTGCCAAACACTAGTTGGAAACTTGAAAATCTGGAAAATGACAAATTTGCTGCTGCCCTAGCGTATGAACAAAATTAATTACTCACTTGATAAAAGAACGAGAAGGCACGATGAAGGCTGATAGTTCTACTTGGGATTTAGCTGCACCATGCTCAGTCCATGATGTTCATTTAGAAGATGAGTTGTCATCAAGCTACGACACCATGAAAATCCAGCAGATATTGTGCGTTACTTTCAGTTCATCAGGCTTGAGATTGCAAGTAATTTTCTAAAACGATATGCTCGCAATATTAGAGAAGTGGTAAAAGTTACAACAGACAGCCATCCAATTTTGTCAGTAAAAAGTACCGGCAGAAAAATTGGCAATTTCATCATTCCTATTTTGTCTTCTAAGTCAAGCTGCATTCGAAGGTGAGTGGAAGGACCATGAGTTCGGACAATTCGGTTCTGCGTTACCAGGCCAATGAAAAACCGCCTCTGACAGTATCCTTTCTCCTTGGACTGCAACTTACAGCTCTGAGTATATCGGGCACGATCCTGGTCACCACTGTAACTATGCGTGCCGGGGGTCAGAGCGAAGCTTATCTCTCGTGGGCCGTATTCGCCGCTGTTGCAATCGGAGGCGGAATTACCATTCTTCAAGCACTTCGCTTCTGGCGGTTTGGAATGGGTCACTTACTAATGATGTGCAGTGCCGCTGTATATATTGCAGTCAGTATTGAGGCGCTACGAATTGGTGGACCTGCAACTCTCGCTACACTAGTGGTCGTCTCAGCACTATTGCAATTTGTAGTTTCCGACAGGCTTTCACTTTTCCGGCGGATTTTCACACCGGTTGTTTCGGGAACCGTTCTAATGTTGCTACCGGTTTCGATTTTGTCTCCCATCGCCGGGATGTTACAGGACGTTCCTCAGGCAGGTGCACAAATTGGAGGCCCACTGAGCGCATTGGTGACTGTACTCATCATATGCGGATTCACACTAAAGGCAACAGGAGCAATTCGGTTATGGGCACCCGTCATCGGTGTAGTGGTGGGTTCACTAGTCGGAGCTTTGTTTGGTCTTTACGATACAACGCGAGTTGCTGAGGCTCCATGGGTCGGATTGCCTGCGCTCCAATTTCCCGGATTAGACCTTCGATTCGGGCACGTATTCTGGTCACTTCTTCCTGGTTTTGTGTTTGCTGCAATGATTGGTTCCATTAGGGCAATTAGCAATGCCATTGCAATCCAGCGGGTATCCTGGCGTCAATCGCGGGCTATAGAGTTTCGGGAGGTGCAAGGAGCAATTGCCACCGACGGCCTTGGTAATGTGCTCTCAGGATTAGCCGGAACAGTACCGAATTCATCCATTTCTACCGGAGCCTCCATGGCACAGCTCACTGGAGTTGCTGCTCGCCACGTCGGGATTGTGGCAGGCACTATTTTCCTGTCTCTAGCTTTCTTGCCTAAAGCACTAGCCGTTATGTTGGCGATTCCGGGACCGGTATTTGCCGCATTTCTTTTTGTCATGATCGGGATACTTTTCATAATCGGTGTGCAAATGATTGTTCAGGATGGAATAGATCCTCGCAAAGGTCTGATAGTCGGAGTTTCATTCCTCTTTGGTGTAGCTTTTCAAAGTGGGATTGTTTACCCGGAGTTTATTTCAACATTCGCCGGTGGTGCTTTCAAAAATGGTACGACAGCTGGTGCATCCATCGCTATTCTTATGACCTTGTTGATGAAAGTCGGGGGAACTCATTCAAGTCGTCTGGAAACTGTTGTTGAGCTCTCCTCTCTATCAAAAATCAGCGAGTTTGTGCAAAAATTCGCCTCTTCGGGAGGTTGGAACGAAGCGATGGGAGAGCGTCTGAGTGCCGTTTGTGAGGAAGCTCTGCTGACACTGATCGAACAGGAGTCAGTTAAAGAGAGCGGTGAACAGAAGCTGATATTGCTTGCAAAAAAAGATGGCAAAGGTGTGGTACTTGAGTTTATCACCACATCGGGTGAAGGTGAGAACCTTGAAGATAGAGTTGCACTGTTGGCAGAACAAGCCGAACAATATCCGATAGAAGAGAATTTATCACTACGTGTACTGCAACATTTGTCCGCTTCGGTACGTCACCAGAAATATAGCGGTGTGGATATTGTGACCGTTCGTGTTGAACCCTAAATCGTGAGTCACATTCGAATCCGTCAATCCCAGATTTCAGTCGTTTCGAGATTGCTTTTCAACTCGAATCGTAGGTGCATCGGACTGTCTTATGCTTGTTCACGCTATATAAAGCACCGCCATTGATAGTTAGTGATGATCCTCAACAATTTGCTCGAAATCGATTTCACCAACCAGGCTTTACTCTATTTAGCAAATGGAATTTGCAACCAATCAAATTCATTGTTTACTCGGATGAACGGAAAGCGACTCAGGCGTCCATATTTGAATCATATCGTTGACTCGAAATTCTGCAGTTAATTCTTTGAAAATCATTCTTCATTCCGCTTGTTAATGCTTGCTCGAAACTTGAAATCCAATCTTTCGACCACTGTTTCCGTCATACTGGCAGTCCTGATATTCTTAGCAGTCAATCTGTCAAGCGTAGAGTTACTGGCGCGTTTTCGTCTGGATTTAACTGAAAATAAACTCTACACCCTTTCCGAGCAAACAGTCTCTACGCTACAGTCGTTGACTGAACCAATTTCAATGAGCCTGTTCATTTCACGATCCGAACTTCTTCAAATTCCTGGAATCAGTACTTTTGCAGGTCGAGTCGAAGACTTGTTGCGTGAATTCGAGCGGCTTTCCAACGGATCAATTTCATTTCGAATGGTGGATCCTCGTCCTTTTTCTGAATCAGAGGATGCTGCTGTTGGTTATGGATTGCAGGGTATACCCTTGCAAAGTGGCAGTACACTTTATTTCGGATTGGTGGCCACTAACAGTACCGACGGTATCCAAGTCATCCCTCAAATTTTGCTGGAGCGGGAGGAACTACTCGAATATGACCTCATTCGACTGCTTGTTCAGCTAGATGGTCGAGTGCGAAAAAAGATTGGCTTAATCAGCTCACTGCCAATTCAAGGCACTGGGGGATTCCCGGCTGGTTCAACACCTCAGCAGGCACCCTGGACATTTTTTCTGCAGATGAACGAAATATTTGAAGTTGAAATGCTGTCGCCTTCCATTGATTCATTGCCCGATGACATTGAAATGTTGTTTCTTCTTCACCCAAGAACATTCTCAAGTAAGTTGCTGTATGAAATAGATCAGTTCGTCCTGAAGGGTAATAGTCTGCTATTGGTGGTTGATCCGTTTTCGGAAATTCTGTCGGCCATTCTGGGTACGGCACAACTGAAGGATTTAGATACAAGTTCAGATCTCAATCTATTGACTGAGCACTGGGGAGTGACCATACAGCCAGGTAAAATTGTTGGAGATTTACCGATTTCCGCTCGAGTACTGGAAGGTGACGGATCTTCTGGTAGAACCATTAATTATCCAGTCTGGATGAATATTCAACCTGAGCAGTTGAATCCGCTCGATGTAGTTACCTCGAAACTGGGTAATCTGATTTTCGCAACAGCAGGCGTTCTCGAAATTAATAGTGGATTGGCAACAGAGATCACTCCCCTGATCCGCACCTCTGAGTCTGCCAAACTCTATGATGTTGGAACCTTCAACAGCGTTTCGTCCATTCGAGAGTTGTTGGAAGGCTACGAAGAGGGCAACCAAAAGTGGCCAATGGCAGCAAGAATTCGTGGTAGGGCATCGACAGCCTTCCAAAACGGCCCACCAACTGAAGAAAATGAGCTTTCAACCGGAGTCAATTCAGAACATCTTGCGAGTGGTGAGATTGATGTCATCATGATTGCAGATACTGATTTTCTGCATGATCGGTTCTGGGTACGTGCCCAGCAGTCATTTGGTCAGACCTTGCTCTATGCGGAAGCATCGAATGGTGAATTGATCAACAATGCACTTGACAATCTATCTGGTGATAACCGATTGTTGGGTATACGTACACGTGGACGCTCATTTCGTCCATTTGTACTTACGCAACGAATACGCCAGGAAGCAGAACAGAAGTACTTACAGCACGAAAAGCAGTTGCAGGAAGAACTGCAGCGTGTCGAAGAATTTCTTGCTAATTTTGTACAAGAGGAAGGCGATACTTCAGCAGAGATCATCATTACCGATGAGCAGCGCCAAGAGGTTAAAAGGCTTCGCGAAACCCATCTGTCAATTCGACGGCAATTGCGTGAGGTGCAACATAATTTGGTCAAAGATATCCAGCAGCTAGAAAATCGTCTGGTGCTACTGAATCTGCTTGTGGTTCCCTTGCTGCTAGCCATTGCGGGTGCTTCGATTTGCACAGTCGGTGTCCGCCGACGTGACCGAAGACTCGCACTCAGAATCTCTGAAAATCTGCGTTGAAATTCCGAATTCCAGTCATTTTGGCCCTCTTGGCTTTGAGTGTGATATCTATCTGGTATTTCTCTCTCGATGACCAGCGACGTACCGACAGGATGTCAGACTATGGTCTGGTGTTTCCCGATCTAATTGACCAAATCAATGATGTAAGAGAGATTCGAATCAAGTCTTTTCAAAACTCTGTTTCACTAACGTTGCAGGATTCCGTCTGGCAAGTCAGCAAGTTTGACAACTACCCGGCACGACTCAGTACTGTTTCAAATTTTCTAATCGGATTTGCCCAGATGCGAAAAATCGAACCAAAGACGAGCAATCCCGATAAGTTTGCTGCACTTGATCTTGCCGGCATTGAGATTGACAATTCGCTATCTATTCAAGTCGATTTGCTGACACAGGAAAAAAGTGTGCTGGCCAGTCTGCTAGTCGGGAAGAGACGTCAGTCAATTCGCAATGTATTGTTGACTGAGATCCATGTCAGAGAACCGCATGCTGATCAGACCTGGCTGGTTGAAAGTGGGCTGACAGTTCCTGTTCAGGCAATCGATTGGATTGAGACGCAATTACTGAATTTAGACGAACAAGTTGACCAGGTGACCATCGAATCTCCCACAAATCAGCCAGTCAGGGTGAGGCGTAATCCACTGGACAGTGAAAACTTTTTGCTGGAAGATATCCCTGAAAGTCATAAAATTCGCTATCAATTTCAGCTCAATGAGATTGGTGAGATATTTCGCCGACTAAATTTTGAAGACGTTAAGAAGGTTTCCGACTGGGAATCGCACATTACGGTCACTGCACGAACAACCAACAATTTGCTGGTATCCGCTGAGTTTGGTGACGGTGACGCACTAAATTTTGTTTTATTCACCGCTAAAGCCTTGGAAAATTCAACACCAGAAATTGTTAAGAAGGCGGAATCTCTGAACAAAATTTGGTCGGGTTGGAAGTATCGAGTTTCCGATGTTCGTCGGGAAACTGCTGAATTGACGATCTTCGACCTGGTGGAACCAACTGAAAGTTCCTCAATTTCAAACTGACATAATTGATTAAATTGGAGACATTGGCATGGGTAATCTCAACAAAATCAGTTCACGCCTGACACAAACCAAGGCACAAGGTGCTTCTCAGGCGATGCTGTACGGCACTGGCATGACTGAAAGAGACATGCACAAACCTCAAGTTGGCATTGCGAGTATCTGGTGGGAAGGGAACACCTGCAACATGCACCTCAATGAATTGGCAGCAGAATCCAAAAATGGTGTCGATTCGGCCGGGTTGCTGGGTATGCGGTTCAACACCATTGGAGTGAGCGATGGCATTTCAATGGGAACCGATGGTATGAGTTATTCACTGCAGTCACGTGACTTGATCGCAGACTCCATTGAAACCGTTGTAGCAGGCCAGTGGTACGATGGACTGATTACTATTCCGGGTTGCGATAAGAACATGCCTGGCTGTCTAATGGCAATGGGCAGGTTGAATCGACCGTCGCTGATGATTTATGGCGGTACCATTCGCGCCGGTTATGCGGGGTCCAAGAAAGTCGACATAGTTTCAGCATTTCAAAGCTACGGAGAGTACATCGCTGGACGGATTACCGATGAGGAACGCATGGATATCGTGCGAAATGCCTGTCCGGGTGCCGGTGCTTGCGGAGGCATGTACACTGCCAATACCATGGCAAGCGCCATCGAAGCGATGGGCATGTCACTGCCTTTCAGTTCTTCGACGCCAGCCAATGATCCAGGCAAAATCAGAGAATGTCACGAAGCTGGGAATATGGTCTTGAAGTTGATGGAAAAGGAGTTGCTTCCGAAAGACATCATGACGCGCGAGGCTTTTGAAAATGCGATGGTTATCGTTAGCGTACTGGGTGGGTCGACCAATGCAGTATTGCACTTGATTGCAATGGCCAGGTCCGTTGAACTAAATTTGACCATTGATGATTTTCAATCAGTCAGCGATCGTGTGCCATTTCTGGCGGATTTGAAACCAAGTGGTCAGTATGTAATGGAAGATCTGCATAACGTTGGTGGCATACCGGCAGTGATGAAGTTTCTGCTTGCTGAAGGTATGTTGAATGGTGATTGCATGACAGTAACTGGCAAAACTGTTGCAGAAAATCTCGAAACACTTGATGCCTTGACATCAGGACAAGAGATCATTTATCCTTTGGATGATCCAATTAAATCAACAAGTCACATTCAAATTCTAAAGGGAAACTTGGCACCCGAAGGTTCTGTAGCAAAGATTACCGGCAAGGAAGGTGAACAGTTCAGTGGCTCTGCACGCGTTTTCGATTCAGAGGAAGACATGTTGGCAGCTTTGGAGCAGGGCAGAATCCAAAAGGGCGATGTGATAGTCATCCGCTACGAGGGTCCGAAGGGTGGTCCTGGAATGCCTGAAATGCTCACACCTACATCTGCGGTAATGGGTGCAGGTTTGGGGTCAGATGTGGCGTTAATAACAGACGGTCGATTCTCTGGGGGGTCGCACGGTTTCATTGTCGGGCACATTGTTCCAGAAGCACAGGAGGGTGGTCCGATTGGTCTGCTTGAAGATGGAGACCAGATAACCATTGATGCAGTCAATAACCGTATCAATGTTGATTTGAGCGATGAAGAGTTTGCTGAGCGAAAAAATCGCTGGGTTCGACCTGACTACAAGGCAACAAAAGGAACACTGTACCGCTACATCAAGACAGTCAAAACTGCGAGTGAGGGTTGCGTTACAGACGAGTAGTGAGAATCTCAGGAGGTTCGGCGCTCTTCGATAAGCTTGTCGATCTGGGCTCTAAGTTCCGGCAGAATTTCGTTATAGCGATAAGCACCGACTTTCTGTTCACCTTTCTTCAGGTTGACAAAATTCGGTCCGCACCAAAGTCCTAGATCTGCGTCGTCGGTTTCGCCAGGTCCGTTTACCCGGCAGCCCATCACAGCAATGGTGATAGCTTCATCTTGCAGATCTTCGGTGATTGCCTTCACCTGTCTGGCAAGATCAATAAATGCCTCGTTTTCGACTCGCGAACAACTCGGGCATGAAATGATGTTCAGACGGTCTGGATCAAAGCGGACGACAGACCGCACCCGCCCAGCCGCAAAATCTTCAAGAATTTCCTTACCGGCAACTACTTCTCGGTATTTTTCCGCTTCCGGTAAAGTCAGCGAGACTCGAATGGTATCCCCAATTCCTTCGGCGAAAAGTTGTTCAAATGCGATTCGAGTTTTAATGATGCCATCCGGTGGCATTCCAGCTTCTGTAACTCCGAGGTGAAGTGGTACTTCGGGGCGCTGCTTAGCGAACATCTTGTTCGCCTCAATCACCCGATCAGGCCGAGAACTCTTGAGTGAGACGCAATAACGGTAAAAGCCAATTTTGTCCAACATTTCCGCGTGTTCGAGAGCACTGGATACCATCGGAGATACAGCATCATTTTCATCAAACAGATGTTTCTTTTCAGGGTCAACGGATCCAGAGTTTACGCCGACTCGCATCGCACAGTCGTTTTCACTGGCAACATCTGCCAGAAATTGCACTTTCTCCAAAATTGGTTTTTTCCGCTCGTGGTGATAAAGGTGGCCGGGGTTATAACGTATCTTGTCAACATGTTTCGCTACTACAGCAGCCAGTCGGTAGTTTTCCTGTAAATCCACAGTTAGATTGGCGTCGCATTTATCTCGAATTTCTTCAAGAGCTTGGGCATCACGCTTGTTATCAACAGCAATTCTGACAATTCCTGCGCCAGACTTGCTAAGTTCCGTAACCTGGCTTGCGGTTTCTTCAGCATTTCGAGTATGAGTAGTACACATACTCTGAACCACAATTGGTTTGCCGGCGCCAATGCTGGTATTGCCGATTTGTACGCTTCGGGTGGGGTTTCTCTTGAGTTTCACTTCAAATCATTCGGTGGATTCAAGATTCTGCAAACTAAAGCTGCTACGATCATGAGAGCCTGAGCGCAGAATCAATTCAAAATCAATAAAATATCACTTGTAATTTTGGATCAGACAATATCTTGATGCTAGGGTCTATTTTACTACGCAGTTTCAATTCTAACCAGCCTGTCTCACTGGAAGAATTGGCGATGTTATCTGGATTATCCATTGAAGAAGTTGAAAGAACCTGCGACTGGTTGATCGGAATTGGTGTACCGTTGAGTCGTCCGTCTGCAGACTCTGCGCAACTTGCAAGACCGGTTCTACCCTTGAATTTGGAGCAGATTCAGCAGGCTGTTTCGACGTTTGACATCGATATTGCGAGCAAAATCGAATTATTTGAAGAAATCGATTCAACCAATCAATATCTGATGAGTCTTCCTATACGGCAATTGCAACATAAGCAGGTTTGTATTGCAGAGTACATGAGCGCGGGACGAGGCAGGCAGCAAAAGAAGTGGTACGGAGGTGCTTATGAGAACCTGATGCTGTCTGTTGCATGGGAGTTTCACTCCGAAGTTCACCTGTCTGGGCTTAGTCTGGCTGTTGCTGTGATGGTAGTCAACTGCCTTCAACAGATTTGTGATGCGCCGTTTCGTCTGAAGTGGCCAAACGATGTACTGGTCGATGAGCAGAAACTAAGTGGAATTCTGATTGAAGTTCGAGATACCAAGGTCATTATCGGTATCGGGATAAACTGCAATTTGTCATTTTCTGGTCAATTGGAAATTGATCAGGCTGCAACATCTCTCTTTGAGTTATTGGGTTACCTGGTTGATCGCAGTGAGCTGGTTGCAGTTTTACTTGGAGAACTTTCAGATGGACTAGAACTGTTTTCGGTCAATGGACTTGAGGCATTTCGAGAAGATTGGATGCAACTTCATGCCTTCACAGGAAGAACGATGCGCATATACGGGAAACCAGTGAAGGAAGGTAGAGCAATGGGTATCGATCAATCTGGAGCATTGCTGATCAGAACAGAAAACGGTAAAATCGAACCCATCAATTCCGGCGAACTGCAACTACTACCGACATAATGACCCGGTTCAGCCAGCAAATCTGGTGGAATCTTTATAGCTGTACTCAGAATGAGCATGTTTGTCTTGAACAAATTAGCTAAATCGTTCAAAATACCAAGTACTTTGAAAACGAAATAGAAACAGAATCATGAAACTCACAGAAAGTCAGGTAGAGCAGTTTCATCTTGAAGGCTACTTGATGCTACCAAATCTGTTTGATGAAGAGGAGATAGGGGTTTTGCAGCGTGCATCAGATACTGTATATGCGTTGCAGCGAGAAGAAGTTTTCCGGGAAAGCGACGGTAAAACTGCACGCACCGCCTTTGCGGCACATCAATACAACGAAGCATTTCGCAGGTTAGGCAGACACCCTCGATTGATCGAACCAGTTGAGCAACTGCTTGATGGTCAGGTTTACATGCACCAATATAAAGTGAATGCCAAAGCGGCGTTTACCGGTGATGTTTGGCAGTGGCATCAGGATTACGGCACGTGGTCGCGCGATGATCATATGCCGGAAGCGCGAGCTATGAATATTGCCCTTTATGTAAACGATGCAGTCGAATTCAATGGGCCTTTATGGATGATCCCCCGATCACATAGGCACGGCGTGTTTGAAGCAGGTCACGACCTTCAGACAACAAGTTACCCACTTTGGACCTTAGACAAAGCAACAATCACTCGTCTGGTAGACGAAGGTGGCATCGTATCTGCGCACGGGAAGGCGGGAAGTGTACTGATGTTTTACAGCACTCTTGTTCACTGTTCTCCACCGAATCTTTCGCCGTGGCCAAGGACTGTGGTGTACCTATCGCTTTGCCATGTCGATAATCACATACGTCGCTTTAAGCGACCCGAGTGGATAGCTCACCGTGACTTTGCACCCATCGAAAGCCTGCCGGATGACTGCTTGCGTCAGTTAGCACTGGAATCGGTTGAAAGCGCAGCATAGTTCAGTTGAATTTTTTTCAGCTGAACTGAGTAGTCTCTCCTAGAAGTGTTCTTAATTCCAATTGCTGTCTCAAAGACAGCAATTGAAGATGCTACCCAGAATAATTAACTATCGAATTGGGCTTATGATTTAACATAATCTAGCCTTTCGATAACAAAGCCCGCATAGCTCAGTTGGTAGAGCAGTTGATTTGTAATCATCAGGTCGGGGGTTCGAATCCCTTTGCGGGCTCCAATATTCAACTATTGATGGTTTGTGCAACTTTTAAATTTTTATGGAGATAAAGAGTGAAATTTAAGTCTGTTATTTTGACCGCGATGACTTTTGTTGTATTTTCAACAGGCAGTATTGCCGCGGAAATGAAAACTGAAATCGGTCCAGGTGAAGGAGCGCTTGATATTGTCGCCTGGCCAGGCTACATCGAACGCGGTGAAACCATGGCAGAGTTCGATTGGGTAACCAAGTTCGAAGAAGCCACCGGTTGCATGGTGCGAGTAAAGACCGCAAACACCTCAGATGAGATGGTCGCACTCATGAATGAAGGTGGATTTGATCTGGTTACTGCATCGGGTGACGCTTCACTTCGCCTGATCGCTGGAAAACGCGTTCAGCCTGTGAACATTGACCTGGTACCGAGTTGGGACACAGTTGATGACCGGCTAAAAAATGCACCTTGGCATACTGTTGACGGTGTGCACTACGGCACTCCCTATATGTGGGGTCCAAATGTACTGATGTACAACACCAATGTCTTTCCAGAACCGCCAACGAGCTGGAACGTCGTCTTTGAGGAAATGACACTCCCTGATGGAAATTCCAATAAAGGTCGCGTACAGGCTTACGACGGTCCGATTCATGTCGCTGATGCTGCTCTTTATCTGATGTATCACCGACCTGAACTTGGCATTGAAAATCCCTACGAACTGAATGAAGATCAGTATGCTGTAGCACTCGATGTGCTTCGAGGTCAACGGAAGATTGTTGGACGTTACTGGCACAATGCTTTCATTCAAATTGATGATTTTAAGAATGAAGGAGTTGTTGCATCTGGTTCCTGGCCTTTCCAGGTCAATCTGTTAAAAGCTGACGGGCAGCCCGTCGCTTCAACGATTCCGCAGGAAGGAGCAACTGGTTGGTCTGATACAACCATGATGCATATTGATTCAGCAAATCCAAACTGTGCATACATGTGGATGGAACATACACTTGCTTCCAACCTGCAAAGCGATTTGTCAGTTTGGTTCGGTGCCGTTCCTCCTGTTATTTCAGCTTGTACTGACGGGCGCGGGATGCAAACCGCTGAAGGTTGTGCGACCAATGGTTTGGGTGATTTTGACAAAATCAAATTCTGGACAACCCCAGTCAGTCGCTGTCCAAGTCAGGGTGAATGCGTTCCTTACTACCGCTGGGTGTCGGATTACATCGGCGTAATTGGCGGACGTTAAAGCCCGCTCACACTTGATTATTCAACGTTGCCCGATGCATTGAAATCGGGCAGCGTTTGGATTTTTTCATACAAATTTGATGACCAATGAGCGTCGCCGTCAAATTTGACAATGTTTCGCGTCGGTTTGATACGGAAGTGGCAGTCGACGGAATTGATCTCGAAATTCAGGAAGGTGAGTTCTTTGCAATGCTCGGGCCTTCTGGTTCCGGAAAAACAACCTGCCTTAGACTGATTTCAGGTATCGACCGGCCAACAAGCGGACACATTGAAATCTTTGGCGTCCGCTCAGAAAATATCCCTCCCAATCGTCGTCCAATCAATACGGTGTTTCAGGACTATGCACTGTTTCCACATCTGAAGGTGCTGGACAACGTTGCCTACGGCTTATTGGTCAGAGGTGTTGGCAAACCTGAGCGACACAGGGAAGCTGAATATCTGCTTGAAATGGTTAAACTTCAGGGCTTTGGTCAGCGAATGCCGGCACAATTGTCGGGCGGACAGCGTCAAAGGGTGGCTCTGGCTCGGGCCCTCATCAACAAACCTAGAGTACTGCTTTTGGATGAGCCGTTGGGTGCGCTTGACCTGAAACTTCGGGAACAGATGCAGGAGGAACTCAAGACGCTTCAGCAGTCTCTGGGCATTACATTTGTTTTTGTAACCCACGACCAGGGTGAAGCACTGTCCATGTCAGACCGGATTGCGATCATTAACGAAGGAAAAGTTGTGCAGGTCGGCTCACCTCAGGAAATTTATCAGTCGCCGCGCACCCGTTTTGTCGCTCACTTTGTGGGGTCTTCGAATGTTCTATCACCTGAATTGAGCAGCCGTTGCAATGGTATTGAATACTGGACCAGTCTGCGGCCTGAGGTTGTTGTTCTAGGAGACCCGGGGCAGGGCCGGATCGATGGGAAAGTCAAGTCAATTCGCTATCTGGGGGCGTCAAATTATGTTTCGGTTGAATTGGGTGAACAGACAATTGGAGCGCTCGTTAATGCCAATGAAATTGCTGCACCGGTCGGTTCAACGGTATCGCTCAACTGGACAGACGATGCGCAGCACTTGATGGACGAGGAATGAATTCGACAACACTCGCTGTCCGGCACTCATCCCCTGGTAGTTGGTTAACCGACTTATTTTGGAATAAGCCTGGTCTGTTTATCTTCTGTCTGCTATTGCCACCACTGCTGTGGCTTGGGATCATTTACATTGGTTCGCTGTTTACACTGCTGCTTCACAGCTTTTTTTCCATTGACGAATTTTCGGGACTCATTCGTTATGAGTTCACACTCAAAACCTATGCTGAACTGCTGTCGCCTGCCAACTTCGATGTAATTCTACGAACCATATTGATGGCGTGTGCTGTGACATTAGCGGCTGCTTTGATTGCATTTCCAATTGCATACTATGCTGCACGTTATGCTAATCAAAAGATGAAGGCGCTGTTTTATCTTGGCGTCATGTTGCCACTTTGGTCCAGCTATCTGGTCAAGATTTATGCGTGGAAACTGATTCTAGCTAAGCAGGGCATTGTCAACTGGGTGGTTGAGGGAACCGGAGCAACTTTTCTTCTGAATTCAGTACTTTCCTTACCGGTAGTCGGTGGCAACTCATTGGCGGTCAGCTATATCGGAACCTTTATCGTACTGCTTTATGTGTGGCTGCCTTTTATGATTCTTCCAGTTCAGGCTTCGCTTGAACGAATCCCTGAATCTCTGCTTGAAGCGTCAGGCGACCTCGGAGCAGCACCGAAACAGACCTTTAGACTGGTCATACTACCACTTGCCTTGCCCGGTGTCATTGCCGGTTCAATTTTTACATTCTCGCTGACCATGGGCGATTTCATCGTACCACAGATTATTGGTTCTTCGAGAAGATTCATTGGACAGGCAGTATATGCCCATCAAGGTACGGCTGGAAATATTCCACTGGCTGCTGCCTTTGCCGTCGTTCCGATTGTGGTGATGATCATCTATCTGTACTTTGCCAAGAAGAGAGGTGCTTTCGATGCACTTTAGAAAACGCGCATCGCTGGGACTCAAGGCTTCGGCGGTTTGCGGACTGGCTTTTTTGCATTTGCCCATCCTCTTGATCTTTCTCTATGCCTTTACAACAGAGGACAAAAGTTATCAGTTCCCACCTCCTGGTCTAACGCTCAAGTGGTTTGGGGTCACCTGGAATCGACCTGATGTGTGGGCTTCGCTGCAACTGTCACTTGAAGTTGCGGCTGTTTCAACCTTACTAGCTCTAATACTTGGTACTTTGTGTGCCGCAGCAGTTTCCAGAGCAAAATTTTTTGGCCGCGAGGCTATTTCACTTCTGGTTATATTACCGATAGCTCTGCCTGGAATCATTACAGGCATCTCGCTTCGATCCGCGTACAACATTCTGGATATCCCTTTTTCGACATTCACGATCATACTCGGCCATGCAACATTCTGTGTGGTAGTCGTCTACAACAATGCAATCGCCCGGTTTCGACGTATGTCGGGTTCAATGATTGAAGCATCATTCGATCTTGGTGCTACCGGATTTCAAACCTTTCGCTATGTGGTGCTGCCCAATCTCGCAACAGCTTTGCTTGCGGGTGGGATGCTTGCATTTGCACTCTCATTTGATGAGGTCATCGTAACGACGTTTACAGCCGGCCAACAGCAAACCTTGCCGATTTGGATGCTAGAGGAGTTGGTGCGACCTCGTCAACGACCGGTGACCAATGTCGTTGCGATGGTTGTTGTCATGGTTACTTTCTTGCCAATTCTAGGCGCTTACTACCTTACTAGAGATACTTCGGCGAGCCGAAATTAGAAAACGAATTTGATGTAAAATATCACTATCATTTTTATAATTATTAGTTGCTGTTTCGGTTAGGAGGAGATTTGGGGTGTTGGGCCAGTTGCACCGGCATAGAGGTCTACCTTATATATTGATAATCAGTCAAAAATCCTCCAAACTTTTCTGTTTCAGAAAAGTTGTGATAAAATTTAGTGTTTATTTGGATTTGCTCCGGAGGGGTTCCCGAGCGGCCAAAGGGGACAGACTGTAAATCTGTTGGCTCAGCCTTCGGAGGTTCGAATCCTCCCCCCTCCACCGTATGATTTTGGATCGATAGACGGAGTTGAAACCTAGGTTTGCGCGGGCGTAGTTCAACGGCAGAACCTCAGCCTTCCAAGCTGATGATGTGGGTTCGATTCCCATCGCCCGCTCCAGTGGAATTTGTATATGGACCCTGAGAAGTCAATCGGAGCCATTAAACCGGATGCCCACATAGCTCAGTCGGTAGAGCACTTCCTTGGTAAGGAAGAGGTCACCGGTTCAAATCCGGTTGTGGGCTCCAGCGTCATTATCGGGTTACATTTTTAATCAGTTATTTAGGTCATTTTAGATAATTAGCGAGGTCATAGGAAATTGGCTAAAGAAAAATTTGAACGTAGTAAGCCGCATGTAAACGTAGGCACCATTGGCCACGTTGATCACGGAAAGACCACCCTGACAGCCGCTATCACCAAGGTGTTGGCGGAGCGCCACGGTGGAGAAGTCAAGGCGTTTGCAGATATTGACAACGCACCTGAAGAACGAGAGCGCGGAATCACAATTGCCACCGCGCACGTTGAGTATGAATCCGAAGCTCGACACTACGCGCACGTTGACTGCCCGGGACACGCTGACTATGTCAAGAACATGATCACTGGTGCCGCTCAGATGGATGGCGCGGTATTAGTGGTTTCTGCGGCCGATGGCCCGGAACCTCAAACTCGAGAGCACGTACTGCTGGCTCGTCAGGTCGGGGTACCCTATATTGTGGTGTACTTGAACAAGGCCGATATGGTCGACGACGAAGATCTGCTAGAACTGGTGGATCTTGAGGTTCGGGACCTGTTGAACGAGTACGATTTTCCGGGTGATGATACTCCAATTATTATTGGTAGTGCACTGCAGGCACTTGAAGGTGAAGACACCGAACTCGGAATACAGTCGATCATCAAATTGGCCGAAGCACTTGATGAATATATTCCGGAACCGGAACGCGCCATTGATGGTGACTTCCTCATGCCGATTGAAGATGTGTTTTCAATTTCGGGACGCGGCACTGTGGTTACGGGACGGGTCGAGCGCGGTATCGTTACCGTAGGCGATCCCGTCGAAATGGTTGGGCTCAGAACGACCGCCAAGACTGTCGCGACAGGTGTCGAAATGTTTCGAAAACTGCTTGATGAAGGTCGAGCTGGTGATAATGTTGGCGTTCTTTTACGTGGCACCAAGAAAAATGAAGTTGAGCGCGGTCAGGTGCTCGCAAAGCCGGGTTCGATTGACCCGCATACCGATTTTGAGGCTGAAGTGTATGTTCTGTCTCCAAAAGAAGGTGGGCGAAACAAGCACTTCACCGCTGGCTATCGGCCACAGTTTTATTTCCGTACCACAGACGTGACAGGGAGTGTTTCCCTGCCAGCTGATGTTGCGGTTGTAATGCCTGGTGATAATGTACACATGACAGTCAGTCTGATTAAACCCATTGCAATGGAAGAAGGACTTCGGTTCGCAATTCGTGAAGGTGGGCGAACTATTGGTGCTGGTGTAGTATCCAAGATCATCAAATAACAAATTCCGGTAGGAAACAAGACAGTCAGCTTGAAGGCCAGTAGCTCAATTTGGCAGAGCAGCGGTCTCCAAAACCGCAGGTTGGGGGTTCAAGTCCCTCCTGGCCTGCCACTTTGACGCAGGCTATACCCGACGATGGCAAACGCGATTGACAAGGTAAAGATTCTAGGCGCTATATTTCTGGTGGTAGCGGGTGTTGCCGCATTTTACAGCCTGGAAAGTTCGCTCCAGTTACTGCGTGTTGGGGTACTGGTACTCGGCATATTGCTTGCTGCCGGTTTGGCATTGACCTCGGGACCCGGCCAACAAGCCTGGTCCTTTGCCAAGGGTGCCCGATCCGAATTTCGGAAAATTGTTTGGCCTACCCGCAGGGATACTATACAGAGCACACTGATTGTCATTCTGATGGTTATTCTGATCGGTCTTTTCTTGTGGTTGCTTGATCAGATTTCGTTTTGGGTCATCTACGACCTGTTCTTGCAGCTTGGAGAGTAACGGATGATAGAAGAAGAAGAAAAATTTGCTGGGGAGAATATCGAGTCATTGGGAACAAGTACTTCTGCGAGATCTTCTGACAGTATGCGATGGTATGTTCTACATACGTATTCAGGGCATGAAAAACGCGTGAAAAGTTCACTTGAGCATTACATTCGCACCAATCAAAGTGAAAAAATGTTTGGTGATATTCTGGTACCAACTGAAGAAATCGTTGAAATGCGAAGCGGGCAGAAGCGTACGACTGAACGTAATTTTTATCCGGGCTATGTTTTTATCGAAATGGAAATGACGCCGGAATCCTGGCATTTGGTCAACAGCATCCCGCATGTCTCCAGCTTCATCGGTGGCAAGGAGCCAACTCCGATTTCAGAAAAAGAGGCACAGATCATTAGGGAGCAAGTTCAGGCCGGAGCCAATAATCCGCGGCCGAGATTCTATTTTCAGCCGGGTGAACTGATTCGGGTTATTGATGGGCCTTTTGAAGATTTTAACGGTACAGTCGAAGATGTGAATTACGAGAAAAGCAAACTTCGGGTATCTGTGGCAATATTCGGGCGTTCCACTCCAGTAGAGCTTGATTTCAGCCAGGTAACCAAAAACTGATTACATATGAAGGCGAAATAGACCTTAGGTAAAACAATTCATGGCAAAAAAAGTAACAGCCTATATCAAGTTGCAGGTTGCGGCTAAAGCTGCTCAGCCCGGGCCTCCAGTGGGACCGGCACTCGGACAGCACGGCCTGAACATTATGGAATTTTGCAAGGCATTTAATGCGAAGACGCAGAATCTAGAAGATGGTACACCCGTCCCAGTCGTGATTACCGTTTATGCAGACAGGAGTTTTTCTTTTATCACAAAGACTCCGCCAGCATCACATCTGTTGAAAAAAGCAGCGGGAGTCGATAAGGGCAGTGCTGAACCCAATCGAGACAAGGTAGGGGTTGTCACTCATGATCAGTTGAAAGAAATAGTGGCGATAAAAAATCCAGATTTAAACAGTTACGAGACTGAACAGGCGATGCGCACAATTGCCGGTAGTGCGAGAAGCATGGGCTTGGAAGTCAAGGAGAGTTGAATATGGCGAAACCGAGCAAGAGAAGTCAACAATCAGAAGCGTTGGTGGACCGCAGCAAGCTCTATCCGGTTGACGATGCAATCAGTTTGGTAAAGCAGACCGCATCGGCAAAATTTGATGAAACTGTCGAAGTTGCCGTATTGCTTGGCGTCGATGCCCGAAAATCAGACCAGAATGTACGTGGCTCAGCGCTACTTCCCCGAGGGCTTGGCAAGACTGTCCGTGTGGCTGTATTTGCGTCAGGTGATAAAGTTCAGGAAGCTTTGGATGCAGGTGCTGATATTGTTGGACTGGAAGATCTCATCGAAGACATTCAAAATGACAAAATCGAATTTGACTCCTGTATTGCGGAACCCGATGCGATGAAACTGGTTGCACGCGTTGGACGCAAGCTTGGACCGAGAGGATTGATGCCAAATCCCAAAACCGGTACCGTACGGAGCGATATAGCACAGGCTGTGCAGGAAGCCAAAGCGGGTAAAGTGGACTTTCGCATTGACAAGGCTGGAATTGTACATTGTGGAATCGGTAAGGCATCGTTTGAGGCGGATGCCTTGACGGAAAATCTAAAGGAGTTGTTGCGCGCACTCAAACGGGCTCAGCCAGCCACTGCAAAAGGACAGTACATACGCAAGGTTTCGCTGTCTACTACGATGGGACCTGGTGTAAAAGTTGATGCAGTCGAGCTAGCCAGAATTTAGTTTCAGCTTAATTTGCAATAACTAAACCTTAATATAAACAAGAAGTTATTATTGATGAACGAAAATCTTCAGCGTAAACACAAAATAGTGGACGAAGTCCATAACGACTTCAAGTCAGCGGGTCTGGCTGTTTTAGCAGAGTACCGCGGCGTTGATGTCACCGGCATGAGCGCCTTACGTAGAAGTGCTCGTGAATCCAATGTACAGATTCAGATCGTAAAGAACACCTTAGCGAAAAGGGCTGTGGAAGACACAGATTTTGAATGTTTGTCTGAGTATTTCACAGGTCCAATCGCAATTGCATTTTCGGAAGATCCTGTGGCGACGGCCAAGACTGTTCACGAGTTTGCCAAAGCAAATCCACTGTTCAAGGTGCAAACCGGTGCAATGCAGGGCAGACTGGTCGACACCGAGCAGCTCAAGCAGTTAGCGGACTTGCCTGGCCGGGAAGTATTGCTGTCTACGCTGATTGGAACAATGGCGGCGCCGATGCAGAAACTGGTGCGTACTTTGAATGCTGTACCATCCAATCTGCTTTACGCACTGGTTGCAATCAGAGATTCGAAGAGCGAATAGTTCTCCATTATTGAACGATTAATTTAGCAGAAAATCATTAACTTAACATCCACCACGAGGGAAAATTTATGTCTTTATCAAGGCAAGAAATCATTGATGCAATCTCGGAAATGTCAGTATTGGACCTGTCCGAACTGATCAAAGATATGGAAAATCATTTTGGTGTGTCAGCTGCAGCACCAGTGGCAGTCGCCGGAGCGGTTGCACCTGCAGCCGACCAGGCTGAAGAAGCAGAAGAACAAACCGAATTCACTGTTACTTTAACCTCCGCTGGTGAGAAGAAAATTGGCGTCATCAAGGTCGTACGAGCCGCTGCCGGCCTCGGACTCAAAGAGTCCAAGGAGTTAACGGAAAAACTGCCAGCGACGGTTCTTGAAGGAATGTCAAAGGAGGATGCTGAAAAACTAAAGCAAGAAATCGAAGAAGCTGGCGGCTCAGCAGAAATCAAATAGCTGATTACCTGGTCTGCCTGGTATTTCAAACCATCGCCTCGAGCGTTTTTTCCCTTGTCGACGGCTCTGTCCGGGATAGAGCCGTTGTACGCGCGTATTTGTAATTTGCAACTAACCGACTATGCGTCCTGATACCCTATGAGCTACAGTTTCACCGAAAAGAAACGGATACGAAAGAATTTTGGCAAGCGTACTGATGTATTGCCGGTTCCGTACCTATTAGAAATTCAAAAGAGTTCTTACAAGAAGTTTTTGCAGGATGATATTCCCCCGCTGGAGCGGGAAAATGTAGGCCTGCAAGCAGCCTTTAACTCCGCCTTTCCAATTCCAAGTCAAAATGGATTGATCGAACTGCAGTTTGATGAATACCGTTTGGACCCGCCAAAGTTTGACGAAACAGAATGCCGTCGACGCGGGTTGACCTTCACTGCGCCTCTCAAAGCGACGCTTAAACTTGTCAGTTACGACCGTAGTGCGGATTCAGGTGCTGGTGGTGAAGATGTGCAAAGATCCGTCGTTAACGTGAAAGAAAGCGAAGCCGTTTACATCGGTGAAATTCCGTTGATGACTGAGAGCAGTTCGTTCATCATCAATGGAACCGAGCGGGTAGTAGTATCCCAGTTACATCGTTCACCCGGCGTGTTTTTGGATCACGACAAGGGTAAGAGTCATTCTTCGGGCAAGGTACTTTTCAACTGCCGCATTATTCCGTACTGGGGTTCTTGGCTTGACTTCGAATTTGATGCCAAAGATTTGCTGTACATGCGGATCGATCGAAAAAAGAAAGAACCGGCCACGATGCTGTTACGAGCGATGGGTTTTGACACCGCCAAGATACTGAGTACGTTTTACGATTTCGATACGTTTCTGCTCAATGACAATGGCACCGTCACAATGCAGTTGGACGACCCGAATAGACTGCGTGGTTTGGTGCTCAATTTCGATATCAAAACGCGGTCTGGCAGGGTGGTAATTGAAAAAGGGCGTCGCATCAATCAGGCAGACACGCGTAAGCTGGCGTCTTCGCGTCTTCGACAAATCGATGTTCCCGCTTCGTTTCTAAATGGTCGAGTTTGTGCAACAGACATCAAATCTGACGGCGACAGTGGCGTCATGGAGACTTTCGCTTTGCGAAAGGACGGGCATTTGTCACTGGTGCTGGAATCAGCGGAACGCTTAGTCGGTACAGCCTTTGAATTTGATCTAGTCAGCAATCGTAATGATGAAGTGTTTGTTAAAGCAGGCAATCGAGTCACTTCAGATGATGCGGTACGCATTAAGGAATCTGGAATAAAACGTATTCAGGTTCCAGAAGAATATCTGGATGGCAAGATCGTCCCTGATGTACTTGCAGCATCCGATACGGGTGAAATTGTTTTGAAAGGCGGTGAGCGCTATGCAGCGGGTGGTGATACGCTGAAGAAGTTGCTTGGCGCTGGTATTTACCAACTCAAACTTTTAACAGTGTCTGACGAATTCAAAAAGGGTGAGACTGTTGCTGAAGCCAATCAGGTGTTTGACGAAGAAGGCGAGTTGTTTGCCAAGCTGCGTTTGGCTGGGATTAAAGAATTCCAAACGATTTATACGAACGATATTGATCGCGGATCATACGTATCCGATACGCTACGAATTGATCCAACGCTAGACGAAATTGATGCAAAACGGCGCATCTATCGAATTATGCGTCCAGGTGACCCACCGACCAATGATGCAGCCGAGTATCTGTTCCAGACATTGTTCTTTTCGCCATTGAGATACAACCTATCATCGGTTGGACGCATGAAGCTGTCTCGGCGTCTGAAAAGAGAAGAGGTCAATGACTCAACAGTATTGGATGAGTCCGATATTGTCGATGTGATGAAACTGCTAATTGACTTGAAAGATGGCAAGGAAACAGTTGATGACATTGATAATCTGGGTAATCGTAGAGTTCGCTCTGTTGGTGAGTTGATTGAAAATCAGTTTCGCACCGGGCTCGGTAGAGTTGAGCGGGCTGTAAAAGAGCGCCTGAGCCAGGTAGATGTAGACACTTTAACGCCTCAGGATCTGATTAATGCGAAACCGGTGTCGTCAGTTGTGCGGGAGTTCTTTCGCTCTAGTCAGTTGTCACAGTTTATGGATCAGACCAATCCACTATCTGAGGTCACACACAAACGTCGAGTAACGGCATTGGGACCCGGTGGACTATCGCGTGAACGCGCTAGTTTTGAAGTTCGGGACGTTCATCCTACTCACTATGGGCGGGTTTGTCCGATTGAGACGCCAGAAGGTCCAAACATTGGTCTCATCAATTCGCTGGCGATGTATGCGCGAATCAACAACTACGGTTTTCTGGAAACGCCATACCGAAAAGTCGTCAACGGCAAGGTTTCAAAAAATCCGGAGGATGTACATTACCTGTCTGCGATTGAAGAGGGTGACTTCGTCATAGCACCGACGAATGTAGCCTCAGGTGATAAGGGCCAACTCACCAAGGACCTTGTGCCCTGCAGACGTGGCAATGAATTCACGTTGTCGAGCCCTGAACTGATCAATTATGTTGACGTTGCTCCAGCACAGATTGTGTCAATCGCAACAGCCTGCATTCCATTTCTGGAACACGATGATGCCAACCGCGCATTAATGGGTTCCAATATGCAGCGACAGGCTGTTCCAATTGTAGAAACCGAGACACCATTGATCGGTACGGGCACCGAGCGGACAGTTGGTGTGGAATCGGGTGTGACGGTTTCCGCGTTGAGAGGCGGTGTAGTGGATTCTGTTGACAGTGGAAGAATTGTTATTCGAGCCGACGAGTCTGAAACCAGTGATCAGGATTCTGGTGTGGATATTTATTCACTCATTAAATATCGCCGCTCAAACCAGAGCACCACAATCAACCAACGTCCACTGGTCAATGTTGGCGATCGGATTGAGAAGGGCGACACTATAGCCGATGGACCGGCAACTAATATGGGAGAATTGGCACTCGGCAGGAATATTCTGGTCGCATTTATGGCCTGGTGTGGGTACAACTTTGAAGACTCAATTGTGATTTCAGAGCGCCTGGTGCAAGACGAGGTTTACACCACGGTACATATTGAAGAGTTTTCCATCGAAGCGCGGGATACACGGCTTGGACCAGAAGAAATCACCCGTGACATTCCGAATGTCAGGGAGACTGCACTGTCGAAGTTGGATGATTCTGGCATTATTTTCAATGGTGCCGAGGTGTTTGCGGGCGACGTGCTGGTTGGTAAAGTATCCCCGAAGGGTGATGTACAGCCAACCCCGGAACAGAAGTTGATGTTTGCGATTTTTGGCGAAAAGGCGTCTGACATCAAGGATACCTCGCTGAAGATGCCATCTGGCACATCAGGCACGGTCATCGATGTTCAGGTGTTCACGCGCGAGGGAGTCGACCGTGATAGCCGTGCTGAGGAAAATATTGCGATGGAAGTTGATATCGCACGGAAGGACCTGGATGATAAGTTCAGGATCGAAGAAAAAGCGGCCTTCGATCGAATTGAAACACTGCTGGAGGGAGAGATCGCTGAAGGTGGCCCAGATGGGCTGAATAAGGATGATGTAATTACCAAGGAATATTTGGATAACTTGCATCGTAAAGCTTGGTTTGAAATCCGTGTGCGTGATGACGAAGTTGCTCGCCAATTTGAATCCATCAGGGGATTGATTGAGAGAAAGCGGCAGCAATATGATGAAGAGTTCGAAAGCAAGCGAGAGAAAATCGAGGAAGGAGATGATCTGAAGACCGGTGTGTTGAAACGGGTCAAAGTGTTTGTGGCGATCAAACGCCGCCTGCAACCAGGTGACAAAATGGCTGGACGCCATGGAAATAAGGGTGTCATCTCAAAGATTGTTCCTATCGAAGACATGCCACATTTAGAAGATGGGACGCCGGTAGACATTATTCTTAACCCATTGGGTGTTCCATCCCGAATGAACATTGGACAGGTCCTTGAAACCCACCTTGGCTGGGCATCCAAAGAAATCGGTCGTCAGATTGGTGAGATGATTGATGCTGGAATGAAAGGCCCGCAGATGAAAAAACACTTGCAGACCTTTTACACGGCACCGTCAGAAAAGTCATTGCTGAAGTCGCTGAATGCACGCGAAGTAATTGAGCTTGCAGGAAACCTTCGTAACGGACTTCCCATGGCAACACCGGTATTTGATGGAGCAACGGAAGCTGAGGTTAAGGAGATGTTGGGATTGGCCGGATTACCCAAAAGCGGTCAGGCCACTCTTTATGATGGAAGAACCGGTGAGCCATTTGCTCGCCCGGTTACAGTCGGATACATGTACATGCTGAAATTGACACACCTGGTTGATGAGAAGATGCATGCGCGCTCGACCGGTCCTTACAGTCTGGTGACTCAGCAGCCACTGGGTGGTAAGGCAATGGGCGGAGGCCAGCGCTTCGGTGAAATGGAAGTTTGGGCATTGGAGGCTTACGGTGCGGCATATACCTTGCAGGAAATGCTGACGGTTAAGTCGGATGACATGTTCGGCCGTTCAAAAATTTACGAAAACATAGTTGCGGGACGTCACCGCATGGAGGCAAATACACCTGAATCATTCAATGTACTAGTGAAGGAAATCCGTTCACTTGGACTAAATGTCGAAATGAGAGATTCAAAGTAAAGAATTGATCTCATTAGATTAGCAGACAGAATTGAGAGTTGCAAAATGAGAAATCTTGATAACTTGATGAAGCGGGCAGGAAGGCTCGAAGACTTTGATGAAATCCGAATTGGATTGGCGTCGCCAGAAAAGATTCGAAGCTGGTCCTATGGAGAAGTACGAAAGCCAGAGACGATTAACTACAGGACTTTCAAGCCTGAACGCGACGGTTTGTTTTGTGCCAAGTTGTTCGGACCCGTCAAGGACAATGAGTGCCAGTGTGGAAAGTACAAGCGTCTAAAGCATCAGGGAGTTGTGTGTGAAAAGTGCGGTGTCGAGGTGACCAATTCCAAGGTTCGTCGCGAGCGTATGGGACATATTGAACTGGCAAGTCCAGTTGCCCACATCTGGTTTCTGAAGAGCCTGCCCTCCCGGCTTGGGTTGCTGCTTGACATGACTGTGCGGCAGATTGAGACGGTGATGTACTTTGAAGCCTATGTCGTAATCGATCCAGGTGAAAACACCATGCTTGAGCGCGGCCATTGCTTAAATGAGGAAGAGTACCTCAAGGCGTATGAAGAGTACGGGAGTGAGTTTGAAGTGGGTATGGGAGCTGAAGCCATTCGTACCCTGATCCGCAGTATTGATTTTGAAGAGGAAGCTGAGCTTTTGCGAGAGCAGCTCAATGACACCAAGTCGGATACCAAAATCAAGAAACTGACAAAGCGTTTGAAGCTGATTGAGTCCTTCATTTATTCCGGAAATAAACCGGAATGGATGATTCTTCAGGTCCTGCCAATTCTACCACCCGACCTGAGGCCGCTCGTGCCACTTGATGCCGGCAGATTTGCAACTTCAGATCTGAATGATCTTTACCGCAGAGTCATTAATCGCAACAACAGACTTCAACGACTGCTTGATCTATATGCTCCTGATATTATCGTCAGAAACGAAAAACGCATGCTTCAGGAAGCGGTTGATGCATTGTTGGACAATGGTCGGCGAGGCAAGTCAATCACCGGAGCGAACAAGCAGAAACTTAAATCTCTAGCCGATTCGATTAAGGGCAAGCAAGGTCGATTTCGACAGAACCTGCTGGGTAAACGAGTGGACTATTCTGGCCGTTCAGTAATTGTGGTTGGCCCGACCTTGAAATTGCATCAGTGCGGACTGCCAAAACGGATGGCGCTTGAATTATTCAAACCGTTTGTTTTCTGTGAACTGAATCGGCGCTACCCGGAACGCTCCAATATTCGCTGGGCGAAGAGTGTGATCGAGAAAGAGGGTTCGGAGGTATGGGACATTCTTGAAGAGGTGGTGATTCGTGAGCACCCAGTGCTTCTGAACCGTGCACCAACATTGCATCGGCTGGGCATTCAGGCTTTCGAGCCGATTTTGGTTGAAGGCAAGGCAATTCAGTTGCACCCATTAGTCTGTACGCCATACAACGCGGACTTTGATGGCGACCAGATGGCCGTACATATTCCGCTGACTGTGGAATCTCAAATCGAAGCACGCACACTAATGATGTCAACTAACAATATTCTGTCCCCCGCTAATGGTGAGCCCATCATCGTTCCGTCACAGGATATTGTGCTCGGGTTGTACTATCTGACTCGGGAAGCCAACAATCCCAAGGGTCATGGAAAAGTATTTGCGGACGTTGCAGAAGTTCGAAGAGCTCATGATGTGGGTGCGGTTTCGCTGCACGCAGGTATTCGAGTCAAAATCAAAGAGCGTATGAAAACCAATGGCGAATGGAGCGACAAAACGCTTTATTACGATACTACTGTTGGTCGAGCCCTGCTTTCCGAGATTTTGCCGGATGGCATGTCATTTTCGCTAATCAATCGGGTGCTCAACAAGCGAGCAATTTCCGAGATCGTGAACGAATGCTACCGTCACGTTGGCCTGAAGGAAACAGTGGTCCTGGCCGACCAGTTAATGTATGTCGGATTCGATTATGCGGCGAAAGGTGGAATTTCCATCTGCGTGGATGACATTGAGATTCCTGAGGATAAGAAGGAAATTCTGGAAAAAGCCGACAAGGAAGTTGAATTTGTTGAGCGACAGGCTACTAACGGACTTTTGACTGATGGTGAGCGTTACAACAAGGTGGTTGATATCTGGGGCCGTGCCAGCGACAAGGTCGCTAAAGCTATGATGGACAAATTGAGTGTTGAGACTGTAATCGATCAGCATGGAAACGAAGTAGAGCAAAAGTCATTCAATCCTGTTCACGTCATGGCGGATTCAGGTGCTCGTGGCTCACATGCCCAGATTAGACAGCTGGCTGCCATGCGTGGATTGATGTCCAAACCGGATGGCACAATCATCGAAACCCCGATTAAGGCGAATTTTCGCGAAGGTCTAGATGTGTTGCAGTATTTCATTTCAACTCACGGTGCCCGAAAGGGATTGGCTGATACAGCTTTGAAGACTGCAAACTCGGGCTATTTAACCAGACGATTGATTGACGTATGTCAGGACCTTGTTGTTACAGAACTAGATTGCGGTACCACAGAAGGGATCAAGCTAGAAGCACTGGTTAAGGGTGGAGAAATCGTGGTGCCACTTGCCAGTCGAATTCTTGGCCGATCAACCGCCGAAGACCTTAAATCTCCTTTCTATGGAAATGTACTGGTCACAGCAGGTGAGATGATAACCGAAAGGCTGATTCAACAGTTTGAACAGCACGCAATTCACCGTGTGAAAGTCCGCTCCCCTGTTACATGCCAAACCAAGTATGGAATTTGTGCGACCTGCTACGGCCGGGATCTTGGGAGAGGGCATCTGGTCAACCGAGGAGAAGCGGTTGGTGTGATTGCTGCCCAAAGTATTGGCGAGCCGGGTACGCAGTTAACCATGCGTACATTTCACATGGGTGGTGTCGCCGAACGTGAGCAGACGGCAACAGGCATTATTGTAAAGACCAAGGGAACGCTTGAATTTGACCGTGTCAGCTACATCAGGAATACGCGGGGCAATTTAATTGTGAATACCCGATCTGGTGAAGTGAAAATTCTTGATACCAATGGAATCGTAGCGGAGCGCTACCAGGTTCCGTATGGAGCGGAACTTTTCGTCGAAGATGGAACATCTGTTTTGCCGGATCAGTCAATCGCGAGTTGGGACCCGCACATTCATCCGATCATCAATGAGGTCGGTGGCATTGTCAAGTTGGAGAACTTTGTTGATAGTATCACAGTCTCTCAATCCACTGATGATGGAAGTGATGAGGGCAGCGATCGAAGACCATTTTTTACGGTGTTGGACTCGAAGCAGAAGCTGCTGGAAGATCGTCCAGCGATTCGACTGGTTGATGAACAGGATGAGACCGTTATGTTCCCAAAAACGAATCGCGAGGTTCGCTACCTGCTGCCGACCGGCGCTCAGGTGTTGGTTCAGCATGGGTCTGAAGTGAATGTCGGTGATGTGTTAGCCAGAATTCCACATGAATATGATTCAACCCGGGACATTACCGGTGGTCTGCCGCGGGTTGCAGAATTGTTTGAAGCACGCAAGCCAAAAGATCCTGCTGTCTACGCCAGACACTCTGGTTCTGTCAGTTTCGGTGAGGAGACTAAGGGAAAGATTCGGTTGATTATTACCGATGAAGCGGGTAATGAACACAAAGAATTGATTGCCAAAGGTCGTTCATTCATGGTGTTTGACGGTGAAACGGTTGAACGTGGTGAACAGATTGTCGATGGCGCACCTGTATCTTCTGACATACTGGAGCTTAAGGGTGTAGAGGAACTGACGGCGTATATTGTCAAAGAAGTGCAGGAAGTATATCGGTTGCAGGGTGTAGCGATAAACGACAAACACATTGAAGTGATTGTTCGCCAGATGTTGCGTAAGGTTCGAATTGAAGAGCCGGGAACAACCAAATTTTTGCCAGGGGAGTTGGTAGAGCGTTCTTATTTTGAGCAGATCAATGAAGAGATTCGTGAAGCCAAAGAGTCTGATCCTGAATCTGAACAGGAAGAAGCGAAAGCCGTTCGAGTGCTGTTGGGGATCACCAAGGCCTCATTGATGACTGAGTCCTTTATCTCTGCAGCATCATTCCAGGAGACGACTCGTGTGTTGACGGATGCTTCGGTGAGTGGCAAGGTTGATAAACTGCGTGGACTCAAAGAAAATGTGATCGTCGGACGTTTGATTCCGGCTGGTACCGGCCTTGTGCATCATGAAGAACGTAAGCGCCAGCGCCGTCAGCAATTGAAGTTGCAGACACCGGAAATGGAGTTTGAACAAGGATTCCAGCAGTCTGTTGCAAGAACTCCTGATGATCCTGAGAGTGTGATTGATCCAGATCGGTTGTTTCAAACCGGAGTGAATTGATCAGGTTGCAACGCTACGTATGAAATCGGAATTTCAAGCCTCTGTGATTGAGATTTTTCGAAATCAGGCTTGAAATTCTACCTATAATAGGATAATATTATTTAACTTTGTGCTTGCCGTCGGATCGGCGACAGGCAAAAAGACAGGTCGAACGCGGTCTGTCTTTTTATTATTTGTTTTTTTTGGGAAAAATACTCAATCGTTCCAAGGATTCTGAACGAAAATGCCGACAATTAATCAGCTGGTCAACCGACCGCGAAAGAAACAGACGAAAAAAACGAACGTGCCCGCACTTGAGGCATGTCCGCAAAAACGCGGCGTATGTACTCGTGTCTACACTACCACACCGAAGAAACCGAATTCAGCATTGCGTAAGGTTGCACGTGTCCGGTTGACAAACGGCTACGAAGTTACCACCTACATCGGCGGCGAATCTCATAACTTGCAGGAACACTCAGTTGTACTGATTCGGGGTGGACGAGTCAAAGACCTGCCAGGTGTTCGCTACCATACAGTGCGAGGCGCGTTAGATACCTCTGGTGTGGATAAGCGACGACAGGGTCGCTCAAAGTATGGCACCAAACGGCCACGCTCATAAACAACACCTACTGAATTAGCAGAAGCGGACAGAAATTATGCCCAGACGTCGACTGGTTCCAAAAAGGAAAATTATGCCGGATCCGAAGTACAAGCAGATCATGGTGGCTAAGTTCATCAATGCCTTGATGCTGGACGGTAAAAAATCTATTGCTGAAAAAATTCTTTACAACGCGTTTGACGTCATCGTCAGTCGTGGAGCAGGTGAACCTCTGGAGATTTTTGAAGGGGCTATGGAAAATGTGAGACCGACCGTGGAAGTGAAAAGCCGACGTGTCGGAGGTGCAACCTATCAGGTCCCGATTGAAGTACGGGCTACACGTCGCGACGCATTGGCGATTCGCTGGATTATTGATGCTGCAAGAAGGCGCCGGGAGAAATCCATGGCGATTCGGCTTGCAGCTGAGTTGATTGAGGCTTCGAACAAATCGGGTGAAGCGTTCAAGAAATGTGAGAACACGCACAAAATGGCGGAAGCTAATAAGGCTTTTTCACATTTCAGATACTAATACGAGGCTAATAAACGTCTGATGGCAAAAAGAACGCCAATCAAGAATTATCGCAATATCGGCATCATGGCTCACATAGATGCCGGTAAAACGACCACAACGGAAAGAATCTTGTTCTACGCTGGAATCTCGCACAAGATCGGCGAAGTTCATGATGGCAACGCCGTTATGGACTGGATGGAACAGGAACAGGAGCGCGGCATTACGATCACTTCCGCTGCTACAACATGTTTTTGGAAAGGTGCGCGCACCGATATGAAAGAACATCGGATCAACATTATTGATACACCGGGACATGTTGACTTCACAATTGAGGTGGAGCGTTCGCTGCGAGTGCTGGACGGTGCCATCACTGTGCTGTGTGCCGTCGGTGGTGTAGAACCTCAAACCGAAACCGTGTGGCGTCAGGCTGATCGTTATGGAGTGCCAAGAATGATCTTCATCAATAAGATGGATCGCATTGGAGCGGACTTTGAAAATGTGATCGGACAGGTGGAAAAATACTTGGGAGCGCGAGCGATTCCGGTGCAGCTTCCGATCGGGTCTGAGGAAAAGTTTTTGGGAGTTGTCGATTTAATTTCGATGGAAGCCTGGTATTGGGATGACTCCACTATGGGAGCTAAATATAGCCGCAAGTCAGTACCCGATGAACTCGTTGAACAAGCGGCCGTCATGCGAGAGAGTCTGGTCGAAGTTGCTGCTGAAGCGAATGATGACCTGATGAATACCTGGCTTGAAGATGGCACACTTAATGAGACTCAAATCCGTCAAGGGCTGCGCAGTCTGACGATTGACAATTCCATTGTACCTGTCTTTTGCGGTTCAGCGTTCAAAAACAAAGGTGTACAGCTATTGCTGGATGGAGTGATCGACTATCTGCCGAATCCGACGGATGTGCCACCGGTTGAGGGTGTTGTTGATGCCGATAAGGGGATCGTTGAAGTACGCCGGCCCGATGAGTCGGAAAAATTTGCTGCACTGGCATTTAAGATTATGACAGACCCATTTGTTGGTCAATTGGTATTTATGCGAGTGTATTCCGGCAAATTGGTGTCTGGAGACTCTGTAATCAACGTTTCGAATGGTAAGAAAGAACGCATTGGCCGTCTGTTGCTGATGCATGCCAATGATCGAGTTGAAATCAAGGAAATCAGTGCGGGTGACATCATTGCTGCAGTAGGACTGAAAAATGTTTCGACCGGAGACACTATTGCAACAAAGGGAAATGAAATTGCGCTTGAGCGAATGGAATTTCCAGAACCGGTTGTCTCCCAGGCTGTCGAACCAAAAACCCGTGCAGACGAAGACAAGTTGTCGCTAGCGCTGACGAAATTGTCAAAAGAAGATCCATCATTCAAAGTTCGAACCGATTCAGAGTCGGGTCAAACCATCATTTCTGGAATGGGTGAACTACATCTGGAAATCATAATTGATCGTTTGAGGCGGGAGTTCGGTGTTGATTCTAATATTGGGCAGCCTCAGGTAGCCTATCGCGAAACAATTAGAACTGCTGTTGAACAGGAGACTCGTCATGTGCGACAGACAGGCGGACGCGGTCAGTTTGCGCATGTTGTAGTTCTGATTGAACCGTTGCCACAGGGTGGCGGATTTGAATTTTCGGACAAAATTGTCGGTGGTGCAATTCCCAAGGAATTTATTCCTGCTGTCAAGCGTGGCATAGAGGGCGCAATGGGAGCAGGTGTCATTGCCGGATATCCAGTGGTGGATGTGAAAGCAACGCTATTGGATGGTTCATTTCATGAAGTTGATTCATCCGAACAGGCATTTCGAGTCGCTGGTACTCAGGCATTTCGCGATGCAGCACAGCGAGCCAAGCCACAACTGTTGCAGCCGTTCATGTCGGTTGAAGTCGTAACGCCCAGTGAATACCTGGGAGCCGTTACAAATGACTTGAATTCAAGACGCGGCATTATTGAAGAAGTTTCAGACGTTAGCAGCGGAAAAGTGATCAAAGCCAGAGTGCCATTGGTGAAGATGTTTGGTTATGTAACTGCATTGCGTTCACTCACTCAGGGACGAGCAACCTACTCCATGGAATTTGACAATTATGTTCCGGTTTCCATTGAAGAAGCAGGATTGGGGCTTAGGAAAGCCAGTTGACGGATTCAGGCGTTTAGACAGCGAATCAACTAAATCAATTAATTTCTTTTTGGAAGAATAGAACACCATGGCAAGTCCGGCAGTAAGAGCGATCGATGAACAGAAGGTTCGCATTCGGCTGAAAGCATTCGATCATCGAATGATTGATAGTTCAGCAGCGCAAATTTTTGAGACAGCAAAACGCACCGGTGCACTGGTGCGGGGTCCCATTCCTTTGCCGACGCGAATTGAGCGGTATACACTGCTGCGTTCGCCAAACGCAGACAAAAAATCTCGTGACCAGTTTGAAATTCGTACGCACAAGCGAATTATTGACATTGTTTCACCGACCGACAAGACGATTGACGCATTGATGAAATTGGATCTGCCATCCGGTGTGGATGTCGAAATCAAGCTCAAATAAAAACACAGACGGATTGAGAGAAACTAAACATGTCATTAGGGCTGATTGGAACAAAACTGGGCATGACGCGGGTCTTCAAAGAAGACGGTGACTCTATTCCTGTAACCGTTGTTGGCGTTGAGCCACATCGTATTACCGCACTTAAGTCTGAATCAAGAGACGGCTACAGTGCGATTGCAGTAACGATGGGTAAATCAAAGGAAGAAAAGTTAAGTGCGCCGATCCGCGGCGTTTACGAGAAAGCAGGTGTTGAACCAGGTAGAGGCTTGTGGGAGTTTCGAGTTGATGCTGAAGAAGCTGAATCTTACAAAGTCGGTGACCGGGTTGATGTGTCACTGTTCAATGAAGGACAAAAAGTGGATGTAAAGGGTACTTCAATTGGTAAAGGCTTCACGGGTGTGATGAAACGATACAGTTTTGGTGGTGGTCGTGCAACTCACGGAAACTCCAAAGCGCACCGTAAACCGGGATCAATTGGACAGAATCAGACGCCGAGTCGGGTGTTTCCCGGCAAGAAGATGGCAGGGCATTCTGGCAACGCAACACGAGTGCAGCAAAATCTTGAAATCGTAAAGATTGATCTAGAGCGTAAACTACTGTTGATCAAAGGATCAATTCCAGGCTCGCGGCAATCAGACATCATCGTTACGAAAGCCGCCAAACAGAAATCCTAATTTTTACCTGGAGCAGGAACCGAACATGAAAATTGAGGTATTGGACAAAGAAGGAAATCGACAAAAATCGATCGAGGTTTCCAGTGCCAATTTTGATGCTGAATTTAACAGCGCTTTGGTACACCAGGTCGTAGTCGCTTACCGAGCTGCATTTCGGGCGGGTACGCACGCACAGAAGAATCGTTCCAGGGTGCGTGGCGGTGGAGCCAAACCGTTTAGGCAGAAAGGTACCGGCCGAGCGAGGGCAGGCACGCGAAACAGTCCGCTGAATCGTGGTGGTGGTCAGACATTCGCCGCTTCTCCACGAGACTACTCACAGAAAGTGAATCGCAAGGCCTTTCGGACAGCAATGCGTTCAACATTATCGGAAACGCTTAGAAGGGACAATCTAATTGTGGTGACTGATTTAGATTGTGATGCGCCGAGTACCAAACAGGCAGTTCAGCAGTTGAAGAACTTGAATTGCCAGAAGGTGCTAATCGTCGATGATAACGCAAGTGATAATTTGTACCTGTCTTTGAGAAATATACCGAATGTTCACCTGATTGACCCTTCGATGCTGAACCCGGCTGATGTTGTTGATCAGGGCAAAGTGCTAATGACAGAAAGTGCTGTCAAAAGAGTTGACGAGTGGCTGCAATGAACGAAGAGCGCATGTACACAATAATTCGCTATCCGATTATTTCGGAGAAGAGTACGATGGTTGCCGATCGGGCAAAACAGATCGTATTTGAAGTTTCGAAGGATGCCACGAAAAGTGAAATTAAAGAATCTGTAGAAAAACTGTTCAAAGTTCGAGTTTTGTCGGTTCAGGTGCTGAATGTGCGTGGCAAAGAAAAGCGATTTGGACGAACGATCGGGCGACAGAGTGATCGTCGCAAAGCCTATATCAGATTGCACAAGGATGATGATATTGATTTTTCACAGGCCGTTGAAGCTTAGATACAGAAAATAGATATGACACTTGTAAAACAAAATCCGACGACGCCTGGACGCCGCGGGATGGTTAAGGTTGAGAACCAGCAAATCCATCGCGGCAGCCCGCACCGCGCACTTTTGGATTCAGTCAGCAAGACCGACGGACGTAACAATGTAGGACGGATTACAGTTCGGCATCGAGGCGGGGGACACAAACGCAGGTATCGGATCATCGACTTCAAACGTGATAAAGACAATATTCCAGCTCGCGTTGAACGAATTGAGTACGACCCCAATCGCAGTGCACATATCGCATTGCTTCTGTATGCAGATGGTGAACGAAGATACGTCATCGCACCCAAGGGAATTAAGGCAGGTGCTACGCTGGAGTCTGGTACTACCGTACAGATTAGGCCCGGCAACTGTTTGCCACTGGAAAGAATCCCTCAAGGTACAGTGGTTCACTGCATTGAGATGAAACCCGGCAAGGGTGCGCAACTGGCGCGCTCAGCTGGTTCTTCGGCACAGCTTCTTGGTCGTGAAGGCAAATATGCTCTTATGCGAATGCGTTCGGGAGAAATGAGAAAAATCAATTCCAAGTGCCGGGCAACCATTGGTGAAGTTGGAAACGAAGAGCATGGGTTACGCAAACTGGGTAAAGCAGGCGCTAAACGATGGCGAGGAATCCGTCCAACCGTGCGTGGTGTTGCCATGAACCCTGTAGATCATCCACATGGCGGTGGTGAAGGTAGAACATCTGGAGGTCGTGATCCGGTATCGCCTTGGGGCGTGCCAACCAAAGGTTATCGTACTCGGCGGACAAGACGCACTTCGAACATGATTGTTCGACGAGCCAGCAAGCGCAGATAGTCAGTGAGGATAGACGATTGAGTAGATCAATTAAAAAAGGACCGTTTGTCGATCACCACTTGTGGGCAAAAATTCAAAAAGCCCGCGAAACCAATAGTCGACAACCGATTAAGACCTGGTCGAGACGTTCCATGATTTTGCCGGACTTTATAGGACTGACGATTGCAGTTCACAATGGGCGCCACCATGTGCCAATATTGATTACGGAAAACATGGTTGGACATAAGCTGGGTGAATTTGCACCAACTCGAACATTCAGGGCGTTTTCCGCCGACAAGAAAGCGCGATAGGAGCGAGAGACAGTGCAAGTCAGATCAGTTTCCAAGTATGTTCGATCGTCACCATACAAGTGCCGATTGGTTGTCAACCAGATACGTAGTCTCCCTGTAGAGCAGGCGAGAGATATATTGACCTACAGCACAAGAAAAGCTGCGGGGTTAGTTCTCAAGACGCTGGATTCGGCCATAGCCAACGCTGAAGTCAATAACAATGCAAATATCGATGAGCTGTATGTTCAGGCAGCATTTGTTGATGAAGCACCGGTTCTAAAGCGTTGGCGGGCTAGAGCACGGGGACGTGTGAATCGAATTCATAAGCGCAACAGCCATATCACGGTTATTGTGTCTGACGAGTAACGGAGTAAAGGAACATGGGTCAGAAAGTACAGCCGGTTGGAATACGACTGGGAATCTCATCAGACTGGAAATCGTGTTGGTATGCATCCGGTAGGGATTACGCGCGATATCTCAATGAAGACTTGGAGGTACGGGACTTTATCCGCAAACGTTTGCCCAATGCATCGATCAGCGATATTTTGATTGAACGTCCGGCACAGAATTTGAAAGTGACGATTCACTCCGCTCGCCCAGGTACTGTTATTGGGAAGAAAGGAGAAGATATCAACAGTTTGCGTCTTGAGTTGAGCAAAATGAACGGCGCTCCAGTCGCCGTTTCAGTCGAAGAAATTCGCAAACCTGATTTGGTTGCTAACCTGGTTGCCGAAAGTATTTGTCAGAAGTTGGAAAAACGAATGATGTTTCGAAGAGCGATGAAACTTGCAGTCAAGAATTCCATGCGGGTTGGAGCATTAGGGGTCAAGGTCATGATATCTGGACGTCTCAATGGTGCTGATATTGCCCGTACTGAGTGGTATAGGGAAGGTCGAGTTCCCTTGCACACATTTCGAGCAAAAGTCGACTATGGCTTTGCTGAAGCGATCACAACATATGGAGTGATAGGTGTGAAAGTCTGGATTTTTAACGGTGAAGTGTTCCGGGACTCTCATAACCCATCAAAGAGCGCAGCCGCGGCAGATGCGTAAGACAGGTGGATTGAACAATGCTGCAACCCAAACGTACTAAATTCAGAAAACAGCAAAAAGGACGAAATCGCGGTCTTGCAACTCGCGGAAATCAAGTGAGTTTCGGCGAATTCGGACTGAAGGCAACAACGCGTGGAAGAATCACGGCGAGAGAGATTGAAGCAGGTCGTCGGGCAATCAACCGGTATGTCAGAAGAGGTGGAAAACTTTGGATTCGTATTTTTCCGGACAAACCTGTTTCGAAGAAGCCGCTTGAGGTAAGAATGGGAAAGGGAAAGGGCAATCCAGAATACTGGGTATTTGTTGTCAAACCCGGACATATGCTCTATGAAATAGAAGGTGTATCTGAAGCCATGGCCCGCGAAGCCTTTCGTCGTGCGAGTGCCAAGTTTTCAGTACAAACAACATTTGCAAAACGACAGGGGCTGCTGTGAACAAGGCGAGCGATTTACGTAATAGTTCGCAAGAAGAGTTGCAAAAGCAGCTCATCGAACTGCGTCGTACACAATTGGAAATTCGAATTCAGCATCGAACCGGGCAGTTCGCGGATGTAGCTAAATTCCGCGATGTGAAACGAGACATTGCCCGTATCAAAACGATTATGAATGAACAGAAACGTGCCGGATAACATGGAAGAGACTACAACTGCCAAGAAAACGCGTTCGATTCCTGGGGTAGTAACCAGCGCACGCATGGATAAGACGATCACTGTTTCGATCGTCCGTAAAATTCCTCACCCGCTGTATCGCAAATACGTCAAGCGTATCACTAAATTACATGCGCATGATGAAAATAACAGCTGCAAGGAAAATGACAAAGTGCTGATCGAAGAGTGCCGTCCAATATCGCGCACAAAGAGTTGGCGATTGGTCAAGATTTTGGAAAGCAAATAAGAACTAAACCTGAGGTTGCAGTGCAATGATTCAGATGCAGACCATGCTTGATGTGGCAGACAACAGTGGAGCCAAACGGGTTCAGTGTATTAAAGTGCTAGGTGGGTCCAAGCGACGATATGCAGGAATTGGCGACATTATTCGTATCACGATCAAGGAAGCTATTCCGAATAGTCGCGTGCGCAAAGGTGATGTGTTTTTTGCAGTGGTAGTCAGAACCAGAAAAGGCGTCAGACGTCGAGATGGATCACTAATCCGATTTGACCGAAATGCCGTTGTTTTACTGAACGCTCAGCACATGCCCGTTGGCACACGTATTTTTGGTCCGGTCACACGCGAGCTTAGACAAGAGAAATTCATGCGAATTGTTTCGCTGGCACCCGAAGTAATTTAGAAAACTAAAGATGAACAAGATTAAGAAAGGCGATGAAGTCATTGTATTGTCGGGCAAAGACCGCGGTAAGCGGGGAACTGTATTGGACATCAGCTCGGATGGCAGGAAAGCTCGGGTAAATGACATAAATGTCGTAAAGAGACATACACGGCCGAATCCAAATGCTCAACAGGCGGGTGGAATTCTTTCCAAAGAGGCCCCCATTCAGTTGTCAAATTTAGCGGTTTACAACCCTGCAACAAATAAGGGAGACAGGATTGGGTTTAAATTTCTAGCGGATGGCACCAAGGTGCGTTATTTCAAATCAAACGGCGAAGTACTGACAGATTAGAGGCGAGATGGCAAACGACGCAACTCCAAGACTTGAGCAGTTCTACAAGGACGAATTATTCAATCGTCTTAAGGACGAGTTCAATTATGAAAATTCGATGCAGGTGCCGCGTGTTACGAAGATCACCCTGAACATGGGTCTCGGTGATTCAGTAGTGAAAAAGGACAAAAACCTGGTAACCAATGCTGTGACTGACATGCAGCAGATCGCCGGTCAGAAACCGGTAGTAACAAAAGCACGAAAGGCCATTGCAGCATTCAAGATTCGCGAAGGTTTCGAAGTAGGGTGCATGGTCACGCTGAGAAGAAATCGGATGTACGAGTTTCTGGACCGACTGATTGCCATCGCTATCCCACGAATTCGAGACTTTCGTGGACTATCTGCCAAAGCATTCGATGGGCAGGGGAATTATTCATTTGGAATCAAAGAACAAATTGTGTTTCCTGAAATCAACTATGACAATGTTGATGTCATTCGCGGCATGAACGTTACGATTACAACATCAGCACGAACTGATGAAGAAGCTGCTGCATTGTTGCGTGGCTTTAGTTTTCCACTTAGGCAGAATTAGCTATGGCAAAGAAATCCATGCTGGCTCGTGAAGTCAAGCGGCAGAAACTCTGTAAGCGATACAGTGAAAAAAGAGCCTTGCTGAAAAAGAGGGTTATTGATCCAGATCTTTCTATGGAAGAACGTTTGGAAGCTGTGATGGATCTTCAAAAGTTGCCTCGAGACAGCAATCCGAATCGCCAGCGCAATCGTTGTGCACTCACGGGACGACCACGCGGTTATTACCGACGCTTTGGCTTGGGGCGCAACAAACTGCGCGAGGTGATAATGAAAGGTGAAGCACCTGGTGCCACCAAGGCAAGTTGGTAAATTTGAATTGGCAAGGAAACGAATTTACGGAGAAATTGACTAATGGCAATGACTGACCCAATCGCAGATATGCTGACGCGAATTCGAAATGCTTTGAGTGCATCTCACGCGAGTGTATCAATGCCAGATTCCAGGATCAAGCGCGAAATAGCCGACGTATTGCAAAAAGAAGGCTATATCCGCGGTTTTTCAAGTAATTCTGATTCTGGCAAACCGATTTTGAGCATCGATTTGAAATACTATCATGGCAGGCCGGTTATTGATACGCTTGAAAGAGTTAGCAAGCCTGGAAGACGAGTTTATCGAGGCATTGACAATATGCCTCTCGTCAATGCGGGGCTAGGTGTGACAATCGTCTCGACATCGAAGGGAATTATGACAGCAAAGACCGCCAAGCACATGAATGTTGGCGGTGAAATCATTTGTACAGTCAGTTAAAAAGGTAAATAAGCGTGTCCAGAATTGCCAAAGAACCGGTTGTGATCCCGAATGGCGTCACTATTGATTTGTCAGCCCGGGACATTACTGCCAAAGGACCAAAAGGTAAATTGCACATGTCAATTCATCCTTTGGTAAAGGTAGAAAACGAAAACGGATTGATTAAAGTTACTGCGCGCAATACAAGCCAGTATTCCCGAGCAATGTCTGGAACGATGCGTTCACTGGTCAATAACATGGTTACTGGTGTCAGTACTGGATTTAGTAAGGAACTGACTTTGGTTGGTACTGGATATCGAGTTCAGGTGAATCAGTCAACTGCGAAGTTTTCGTTAGGATATTCGCATCCGATTGAATATCGAGCACCGGATGGTGTTTCATTTGAAATCAAATCTGAAACCAGTTCGCAGGTCGAAATGGTTGTACACGGACACGATAAACAGGTAGTTGGCCAGGTTGCGGCAGATATACGCAGAATGCGTCCAGTGGAGCCTTACAAAGGTAAAGGAGTTCGATACTCGGATGAATGGGTGCGTAGGAAACAGGCTAAGAGTGTAGGATAAATGGCATCTGATAAGAAATCCAGGCGACTGCAACGGGCTCGCCGAACGAGAGCGAAGTTGCGATTACATCACAAGAACCGTTTGTGTGTCTATCGTTCTTCGCGGCATATCTATGCACAAATAATTTCAGCCGATGGACAGAAAACACTGACTAGTGCTTCTACTGTTGAACCCGAACTTCGCAAACAACTGAAAACTGGTGGCAATATTGAAGCAGCGAAACTAGTTGGCACCACCATTGCACAACGTGCACTTGAAGCAGACATCGGTAACATTGGGTTTGACCGTTCAGGGCATCAATATCATGGACGTGTCAAACAATTGGCCGAATCAGCACGCGAAGCCGGGTTGATGATTTAGTGATTAGGATTGATTGAATATGGCAATTAGTGAACAACAAAGCAATCAGAGTGGCGAAGGTTTAAAAGAACAGTTAATCAAGGTTCGCCGAGTTTCGAAAGTGGTCAAGGGTGGCCGTATTTTTGGATTTTCAGCTCTGACTGTTGTTGGTGACGGTAATGGCAAAGTCGGAATTGGAGTAGGAAAAGCTCGAGAGGTCCCGTTAGCCGCACAAAAATCGTCTGAAAAAGCCCGGCGAAACATGATTCAGGTTCACCTAAAGGGTGGGACACTGCAGTACCCTGTAATCGGCCGTCACGGCGCTGCCAAAGTGGTTATTCGTCCTGCGTCCGCGGGTACTGGAATTATCGCAGGAGACACTATGCGTCTAATATTTGAAGCGGCAGGTATTGAGGATGTTCTGGCGAAGGTGGTTGGAACGACAAATTCAATTAATGTGGCTAGGGCTACCTTGAACGGGTTGGCGTCGATACAAAGCCCGCAAGAAGTTGCAAATAAACGGTCAAAGAGTGTATACGAAATTTTTTGATTGGGCTCTTTGAATATTTGATTTGAAAGATGAATACGAAAACAACTGGAAAGTTACGCGTTAAACTCGTGCGTAGTACGATCGGACGTTTGAAGAAACATAAAGCCTGTGTGCGCGGTCTTGGACTTCGCCGAATCAATGATACGCGTGAACTTGAAGATACTCCTGAAATTCGTGGTATGATTCGAAAGGTTTCTTACATGGTAGACTTTGAGGAAATTACCTGATGACTACCGAAGAGATTCAGGAAAGAGAAATGGGTCCGCGGATCAGACTGGTAAGCACCCCTGGTGCACGTAAGCGTCGCAAAAGAGTGGGTAGAGGAGCGGGTTCCACATTTGGAAGTACCTGCGGACGCGGTGACAAGGGTCAGAACTCTCGTTCAGGAGGTGGCGTAAGACCAGGTTTCGAAGGCGGACAAATGCCAATCGCTCGTCGTTTACCAAAGCGAGGCTTCAACTCAATGACACCACGCTCTTGTGCCGAAGTTCGATTGAGAGAACTTAATCAGTTTGCAGGTGAGACTGTTGATCTCGCTTTGCTGAAATCCAAGGGAATTGTTTCAGTCAAAGCAGTGCGGGCAAAGGTTATTCTCTCAGGAGAACTTGAACATAAGGTGAACCTGAAAGGAATCGCTGTTTCTAAAGGTGCACGAGCAGCAATTGTCGCTGCGCAGGGAACGATAGAAGAGTAATTAGATGGCTGCACCATTAGCATCACGCCGATTGCCTGGACTCGGCACCCTTAGTGAGTTAAAAATGAGGGTGCTCTTTGTGTTGGGTGCGATGGTCGTTTTTCGGTTAGGAACTCATGTTCCTGTTCCCGGTGTGGATCCGGTTGCGGTGGCGGCACTGTTTGAACAAACCCGTGGTTCGATCGTTGATATCTTTAACGTGTTTTCTGGTGGTGCCCTATCAAGGTTATCCGTATTCGCGTTGGGTGTGATGCCATATATTTCGGCATCCATCATCATGCAGATGATGAGTGCCGTTATTCCACAGTTGGAGCAACTAAAGAAAGAGGGAGAAGCAGGTCGGCGAAAGATTACAGAGTATACCCGCTATGGAACCGTGCTACTTGCGACGTTCCAGGGACTGGGAATTGCGATTGCAATCGAAGGTCAGGTTGCTGGCGGAAGTGCAGTCGTCTTGACACCTGGACTGGGTTTTAAGTTATCGACTGTGGCTGCTCTTGTTACAGGTACGATGTTTCTGGTGTGGCTGGGAGAACAAACAACTGAGCGCGGAATTGGAAATGGTATTTCACTATTGATTTTCGCTAGTATTGTTGCGGGCTTGCCATCGGCAGTTGCTGGTACGCTGGAACTCGCAAGAACAGGTGCTTTTACCCCAATCGGTGTGTTGGTGTTGTTTGTTGGTGCGGTTTTTGTTACAGGTTGTGTGGTGTTCTTTGAAAGGGGACAACGTAGAATTACAGTGAATTATGCACAGCGTCAACAAGGACGCAAGATGCTTGCGGGTCAGACAAGCCACTTGCCCCTGAAAATTAATATGTCCGGTGTCATTCCACCGATTTTTGCCTCAAGCATCATTCTCTTTCCGGTTAGTTTGGGAAGCTGGTTCGGGCAGACAGAAGGAATGGGCTGGTTAGCTGACATATCGACTGCAATTGGTCCAGGACAGCCGATTTATATGTTGATTTACTCAGCTATGATTGTGTTCTTTTGCTTTTTCTATACGGCACTGGTATTCAGCCCGAAAGACATGGCGGACAATTTGAAAAAGTCAGGCGCTTTCATTCCAGGAGTGCGTCCAGGTTCGCAAACGTTAAAGTACATAGACACAGTCGTTTCACGGCTGACACTGGCAGGTGCAATTTACCTGGTCGTTGTCTGTCTGATTCCAGAGTTTTTGGTTGTTCAGTGGAGCGTACCATTCTATTTTGGTGGTACGTCACTGTTGATTATTGTTGTGGTTATGCTGGATTTGATTGCACAGGTGCAATCACATCTAATGTCGCGTCAATATGAGAGTTTGCTGAAGAAGTCTTCAATTTCTCGCGGATTTGGTATGACCCGATAATAGTGGGAGAGGAATAATGAAAGTTAGAGCTTCAGTCAAGAAAATTTGCCGGAACTGCAAGATATTCAAGCGCAACGGTGTGCTCAGGGTGAAATGCACTTCCGACCCGCGTCACAAACAGCGTCAAGGCTGATTTAACTTTAGTTTATTGCCAATTTGGGAGTAAAGTTTTGGCACGTATAGCAGGGGTAAATTTACCCGTACAGAAACACATTCGTATCGCTTTAACGTCGATATACGGTATTGGACTGTCGAGTGCAGAATCGATTTGCAGTATTACTCAGATTGAACCATCCAAGAAAGTACGAGACCTGACAGACGAAGAGGCGGAAAAGCTACGCGCTGAGGTAGGTAAGTATCAAATCGAAGGTGATTTACGAAGAGAAGTTGCAATGAATATTAAGCGACTGATGGACCTTGGTTGCTATCGAGGTCTCAGACATCGACGTGGATTGCCCGTTCGAGGACAGCGAACTTCGACCAATGCTCGAACTCGAAAAGGTCCGAGAAAGGCACCGGTCAAGAAAAAGAAAAAGTAGGTAATTGAACAGTGGCAAAAGCAAAGCAAAGAAAGCGTAAAGCCAAAGTCAAACGCACAGTCAGCATGGGGGTTGCACATATTCACGCAACCTTTAACAATACCATTATCACCATTACGGACAAACAGGGTAATGTCCTATGCTGGTCTACCGCTGGTAAGATGGATTTCAAGGGGTCTCGGAAAAGCACACCGTTTGCTGCACAGATCGCCTCTGAAGATTGTGCAAAAAGCGCTTTGGACATGGGTATGAAATACATTGATGTAGAGGTTTGCGGACCCGGGCCCGGACGCGATTCAGCGGTTCGCGCTTTGAACGCTGCCGGTCTTGAGGTGTCAACGATTACCGACGTTACACCCATTCCGCACAATGGTTGTCGACCACCAAAACAACGGCGACCTTAAAGGAGATTCGGATGGCTAGATATACAGGACCAACGTGTAAGCTCTCAAGGCGCGAGCAAAGTGACCTTGGTCTGAAGCGTCGCGGAGATTTCAGGTCAATTACAGACAAGTGTCGTTTCGAAAAGTTACCAGGACAAAAAGCCGTTTCGCACCGCCCTCGTGTTACCGTCTATGGTCGGTTGCTGAGAGAGAAACAAAAGCTCAGACGTACCTACGGCGTAATGGAAAAGCAATTTCGTCGTCACTTCAAGGAAGCATCCAGACGTCAAGGTTCGACAGGAATCAACCTTCTACAGATTCTTGAGTCGCGTCTCGACAACGTTGTTTATCGTATGGGTTTTGGCTGCACTCGGGCTGAGTCCAGACAACTGGTCAGCCACAATGCAGTATTGGTGAATGGCAGACGTGTCAATATTCCCTCATACGAGGTCCAACCCGGAGACGCTATTGAAATCAGGGAGAAAAGCCGTTCTCAGGAACGTATAACCGATTCACTTGATGTCACGGAGCGAGTTGGTTTTCCTCCTTGGGTTGACGTTGATGTCACGAATTTTCGCGGGATTTACAAAAATATGCCAGAACGCAGCGAATTACCAGATGAGATTGATGAGACGCTGGTGATTGGATATTACTCCAAATAAGTAGTTATCACTTTGATTCACAGGGTTTAAATGTACGATACTTCACAATTTTTAAAGCCTCGCAACATCAAGATTGAACAGAATGATGCGAAGCATGCCAAAATAACGCTGGACCCGCTAGAGCGCGGTTTTGGACATACATTGGGCAATGCACTTCGACGCATACTTTTGTCCTCCATGCCTGGTGCAGCCATCACTGAAGCAAAAATTCAGGGGGCTTTGCACGAATTTACGGTTCTTGAGGGCGTACGTGAGGAAGTAATAGAAATTCTGATTAACTTGAAAAGCCTAGCCGTCAAAATGAGTGGCGACCGCGAAGAAGCGGTCCTAACTCTGAGCAAATCCGGTCCTAGTGTTGTGACAGCAGCAGATATTCAACTATCACACGATGTCGAAATTATCGATCCTAATCATGTGATTGCACATTTGCTGACTGATGCTCAATTGGATATGGAACTGATTGTTACGCGGGGAGTAGGGTTCAGATTTCTGGATGCAGAAGCAGCGCCAAGATCAGCTGAAGACCGGCAGCGGACTGAAATTGGAAGGATGAAAGTAGATGCTTACTACTCACCAATTCGCACTGTGTCTTATTCAGTTGAAAATGCTCGGGTTAAACAGCGGACAGATTTGGATCGGTTAATATTAAACATCGAGACGAACGGTACAATTGATCCAGGCGAAGCCGTGCGATTCGCAGCAACTATTTTGCATACCCAGATATCAACATTTGTGAATTTGGAAGAAACAGAAGAAGTCACGCATGTTGAGGAAGAACCACAATTCGATCCAGTTCTTCTGAAGCCGCTTGATGAACTTGAGTTGACTGTACGTTCGGCAAATTGTTTAAAACAGGAACAGATTCACTATATTGGCGACCTTGTTCAGCGGTCTGAAACTGATTTGTTGAAAACTCCCAACTTAGGTAAGAAGTCTTTAAACGAAATTAGAGATGTTTTGGCTGAAAGAAACCTTGAACTTGGCCAGAAGTTAGAAAATTGGCCACCCTTGATGCTACGCCGAGATACATTGGATCTGGACCGTTTAGGGGACTAAATCAATGAGACACCGAAAATCAGGAAGACATCTTAATCGCACGTCGAGTCACAGAACGGCCATGATGCGAAACATGGCTGCCTCTCTGTTTCGACATGAGCAGATTAAAACGACTGTGCCCAAAGCTAAAGAGTTGCGGCGATTTGCTGAACCGCTAATCACATTGGCCAAGGAGCCCAGTGTAGCTAATCGTCGATTGGCATTTGATCGTTTACGCGATCGGGAGATGGTTCAGAAACTGTTCGACAACTTAGGAGCGCGTTACAAAGAACGGCCGGGTGGCTATATGCGAATCCTGAAGTGCGGCTACCGTACCGGCGATGCGGCGCCAATGGCCTATGTGCAGTTGGTAGATTCTGATGTAATCTGGGATGAGAATCAATCGCTCTGAATTGGCAAACCCATTTAGCTGTAGAAAGCACGAACTTCTGCCGTATTGCGACTTGTTTTGGTCGTATTCATAATACAAACTTACTGTATTCGGTACCTGCTCCACCAATTTGATCGACAATAGACACTACGTCTAGCGTTTGCAGCATTGGAAACATGGCCGGTATCTGGAACAGTCAATCTTATTGACAGAATTGACCCATTCAGTACGAATGTCAACACATTCTCGTATTGACACTTGTGATCAGCCAGGCAAGTAGCCGGCAAATTCTTTTTCTACCGCTTTCGGGTCTCCAGCTAGGCCTTGAGCAACACCTGACGCCATGTCGCCGCAATACAATTCTTCATCACCGGATTGAAGAGCACTTAAAGTATCTTCCGCTACTTGAGCCGGTGGCATTTTTGGTGGCGGGAAGTCTCGACTCATGTCAGTATCAACAGCACCTGGCATCACGGCCAGAACAGCTGTTCCCTGTTGTGCTAGTTCCGCTCGAACTCCCTGAGTCATGCTTAATGCGGCCGCTTTTGAAGCACATAGAGAACCCATTAGTGGTAAATTGACCCTTGCTAAAATTGAAAGAATATTCACGATAGCACCCCCGCCATTTTCGCGAAGTATCGGGGCAAATGCTCTGCACATTGACAGGGTACCAAAGTAGTTTGTTTGCATTTCTTCTTGTGCACTCGACAAACTGTCTGCCGCTATAAAAGCTTGAAGACGATTGATTCCGGCATTGTTAATCAGTAGATTGACATCGGCGCATAAGTCCGTAGCATTCGCAATATCTTCATCATTTGTGATGTCCAGTTTGACTGCTTGAACCTTATCTGAATATTTGGTGACCAAATCATCCAGACTGTCGATATTTCTAGCGCAAGCGTAAACTTTTTGCGCACCTTGTCCAACCAAGGCTTTTACAAATTCACGACCAATACCACGATTGGCACCAGTTACAAAAGCCGTGCAATTTGAAACTTCAAACTTGTTTTCCATTGTTCTTTTCTCTCCTTGTTCTTTGGATACTTCTGTCAAATCCATCGAAGGACCGTCAGCTAACCAGTCAGGCTCGATTTTTGGTAACGGAACTGCGCTCAACAGATGTTTAGTATATGCTGATTTAGGGGATCGAAATATCTGCCTCACATTGCCAGATTCCACAACTTCACCGTTGCGTAGTACGAGCAATCGATCACACAAGTGTCTGACTACTGCTAGATCATGACTAATGAATATAAGAGCGAGATTTAAATCTCGTTTCAAGCCCTGTAGCAAGTCAAGGATCCGCGCCTGTGCAGAAACGTCCAATCCAGAAACTATTTCATCTGCCACGATCAGTTTGGGGCGTAGCATAATCGCACGGGCAATTCCGATGCGTTGACGTTCACCACCACTTAATTCATGTGGGTAGCGTTTTCGAAAATTATGTGAAAGTCCAACTCGATCTAGCACAACTCTTGTAATTCGATCTGCTTCGGTTTTCGATTCTACATGTCCAAGCGTGGATAAGGGTTGAGACAGAATGACTTCAATTCGATGCCGGGGATTCAAGGACGATTGCGGGTCTTGAAAAATCATTTGAATGTCTTTGCGAAATGATTTCAGATTTTTTTCTGAAAGATGTGTGATGTCCTTCCCTTGAAATATCAATTTGCCTCCAGTGGGTTTGTGTAAGCGGAGGATTGTTCGTCCTAAGGATGTCTTTCCGCTACCAGACTCACCGACTACACCAAGAGACTCGCCCTCGTTAATCGCTAGACTAATATTCGTTAAGATTTTGGCCTCAGGAACTTGACCGAACGGTCGCCTTCTGGAGCGATCTGGCAGTGTCAATTGCAGATCTTGAATTTCAAGTAACTTGTGGACAGACTTCATCAATCAGCGTTTTCGAAACGGTAATAGTGAGAAGTTATCTCCAGCAGATTTTTTGTGTATTTGTTGAGTGGATTTTGAAACAGATTTATTGCACTTTGCATTTCAACAATATTACCGCTATGAAGAATGCTTACATAGTCACAAATTTTTGCTATGACACCGAGATCATGTGAGATGAAAAGCACCGAGGTGCCTGTCTCCGATTGAAGTTGCTTGATCAACTGTAGAATCTGGTGCTGAACGGTAACATCCAGTGCAGTTGTCGGTTCGTCTGCAATAATCAATTCAGGTTTACATGAGAACGCCATCGCTATCAGAACTCGCTGTCTCATTCCTCCTGACAATTCAAACGGGTATTGATGTACGACCCGTTTTGGATCTCGAATTTGGACATCATTCAAGAGTTCAAGGACTCGCTCCTGAGCAAGTATGCGATTCAATTTCATATGAAGTCGCAGTACATCACCTAGCTGACTTCCTATGCGACGAACTGGATTCAAAGATGTCATTGGGTCCTGTGGAATCATGGCGATATGTCTGCTGGCTAACTGTCTTCTTTCGTATCTTGACATGCCAGCTAGATCACTACCCTTGAAATGAATGTAACCTTTGTTGATGGTCGTGGAATTTGGTAATATCCCCAGAATCGCCTTAGCCAGCATGCTCTTACCAGCCCCGGACTCACCGACCAGACCATGAATTTGACTGCGCTGAATCTCAAGATTCACGCCATTCAATATTGGAGAATACCGATTGTTCTGAGAGACTCCTAGGTACAAATTTTGAACATCCAATACTGCGTTCATCTTCGCATCACCGGATCAAGAATTGCGCGTAAACCATCCCCTAGGGCATTGAATGCCAAAACTGCGATGATGATGCAAATCATTGGCAGACTCATGACCCACCATGCAGAATGGACATATTGACGTCCCTCCTGAATTAAGCCACCCCAGGTTGCCTGATCCGAAGATACACTCAACCCGACAAAGCTCAAAATTGCTTCGACAATTACTGCAATCCCCATTTCCAAGGTCAGTAATGTGACTAAGAGTGGCAACACATTCGGTAAGATTTCTCGCCACAAAATCGTCCACCGCTCAAATCCAATTGAAACCGCAGATGAGATGTACTCTTGCTCGCGCTGTACCAGTGTTTCTGCACGAACAACACGACAAAATCGAGTCCAGTCAATGATCACAATTGCAATAACGACTGAATGCAGTCCGGTACCAATTACGGCCACCAAAACAATGGACAACAATACAGGTGGAAATGCCATCCAAATTTCAACCAAACGAGAAACTACAGTATCGAGCCAGCCCCCGTAATACCCAGCCAGAAGACCTAAAACAGTTCCCAACAGGGCTGCTAAACTGGCTGCAATGAACGCAACAATCAATGCGACTTGAGTACCGTAGATCAACCGTGATAACACATCTCGTCCTAGGCTGTCCGTTCCTAGAAGAAATGCGGGATCGTGATTATCAAGCCAAAATGGTGCCATCAATCCGCTGAACAGATCTTGTTTCAATGGATCGTGTGGGGCAATCCACGGTGCGAAAACTGCGATAAGGAAGAACAATCCAATGACTATTCCGCCAAGCCAGACGCGTATCAGACTGGATTGGTGAACTCTTCTGGATTGAGTTGGTTCACTCATTTCGGACTCTTGGATTTAAAGTTCGATAACTCATGTCAATCACTAGATTTGTGATTATGAAGAGTATGGCGAATGTGATTATCAACCCCTGTATTAGCGGGAGGTCCCGATCAATTACAGCTCCTATTGACATATTCCCGATACCTGGATAACTGAAAATCCTTTCGATGAGTACGGTGCCACCAAGCAGAAAATTGAACTGAACACCTGACAGGGCTACTGTAGGGATCATAGCGTTTCGTAAGGCCTCTACTATCAAAATACGCCAAGGTCCAAATCCTTTAATTTGAGCCATCCGAATGTAATCCTGTGTCATTGTTTCTCGAAGCGAAGCCTTCAAAGAGCGAGAAATTACAGCTGTTAGTGGTAAAGCCAATGCAATTGCTGGCATGATCATGTGTTTGATCAGAGTCAGAAATACAGAAAATTCTCCTCGAATCAAACTCTCTGCAATGTAGAACTGTGAAACTAAATCGAGACTGATTCTAGGGTCGATGCGACCCGATACGGGAAGCAGGGGCCATAGAACTCCAAGTACTAATATGAATATCAGACCCCACAAAAAGTCGGGTATTGCCTGATTTAATCCTGTGAATCCATCGACGATGATTTCAGGCCAACGATTACTCCAAAATGTACCGATCAGTGCGAGCAATGTCCCAAGAATGACTGAAATGAACATTGCAGCGACTGCCAATTCAATTGTGGCAGGCAACCTTGACAGAATTAATTCGACAACATCTTGGCGCAGGCTGATAGAGGTGCCGAAATCACCCTTTAGAACTTCAGAAAACCAATCAAAATATTGTTCAAGAATTGGTTTGTCGAGCCCATATAACTGACGCAAATGATCAATGTCATCCTCCGTAGCACCGGGAGGAATCATCATCATTATTGGATCGCCTGGAACTACGCGAAGCAGTACAAAGACGATAATGGAAACGCCGATTAGTGTCGGTATGACCAACACCAATCGGCGTAGCAGAAACGGAAAAGACATGTTTCAAGTCATGGTCGTCTGCAAGTAGAGTAGCACTACCACTTGAAGCGACTACCTTGAATGTCTAGTTGGTTTTCTTTACTAACTGTGGCAATACAAAGTTGGCAACATGAGGCGTTACTTCAATTCCATCACGATGAACGATCGGCTGTACAAATTGCAACAAAGGGATGACGTACGCATTTTCGGCAATGTATCGATCAACAGTCTTATAACCATCGATTCTTTTATCCTCATCAGGTTCTCCCCACAAAGGACCAATCATCGCATCAAGATCATCTGTATCCCAAGTCGAGTGAGGGGAGGGGCCAAACATGGCAAATCCTGTTGAAGTTGATGGATCACCAATCGCATTGCCCCAGTTATAAAAGGCGGCTGGTGCCAACGTGTCTTGTGCACGAAGTTCGAAGTGTTTTGCGATTTCATAGACTTCAATTTCAGCTTCTGCACCAACATTTCTCCACATACCTACAATCGCTTGGATAATTTCATAATCTTTTGGTTTGAAACCGCGGGTCGTTTGAATCTTGAAACGTACCGGGTTTTCTGTTGAATAGCCAGAAGCTGCTAGCAATTCCTTGGATTTTTCAGGATTTGTTTCTACCGCTATTGATTCATCGAATGCAGAGTACTGTGGGGCCTGCAGTGTATCAATGGGCACACCATATCCTCGCAGTAGTCGCTCGACTATTGCCTCCTTGTCAATGGCATGGGCCAGAGCTTTTCTCACATTAGCATCTTCCATGACTCCGACATCATTTAAAAATATCATTGCGATGTCGGAAACCGGCGTATTTCTGCCTTGAAGCCCATCTTTTTCGCTAAGGCGATCATATTGTTCATATGGAATTTCAATTGTGATATCTGAGCTGCCACTCTCGATCTCAGCAACACGACTGTTGGCATCAGGAACGAATTTGAAGATCACTGTTTCAAATTCAGGCTGAGGTCCCCAATATTTATCAAAACGCTTCAATCGAACGAAACTGTTCCGTTCAAACTGATCAACCATGTAAGGTCCCGACCCGACTGGAGCTTTTTCAAATCCTTCGGCTCCAACACTTTCGTAGTAGTCTTTCGGTAAAACATAGGCAGTGAGAAAAGCCATCCATTTGAAGATTGTTGGTTCAAATCTCAGTACATCTGCTGTGATTCTGTTGCCGTCGACAGCAAAGTTGCCGACCGTGCTCCAAATAAACTGAATTGGATTACCAGTGTCGGGATTGCCAGCTCGTTCCAATGACCAAACCACATCTGCAGCTGTAACTTGACTGCCATCATGCCAGAATGCACCGTCTCTGACTTCCAGCCAAATTTTCGTTCGATCTTCATTCCATCCCCAGCCAGTCAGTAAACCATTTTTGAAAGTAAGGTCTGGATTCTGATCAACGTATTGGTCAAAAACCGATTTGTAAATTGATTGAATTGTTGGGTTTACAGCTGAAAGCCCGACTGTGGGGTCCCAAGACGGTAAATTTACGTTGTAAGCGATGGTCAACACATCATCGTGGCTATCTGCTTGTGCTTGACCGAAGCCAATAAATAAAGCGAGTGCCGCGGCGATTATTCGAATTTGCATGGGAGATCCTCCGATAACTCTACGTTTCAGTTGATTGGTTTGCCTTCACTGGATGCCCAGTTCTGCATTAGTGTATTTGATGGTTGAGATTCGTCAACCAATTTGACAGCTGTTTCACGACCAGCAACGGGCAACCGGTTCGAGTCAATCAAACCTAACTGTACGAGTACAGATGCCTGGTCCCAGTAAATGTGTTCATGACACAATTTATCACCGCGAAAATTGACAATTGCCACAAGGGGAATTTCCACGTATTTTCCAGTGGGCTCAACGCCAGGCAACATCCAGTCAATTTCCCTGTTATGCGTAAAGCAAAACAACATTTCGTCGACAAGGCGATCGGTTCCGATCGTTCTGGATATAGGAATTAGTGCCGTGTCATCAGGATTTGCATCAACAAAGTGGTACTTATAGAATCGACTGAGCTGCTCACTGCCAACACCGCCTGTCATCGTTGGAATATGATTGACATAAGGTTCGTCAACCATTGTCGACATGGTCGCAGGCACATCACGCGTGGCAAATTCGTGGTAACAGTGCATGTCCCACAGTTGACTCAAATTGTAAATTGGGCCCATTACAGAGCGCAAGAGCGCCAATGATCTTGTGTACGCCATCATTGTTGATGGTTTGTGGTAACTGTCGCGGCCAGGTGTCGCAAATGCATGGTTCACACCAGGGTAGTTATAAATTTCGATTTCAGGGCGGTCACTAAAGGTATCCCTGATTTTTCCCACTGCCTCAGGCGGAACGAAACCGTCCTCATCAGCAAAGTGCATAACCATGGGGCAGGTGATTGAGTCGGCCTCGCCTAGCGAAGCTTCTATGGCAACGCCGTAATACGATACAGCACAGTCAACATCAGTTCTGGCAGCCGTTAGATATGCTAGCTTTCCACCCAAGCAATAACCCAGAGCGCCGACTTTACCTTTGCATTGCGGAATGTTACGAATGGCAGCGACTGTGGCAGCAACATCCTCAATACCCTGATCTACATCAAATCGTTGATAATATTCAAAAGCTTGTTGAAAATCCTCGTCTGAATAACTTAAAACGATGCCAGGCTTCATTCGCCAGAACAAATCTGGTACCAACACGACATAACCTTCCTCGGCAAAGTTGTCAGCCATATCACGAAGATACGTGTTGATTCCAAAAATTTCCTGTAAAAGAATCAGTCCGGGTCCAGAATTTTTCTCAGGCTTTGCGAGATAAGCCTGGAACTGTCCGCCATCGGCTGCGGTAATGTCAATCATGGTGCCGCTCATTCATATCCCTCTCGATTGATTCAGATGAAAAGAATAAATATATATTATCAATGCTTTGCTTCAAGCCGAATTGAGGCAATTCAATACAGATATATAAGTCCCAAAAGCTAACGTCATTAGTTGAACAGGTGGACACCATCTTGTGGAAACCCAGCTGATTCACTGCATTAAAATTTCTATTGCGAAACTTGTGTTGAGAGTTTCGCAATATTTATCAATGCAAAAATAATCGGATGTGAATTAAACAATTATTCTGATTAATAATATGATGGAATTTATTGAAATATCAACGTATTATGAACACACAAATATTAACAATCAATGAGAAATCTGAATACTTGTCATTACCAGAGAAAATTAGGTCAATCAAATGAGTTTTGATGCGGAATCAATTCTTGATTTTTGGTTTGCAGGCAATGCTTTGACGCCAGAAGGGTACGAGGTGCGTAAGGAACTTTGGTTTTCTGTGAATGAGGAATTTGATTCCGAAATTCGGCGCAGGTTTGAATCGCAGATTCAAGAAGCGGCTGAATTGTGTAAATCTGGATTGAGTTCTGATGTTAGGCACAACTTAGCGCGAATTATTGCTACAGATCAGTTCCCTCGGAATGTATATCGTGGTACTGCCCAAGCCTTTGCGTATGATTCAGATGCGTTGAGTGTGACCAAAGGCATGATTAAAAACGGCATGCATGAGCAATTAAGTTATGTCGAGAGAATGTTTGTTTACATGCCTCTTGAGCATTCCGAATGTCTGGACATGCAGATCCTTTCAGTCAAAATGTTCGAAGCACTTGTTGCTTCTGAGGACAATCAATTCGAATCAGATTCTGGCGAGTCGATTTGGTATGCTCATCTGCACAAGGAAATAATTGAGCAATTCGGCAGGTTTCCACATCGAAATGAAATTCTTGGCAGGGAATCAACGGCAGAAGAAATTGAGTATCTCGCATCTGGCCCTGAAAATTTTGGTCAAATCAAAGTGTAGTCCGATCTAAATGAAAATCAGGCTTAATAATTTACTGAGAATTGCAGGTGAGTAGAAAGCACATAATGTTGATACACTCACTTAACCACCGATATTCTTGTAGAGAAGTTCAATAATGAAAAATCCAGTCAGAGTAACAGTTACAGGAGCAGCGGGGCAGATCAGCTACAACTTGCTGTTTCGATTAGCGGCCGGTGAGATGCTGGGCAAAGACCAACCCGTAATTCTCCAATTGTTGGAAATTCCCCCGGCAATGAAAATGCTGGACGGTGTAGTGATGGAACTTGAAGACTGTGCCTTTTCGACTTTGTCCGGAATTATCGCCACCGACAATTCGGAACTTGCTTTCGGTGACGCCGAATATGTACTGATGGTTGGTGCAAGGCCACGTGGACCGGGTATGGAACGGAAGGACCTGCTGGAAGCGAATGCCAAAATATTCACGGAACAGGGTTCAGTATTGGACCGAGTCGCAAGTCAGAATGTGCGTGTTCTCGTTGTTGGAAACCCGGCCAATACCAATGCTTTGATCACAGCCAGCAAGCTACAGCGTTTGGACGCTTCACAAGTCACAGCAATGACCCGATTGGATCATAATCGTGCAATCAGTCAAATTGCTGCAAAGACAGGTAGTTTTTCCTCCTCCGTCAAACGGGTCATAATCTGGGGTAATCATTCAGCAACACAATATCCGGATATTCATCACGCTACTGTCGACGGGGCATCAGCTTTGGATGTGGTAGACCAGAATTGGATTGAGTCAGAGTTTATCCCCACAGTACAAAAAAGAGGTGCACAAGTCATTGCTGCCCGTGGGCTTTCAAGTGCTGCGTCTGCCGGTTCAGCGGCAATGGACCATATCAGGACATGGATGCAGGGTACACCGACTGGCGACTGGACAAGTATGGGAATTGTTAGTGACGGCTCTTATGAAATTACAGACGGTTTGATTTATTCATACCCGGTAACATGTAAATCCGGTCACTATGAAATTGTTCAGGATTTGGAAATCAATAAGTTCAGTCGAGATAAGATGCAAATTACTGAACAGGAATTGATCGAAGAACGAGACGCAATCGCTAATTTGCTCTGAAGTGTTTGACTGCTCTGCAGTGATTCCGGCTTACAATCGGAAAGACAGGATTCAACCAACAATAGAGTCAGTTCTAAATCAATCTGTTTTGCCGCGCGAGATTATCGTCGTGGATGACGGCTCAACTGACGGAACTTCAGAGTTCATCAAATCAACATTTCCTGATGTTAAAGTTGTGACCCAGGCTAACCAAGGTGTCAGCGCAGCTAGAAACAGAGGAATCATGGAAGCCAAGGGAGAGTGGGTAGCGTTTCTTGATTCAGATGACGAGTGGCTTCCGTCGAAACTGGAAATTCAGTCCAGTTGGCTTAGAAACCACCCTGATATCAAGATATGTCACTGCGACGAAATCTGGATCAGGAATCAAGTTCGCGTCAATCCTGGTAAACGGCACAAAAAGCAGGGCGGATGGATATATCTAAACTGCTTGCCACTATGTGTCATCTCTCCATCAGCCGTTGTAATCAATCAAGAGATATTTGACGAAGTAGGAGTGTTCGACGAATGCCTGCCAGCATGTGAAGATTATGAATTGTGGCTTCGAATTACCCCAAAATTTGAGGTTGGTTATGTTGACCGACAGTTGCTAGTCAAACATGGAGGGCATAGTGACCAGTTATCTAAGGCGTATGCGGGGATGGATCGGTTTCGGATCACAGCACTGGTCAAATCTTTGGAACAGGGTGTTCTATCATCCGCCCAGCGAAAGAGCACGATTGAAACATTAATCAATAAAACTGAAATTTATTTGAAAGGTGCAAGAAAGCGCGGGAAGCTCTTTGAAGTAAATGATCTTGAAACGCTTTTGGAACGCTATAAAGCAGAGCTAAGTGAACTTGGATGAATCACAGTGTAAATCTCATAGTTGCTCTGAAAGCTGAAGCTCAACCTCTGATCGAATTCTTCGAACTAAAGGCATTACCGGTTGATGAAACCATTTCAATATTTGCTAACCATGAGGTAACACTTGCCCTTGCCGGTATGGGAAAATCAGCTGCGGCACATGCAGTCCAGTGCGTCAAAAACACGAATCAGGGTTGTGTCAATGCATGGTTAAACATTGGTATTGCAGGGCATGGAGAATTTGATGTAGGTCAGGGATTCCTGGCAAATAGAATTGTTGATCAGACTACCATGAAAACCTGGTATCCGCAGTTTGTGTTTCAACCAGTCTGTCGAACCGGAACCCTAATGACTGTCGATAAAGTTGAGACAGACTATTCAGACCCGGTAGGCTATGACATGGAAGCGTCTGGATTTTATTCCGCAGCAGTTAATTGCTCCACAATTGAGCTGGTGCACACTTACAAGATTGTTTCGGATAATCCGAGAAATTCGGTCGCAAAAGTCACCCGTTCCAAAATAGACAATCTGATCAAATCTAAACTGTCAGAAATCCGATGTACGATCGATTCACTTAAAAAGCTAACAGCAGAAGTTGCTACTCGAAACTCATCAGATGAGTTGTTGCATCAATTTCTTCAACGATGGAGATTTTCAGTTACTCAGCAGATTCAACTGAAATCATTTTTATGTAAAACCAATGTATTAAAGATTGATATTGATGTTGAGTCTAATGAATTTATGTCGTGTCGAAATGGCAAATCGGCTTTAAAAGTCGTTGAGAGAACTGTAGAAACGCATTGGCGTAATTAAACAATCTGCAAATGTATAGAAATATTTATGTCGAATCTGAAGTGCTGCGGTATCACCGTGTTAAGGAGATTTTGGCACGATATACCGACGCATCGGTTGTGACATGTGATCGATATACGGAAATTTTCAACCTAAAGTCTCAGGACTTCAGGCTGCAAAAAAAACAGCCTGCGCTGATTCTGGCAAGAAAACACAGAGGATATATCCAACAGGCACCGGCGGGATATGGTGTGGGCGGCGATCATAACTTCTATTTTTCGACGATGATGAACTGTCTTTATGATTGTCGATATTGTTTTCTGCAGGGCATGTACCGCTCAGCGAACCATGTGGTATTTGTAAATTATGAAGATTTTTCCAGTGCCCTGTTGAAAACAGCTGCCAGGTTCGAGAAGGATGAACAGGTGTGGTTTTTTTCAGGATACGACTGTGATAGCCTAGCCCTGGAACCAGTTCTCAGTATGGCTGATTTCTTTATTGAAACAGTGTCATCAAGTCAGAATGTATGGCTTGAATTGAGAACCAAGAGTACTCAAATTCGTTCGCTTTTGAAGCGCACACCACTGCCAAATATCGTGACTGCATTTAGTTTTACACCGACAGCAATTTCAGAACAGATTGAACATCAAGTACCAGGAGTTGAGAAGAGACTTGCGGCTATGCTCCGATTGCAGGAGCAGGGATGGTCAGTTGGACTTCGATTCGATCCACTCATTTACTCGCATAATTTTCGAGAGCAGTATCAGGATCTGTTCAACCTTCTGTTTTTGTCTTTGAACCCAGACCTTATTCATTCCATAAGTATTGGTGTTTTTCGATTACCAAAAGATTTCTATAAGCAACTGGAGCGACTCTATCCGGACGATAGCTTCATCGCCCAGCCATTTAATTCACGAAACGGGCAAGTTTCTTATCCACTGAATATTGAACTTGAGATGAAAAGCTGGTGTTATAAGCAGATTCAGGAACATATCGAGAAAAACAAAATCTTTTTTGCAGAAATTTCGGTACCAGATTCTATTCCAGCAACATCTATCTCGTTAAAATCTGAACTCGATGTACGAAATGTCAATTAAGATCCTTTCATGTGTAATAAAGTAGACTCTGACTATGATTTTTGTCAGTCTGAATATTTCTCTGCCTGCATTTCTCGGTGATACGATAATGCTAGGGGTGAACAATCCAAAGGCTTGCCACGGTTTGCGAGTGCCCGATAAGAGAAAGTAAATCAAATGGTAATGTAGATTTACTGGCATAAGCAATGACAAAGGTTTTTCACGAATCAATGGAAGGCGTTCGTGGGGTTTTTCAAGTCCTATACCGAAGCGGAACTCATCAAGCTGAATGCTAAGGGGTTCATCAACGATGACGGACTTGCGGAGCCTGTGGTTGGCCTCGAGCCCGACGGCCCCGGTTTTTCCGGCCCGGAATTCCTAATGGCGTAGCAAGATGTCTGGAGCGTTCGGGATACCACTTTTTCGAACTGGTACGTGATCGAAATCGAAGCGGAAATACCGGATCGCCTTCGAGCCCTCAAAGATCTGCCGCAGACCGATTTCGTGCTTCAGAATTACGGCTTGTGGCTGTGCCACTGAAAAGAGCCGTTCGGCTTCGCGGACAGGTCGTTGTCTGGGCCGGTTCAGGCCGAGTTTCATCGCTCTTCGAAAAGACTGATACGCTGTCCCCTGATTACGATGATATTTTGTTTACACAAATGGAAAATGTTTACCGTTGACAATATTCTATTTGTGGAATATATTCTCTTTAAGGAATGAATGATGGCTTGGGAGGCGGAGTATACAGATGAATTTGGCAAGTGGTGGGACACCCTCACTGAGAATCAACAAGATAGCATCACCGCCACGGTGGAGTTATTAATGGAATATGGCCCTCAACTGAAATTTCCGCATTCCTCGAGCATTGAGGGTTCCAAGTATAGCCATATGCGTGAGCTACGAGTTCAATCGGGCGGAAATCCCATCAGAATATTTTACGCCTTTGACCCTCGTAGAATAGCCATACTGCTGACTGGTAGCAGCAAGACGGGAAAAGACCGCTTTTATGAGGAACAAATCCCCGTTGCCGACAAGCTGTATACCCAGCACATTGAAGATCTGAATAAAGAGGGGTTAATCAAATGACTGGCAGAAACAAATTTTCCAAACTGACAGAAAACTTGTCGCCGGAGCGGCGTGCCAAAATCGAAATGCGCAAGATTGACCTGCGTGAAGAAATGGCACTGCACGAACTGCGCAAAGTTCTCGGTACATCACAGGCAGATTTGGCGGCACGACTCGACGTAAACCAACCCGCCATCACCAAGATGGAGCGCCGCACAGATATCCGCATTAGCAGCTTGAAGAGAATGATTGAAGCAATGGGCGGTTCGCTGGAAATCAAAGCCTGTTTCCCTCAAGGCGATGTCACAATCACAAACTATAGGAATACCTGAATAATTGCGTTCCAGGGCAATCGTATTGGATACAACAGAATTGTGGTAAATTTAAACCGCTGTTGACACTCATCCTGTTGATTGAGAGTCATCTGCACTTTTATGACTCGGCGTCCCTAGCTTGAGAACCACACTGTGTCACCGACCAGTCGCCTGTAATAGCATACCTTTGAGCACTAAATCAGACGTTCAGAAGGTCTATTAGGGAATAACAGAGTAGGACTGTTTATGTCTGAGTGAACTGTCTAAATTAGGAATTTAACCATGAAAGAACACACAATTTGAGATAATTGAACTTCGGATCAGAACTCGGTAGTTTAATTCTGAAATCAAGAATATGTTGCGAATAGGAATATCAGGAGCCTCTGGCAGAATGGGTAGAACGCTTGTACAAGCGGTACATTTGACGGATGGCGTTCAGTTATCAATGGCTCTTGAATACGAAGGTAATCCATCGGTAGGCAAAGATGCAGGCACAATAGCAGGGATTGAAAATCAGAATGTGTCGATTACAGATCAATTGTCAAAGGATGATTTTGATGTACTGATTGAGTTCACACTCCCGGAAGCGACGGTGATACATGCGGAACAATGTGTAGAAGCCGGGAAACCAATTGTGATAGGAACAACAGGATTTACAGATAGCCAGCTTGAAACACTACATAGCGCAGCTGAGACGCTTCCAGTTGTACTTGCTCCAAATATGAGTGTTGGTGTGAATGTGTGTTTGAAACTGCTCCAGACTGCGGCGCAGGCGTTTGGTGATTCTGTAGACATTGAGGTGATTGAGGCTCACCATCGGCACAAAATTGATGCACCCTCAGGTACCGCATTGAAAATGGGGGAAGTGGTCGCAGATGCACTAGGTCGTACACTGAAAGAGGATGGTATATTTTCCCGACATGGGAGGACTGGCGAAAGAGAACGAAAATCAATTGGATTTTCAACCATTCGAGGCGGCGATATTGTTGGTGATCATACAGTGATGTTTATCGGTGCTGGTGAGCGAATTGAAGTCACACATCGTTCAAATAGCAGAATGACCTATGCATCCGGTGCGGTTCGAGCAGCACAGTGGGTGGTAGAACAACCACCAGGATTTTATGGTATGTCAGATATTCTGAATTTGGACTGAGTGCAGCAGAAGTGCCGACTATTAGCCGAATTGAGGTACAGATAGGATCATGCTGACATAACAGAATGCCAGATCGATGTAATCCGAATTTGGAAGAGAAAAGTAACGAAGGAATTCCGCAGTTGTAATGCGTCCCTCATTGTAGTAATTCATGAATAGTTCGCTAACGGGATGTAGTCTTAGCGGAAAATCACAGAAAAACTGAGCTTTTAAATAGTCCATGGTTGTTTAACTTATCAGATTTTGGGAAATAAATCAAATGCAATTTATCCGATCACAATTGCCAAACTGTGAGCGTGGTTCAAAATTTGTACCTGAGGCTGAGTGAAAGGCAGGCAAAGATTGACTGTAAATGCAACTCTGGCACTTGAAAATGGTACCATTTTTCAAGGCTATTCTTTCGGCTGTACCGATACCGCTATCGGTGAAGTTATTTTCAATACCTCAATAACAGGTTATCAGGAAATCGTTACCGATCCATCATACGCCCTCCAGATTATCACACTTACACACCCGCAAATTGGCAATGTGGGTGCAAATGACATTGATGTCGAAGCAGATGTATTACACGCATCTGCACTGGTCGTAAAGAGCCTTCCAAAACGGGTCAGTAACTGGCGCTCAGATTTTTCTCTAGATGCGTTTCTGAAAGCAAGGAAGGTTTCGGGGATCTACGGAATAGATACCAGGAAACTAACGCGCATGCTTCGCACCGAAGGTGCGTTGAACGGCTGCCTGATGTGTGGCGACGATGTCAATGAAACAGCGATTGAAAATGCAAGAGCGTTTGCCGGTTTGAAGGGAATGGATTTAGCTAAAGTCGTTTCGACAAAAGAGAGATATGACTGGAAAACTGGATCGTATGAAGTGTTTGACGAAGAGCCGAGTAGTATTGAATACCCTGATAGAAAATCGCTTAACGTTATCGCCTATGACTTTGGAATTAAACAGAATATCTTGCGTATGCTGACAGATCGAGGCTGTTCGGTAACTGTTGTGCCAGCGCAAACGAATTTCACCACATTAGATAAAGATGTCGATGGATATTTTTTGTCAAATGGTCCGGGAGATCCCGAACCCTGTGTCTATGCAATTGAGGCTATTCGAGAAATGTTTCAGAGTGGAGTTCCGATTTTCGGTATCTGCCTGGGTCACCAACTGCTTGGACTTTCGGCTGGTGCACGAACTCAGAAAATGAAATATGGCCATCACGGTGCAAATCACCCAGTTAGAGACTTGCTTACAGGCGAAATCATGATTACCAGTCAGAATCATGGATTTGCAGTTGACGATGAAAGTCTGCCAGCCGACCTTATCGTAACGCACCGATCTTTATTCGATGGTACGATTCAGGGACTTCAGCATGCGAAGTATCCAGCATTTTCATTTCAAGGGCACCCAGAAGCCAGTCCTGGGCCGCACGATTGTGGGGCCCAGTTTTTTGACCGGTTTGTTGAGCTGATGCAACAGCATAAAGACGATAGATTGAAACATGCCAAAGCGAACTGATCTGGAATCAATTTTGATCATCGGTGCCGGTCCAATCATCATTGGACAGGCGTGTGAATTCGACTATTCAGGTGTGCAGGCGTGTCGTGCCCTGCGTAGTGAAGGCTATCGAGTCATACTGGTTAATTCAAATCCAGCCACAATTATGACCGATCCAGAGTTCGCGGATTCGACATACATTGAACCCATACGCTGGCAGTCTGTAGCAGAAATAATCCGGAAAGAAAAGCCAGATGCCGTACTGCCCACAATGGGAGGACAAACTGGACTAAATTGTGCTTTGGATTTGGTGCGCGAGGGGATATTGGAAAAAAACGGTGTCGAATTAATCGGCGCAACGAGGGAATCAATAGATAAAGCGGAAGATCGAGAAAAGTTTCGTGATTGCATGGATCAAATCGGGCTTGAATCGGTTCGAGGCAATTTGGCTCATAGTTTAGAGCAGGCGTATGAAGTTTTGCATGAAATTGGCTTTCCTGCAATCATACGTCCATCTTTCACGCTCGGTGGAACCGGTGGCGGTATCGCATACAACCAGGACGAATTTACCGAGATATGTATGCGCGGACTCGCTGCTTCACCTACAAGCGAACTCTTGATTGAAGAAAGTATTGCGGGCTGGAAAGAATATGAAATGGAAGTTGTTCGAGATCGCTGCGATAACTGCATTATTGTCTGTTCAATTGAAAATTTCGATGCCATGGGAGTCCATACAGGCGACTCGATCACGATTGCACCTGCTCAAACGCTGACAGATAAGGAATATCAGCGAATGCGAGATGCAAGTATCGCGATCATGCGAGTGATTGGTGTTGATACTGGAGGGTCCAATGTTCAGTTTGCAATCAATCCGCGAAACGGCAGAATGGTGGTCATTGAAATGAATCCTAGGGTTTCGAGATCATCTGCACTTGCTTCGAAAGCAACTGGATTTCCAATTGCTAAAGTTGCAGCAAAGCTCGCAGTCGGGTACACCCTGGATGAACTCAAGAACGATATTACTGGCGGCGCAACACCAGCTTCATTTGAACCTTCTATTGACTACATTGTCACCAAAATTCCACGATTTGATTTTCAAAAGTTTCCACATTCGGATTCAACCTTAACAACTCAAATGAAGTCAGTCGGTGAAGTAATGGCGATTGGCAGAACTTTTCAGGAGTCTTTGCAGAAAGCGATTCGAAGTCTTGAGATCGGCACTTTTGGATTTGAACCTTTGCTGAGTGACGAACGAAAAAGTAGAGGAGATCTAGACGGATATTTTAGAGCTCGGCTCAGAGTCCCGGGTGCCGAACGATTGTGGCACATCGCGGACGCTCTGAGGTGTGATTTCAGTGTTGAAGAAATACATAGACTGACAGGGGTAGATCCTTGGTTTCTTGCAGAAATCGAAGATATTGTCTCTACTGAAATTGAAATTCAGAAATTTGGTCAAACTGGTAATTATTCTTTACTTCGCACCTGGAAGCAAAAGGGGTTTTCCGACAAAAGAATTGCTGATCTTGTCGAAACAGACGAGCAGTTTATTCGTAGTGTCCGAGTTGCCAACTATATTCACCCGGTCTACAAGAGAGTTGACTCGTGTGCTGGAGAGTTTGATACACCAACAGCGTATATGTACTCGACCTATGAAGAAGAGTGTGAGTCGGAACCGACCGGAAATCGAAAAATTGTCGTCTTGGGAGGCGGTCCCAATCGAATAGGACAAGGTATTGAATTTGATTACTGTTGCGTACACGCCGCGATGTCACTTCGGGAAGATGGCTACGAGACCATTATGGTTAACTGCAACCCAGAAACGGTTTCGACGGACTATGATGTCTCAGACCGACTCTATTTCGAGCCTCTTACGATTGAAGATGTGCTGGAAGTATGTCGCGTCGAAAGGCCCAATGGCGTAATTGTGCAGTATGGCGGACAGACGCCGCTGAAACTGGCAAGAGAGTTAACAGAAGAAAATGTAGTCATTGTCGGGACGTCTGCAGAATCCATACATGAGGCAGAAGACCGTGAGTTTTTTCAATCACTGATAAAAGAATTGAAATTACAACAGCCGTCCAATGCGACTGCAGTTAGTGTTGATGATGCGTTGCTTGCTGCAAAGTCAATTGGCTATCCCTTGGTTGTCAGACCTTCCTATGTTTTGGGTGGACGTGCGATGGAGATTGTAAGAGACGAAGATCAATTGAGTCAGTACATGGGTGCAGCAATCGATGTATCACACAATTCACCAGTTTTACTTGATAAGTTTCTGAGTGATGCAATTGAGGTTGACGTTGATGCAATCTGTGATGGAGAAAGAGTTCTGATTGGTGGAATCATGCAACACATCGAACTCGCTGGTGTACACTCGGGCGACTCATCATGTTCACTGCCACCTTACAACCTGTCTAATTCAGTTCAAGATGAGATTCGTCGACAAACTGAAAAAATGGCATTTGCGCTTGATGTGTTGGGTTTAGTAAATATTCAGTTTGCTGTAAAAGGTGATGACGTCTATGTTCTTGAGGTTAATCCTAGAGCTTCCAGAACTGTTCCATTTGTTTCGAAAGCCACATCCATTCCTTTGGCCAAGATAGCGGCTCGATGCATGCTAGGTCAATCACTTGCTGATCAAAGAATAACGGAGGAATTCATTCCAAATTTCTTTAGTGTGAAGGAAGCAGTATTTCCATTTGAAAAATTTCCCGGCGCAGAACCCGTACTCGGGCCAGAAATGAAAAGCACTGGCGAGGTTATGGGCATAGGAAAGACATTTGGTGAAGCGTATTGGAAAGCTTATCACGCAACTGGATTTACAATTTCTCATGGCGGTAATGCACTGTTGAGTGTATCAGAAGACGATCAGGAAGGTTTAGTGGATGTAGGCCGAGCACTGCAGGAAAGGGGGTTCAAGCTCTTTGGCACTCAAGGGACTGCTGATCTATTGCGTAGCCATGGGATTGATATTAGAAGGGTAAACAAGGTTCGAGAAGGGCGCCCTCATGTAGTTGACATGCTGAAGAATAACGAAATTAATTTGATTGTCAACGTCCCTCGAAAGCGCACAAGCCTGGCAGATTCTGAGACCATTCTGAAAGAGGCTTTGAAACGTAGAGTTGCCTATTTCACAACCATCGCTGCTGCCAAGGCAATTTGTGGTGCATTCAAAGATTCGTCAAAGTTGACGAATCCCTATCGACTACAGACCCTGCATCAAAAACAAGCCGCCGTACGACAAAGTCGCACGGCGGCTGATGGTTTATTTCAGAATTGAAGTTAGACTACTCTTTGCCGCCGAAGATACCAAGAATTTGGATTAGGCTGATGAACAGGTTGTAGATACTGATGAACAGTGTCACTGTAGCCATGATGTAATTTGTTTCGCCACCATGAATGATTGCGCTGGTTTGGTACAGAATCAATCCTGACATAAGTAGAATAAACATTCCGGACACAGCAATCGACAGAATTGGTAAGCTAAAGAATATAGCTACCAGGGACAAAACGAACGCAGTAAGTATTCCTGCAAACAGCATTCCACCCAGGAAAGCGAAATTCTTTCTTGTTGTCAGCGCATACGCGGACAGACCAAAAAAGATCAAACCGGTTCCACCAAATGCAGTCATTACAACTTGGTCGCCGTTAGGGATAACGGTCAGGTAATAACCGATGATCGGACCAAGTGTCAGACCCATGAACCCTGTCAGGGCGAATACAAACACTAATCCCAGAGCTGAATTTCTAAATGCTGAGGTGAGAAACAGCAATCCAAAATATCCAGCCAAAGTCAGGAGCAGTCCTGGATAAGGCCAGTTGAATACCACTGAGAGGGCTGCAACCAAAGCGCAGAACAAAAGCGTCATTGACAGCAGAATGTACGTGTTTCTCAAAACACGATTGGCTTCAATACTAAATGAGGGGCGTGATAATACTTGGGTGTTAAGCCTCATGAGACAAAATCCTCACAGTTGTACAGATAATGGTTACTATTTTATTCATAGTTAATAGAAAGTTCAATCAGCAGTTGAAACTGTTCTTATCAAAATATGGAGATGAATCATAATATTTCAACTGCGGCAGATATAGTCGGCAGCAGATTCTGCTTGATTTGAGAAGGCATTGGCATTGTTTCATATTAGGAATCTGGCAGCAAATAAGGATTCAATTGCATCCCGTCGACTTGATGTAGATTTATCTGCCTGCACATTGCAGTTATTGCGAGATTCATTCGAATCTCGCAATCTTCATATTCAGGTTTGGAGAGGTGGCTGAGTGGACGAAAGCGGCGGTCTTGAAAACCGTTGGGGGGCAACCTCCCGGGGGTTCGAATCCCTCCCTCTCCGCCATTGACTACAAACGAACATTCTTATGTCTTGGTCCTCACCTCCAACCGAACCTTCTCCGATTGGGGCGAAGTGTTCGGCAATCCGGTGATCACAGCTGCACTGTTGGACTGACTGCTGTATCAAGTCGTTTTGATCAACACTGAAGATGCGAGCCATCGTTTCAGAGAACACCGGGACCTTCTGTACCGCAAGACTCGTTTTTATGTTGCTGGCTCCCGCATAAAGTGCCTGGTGTTGTGGTTACCAACCCCAAACTGCTGGATGGATGAGTATGCGAATAGAGCTATCTGACCAAATTGCTAAAATTGGCAAAATGGATATTGAGATGCTCATGCGGTGAATAGCGAGCTTATTCTCCGCACATTGTGCGGTGTATAGACTCTATAATCACCTTAAATGTTGCGGTGATTACCATGTGGATCCACGAACACAAAACCTGGCCAGAATTTACATGGAATGCAGAAGCTCTTGCATCAAAACTGGCAGATATACGCCATCGCCAAGGACGTTTGCTTGGTCGCATGGAAGGTCTTGGCTTTGAACTCAAGCGCGAAGCCAGCCTGAGCACAATGACCAATGATGTGGTCAAATCCTCAGCTATTGAAGGTGAATACCTAAATTCTGAAGAAGTGCGCTCTTCAATTGCCGGCAGACTTGGGATTCATATCGCCGGGCTTATTCCTGCAAACAAAGATGTGGATGGTATCGTTGAAATTGTGCTGGATGCCACACAGCAGTTTTCAAAGCCATTGACGAAGGATCGCCTATTTGACTGGTGTGCCGCATTGTTCCCAACAGGGCGAAGTGGCATGAAAAGAATCACTGTTGGAGGTTGGCGTACTAAAGACGCAGGCCTTATGAAGGTTGTTTCCGGTCCTATGGGTAAAGAAACGATTCACTTTGAAGCGCCCAATGCCGATCGTCTGGAAAAAGAAATGCGAGCATTTCTGGCATGGTTTGAAGGCAGCGATGATATTGATCCAGTCATCAAGGCAGCTATCGCACATTTATGGTTTGTCACCATTCACCCGTTTGAAGATGGAAATGGGCGGATAGCCAGTGCAATTGGTGACACGGCCTTGGCTCGTGCTGATGGCACGCAAGATCGGTTTTACAGCCTATCATCTCAAATTGAGGCGGAATGTAAGCACTATTACAATCAGCTTGAGAAACAGCAACGTGCAACGCCAGACATTACAGACTGGCTATTTTGGTTCTTAGATTGCCTTGGCAGAGCTATTGCTAATGCTGAAATAACACTCGGAAATGTTCTATTCAAGGCACAACTCTGGGATGCCATTAACCAGAAGCCCGTGAATGAACGTCAGCGCATTATCATTAACCGTATGCTTGACGATGACTTTGAAGGTTTCATGAACACTTCGAAATACGCCAAGCTAGCCAAGTGCTCAAACGATACGGCGTTACGCGATATTCAGAAATTGAAGGAAAGAGGAATCTTTATCCAAAACCCCGGTGGTGGGCGTAGCACAAGTTATAGATTGCCGGACCGAGGGACTTAACCACGTTTCTAACGAATCCCAAACAAGGATTCGAACGCACGACTAGTACCGTATTGTTGTAGCTATGATTTACAAATTGGTTGAAAGTGGAAATTCAATTAGCACGAGGCGTTCCAACATAGATCGTGGTTTTTCTTGTTTTCAGGGCGATTGATTACGACCACATCCAGTGATGGCTACGCTTAAATTCTGATGCTAGGTCCTCAACGTCAAACCTGCTGATATCAAAGACCTGAAGGATTAAGACATTCTTTCTCTAATTCAGACGGCGAGTGCGGCACTGGCTACAGGCGACCTAGTTGGACTGAATTCAGTGAACTGTTAAGAGGGTGCGAAATATCAGCTTTATCGATTGAAGCCAGATCGATGAGCCCAGCCGGTCATACGCTGTTCCAGACCAGCCATGATTGCATACATGCCAATTCCTTCAACTGCCAGCGCAATCAAACAGGCGAATACCAATGGAACTTCAAAATTTGCCTGAGCTGTTAGCATCATGTGTCCAATACCGGAATTTGCCGCAATAGTTTCAGAAAGCACTGATCCGATAAAAGCAAGAGTGATAGCGACTTTTAGTGCGCCAAAGAAATAGGGCAGGGACCGGGGAATCCCAACTTTTACCATCACATCAAGTTTCTTCGCTCCCAGTGCACGCAATACATCTTCCATTTCAGGCTCAATTGTCGCAAGTCCTGTTGCAACATTGACAACAATGGGGAAAAATGAGATCAGGAAAGCAGTGAGTACAGCTGGAAGCCACCCCGCACCAAACCATAGTACCAAAATTGGCACAACAGCAATCTTTGGGATCGAGTTGAATCCAATCATCAGTGGATAAAGTCCCGCATAAATTCGCTTGTCCCAACCAATGAACAACCCCAGCAAAAGACCAAATACGATGGCCATTGCGAAGCCCAGCAAAGTAGTCCAAAGCGTCTGAATTGAATTGAACCACAGTGCACCAGCAAACTCATACATGGCGTATCCGATTTGGGTTGGTGCCGGCAAAATGTAATATGGAATACTGAACACCCAAACACTAGCCTCCCAAATCGCAAAGAGACCAATGGTACAAAGCCAGGGTGAGGCTCTGACCCAGTCGATATTCGCAAAACCAGCAGACTTAGTTTGCATGAGAGTTATCCCCGGGCTTCCGCAATGTGGCCGCGCAGTTCATGAGTTAATTCAGCAAACTCAGTTTCGTAGGTTATCTCTATGGGACGGGGACGGGGAATTGGAATGGTACGACTCACAATGATCTGGCCGGGACGCGCACTCATCACATGTACGGTATCTGCTAGAAATACTGCTTCTCTGAGATCGTGAGTGACAAGAATGCAAGTGAACTGTTTTTCCTGATGCAAGTCTCTGATTACGCACCACAACTCCTCTCGGGTAAACGCATCAAGTGCTGCAAACGGCTCATCCAGAAGCAACAGTTCTGGATCATGAATGAGAGCCCGGCACAGCGAGGCTCTCTGTTGCATTCCACCAGACAGTTGCCAGGGATACTGATCGCCGGCACCTACCAATCCTACAGACGCCAATATTTCATCCGCCTGCTGCTTGTACTTGGTGCGATTCGTCCGAATTTGTCTGCGGTGAGGGTCGACAACTTCCATAGGCAACAGGACATTGTCCCGCGTCGACCGCCAGGGCAGCATGACAGGATTCTGAAATGCCATGCCTGCAATCGAAACTGGCCCATTTACCACCTTGCCATCTAGACGAACCACTCCTGCACTTGGAAAGTGCAATCCAGTGGCGAGTTTCATTAGAGTTGATTTGCCACACCCTGATGGACCGACCACGGCGACGAAGTCGCCGCGGTGGACTTTTAAATTAAGGTGTTCAACGGCTAATGTATCTTGGCTGCCAGCTCTTCCCGTATATCGAAGTGCAACATCACTGATATCGACGAAAGTTTCCACCGAAATTACGGTACCATTCTTTCTGATGGCTCGGGGAGAAAACTGGAGTCAAATACATCGTAAACTGCAGGGCGATTTTCAAATTCGTAAGTATCAGCAATTTGGTCGATTGAACGTTGAAGTCGTTCAATCACCACACCACCTAAACCATTTGCTCGCACCTCATCGGTAACGATGTTCTGATTGATTGCCATTATGAGTCGTTCCAATTCAACTTCTTCCCGAGCGACATCATTGTGATTGATGACATGCTGTACTGCACTTGCCGGGTCAGCGATGGTTGCTTGAAACCCTTTAATGGTTGCTCTTAAAAACCCCTTGACTGCATCCGGATTTTCTTTCGCAAACTGTGGATTGACAAGAATGACATTGCCGTACAGGTCCAGTCCGTGCTCCCGCATGAGCAATACTGAAATATCGTCTTCCGGGACGCCATTAGCCTTGAGATTGATGAAAGATGAAAATGCGTAGCCGGTAATTGCGTCGACTTTACCTTGAGCCAGCATTGGTTCTCGGACAGGAAAACCAACGTTCTCAATTGTTACCTGGCTGGCGTCAATGCCATTGGCTTTAACAAAAGCGTTCCACTGCGCGTATGCACCATCCGGAGCCGGCGCGCCTAGAATTTTGCCTTCCAGGTCTTTGGGTGCATTTACCCCAAGTGATTTACGGCCAACAATAGCGAAGGGTGGAGCGTTGTACAGCATAAAAATTGCTTTAACAGGCAGGTCAGGATTTTTGTCACGGAACTTAATCAATGAATTGATATCTGCGTTGCCCATTTCATAAGTGCCTGATGCGACTCTGGGAATGGCATCCAAAGAACCCTTACCAGTGTCCATCTGAACATCAAGTCCTTCGGCTGAATAGAGTCCAGTGTCCCATGCCAACAGTAGCGGTGCTGCTGGCCCTTCCCATTTCCAATCGTTGGCAAACTTAATTGACGTTTCGGCATGTGCCGCACTGGCCATGAACAGACTGGCGAGAAGCACAATAATTGTTCTAAGTTTCATTTCACATTTCCTCAGGTAATCGAGAATTTTTTAGAATTTTAATGAAGTCAATTTTATTGCAACTATATGCCTCGAGAATTGATATTGCGAATTTCACCAGATGCTGATCTTGAACTATGGTTAGTCTGATGTCGTATTTCTTCAGCAACTGGAATGCACTTCGTGCAAGTGACGAGTCAATAAGTGGACTGGAGATTTATACAGGCAGATTTATTGTGCCTCTGCCTTAAGATTTTCGACTTTTTAAAAAGACTTCAAATACCCAGTGTCAGTGAACACCAAGAATTTGAATGACTATTCAACCAAGGCGACCAGTTTGTCGATACTGTCTTTTGCATCGCCAAAAAGCATTCGATTGTTTTCCTTGTAGAAAAGTGGGTTATCAACACCCGCATAACCGGAGGCCATACTTCGCTTCAGTACAATCGTGTTCTTGGCCTTCCACACCTCGATGACAGGCATGCCTGCGATCGGGCCGTCGTCATCTTCCTGAGCAGAAGGATTGACAATATCGTTGGCACCGATCACCAGAATTGCATCTGTATCCGGCATATCTTCATTGATTTCGTCCATTTCCATCACGATGTCATAGGGAACTTTCGCCTCTGCAAGCAAAACATTCATGTGTCCTGGCATTCTGCCCGCAACTGGATGAATTGCAAATCGAACAGTGATACCCTTGTCGCGCAGCCTTCGAGTCAACTCAGCTACTGGGTGCTGTGCATGCGCGACAGCCATGCCATATCCAGGCACAATGACAATGGATTTTGACGAGTTGAGCAGCGAAGCAGTTTCATCCGGAAAGATTTCAGAAATTTCACCGCCTGATTCACCGGAAGCTGAACTTTTGCTGGTCGTTCCAAACCCACCCATAATGACACTGACAAAATGCCGGTTCATTGCTCGGCACATGATGTAACTCAAAATCGCACCACTACTTCCGACCAGAGCACCTACTAGTATCAGCAAGTCATTCGCCAGCATGAATCCGGTTGCCGCTGCTGCCCAACCAGAGTAGCTGTTCAGCATCGATATTACAACAGGCATATCAGCTCCACCAATCGCAAGCACCAGATGAAGTCCCAAAATAAATGCCAGCAGCGTCATGATAAGCAGGAAATTCGTGCCGGACACAAGTGAATCTGCGGTGAGAAACTCCGCACCCAACCAAACACAAAAAATCACGATGGCAAGATTTAACCAGTGTCGCAGCGGAAGCATCAATGGACTGCTGGAAATTAATCCTTGAAGCTTCCCGAATGCTGCAACTGAACCAGTAAAGGTAATGGCTCCAATAAATACGCCAACAAAAATTTCTATTTCATGAACCAACTTTTCAGTTCCTTCGAATTCGGTCAAAGGTTCAATGAAGTTGGCAAATCCCACCAATACCGCGGCAAGTCCCACAAGACTGTGAAGTATCGCAACCAGTTGCGGCATTGCGGTCATTCTGACTCTCATGGTGACCAGAATGCCGATCACACCTCCAACTGCCATCATGCCGATGACAATACCAATACTGTCAAGAGATTTCGCTGCTATTGTTCCACCAACCGCGAGAATCATGCCCAGAATACCGAAAACATTCCCGCGTACGGCGGATTCTTGGTGACTCAAGCCGCCAAGACTCAAGATGAAGAATATCGAAGCGATGATATAGAGTGAATTGATAAATCCGTCGAACATTTACTTCTGAAACATTTTGAGCATTTTTCGGGTAATAAAAAACCCACCAAAAATATTGATGGAAGCGATCAGAATTGATACCGCTGCAAAAATTTTCACCCAAGGGTTCACGGCACCAATTTCGAGTAGTGCGCCAACGATGATGATGCCGCTAATTGCATTGGTTACGCTCATTAATGGTGTATGCAATGCTGGAGTCACATTCCAGATCACATGCCAGCCAACAAAAATCGCCAATACAAACACAGTGAAATGAGCAAGAAAAGAAGGCGGCGCAAATACTCCAACACCGAGTATTGATGCCAGTGCCAGAATAAATGCATAGGGAGCTAGTCTGAATTTCTTCTTCGGCGGGGCTTTGGCTTCATCTACGTCAGTCGATGCATCCAGTTTTTGTACAGGTGCTGCTGAAACTTCAACTGGAGGCGGAGGCCATTTGATTTCGCCATCTAAGGTTACTGTCGCACCACGAATAACATCATCATTCATGTCGAGCACTAGCGTACCGTCATTTTCGGGACAGAGATCATCAATGAAATTTACAATGTTGGAAGCGTAGAGTTGGCTCGATTGAGCAGGTAGTCTGCTTGGAAAATCTGTGTAACCAATAATGCTGACACCGTTTTCGATTACGACCTGATCCGGTTGAGTGAGTGCACAGTTTCCGCCTTGTTCGGCCGCTAGATCAACAATGACGCTTCCTGGCTTCATACTGCGTACCATTTCTTCGGTAATGAGTTCTGGTGCAGGCCGTCCAGGAATTAGTGCGGTTGTGATGATGATATCGACTTCTCGCGCCTGCTCAGAAAAAAGCTTCATCTCGGCTTCGATGAATTCCTTGCTCATGACCTTCGCATACCCACCTGTACCGGACCCTTCTTCTTCAAAATCCAAGTCCAAGAACTCTGCTCCCATGCTTTCAACCTGTTCTTTCACCTCAGGGCGAGTATCGAAGGCGCGAACGATTGCACCGAGACTGGTTGCCGCACCGATAGCAGACAAGCCAGCAACTCCAGCACCGATGATCATGATCTTTGCAGGCGGTACTCGACCCGCTGCTGTAATTTGCCCACCAAAAAACCGTCCAAAATGACTGGCAGATTCAACAACCGCGCGGTAACCGGCGACATTTGCCATAGAGGACAGTGCATCAAGCTTCTGTGCTCTGGAAATTCGTGGAATGGCATCCATTGAAATCGCGTTCACACCACTATTGGCTAGCTTTTCAAGTAATTCAGGATTTTGCGCTGGCCACAGAAAACTCATCAGATATTGACCTTCGCGATGTAGATCGAGTTCTGATTCATCAGGTGCACGTACTTTCACAATGACATCTGCATCGTGAAAAACAGATTTTGCACTCGAAACGACCGTGGCACCTACTTCTTCGTAGGCCAAATCGCTGAAACTTGCCAACGCTCCTGCATTGGCTTCAATCAGTACGTCAAATCCCATTTTCTGGAGTTTGGGTATCGAATCAGGTGTCAGAGCTACACGCTGTTCCCGAGGATATTGCTCTTTAACTATTCCAATTTTCATCAAGCTGCCAAATAAATTAGGGAAAATGAAACGATGAACGGGAAAACATTATAGATTTGTCGACTTGGACAATATCCGCAAACATTAGACTATTTATTAGTTCTCCGACGCAATAAAATAGGTTTTCATTATCAATTTGTAGCAGAAATTTACCATGGAAACAGGCTCAGTATTCGATCAATTGAACGACATCAATCTTCGGATTGAATCCTTGTGGAGGTTTCTTTGACGTCGAAACGAAACAGTCAAGATTGAACGAGATTGATGAGCAGTTAGAGAATCCGGATCTGTGGCAGAATTTCGAACTTAGTCGGAATCTAAATCAAGAAAAATCCAGCCTGGAAAAGTCGCTACATGCGATTCAGTCGCTCAAGACCGCGGTAGCTGATGCACTTGAACTCGCAGAACTTGCACGCGAGGAAGATGATCAGGAAACTCTCTACGCTATCGCAGAAGACGTCAAGGATTACGGTCAAGAAATTGACAGTCTTGAATTTACTAGTATTTTCAGTGGACAGATGGATGCATCTAATGCATTTGTTGACATTAAACCCGGCTCTGGTGGTATAGAAGCACAAGACTGGGCTGAGATGTTGTACAAAATGTATCAACATTGGGCGCTGAAAAAGGGGTTCCGAATCGAAACGGTTGATTACTGTGATGGAGAGGTTGCGGGAATAAAAAGCGCAACACTTAAAATTATTGGGGAATTCGCGTTTGGCTGGATTCGAACTGAAAATGGCGTGCACCGTCTGGTTCGTAAATCACCGTTTGATTCAGGGCAGAGACGTCATACTTCATTCGCCTCAGTATTTGCTTATCCGGAAGTCGATCAGCAAATAGAAATTGATATTGACCCTGGAGACCTTCGTATTGACACCTATCGGGCGAGTGGGGCAGGTGGTCAGCATGTGAATCGAACTGATTCCGCGGTGCGAATTACACACAAGCCTACCGGCGTTGTAGTGCAGTGTCAGAATGACCGGTCCCAGCATCGAAACAAAGCTGAAGCGATGGCCATGCTGCGTGCAAGGCTGTTTGATCTGGAGCAACAGAAAGAACTTGAGGAACGTCAGAAATTGGAAGATGCAAAACCGGATATTTCCTGGGGAAATCAAATTCGGTCGTATGTACTGGATCAGTCACGAATTAAAGACATACGCACGGGAGTGGAAACAGGGAATGTGAACGCTGTATTGGAAGGTGATTTGGATGAATTTATTGAAGCTAGTTTAAAGGCAGGTTTGTAGCTAACTATGTTGAACGAAAGCGAACAGAGCAAGTTGCGCAGAGAAAAACTTGCCGAACTGCGCCAGACTGACTTGGCATATCCAAATGACTTCACACCTGATGCACAGGCTGGTGAACTGCAGCAGCAATTTCAAGATTACTCAAGCGAAGACTTGCACAATGAAGAGGTTGTTGTAAATATCGCAGGTCGCTTAATGAGTCGGCGCAGGATGGGGAAAGTAACTTTCGCCGATTTTCGAGATGCTAGTGGAAAGATTCAATTGTTTATTCGGAAGAATGCACTGTCTGAAAATGAGTACAGTCAATTTCAATCTTACGATATTGGAGATATAGTCGGTGTGCATGGTACAGTGTTTCGAACGCGTACTGGAGAGCTCAGTATTTTGGTCGACTCGATCAGGCTTTTGACCAAAGCACTGCAACCTTTTCCGGAAAAATTTCATGGGTTGACCGATCAGGAACTTCGATATCGACAGCGATATCTGGATCTCATCATCAACCAAGATGTTAAGGAAACTTTTCAGACTCGCAGCACCATTATTCGATGTATTCGGGCATTCATGGATGAACATCAGTTTCTTGAAGTCGAAACGCCAATGATGCATTCCATCCCCGGCGGTGCAATTGCCAGACCATTCATTACTCATCACAATGCGCTATCACTGGACATGTATCTGAGAGTAGCTCCTGAGCTTTTTCTCAAGCGTTTGGTTGTGGGTGGATTGGAAAGGGTCTATGAAATCAACCGAAACTTCAGGAATGAAGGTATCAGTACACAGCACAATCCTGAGTTCACTATGCTGGAGTTTTATCAGGCATATGCGGACTATAACGACTTCATGAACTTTACTGAGCTGATGTTCGAGCGGTTAATCGATGAGGTCCCAATACCATCAACGATCAATTTTGGCGAGCATGAAATTGATATACGGCCACCATATCGACGACTGTCATTACATGATGCGGTATTGTCACATAACACCAAACTGAAACGGGAAGATCTGGATCAAATTGATCGCTTGCGAAGTCATCTGGAACAGGTTGGCGGGCCGATATCTAATCAATGGGGAGGTGGTAAGTTATTGTTTGAAATATTTGAGCGAACGGTTGAAGATCAGTTAATTGAACCCACTTTCATCACACACTATCCACTTGAAGTTTCTCCCTTATCCCGTGTATCTGATTCTGATCCAACGATAACGGACCGATTCGAGTTTTTCGTCGGTGGTATGGAAATCGCAAATGGATTCTCGGAACTCAATGACCCGGAAGACCAGGCGGAGCGCTTTATGCATCAGATCGCACAACGCCAATCGGGGGACGACGAAGCGATGCATTACGACGACGATTACATTCGAGCGCTGGAGTTTGGCTTGCCACCAAGCGCGGGGGAAGGTATTGGGATCGACCGGTTGGTGATGCTGTTAACTGACAAACCATCGATCCGCGATGTGATCCTGTTTCCGTACATGAAGCCAATATCGCAAACCGGTGAATGATTCGTCCATTTGAACTTTTCATCGGGCTGCGCTATATACGCGCCAAACGGCGCACCCGATTTATCTCATTCATTACGGCAACTTCAGTCTTGGGCATCATTATTGGTGTCTGGGCGCTGATTTCAGTGTTATCGGTTATGAATGGGTTTGAGCGGGAACTTAAGTCCAGAATATTGACCGTTGCTTCCCACATTCGGGTCAGTGGTACTGGTGGTTGGCTTCTCGATTGGCAAGATGTAGCTCAAAAAGTAGATAAACTGCCAAGTATCAGCGCACACGCGCCATATATTCTCAGCCACGGGATGCTGAAATTCAATAACCGAGTCAATCCGGCTATTGTGCGAGGTGTTACACCTGAACTTGAAGCTACCGTTTCAGCAATTGGCGAAAACATGATCGCGGGCAGTATGAACGGACTTCAGGATGGTGAATTCGGAATGGTTCTCGGGGAAGACATGGCACTTTCGATGGGAAACATACAAGTAGGAGATCAGGTCATTTTGATCAGTTCCAGGGGTAAATCTTCACCAGTTGGCGTATTACCTCGACTGAAGCGCTTTACCGTTGTAGGAATATTTAACTTAAATTTCTACGAATATGACAGTGGACTGGTTCTAGTCAATATCAATGATCTTGCAAAATTGCAAAGAGTGAACGATGCAGTTTCAGGTTTGCGAATTAAAACGACAGACGCTTTTCAGGCACCATTGATATCAAGAGATTTACGTCAGGTGCTTGGGGCAAATTTTACTGTCGCTGATTGGACGCGGGAATATTCAAATTTATTTGAGGCGCTGAAAATTGAAAGGCGCGTCATGTTCATTATTCTGTTCCTGATCGTAGCGGTTGCGGCATTTAACATTGTGTCTTCGCTGGTAATGCTAGTATCCGATAAGAGTGCAGATATTGCCGTTTTGCGAACGATTGGAGTAACGCCAAAGAGTGTGATGGTAATATTTGTAGTGCATGGAATTGTCATCGGTATTGTTGGTACACTGCTTGGCGTTATTTCGGGTGTTGCAACGGGGCTAAATCTTGAAACGCTGATTCCGTGGGCGGAACAACTGCTCGGCACACAGTTTTTTCCAGATGAAATCTATGTCATCTCTAAATTTCCTGCCGAACTTATCTGGGAAGATGTGATCAAGGTCGCAGTAGTTGCACTATTGATGAGTCTATTGGCTACGATTTATCCAGCCTGGCGTGCTTCCAAAGTTCATCCGGCTGAGGCATTGCGCTATGACTGAACTGGTCCTGCAGGCAAGTTCGGTTTCCAAAACCTACCGACAGGGATCGTTTGAAGTGCCTGTACTTCACAATGTTCACCTTGAAGTTCGCCGAAGTGAGCAAATAGCAATAGTTGGTGCATCCGGTACTGGGAAGAGCACGTTATTGCACTTACTCGGCGGACTTGATTTACCGACAAGTGGCACCGTATCACTAGACGGTCAAAACTTGGCTGAAGTGAATGAGGTTGAGAGAAGTCACCTCAGAAATCAAAAAATTGGCTTTGTTTACCAGTTTCACCATTTGTTGCCGGAGTTCACCGCACTGGAAAATGTGATGATGCCATTGTTGGTGAGACGGCTTTCCACAAAAGAGTCCAAGGAAAAAGCAGTACATTTACTAGATCAGGTAGGATTAGCTCACAGACTTAATCACAAACCTGCAGAACTTTCTGGGGGAGAACGCCAAAGAGCTGCTATAGCACGGGCACTCATTATCGAACCGTTGTGTTTGCTGGCAGACGAACCAACCGGAAATATTGATCGGCAAAATGCAAAAAACATTCAGCAGTTGATGACGAGCCTAGACCGGGACTATCAGGTCAGCTTGATTGTTGCAACACACGATTTGCAACTGGCATCGTCGATTGATCGTGTTCTTCAGATTGAAGACGGCAAACTGAAACCAGTTGAGTGATTGGTAGGGCGGGTAGAGAGAATAAAAGTAATTGTTGAGGACTTTGACAATTAAGAAGCTGTAGTTTAGCAGTGCACGATAACTTCAGAGAATTCTTCAATAGTCATGAGTTCGACCTGCTTCGATGTGAATTCGGATACATTGAGTATCTCGAAGTCCAGTTGTAACCGGAATTCAAATTTGGTCAGAAATTCATCAAACTTCTCGCCGCCTCTTGTCCCGACTGCAGCAATCGTATCGTCTTGGGCTGAATATTCAAGCTGAATTGAGGCAAGTGGCTGTGGTGCTGGGCCACCTAAAACTTTCGCACCAAGCTTTGGATCGTAGACACTGCGCTCCGAGCAGCAGTAAATAATTTTTTGCCTTTCCTGCCTGCTACGATTTTCATCGAAAAAAACGACTTTTGAGTGTCGGTAGTTTATAAAGCTGGCGGACTTGGCAGGGTATGTCATCTGATGGGCACAAATTGCAGAATACGCCACAATGGAGCGAGAAGGGCCGATACCTCCCTGCCAGGAGTATTTTGAACCCGATTCAGTCTTAAGCTGATATGGATCTTCTACAGACTCTCCCAAATTGAAAATCATGCATGGAGTTGTAACATATGGGTAATGAAAGATGTAGACCTGACCCTCCGCGAAATCACTGGCACGCATGGGTCTGGATTCCCTCATCAGCTGTACGCGGTGATACAAACGAATCGGATTTGATGCAGCTGTAGTCTTCGGATGCAATGAAGCCAGTCCTGCAACATAACCTCCACAAATCTGGAAGAATTTTCTTCGATTAAATTGACTCATACCAAACTAAAACAACGAGTTCAAGATCGACTGTCGAGTAAACTCACAATTGAAGCGTGGTTATTCACAATTGCACGGCCGCGTGGGTCCAGTTCAAACCGATCCCTAATCGTAGACGATGCATTGTACTCCAGCAATAACTCAACTATTCCAGCATAACCATTGGTTGCTGCGTGATGCATCGCTGTAGCGCCGTTATCATCTTGTGCATTAACATCTATTTTTGCATCACTTAGCAGTGCTGCAACCGTCTGCTCATGTCCGGAAAATGATGCGCGCATGAGTGGCGTCCAACGATAAACATCCCGAGTGTTTACCTCTGCACCATGATCAATCAATATAGATGTTACTTCAGCGTGCCCCTTGGCTGCCGCAACCATGAGTGCAGTCCATCCAAATTTTGCAGCCGCATTGACTTCAGCCCCGTGGTTCAGTAGCAGAATCATTGTTTCCAAATCACCCCGAATTGCCGAATACATTAATGCTGTTCCACCATTCAGATTTCTATCATTGATTTCAGCTCCCGCGCTAAGGAGCTTTTTCACTACTTCGCGAGAACTGAGTTTCGCAGCGAGCATCAATGCCGTGCGTCCGTCATTAAGGCGGATGTTTGGATCCTGAAGCTGGTCAACATATCGATTCATCGCGACAATGTCTTCACGCTTCATCGCTTCATAAAAACTGTCTGCCTCCGCCAGTGGCACATTGATTGCACTACCGATCAATGTCAACGATAGACCGGCAATTGCCACCAAAATTTTCTTATGGTACGCTATTGAAATCATCACTCAATGGACTTCAGATGATGACACTGAACGACTCCAACCAGTCTCCCGGAACTCATAATGCGATACAACCTCAGTAAGTGCTGCCTGAACATCGTACTTTCCAGTTAATCGAATTAAGGCATCATGCTGTGTTGCCTGATCCAGTACATCCTTAAAAGCCTCATGCTCCATTAGACCTAACTGATTTTGCTGGCTATGAATGATCCAGTATGCTGCGTCCGCAAAATACCAGCGAATTCGTGGTTGAGAAGACAAAAGTTTAAGTGTTTCGAAATGTGATTCTGTTTCACCCGGTGTAAGCAGCACCTCACCGGTGAGTGGGTTGTCATCACCTCGGGTGAAGACTTCAAGTCGAATGACAACGACGGACGCACTTTCATGTTTAATGACATCGGATTCTATCGCCACCGGTACAACACCTTCTCCAAGGCGTGTCAGATTACGTCGATCCAGTTTCGATTCGCCGCCGCCAATCTGAAAAAATATTGCAGTTTCCCAATTGCCAGCGTCAAAACTCACGGGCAGACAGGTCACACTTGAACCAGTGTAATCCATGCTGCTTCGTACAAATTCAGGAAACCTCTTCATTTTATAGATTTTAGTTCCTGGGCAAGAAAAAAGCGCATCTAGAGCAACGAACTCAAGATGCGCTTTGTGTCTTTGGAATTCTTATCTAATGATCAGGCAGTTGATTCCGTTTCGCTTGAACTCGCAGGTGATGCTGAACTGTCAGCATCTTTAACTTCATCATACCACAAATCATGATGTTGCTTCGCCCACTCCTTGCTAACGTGTCCTTTAGTCATCGCATCAAGGGAGCCTTCAGAACCGATAGTTCCGATGTACACGTGTCCAAAGAAAACAGCGATCCAAAGTAGAGCTGAAACTGCATGCAAGATATGCATGTATTGGGCATAGGATCGAGTGAACTCGACTCCGAAATACTCCTGAACCCAACCGATCAGCGCAAAACCTGAAAAACTGACTGCGCCAACCCCGAGCAAAATGACGATCCAGAACCAAACTTTCTCTCCACCGTTTGCCTTACCTGCACTTGGATGTGCTTTTCCGATAATTCCGCCACCTTTAAAGAACCACGCGACATCTACCGCAGTGGGAAGGTTATGGCGAACCCAGAAAATAAACATGAGAATCGGACCCAGTACGAAAAATGGGCCGAGGGTGTTGTGAATGTTGATTGAAAGTCCTGCCCAGAAAGAAAACCCTTCAGGTCCCAGCAATGGTATCAGCAGGGCTCTTCCAAACAGCAAACTGAGCCCGGTTATTGCCAAAGCAATAAATAGTGAAGCTGTATACCAATGCATTGAGCGTTCCCAAAACCCCCATCGCTGAACTCGTTCACCAGATTCCGGTTCTGTCAGATCAATGCGACCTCGCAGTGTATAGAACAAAACGATTGCAATCACGACGGCGAACAAAAACCAGCCGCCATAGTTTGCAATCAATCCGTTTCGAATCTGGCGCCAGTTCTGACCAGTTATGTTGTAGAGAGTGTTCGTTTCAGGATTTACTGACGAACTGGTTACGGAACTATAACCAGCACCGCCTTCCCGAACTACACGCCAGAATTCAGATCGTTGGTTTGCGTCACCTGCGGCCTGTTGTGCCTGCGCAGTTACACTCTGCGTTTCAGGAAACAAGTATCCCGTCAGTGGCAGAACTATCGCACACACCAAGACGAGCGCCAAGGTTAGTGTCATTTGCCGCACCCGTTTGGAGCGCACTCTGCCAGTAGTGATGTTGTGTGTGGCCATTGATGTTAACTCCTTACCTTATTCGTTACACTTACAGCGCTTTACGCATATAACTTGAGTGTCGATTTGTTTGTATTTCAATTTTCGGTCAGTTGTCGCAGCGGACACAGAACCGTTCAACCGTCTAACTATCGATCCATCTGACCAGTGGTCAGTCTTTCTACAAGAGCACTGGACTGCGAAGTTCCCAACAATTGATCTTCGGGGCCCATGTAGATTCCTGGTTCATGTAGCGTGACTTGAAAATCTTCCAAGCATCCACTGAGTGCTAATGAGCCGAAAATAATAAGAATTATTACTAAGAGCTTTCGATGCATGTCCTTCATTGCTCCGATTGAATTGTTGATTTGTACCTGATTTTTTGGTTGTAGTTTATTCAGAGTCAAAAGGGGGAGGGTGTACCTCCCCCTTCGACTATTTCAGTTTATCCGGTAGGATAAGCCGTTTCCCATCCCCATGTCTGAGGTCGGGTTCCTCTTTGCAGTATGCGCTCACGGTAAATGTCGGCGATCATATCGCCATCACCTGCAATGAGTGCCTTAGTGGCACACATTTCAGCGCAAAGCGGAAGCTTACCTTCGGAGATGCGGTTACGACCATATTTGGTGTATTCTGCATCCGAATTGTCAGCCAACGGACCACCTGCACAGAATGTGCATTTGTCCATTTTTCCGCGTACTCCAAACGCCTGCTGTTGTGGGAACTGCGGCGCGCCAAACGGGCACGCATAGAAGCAGTAGCCACAGCCAATGCACAGGTCCTTGTCGTGCAGGACAATGCCGTCGTCGGTTGTGTAGAAACAATCGACTGGGCAAACCGCAGCACAAGGAGCATCGGTACAGTGCATACATGCGACTGAAATTGACTTTTCACCAGGCTCACCATCACCTAACACGACAACGCGTCGACGATTGACACCCCATGGAACTTCATTTTCATTTTTGCATGCAGTAACACAAGAGTTGCATTCGATGCATCGCTCTGCGTCGCACAGAAATTTCATTCTAGCCATAATTCAGACCTCCTTTAGGTGCTGAGTTTGCAGAGAGTAACTTTCGTCTCCTGCATTTGTGTTACTGAATCGTACCCATAGGTAAAAGCTGTGTTACAGGCTTCACCTCTGACATATGGTGCAGTACCAGCCGGATATTTATCGACTAGATCCTTACCTTGGAACCATCCACCAAAGTGGAACGGAGTAAACACAGTTCCTGCATCCACACGTTTCGTGACCATCGCCTTGACCAGAATTCTGGCTCCTTCCGGAGTAGAAATCCAGACCATTTGACCATCACGTATCGAGTTGTTGTTGGCATCAACCGGATTGATTTCAACGAACATGTCCTGCTGAAGCTCAGCCAGCCACGGATTCGACCTTTGTTCCTCACCGCCGCCTTCGTACTCAACAAGACGTCCACTGGTAAGAATCAGCGGATATTCTCCTGAGTAATCGTCGGCCTGGATCGAAGCATAACGGGTCGGCAAACGATAGAACCGTTTGCGGTCCGGATATGTTGGATAGGCTTCTGCAAGTGACCGGTCCGGAGTGTACAACGGTTCACGATGAATCGGAACCGGATCCGGGAAGGTCCAAACCACCGACCGTGCCTTTGCGTTTCCGAACGGTGCACAACCATGCATGATTGCAACCCGCTGGATACCGCCTGACAGGTCAGTCTTCCAGTTCTTGCCCTCGGCTTCTGCTTGTTCTTCAGGGGTCAGGTCAGACCACCAACCAAGCTGCTTGAGCAGTTTGTCGGTAAATTCTGGGTGACCATCCTGAATTTCAGCACCAACTGGATAGGAATCTTCGGCAAGGAGATTGACTCCATTGCGTTCGACACCAAATCGGGCACGGAAGTTAAGACCACCTTCTGCGACAGGCAGTTCGGTGTTGTACAGCACCGGTGTTCCGGGGTGTTTCATTTCTGGAGTTCCCCAGGAAGGCCAAGGCATACCGTAATAATCACCATCTGCAGGACCGCCTTCGGCCTTCAGGGTGGTGGTATTGAAAGTCGCCTTGTTCGCCATGTGCAGTTTAATGCGCTCAGGACTTTGACCGGTATATCCAATCGTCCACATACCAGCGTTGATCTCACGGGTAATGTCTTCGATCAGTGGCTCGTCATTGTTGACCTTGATATTCCTCGTGTACTCTTGGTGGAAGCCAAGCTTCTTCGCAAGTTTGTACAGAATCGTATGGTCAGGCAATGACTCCCAAACGGGTTCAATGACTTTATCGCGCCACTGCAATGAGCGATTCGATGCGGTTACCGAACCATAGGTCTCAAACTGAGTCGCTGCTGGCAGCAGGTAAATGCCGTCTGTACGATCATTCATGACCGCTGCATGAGTCGGATGCGGATCCACAATAACCATCAGGTCAAGCATTTCCATTGCTTTTTTCATTTCAGGTCCGCGAGACTGACTGTTCACGGCATGACCCATATAGATCATGGCACGAACATTGTCACGTTGACCAATGTTATTCTTGTCTTCAAGAATTCCATCGATCCAGCGGGACACTGGAATGCCCTTGTAGTTCATAGGATGGATCGGCTTACCGTTGTCGCCTTCGACTTCGGCAGCATCGAACTGGCCTTTTACCCAATCAGGATCCAGGTCCCACACACGAGACCAGTGTTTCCATGCTCCGTTGGACAGACCATAGTAACCTGGCAGGGTGTGAGAGAGGACGCCTAAGTCGGTTGCACCTTGGACATTGTCATGTCCACGGAAGATATTGGCGCCGCCACCGGATTTACCGATGTTGCCAAGAGCCAACTGTAGCACGCAGTATGCGCGTGTATTGTTGTTGCCGATAGTATGCTGAGTACCTCCCATACACCAAACAATGGTGCCTGGTCGGTTTTCATTCATAATCTCGGCTGCCCGCTTGACGACTTCAGGCGGTGTGCCAGTTACTCTTTCGACCTCTTCAGGTGTCCATTTGGCGACTTCTGCACGAATCTCGTCCATCCCGTAAACACGCTGGCGAATGTATTCTTTATCTTCCCAGCCGTTATCAAAGATATGCCAAAGCACGCCCCAGATCAGCGCAACATCCGCGCCCGGTCGGAAGCGGACGAAGTGATCTGCGTGTGCGGCAGTTCGAGTGAAACGAGGATCACAGACAATCATCTTGGACCCTAATTCTTTAGCCCTAAGGATATGCTGCATCGCAACCGGATGGGCTTCAGCGGCATTACTGCCGATAAAGAACATTGCTTTCGACTTGTGCATATCGTTATAGGAATTCGTCATTGCGCCATAGCCCCATGTGTTGGCAACACCGGCAACTGTGGTTGAATGACAGATTCTCGCTTGATGGTCAACGTTGTTGGTTCCCCACATCGCTGCGATTTTGCGGAACATATACGCCTGCTCATTGTTGTGCTTGGCTGAACCCAGCCAGTACACTGAATCCGGTCCGGACTGTTCGCGGATATCGAGCAGTTGGTTGCCGATTTCTTCAATCGCATCATCCCAACTGAGCCGTTTCCACTTGCCAGCCACCAGTTTCATTGGATAGCGCAGACGCCTTTCTCCCATTCCATGCTCGCGGACGGTTGATCCTTTCGAGCAGTGTGCACCAAGGTTGAACGGGGAGTCAAAGTCCGGTTCCTGACCGGTCCAGACACCGTTTTGTACCTCAGCTACTACACCGCATCCGACGGAACAGTGAGTACAGATGCTTTTGCGGATCTCTGTCTGAATTCCCTCCATTGGTGAGAAGCCGGCCGCAGCCTGAGCTTTCTTCATCAATTGAGGGGCAAACATCGATGCCGCTACACCTGCACCCAGCGTAACTCCGGAGCGCTTCAGGAACGTTCGGCGATCGATAGCTTCGCCGGTCGAGGCAATGCCTGCCAACGCTCCACTATCGGTACTTCTAACTAATTTCATAGTCGTACTCCTATCGTTTCCTAGAACCGCGCCCGACGATAGTACTCGCGGATGTGGTCGGTTTCATGATAACCAAGACTAGCAGGCGCTTTTTCCTGCGTCTCAAGGTGTGCGCTATCAGCTGACGAAGTTGATGTCGTCGATAGAGCAGCGGCACCGCCAAGCACCGCCATACCCTTGAGGGCATTGCGCCGGGAGTCCCGGTCGACAAAGTTGCTACGTTTCATAGCTTCTTCTCCTCTTGCGTATGTTTATAAAGTGACGTCACATACATACCCAAATATGCCCGCCTAAACAGGCATTTCAAGGTATTCGGTTTCAAAGTTGATGAATTCAATACCAAATTCTCCAACTTTGGAATAAAAGTTTGCTTTCCTTGCTTGTGTTAAATCTTTGAAAAATCTCCTCGCCCAAGGTTTGATGTGCCGGGAAAATAGAGTTTGCTGCGTCTTGAACTGAAACTCATCGCCAGAATCAATCACGATACCCATGATGTCCATCAATGCGGCAATGTGGTCTTCAGGCTCTTTGCTGCTTTCTATGCGTTCAATACCAAGAGCTTTCAGATCCTGTCGCAGCAGACTAAGCGGTTTGTCCATCAGCATACCCGTGATGTACCACGAGCCGTAGGGGACTAACTCTCCACGCCCAACGCCTATAAATAAATCATGATACTCATCATCAAGCGCTTCAATACCAGGGTGCTCTTTCGCCGCCCCGGCAAGAGCATTCAGTTTGATCAGAAATGGATTTATCGCCTGGTCTTCGGGAACGCCCAGTTGTGCGACTTGCTGAAGAGTTTCAGAATTTGGAGGTGCAGAAAGAAGCAGGGAAAACAGATAGTAATTGTTCGCCCTAAAACGAAGTTCTTCCGTTGATGTTTCAACGCTTCGCAGATTCATACAACCTTCTTTTGCAATTAATGTATGACTCGCTTTAGCGAAAGCGACCCTACTAAATTTCAGTTTTGTATATTCTTTGTATACTTCGTTTTAATTCTATATCAACTTGATAGCAAAATTCAAGCGAAAGTGTTGTCCAACGAGAAATGAGTCTGAAGCAGGATTCCGTTTCCAACGAGAAATGAGTCTGAAAAACCGAGGTGATCGGGTTCATCATAGGCGGATGAAGACGATCATGAAACTGGAAGAAATCAGGACTCTGGAAGA
>JAJEHQ010000010.1 GCA_022823625.1 Gammaproteobacteria bacterium
CAATTTCTCAGATAATCGATACCACACTGTTCGATAAAAAGCCTTTATATCAATTATTTACGGATTACGGATACAAAGAGCAACCGATTGAAGGACCTAAACAGTTGAATTTGTTCGATTATTAAGCGGGACACTAGTGTCTTCAGATATCGAAATAATTAGAATGAATTGCAGGGTGTCAGCTTTACTACATGATTCCCTAAAAATAGTATATCAATGTCTCGCCTGAAACTGAGGGGGTTGGAGTGAATAGGACTAATTGAAAAAACTCTGCCAAACCCCGAGTAAAGGGGAGAATTCTACACCCCTTTCGGGTACGCAGGCACCGACCTTAATGATTGGAATGCTGATCAGTTTATCAATATTCATCATCACTTCCGCTTTCCCGCAGGAGTACAAAAAATAACCCTGCCAGGGCCTTGCGGCAAGTCTGAAGTTTATCATCCAATTTAATTGCATACATATAAGGTCGATTCTCTTTATGGTCAACTAGCTGATTGACTCAGATACGCTGATCCAGCACAATAATTTGATATTTAATGTGGACAAATATTAAAATTCTAGTAAATTTGAATATGAGTTCAGATTTCCCATCAGATTTAGAGCAATTGACTCTTAATCAATTGGTCCGGGGTTTGATTCTTTTTTCAGATACTACCCAACTAATTGAAATATAATAATAAATTACAAAAGTTGTATTTTTCGAAGCCCATTATTTCAACTTCTGGGAATCATTTGAAATACAATTTCAGCGTGCCCATGACTGTCTGGGTTGATAATTTGGGTGGGATCACAGCCTAATTCTTGACTGCCGTGTAATTTTTCATTTTCCTGCTAAGGGAAGCAGTAGCCCGGATTTCCGAAATTCTTACAATTGATCTCCAGAAGCGACGATACATAGCTGACGGAGAAGCCGAACAGTTACAGAGTATAGTGTTGAAAATCACATACAGGGGCGTATCAGGAAGTCCATTGACATAGTAAAACCTGTGTCCCTACCGACTATCATCACTCCACTGAGCAAAACAATTATCTTCGGTTTTGACTCGGCGTGGACCGATAAGAATCCCGGGGCAATGTGTACATTGTCATTCGACGACTGTGGAAAGATCACCTTCAATCCGCCACGACTCGTCAAGTTCGGCAAAGTGCTGGTTGCCGAGTTTTGCTTTGGCCGGGGCATGTCCCGGCCAAAGCAAGCTGGCGAAACCTGACCTCGTATTGGTTGGGATTGACATATTCCAACGATGAATCTAAGCGCGTCGCATTGTAAAAATCATCAATATAGCCTCCAAGATTTGAGCGCAACTCACGCAGTGAATTGAAGCGATGGTTCTGCAACCACTAGCGTTTAAGCGCCGCAAATTGCAGCTTCAAGCGTCAAGGGCGACACTCAACTACGAACTATCCGTTTATTCCAGCGAGTTGGTACGAATGCGCCAAGAGCATCGAACTTGCGGCCCCAATATTGGGTGCCGCCAAAGTCCTCCATCACCACACAGCGAATTTTTGTATCCTCTAGATTGAAAAATTAACCAACACCTGATACCGTTTCGACTTGAGCTGACGCACCACCCGTTTGTTCTGGTTCATCTCCGTGCAATGGAACACGTTTTTCGCCAAATCCAATTCAAAGGTTGTGTTATCGTGTGTAATCCGAATTTGAAACTCTCTCCTCTCGTCAGTTGATGGTTGCTAACCTTATACTAACTGCGAGGGTAGGAAAATTCCATATCATCTATTTTGGTAATTGCAGTTGAAAGTTGAATTCGAATCAGATTCCATGGCCTGTAATCCCCGGTTTTTTCAAAATTCGCGTGAGCGCTATGACTTCAATAAGCTACGCAAGCGACTACGACGCGAAGTGAGTAGCGCGATCAGCGATTTTGAAATGATTTCAGCAGGTGACCGGGTCATGGTTTGCCTTTCTGGAGGTAAGGATTCCTATACCATGCTCGATATTCTGATGGAACTCAAGGCCCGCGCACCGGTGGATTTTGATTTGACTGCTGTGAATCTGGATCAGAAGCAACCAGGATTTCCGGAACATGTTCTGCCAGAATATCTGGAATCGCTTGGTGTTTCCTATCACATCTTGGAAGTTGACACCTACAGTGTTGTTAAGGAGGTGATACCTGAGGGTAAGACCATGTGTGGACTTTGTTCCAGGCTAAGGCGCGGAGTAATTTACGGATTTGCGCAGGAGAACGGATTCAACAAAATTGCACTGGGCCACCATCGAGAAGATATTGTTGAGACACTGTTTCTGAACATGTTTCACGGTGGAAAACTGAAAGCGATGCCACCCAAACTGAAGAGCGATGATGGCGCCAATGTCGTGATTCGCCCTCTGACATATTGTCGAGAATCCGACATTGAAAAATATGCGAAACTACGCGGATTTCCGATCATCCCCTGTAATTTATGCGGGTCGCAAACAAATCTTGAGCGCGTAAAAATCAAGGAAATGCTCATGGAATGGCAGCGACAGAATCCAGGACGGGTTGAGAACATTTTTCGAAGCATACAGCATGTATCTCCGTCTCAACTAGCAGATCGAAACCTGTTCGATTTTGTTTCTCTGGTCGTAGATAGAGACTGAACAGGCAAAAGTCTGATGGCAGGTCTAACGCAGCTCTTTGATGCGAGTCAATATCTGAATGGGATGCTGGAGTTCATCAAGAACTCCCCAACACCCTATCACGCATCACATAGCTTGTGCACCATTCTAGATGAGCAAGGATTCAGACGGCTTTCTGAAACGGAGGAGTGGTATTTGCAGGAGGGTGATCAATGTTATGTAACTCGAAACGGTACATCTGTGATCGCATTTCGATTTGGCTCAAATTCGAAAGTTACGCATGGCATGCGACTGGTCGGTGCACACCTCGACAGTCCGTGCCTTAAGCTCAACCCCAAAGCCAATTTCGAGAAGCACGGATATAGGGTCGCGAATGTTGAAGTTTATGGATCGTCTCTGCTTCGCACCTGGTTTGATAGAGATCTGGCCATTGCTGGCAGAATTTTTGTGCGAGACGCTGACGGTTCAATCAGAAAAGTCATGATCGATTCCAAGGTGCCGGTCGCAGTCATTCCGAGCATCGCGATTCATCTAGAGAGGCAAGCGAATAAGCTCCAGGAAATTGACAGTCAGGTGCACATCAACCCGGTGTTACTAAATCACTGGGGAGACGGTGAAACACTTCCACAGCAGTTGTTAGACTTTGCTGGCGATCAGGCAGAGGCGGAAGATATTCTTGGCTTTGACCTTCGGTTCTACGATTCGAATCCGCCCAATCTTATCGAGTCAGAAATTGAGATTTCAAACTCGGATAATTTAACTTCAGACTGTTCGAATCAGTACATATCAAGCGCCCGGATCGATAATCTTCTGAGCTGCTACACGGGAGTACAAGCGCTTACTAATGCCAGTGGTGACAATTTCTGTATGTTGGTTGCGAGCGATCATGAAGAGGTTGGAAGTGTATCGGATTCAGGTGCGCAGGGACGGTTCTTGTTGCAAGTGCTTGAAAGAATTGGGGCACTAGACCCGAGAGTCATTCGAAATTCTGCCATGCTCTCTGCAGACGGTGCACACGGATTACATCCAAACTATCCGGAAAAGCACGATGAACAGCACAGACCTGTGCTGAACAGGGGCCCAGTTATCAAAGTAAATTCAAATCAGCGCTATGCAACGAGTGATGAAACCGAAGCAGTGATTCGTGGCTTATGCACTGATTTGAAGATTCCGGTTCAGGTTTTTGTTTCGCGCAATGACCAGCCGTGTGGTACCACAATTGGCCCACTCGTTGCTTCAGAGATTGGAATCAAGACTGTTGATGTAGGCGTGGCACAATTTGCGATGCATTCAATTCGAGAATTGGCCGGCTGCGACGACGCGGTGTACTTTCTCAAACTATTGAAAGCTTTCTATGATTCAGATTCAGTTTCGCTCGTTGATTAAGTTGGTCTATTTGAACGGGTTACCGGCTGTTGCATTGAGTTGGCTTGCAATCTTTTTGAGTTCAGTATAGCCATCAACAAGTCGAGGTGAAGGTCTTCCAAGGTAGGCTTCCGGAATGCTAAACACATGTTTGTTTCTGACGAAGTTTGTATCCTGCCAGATTGAATTCCGATAAACAACCTTGGGTCGATATTTGTCGTGTTGAACGCCACACCATGAAATCGCGACCGCGTCAGGGTTGAGTTCCAGAACTTCTTCGTCGGTTAGCGGTGTACTTTTGACTTCCCTGTTTCCAATTGGATTGATTAAGCCGGCCGCTTCAAGCAAATCTTCTGTCCAGGATAGATTGCCCGGTGCAATGACAGGTTTTGGCCACCACTGAATCATCAAACTGTGCACTGGGCTGGGCTGAGCAGCTGAATTTATTTTCTGCTGCATTTGACTGACGCATCGTTGTGCATTCTTTGATGCCCGAAGCAGTTCGCCAATATGAAGTATGTCTCTATAAACGTCGTCAAGTCGAATTGGTTCAAGAACAATGTAGGGTAAGCCTGCCGATTGCAAACCTTCGACTACTTCTTCGTGACCAGGAACAGTTAGTGAAGCAAGTACTAGATCCGGTTTGAGCTCAGCGACTTTTTCGACATCGATATTTAGATCGCGGCCAACACGCGGCAGTTTAGCCACAACATTAGTGGGATAGTCAGAATAATCGTCGATGCCGACTAACAGGTGTGCGCATCCAATTGAGGCGACTATTTCTGTATTGGAGCAGGTTAGAGAGACAACACGCATGGGGAAAGAGTCGAAAAATTAGTCATTTGATATCAATGGCCAGTTCCAGCAGAATTAAATTCTATCGGACATACTTTTGTTTTCTGATCTTTTCATCTCTTTACTGGCATTGTTTATGGATACAAAAAAACTGAAATGAGTAGACATGATGATTAGCTGGTACCATTCTAGAAGATCTCAATTGCAGAATAATCCGCGTATGATTCCGATAGTCATTCAAATTCAAACTTGAGTTGACTCAATCAATTCATTCAAAACCTGCCTGAAATTTCGCGTTCAGCAGCGAAATGTCATTTTCACTGAGCTTCGATTGATCGATAATTTAGCGGATTGATCACTTGCCATTTTTGCCCTACAACAAGGAAATTTCTTGTGAAAAATCATTATCGTGCAGTAGTCATCGGTGGTGGTGTCGTTGGTGCTAGCGTACTCTATCATCTTGCCAAACTCGGTTGGTCAGACATTGTCCTGATTGAGCGCAAAGAGCTGACAGCGGGTTCTACCTGGCATGCGGCCGGTGGATTCCATCCACTCAACAACGATATCAACATTTCAAGTCTTCAGGCCTACACCATCAATCTTTACCAGGACATTCAACGTGAAAGCGGACAGGATATCAGCATGGTTCGAAGCGGGAGCATCATTCTCGCAGCAAATCCTGAACGCTGGGAATACTTACAGTACATGCGCACAATTTTTTTGACCATGGGAATTGAGCCGCGTCTGGTTACACCAGCCGAAATAAAAGAAATGTGTCCTCTAGTCGATGTGTCAGATTTGCATGGAGGTATGTGGGATCAGTATGAAGGATATCTGGACCCACACGGAACAACGATGGCGTACGCCAAATCTGCAGAAAAACGCGGTGCCGAAATCGTCCTCAGAAACCGCGTCATCGACCTGAATCCACGACCGGAAGGAGCCTGGGATGTCGTCACTGAGCAGGGTACGATTGTTGCTGAACATGTCGTCAATGCGGGCGGTCTCTGGGCGCGTAAAGTCGGGCTAATGGCAGGGGTAAATTTGCCTGTCAGCCCAATGCAGCATCACTATCTGGTCACCGAACCGATTCAAGAACTCATTACCGGAAAAGAAATTATTCCTTCAATACTCGATTTAGACGGTTTTACTTACATGCGTCCTGAAAGAGATGGTTTGTTAATGGGTGTATATGAACTTGACCCCAGAGTTTGGCACTTGGAAGGTGCACCCTGGGACTACGGGATGGATCTCATACCAGAAGAAATTGATCGAATTTCACCACAGTTAGTGAAGGGATTTGAACGGTTTCCGGTGCTCAATGAAATTGGAATCAAGCGTTGGGTGAATGGTGCATTTACGTTTACGCCGGATGGCAACCCGCTCGTCGGGCCTGTTCCCGGACTAAGAAACTATTGGGTGGCTTGTGGCGTGATGGCTGGTTTCAGCCAGGGCGGCGGTGTTGGCTTATCGCTTGCTCAATGGATCATCGATGGTGAGCCAGAAGCGGATATCTTTGGTATGGATGTGGCGCGTTATGGGGATTTCGCCAGCCAGGATTGCTACCTGTCCGAAACGGTACGTCAGTTTTACTCCCGCCGATTCGTGCTAACTTACCCCAATGAGGAACTTCCGGCCGGTCGGCCACTGGACCTTTCCCCGATACATGACGAAATGTCTGAGTCTGGCGCTCAGTTCGGGTGTGTCTGGGCACTTGAAGTCCCCCTATTTTTCGTACCGGACAACCCTAAATTTCAAGAAACGCCAACCTTGAAGCGTTCAAATGCATTCGATGTGATTGGCGAGGAAGTGCATGCTGTCCGATCCAAGGTTGGCATGGTTGATATTACAGGGTTTTCGCGTTATGAAGTAACCGGTCCTGGCAGTGCTGAATGGCTCGATACGCTACTGGCTTGCCGGCTGCCAAAAGTAGGCGGGATGCGTCTCGCACCGATGTTGACGCCGCGTGGCAGACTGGCTGGCGATTTGACTGTTATGAGACTGGCTGAGAACCGGTTCTGGTTGATGGGCTCTTATTACCTTCAGGCATGGCACATGCGCTGGTTCAACGATCATTTGCCGGACTCGGGTGTTACGGTCAGAAACCTATGCAAAGAATGGTCGGGTATTTCAATCGCTGGGCCAGAGTCCAGAAATTTGTTGGAGCGCATCGCTGCCGACGACCTGTCCAACTCTTCCTTTCCATTTATGAACTGTAGAAGGATCAACATCAATGGATGTGAGGCAATCGTCGCTCGGGTTTCGGTAACGGGAGAGCTTGGTTATGAAATAAACGTGCCAGACAATCACATGAAAACTCTGTATTCGACGCTCTGTGAGGCTGGTACAGAATTTGATTTACGCCCGTTTGGTTTCCGCGCGATGAACAGCACGCGTCTGGAGAAGGGATACGGTGCCTGGTCTAGGGAATTCACCTCGGCTTACACACCCAAAATGGCTGGAATGGAGCGCTTCATTGATTTTGACAAATCATGGTATATTGGCAAAGAAAGGACATTGGCACAGCGCGACCGCCCAGTGGAACAGGTTCTGAGATTGTTGGAAATTGATTCAGCTGATGCTGACGCATCGGGCTTCGAACCGATATGGTTTGGCGGTCAGCGTGTAGGATTTGTTACATCCGGTGCTTACGGATATTGGGTCAAAAAAAGTCTGGCACTCGCTTACATTTCGCAGGAAGTTTGCAACCAGTCGGAAGGCTTTTCAGTTCACGTGGTTGGCACTGAAGTACCTGCTCGGCTACTGAAGGAGCCACCACATGATTCAGCCGGAGTCCGACTGCGGTCCTGAACACCATGGAGGTTAATTTGAAAAGGAATCGTTTGTTTCAAAGGGACACGCTTTCTTGGGCCTTTTACGATTGGGCTAATTCCGCGTTCGCCACAACAGTAGTTGCTGGATTTTTTCCAATTTTTTTCAAAGAATTCTGGTCACTGGGTGTCGACGCCACGGTGACAACATTTCGACTGGGCGTTGCTTCTTCTGTTTCGAGTTTGATTATTGTTGTACTGGCACCCATACTCGGCGCGATATCAGATAGTGCCGGCATCAAGAAAAAACTATTGGCAGTCTTCGCTTTTGTTGGTATTGTGTCGACATTCTGTCTGTATCTGGCAGGAAATGGAATGTGGGAGTTAGCCATCGCCCTGTACATTGTGGCCTCTCTCGGTTTCGCAGGAGGCAACGTTTTTTATGATGCTCTATTGCTGACGGTTGCACCCACTAGGGAACGGATTCATCAGGTTTCAGGATTCGGTTTCGCGTTGGGTTACCTTGGCGGCGGAATTTTGTTTGCAGTCAATGTCTTTATGGTGTTGAAGCCCGAGATGTTTGGGCTCGCGAGCTCCGCTCAGGCGGTACAGATCAGCTTCATTACCGTTGCAGTTTGGTGGGCAGTATTTTCAATACCGATTATGCTGTTTGTCAAGGAAGAACGGGTTCAGACTCCAGGAGCGGCAGGCACTATCTTGAGTGGATTTCGTCAACTCGCGAAGACCTGTCGAAACTTACGCACACAGCGCACGATACTCCTATTTCTGATTGCTTACTGGTTTTATATCGATGGGGTTGACAGTGTGTTTCGCATGGCGGTTGACTATGGACTTTCAATTGGGCTGGCAAGCAATGACTTGATTACCGCACTGTTGCTCGTTCAATTCATCGGATTTCCCGCGGCTTTGGCATTTGGCTATCTGGGTCAGAAAATTGGACCAAAGCCAGGAATCTACATCGGAATTGTTGTTTACCTTGTCGCAATTTTGTGGGCGTCCTTTATGACGACCGGCACAGAATTTTACATTCTAGCCGCGATGGTTGGACTCGTGGTTGGCGGCATTCAAGCTTTGAGTCGTTCGCTACTCGGTCAGTTAATCCCGCCGGAGCAGGCAGGCGAGTATTACGGCTTCTTCAACATGGTTGGAAAAACTGCAGCAGTCATTGGTCCCTTCCTCGTGGGTTGGTCGGCCCTTGTGTTTGGGTCGAGGCTTTCAATCTTGAGCTTGAGCGTTCTTTTTCTGGTCGGCGGAATCTTTTTGTATTTTGTTAAGGTGCCTAAGGACCAAACTACAGAGTCCCAGGCGTGATTGCGGTGATTGCAACTCTGTATTCTAACCGGGCCGCGTGCTCAGACCACTGCTGTGCAAGTCGTGAGAGACGTAAGGATAGTCTGGTAAGGATCACATACGCAAAGACCATTCAATCCAATCGCGAGCAATCGATATTCGGGCCAAATTCATCTCGGATGTAGTGTTTCAAGGTGATCAGTTCACTGAATCTACAATATGTCGGGACGGTATTCTGAAATCTAATTCTGGACTATTCGATTGTCAATGATTGCGGTGTAGGGACTGTTGGTGATGAGGTAGTCTGCGACGACATCTGTGACGAGTGTAAGACCATCATAGGGATCGATGGCGTTATCCGCAAGTACTGAGTAACCATCCTTTCCACTGCGGAGAAAATTACCTGTGGTGATTCCATAGATTTTGTCAGGATCTAGTGAAGTCCACTCTCCATCCTGCATAACTTCAACCTTTAGAATCCGTCCGTTATTTGGTTGCTTCGACAGCGTGAATTCAAACCGAATTCCAGCTACTTGAGGAAATCGCCCCTGCATGTCCTCTATTCCACTGACACCATTCTCAAGTGCAGCCACAACATCGGCTCCTTTGAGTTTGAATCTCGACAGCACGTCCTCAAAGGGGAGTGTGGTCAGAATGTCCCCAGTTGAAATTGGTCCTTTTTCTAGTGAGGCTCGAATCCCACCGGCATTTGCAATGGCGATATCGACGCCAAATGGCTTCATGTGTTGCAGCATCGCTGTTGCGACTAGCGTTCCGACTTCACACTGCTGTTTCCGACAACTGTTACCACTGCCATCCACCGTTGTTGCTGCTTCCGCAATGACTTCTTCAAGCAGTTCAGCAAGCGGAACCGCTAATTCAGCAATTCTTGCTTTCACCTTCTCATCCTCGGGAATTGAGTGGTCCAACAGGATGGGTTCACCGATTGCTGATTGAACAACGCCCTGGTCGTCGAAAGTCACGTTGAGTCGGCCGAGGTATTTCCCATAAGCGTAGGCCTGAACGACAGCAGTACGTCCACCTTCTGGCGTGGTTACCCAGGTTGGATAGGGTCCATCTGCTTTTTCTGCAGAGTTTGATAGCAAGGTGTTTGAATGACCGCCGACGATCAGGTCAATGCCGTTGACTTTTGCTGCAATATCTAGATCAATTGGAAACCCGGAATGTGAAAGTACGATGATGCGATTGATTCCCTGCGCGTTAAAATTATCAATTTCGCGTCGCAGAGCTTCAACTGGGTCGGTGAAAATGAGGGTGTTCTCAGGTGAGGAAATTTCCTGGGTGTTGGCAGGAACCAAGCCAATCAGTCCATATTGAAAGCCTCCACGTTCTATTACGGTCGAAGGCATGAGGACCTCTGCAAGTTTTGGTTCAGCAGACACATCGGCGTTCGATATCAGCACTGGGAAGTTGACGGCATCCACGAATGCTCGCAATCTTTCAGGGCCGCCGTCAAATTCATGATTCCCTATTCCCATTGCATCATAGCCGACCAAATTCATCATCTCTGCACTGGTCTGTCCTTGGTATTTGCTATAGAAAAGTGAGCCCTGAAACTGATCTCCCGCATCAAGGAGTAGTAAGTTTGGTGACTCCGCTCTGTTTTGTCGAACGCTCGTAGCTAATCGAGCAATTCCACCATAGCATTGACCTACCTGGTTGTCTTCTGCCAGTGTTGTCCAACGAGAAATGAGTCTGAAGCAGGATTCCGTTTCCAACGAGAAATGAGTCTGAAAAACCGAGGTGATCGGGTTCATCATAGGCGGATGAAGACGATCATGAAACTGGAAGAAATCAGGACTCTGGAAGA
>JAJEHQ010000019.1 GCA_022823625.1 Gammaproteobacteria bacterium
AGTCCTGATTTCTTCCAGTTTCATGATCGTCTTCATCCGCCTATGATGAACCCGATCACCTCGGTTTTTCAGACTCATTTCTCGTTGGAAACGGAATCCTGCTTCAGACTCATTTCTCGTTGGACAACACTCCCTCTTCTATGCATAGGTCTAAAATCGTATAATTGAACCTCCAGCGTATCCTTTCGAATCGAGGCGGGCACATACGCGCTGCCTTGAATAAGGGAAACATCACATATTTTAACGTTGAGGTTGTAATTCAAATGCCGTGGGATGAACCCGACAAGGGTCGTCAGGATAAAAACTCCGGACAACGGGGAGGATCCTCAGGTCCGCCCGAAATAGATGAAATCGTAAGCGACATTCAAGACAAATTTTCGCGGGTATTCTCGAGTTTTGGTAACAGGGGTAGTTCAGGTGGTCCCGGTGACCCCTCTGATACGAGACCGAGGTCTCCAAGAAGACGCGGAGCCCGAAAGTCACTGATTGGGCTCGCACTGTTGGTGATTATTGGTTTGTGGGTATCAAGCGGGCTTTATGTCGTTGAACAAGGTGAGCAGGGCGTTGAACTTCGATTCGGCAAATATACCCAGACAACCGATGCAGGTCTTCGATGGCACTTGCCATTCCCCATTGAACAGGTTCTGATCGTCAATGTTCAGAAGGTCAATACAGTCGAAGTTGGCTATCGAGTCAGCGAGCGGAACCGAACAATAACGCCAGTTACACGCGAAGCTCTTATGTTGACTGCAGATGAGAATATTATCGATATTCAGTTTGCAGTGCAGTATGACATTAAAGACCCCAAAGACCTGTTGTTCAATGTCAGTGATCCAATTCACTTGGTAGTACGCCAGGCCACTGAAAGCGCAGTTCGAGAAATTGTCGGTGGCAACACGATGGACTTCGCGATTACAGAGGGCCGGGCCGAAATTGCACGCGATACCCGCAGCCTGTTGCAGGAAATTCTTGATCGATATAAAACAGGTGTGAATGTAAGAGCGGTAGAAATGCAGAACGCACAGCCGCCAGCTGAAGTGAAAGCGGCTTTTGATGACGCGGTGAAAGCTCGGGAAGACGAAGAACGACTAAAAAATGAAGCGGAAGCTTACGCCAATGACGTAATTCCGAGAGCACGAGGTCAGGCTGCTAGAATTATTCAGGAAGCAGAAGGCTATAAGGCTAGTATTGTTGCCCGAGCAGAGGGTGAGGCTTCTAGATTTGAACAGATTTACGATGAATATCGAAAGGCGCCACAAATTACCCGAGACCGCTTGTATCTTGAGTCCTTGGAAGAAGTTCTGAACAATTCAACAAAATTGCTAATTGATCAGCAAAATAGCAACAACATCATTTATCTACCGCTTGATCAAATCATTCAACGACGCAATAGCGGTGCTTCGAATACCAATGACGGCAGAATTGGTCAGATTGACGATCAGTCCGATCTGATTAGCAGTTCCAATCGTCCAAACCGCACCGATACTCGCGACCGGCGCATTGGCGGTTAGTCGCAGCAAGAATCTGAGGAAAGAAAAATGTCAGTCAAAGCATTAGTGCTGGGAGTCGTAGCAGTTATTCTCGGCGTGTTAGTTTATGAGACCATTTACTACGTCGATGAGCGTGAAAAGGCTATTATTTTCCAATTTGGGCGAATTGTCGAATCACACGATAAACCCGGATTGCACTTCAAAAAACCATTCATCAATAGCGTCCAGTACTACGATGCTCGTATTCAGACGATGGATGCTGATCCGGAACTGTACCTGACCGGCGAGAAAAAGAACCTGGTTGTTGACTCCTTTGCAAAGTGGAGAATTCGGGATGTTGCAAAATACTACGTCACGGTCAGTGGTTTGCAGTCCAATGCTCGTGCCCGACTTGCACAGCGGGTGAATGACAGTCTGCGGCAGGAATTTGGTAAGCGGCAAGTGCAGGATGTGATTTCTGGAGATCGTGCCGAAATTATGGAAACCGTCCGATTGTCCGTTGATAAGGAAGCATCGGAATTCGGTGTGGAAGTGGTCGATGTACGGCTAAAACGTGTCGACCTCGACCCCGAAGTTAGCGAAAGAGTGTACAGTCGAATGGAAGCTGAGCGTGCCAGAGTCGCTAAGGAACTGCGTGCGCAAGGAGCTGAAGCGGCTGAGCGTATTCGTGCAGATGCTGACCGCCAGAGGGAAATTACGGTTGCAAACGCCTACCGGGAAGCCCAACAAATTCGCGGTGAAGGCGACGCAATTTCGACTCTGACCTATGCCAACGCGTACGGGCGCGATGCTGAATTTTACCGGCTGTATCGCAGTCTTCTTGCATATCGCAACACTTTTCAGAGTAAAGATGATTTGCTGATTTTAGAACCTAATTCAGAGTTCTTCAGGTTCTTTAAAGGTTCTGTGGAATCCGCAGTGAAAGATAGCATGCCACTCGGATTGAACGCCATTTCAGATGTGGATGGCGCTGCCACAACAATGAGTGAGTCAGGCGGCTAATCTCGCAAATCAATCATCGCGACGTGAATGTCTGGCAGGTCATTCTGGCGGCCGTGGGACTGGTTCTGGTGATTGAGGGTGCGGTTTACTTTGCTTTACCGGATGTCTCCCGTCAGTTACTGAAAAGGCTGCTTGAAACCAGAGTTGGGGTGTTGCGTCGGATTGGTATGATTTCAGTTGCTATAGGATTAGGGCTGATCTGGCTTGCCACTACGTTGTAAACTCTGATAGACGGATTTTTTGGTCGCCGGGATTTCATTCTGAAACCAGGCTTTATCGAACTCTTACTTTCCCCATTTCCATAAACTCTGATCCATGACTGGTGGTTGGATACAACTCGACGGAGTTGAGCAGATTTTGCCCTATGACGGGTGGGAGTTTGAACAACTGCGTCGTGAACTTCTTGATTGCCTGTATCAGAATGGTTACGAGCTAGTCGTTCCGCCACTAGCTGACTTTGTTGAATGTCTGCTTGGTGGCACGAACGATGATCTTGATGTGCTCACAGTAAAGACACCGGATTATGTGAGTGGTAAGATGTTTGGCATTCGGGCTGACATGACACCTCAAGTTGCCCGACTTGCAGCGCTTCACTTGCCTGTCCAACAACAGCCAGTTCGACTTTGCTACTTTGGTTCGTCTTTACTCGCCAGAGTACCTAGTATTGGTGGCAGCAGGGAACTTCTGCAGTTTGGAGCTGAACTGTTCGGGTCCTCGTCGCTTGAATCAGATTGTGAAATAATTCGACTCATGATCGAGTCGCTTCGCATTGCCGGTATTGATTCACTTTCAGTGTCATTGGGTCACGTTGGTATCATTGAGAGTTTATTTGAACAGTTCGGGTATAAAAAGTCGTCGATTGAAAATGCCTTGCTAGATGCACTTAAACGAAAATCAAAACCTGAACTGGATACGCTCGCAGGTCGCGAGGGACCACAAGCAGAAACCATTGAGGTTTTTTCCAATCTGATTGAACTTAACGGTGGAATTGATATTTTGGATGAGGCGAAATATCGACTGAAATCCGTTGAAAACAACGTCCCACAGTTACTTTCTGAGTTTGAGAGAGTGGTCAGACGAGTCGCTGAGGAAAATGATGGGGTATCGCTTCACGTCGATTTTGCCCAAGTCGGTGGTTATCAATATCATACAGGGGTCATCTTTTCCGCTTACGGACCGGGATATGGACAGCCACTGGCGAAAGGTGGTCGATATGACAGTGTCATGGCAGCTTATGGTACACCTTGTGCAGCAACAGGATTCAGTGGGGATTTGGGTTTGCTTCGTCGGGCTATTCGTGGTGAATGCAAAAAAGCAGTAATGGTGCCTCTAAACTCGACTGTTCCGAGAGAGCATATTGGTGCTCTGATCGAACGCGGTGAGCGCGTTATACATCAGTTGCCAGATCAGGCACGAGCCAGTTTGATTCACACTTGTGATCGAGAGTTTATCTGTCAAGCAGGTGAGTGGCGAGTTGTTCCTTTGGCAATTGAAGGGGAAATTTAATGATTCAGTCTCTAGCAATTGTTGGAGGGCAGTGGGGCGATGAAGGTAAAGGCAAAATCGTCGACTGCCTGAGCGATAGTGCCGATGCGGTAGTCAGATTTCAAGGTGGACATAACGCCGGTCACACTCTAGTGGCGGGCGGAAAAAAAGTTATCGTGCACCTGATTCCAGCGGGAATTTTGAGACAGCAGGTTACTGCCTACATTGGGAATGGTGTTGTACTTTCAATCGACGCGTTGCGAGGAGAAATCGATCACCTCGAATCGCATCTTGGCAGTATTGTCGATCGAGTCAAAATTAGTGAAGATTGTGCCCTGCTATTGCCGAGTCATGCTGCCTTGGATCAGGCGCGAGAGGCGAAAAAGGGCAATCAGGCGATCGGTACGACGAGTCGTGGCATTGGACCGGCTTACGAGGACAAAGTAGCGAGACGCGGACTTAAACTGCACGACCTGAATGATCTGAAGTCCGTTCAGGCGAAAGCTGAAGAACTACTGGACTATCACAATTATCTTCTAACCAACTTTTATCGCCAGAAAGCGGTTGATAGCGGAAAGATAATTTCGGATCTGGTTTCAGCATCGGAATGGCTGGTACCAATGATGACGGATGTCAGCTCTGAAGTTAACTCCTTAATGGTGCAAAACAAAAAAGTTCTGTTTGAAGGTGCGCAGGGTGTCATGCTAGACATTGATCACGGTACCTATCCGTTCGTTACATCGTCGAATACAGGGATTGGTGCGGTTGGAACAGGCGCTGGTATCGCACCATCCAAAATTGACCATGTACTGGCGATTGTCAAAGCGTACACAACTCGTGTGGGAAGTGGACCGTTTCCTACAGAATTACATGATGGTGTTGGGGCACATATCGCAAAGGCGGGGGCCGAATTTGGAGCAACAACTGGACGACCGCGCCGATGCGGCTGGTTTGATGCAGTTCTGGTGCGTCGCGCTCATCAGTTAAATAATTTTGACGGCTTGTGCCTTACCAAACTGGATGTTCTTGATGGATTGGAAACAATCCGAGTGTGTACTGGATATAGAACTGCCGACAGCGAACTGTTGAACAGTTCGGGTAACGCGTGGTGCTTACAGCGATGTGAGCCGATCTATGAAGACCTGCCAGGATGGCAGGAGGATACATTGGGTATTCGAAATTACGACCAGCTGCCAGTGAATGCCAGATACTATCTTGATCGAATAACAGAATTGACAGGCGTACCGGTCGATGTCATTTCAACTGGACCGGATCGGGCACATCTGATTTACAGACCTTCCATTTCTGGGTGGTGATTCAAAGCGGGTAATTTCGATCAATCCTCCGTGACGAAAGAGTCACCTACAGATAGCGTTCCACCTTGATTGATTTGTGCTCGCAGTCCTGCCCTGCCTCGCCATAGCTTGACCAGTTTTGGATGTCCGGTCAGGCCACTGAGATATGTACATGGTTCGCAATATCGCATACCAGTTAGTGTCAATTCTCCAACCTGAAATGTTTGGCCGACGAGGCTGTTGAGATCAATTCCACGAGTAACGACGTTTCTCCTTGATTGTGCGTATTCAAGTTGAATGCCATGTTCCTCATGCAATTGTTCAAATGCCTCTGATTCAATCAGGGTGATTTCCTGGTCAGGCTCTATATTGGGTTTCGAAAAACTGCCTGAAAGGGAATAGTAGCGGTCGCCAATTATTCCACGGCCAGCAACGGCTGTCACTGATTCGACTGCATTCATATCTGATTCCGGTTCCGGAGTAATGAATATACCGATAACGGTTGCTTTGGACATTCCAGATTTTTCCTAGTTTAGATGGGACAAATAGTCCAGAGTGCGAGGGTCATGTTTTGGAATCCATTTAGTGAATATACGGGGGTTGCCATGTCACAGAAAACTCCGGGGAAAGCCCACCCAACTGGGCTCACTTTTATACAGATCGCGGATATGGTCGGCGACAACGAAACCGGCTATCAGGTTCAACATCCGCAGACCAGTTCCTTTCCGGCCTGTGCTTTCCTGCCATCGGTGGCGTAGCCGTCGCGTTTCCACCAGTCCAGTCCGCCAATCAACTCGCGTACTTCAAAGCCAAGGGACAACAATTTGAGAGCGGTTTTGGTCGAAGCATTACAGCCGATGCCGTCGCAATAACAGACGTAGGTTTTGGACTTGTCGAGAATCGCCGTCGTAGTGGTCGACAGTTCCCGGTGTGGTAGGTTGACCGCGCCGGGTATGTGTTCTTGCGCGTAAGCCTCAGCCGTTCGGCCATCGACGACGATAAGGGGTTCACCGTTTCCAAGAGCCTCGAAGACATCCCACGAGTCCATCTCGTGAGCGAGTTTGTTTTGGTAAAACTTCATTTGTTCCTTATTCATGACTGGTACGAATCAAAATGTCACACTAGCATTAAACGGGTGGAGTCCGGTTGACGAAGCTGAAAAAAAGAGGTTTTTTGAGTTCAGAACAGTTCCCCTCCCCACCAAACCTGCGTGCAGATTTGGTTCCCCTAATTTTGTGCGATCGGATGTTTTCTTTTCGCAGAGGATGTAATCTGTCCTAGTATCTCTACATACCTTCAGTTCAATCAACAGACCCTCTTTATTTTACTTGGATGATTTGATATTGGAAAAGCAAAGACATTGTGACGTATTCCCAAGAATCCGCAGTCAAACACGCAAAGGATGAAAACAATCGTGTCCATCATGTGTAATTAGAATTATTAGAAACTACTTGGTAAGAGGCCTCAGGACACGAGAGTTTCTGAGTAAATAATTCTGAAACATCAGATGCCTTCGACAATTGTAATATCGGCAATACCTGCATCTTTTCGATACATCCGCGCATTTTGGTATTCCTCGGAACGGTAGCAGGCGAGTGCGTCTTCATATGACGCAAATTCGATGACTACATTGCGGGTTCGGCCGCTACCTTCCATGACTTCATAATTCCCACCTCGTGCGAGAATTTTCGCACCGTACTTTTCAAATGCTGGTGGTGCAGATGTGACGTATTTTTGGTATTCGTCCATATCGGTAACGGTAACGTGAGCAATCCAGTATGCTTTAGCCATAGTTAGAAACTCTCCAATCATCTGGTAGTCAAATAATGAACTGACGAAGTTCAATTCAAACCCTGACTTTATATCATTCAGAGGTTTTCGAATATCAGATGAATAGTAATTGTGGTTTGCTTGTTTTGATTTTTTTACTCATCACTGAAACCAAAAGTTGCTGCAACAGTGTTTGAAATCACTTCTACCACCTAGTACTGAATTGGCAGATCAATAGTCGGGGTTACGACCTTCTTGGCTTGGTGACAGTATTGAATACGGCAATTTCTGACAACAGAATCCAAGATTGAAATTAACATACCACTAATAGTCAAATATTGGTTTTGAAAAGTCATCGATTATGTCGATAATTCATCAAGTTTTCACTTTGATTTTGCGTTTGTTCTTGAGATTGACTTGGCGACTTCGCAAAAAATTTTATGGACAGCGGTTTGATGAAGATGAATTGAATCAAAGCATTCAACGATATCATCACATGGATGAAGATCTTCCGGATGATATCGAAGATATTCTTGAGATATCAGCACTTCTCGAAATTCGTGAATACGACTACTTTAACTTGGCCTATTCATGGTGGTTCGGCCAATCGCCAAATAGCCGAGTTTTGGAAAGTTATTTTGCCCGGTATATGTTCAACAAAATAGTTCCTCACTGGGTGCGGGGATACTCACGAATGATTTTAGACCTGCAATCACAGGGAGTATTGAATAAGGAGGAACTGGGCATTTCCAAACTGCCGGATGCAACCCCGCAATCTGTGCGAGCCGGATTGCGTTATTTTGTGATGCTACTCATTACAATGGGACTCTTGGTATTGATTGCCGAAGTGGCGGTTAAATTCAGAGTTGTGAAGTGCCTGCTTCCACCATGTTACTGATATGGCGTATCTATAGATGGGCTTGGATATCTTTTTTCTAATAATTACTGGTGTTGTGGCTTATCACGCGCTCACGCATCGAAACGAAGAGGGGGAGAGAGACACGGTTCGGCTTCTCTTTGGCAGCATTGCACTTTTGTTTTTCTTTCGCGTTTTATTTGTTGATGTGCTGCAGCTCTGGAGTTAATAATTGGAACAGGGTTCGCACATTGATGCTAAATTACTTTAAATCTGATATTCGATACGGTCAGACTGAATTGCTAACGTAGGAGGTTAGTCTTTTCCGGAAATCAAGGATTGAATATTGCCTGCACGAAGCTTGGCAACTGGCATTCGACGCAAAAAAATGGGCTTGTTCTCAATCTTCGATACTTTCATTTCGACGGTCTTTTATTCGTCGAAGTTTAATTCCCACCTGACTGTACTCTTTATTGGGTTCTTTCTCATAGCCGGCTTGCGTGTCGCACTGATGTTCCGCGAGCACCCGAACTGGATCACCTTCTGCATTCGAATGGGTTTTGGAGTCCTCCCTGTAGCGGTTTGTGTCTTGCTGATACTTCACTTAATTTCTAAGTCCTGGGGAACAGTTGAATGGAACTGGGTTTCGCAGAGCCACATGATCTCCGGATTCGTTGGAATCTTTGCCGGTATAGCGACTGCCTATCTTCTGGGTCGATTATTTGAACCCAAGATCATCAATTACTTGCACCAAAAAACGCTTAGCTCTGGCCTACAGGACCAGTTGACGGATATCAGGACAGTCGAGCAGAACTTTTACGACCGTCCAGATGCCGATATCGAGAAGGAAACTGAAGCGGCGATTACAAATGACCGAATTTATCTCGGTCAGGATGCAGCGGGAAATGCAGTTTCGATCAACAGAGACATGTGGAAAACTTCTCATGTTCAGATTATGGGTCCACCAGGTGCCGGCAAGGGCGTACAGGCCGGTGTTACGCTGACACAATCACTGTTCTATGGTGATGCGGTGTTTGTTTTCGATCCGAAAGAAGACGAATGGGCGCCTAGTGTTTACAGGGCAGCATGTAAAAGGGCAAAGGTTCCGTTTACATTTGTCGATTTACGTCAACCTACACCACAGATCAATCCGATTCTCAAAGCCTCTATGGATGAGGTGGAAGAAATGCTCTACGCAGGTCTGGAGCTGGGACGAAGAGGAAATGCTGCTGATTTCTACAGACTGGATGATCGTAAAGCCGCCAGAATTGCCGCTTCATTTGTGGCCGATTGCACAATGACGCTGAGTGAAATTGGCAGCAAAACTCGAAGTTCAGCCAACGACGAACTGATGGCTGGTGGTAAGGCGTTTTTCGCGGCACTTGAAGAAATCAGTGGTTTGGAGTGTACGCAAACTAAAGAAGGTGTCGATTTGAGTGCGAGAATTGAAGAAGGAGGTTGCACCTACATTGTCGGCTCCGTGAGAAATGAGCCGATCATCACGCTACAGAAAATGCTATTTGTTCGATTGATCCAGTTAATTGAAAGGTCAAGAGGCAGCAAACGTCACTGCTCAATTTTTCTTGATGAATTCAAATATCTGCTAAGCCTTCCGGCATTGAACGCTCTTGGCACGATCCGTGACAAGGGCTGCAACATTCTGCTCGCGCACCAGTCATTGGGAGACTTTGCCAGTTGCGGGGCCGACCTTAGGGAACTGTCGGTACGAGCGACAGTTCTTGATACGACACCAATAAAGTGGCTCTATCGTCCAGCGGACTATGCTACTGCGACTTGGATTTCCAATCAGACAGGGGAAATTTTGGTATCCACTCAAAACATGCAGGCTGAACGAAACATTGAACTGTCTGAATCGCTCTCTTCGTCTCGATCGGTTGGTGAGACAACGCGCAATCTGATTGATGTGAATACTGTACTGAGCCTGCCAAAGGCTTGTGCGGTTTGCATAGGAGCAGGGCTACCCAAACTGGCATTTGCAAAGGCAATGCGAGTTGTCAAGACTACAACTGAAATTACAGTTGCGGAATTAGCGGTTGACCCGGGTGTCGATTTACTGACACAGGTGAAAGATAACATTGATGAATTTGAACAGCCAGGCAACATGCCAGCGATTGATTGGGGAGGAGACCCAGGCGAAGCGATATTGCACTATCTGTTTGGCGAGATGTGGACGCATGTCGACATCATCAGTGAGTTGTTAGCAGGAGTAAGTGAGGAACAACTGAGCCAAGTACTGAATGAATTGTCAAAAGCGAAGATGATTCGATGTGTGGAAATTTCTTTCATTGAAAATTCTTCGGCACAAATTTGGGGAATTACCGCTTACGGAATAAACAGCGTTCGAGAGAAAATTCCCGATGCGGAAAATCGACGCGCTTTCAGAAAGAATTCTGTTAACCCTGTTTCGTTTAGGCATCAGTTAGACATTCAGCGACTTCGAATCACGGCGGAGCGAAGCGGCTGGTATGATTGGACCAAGTGCAGTGGCGCCGAACGTTTCAGTAAGAAACGTGGAATATTTCCAGATGTTGTGGCGACGCGTCCAGACGGTGTGAGAGTAGCAATAGAAGTCGAGCGGACTGTAAAGTCCAAAAATCGATATCCCAGAATAATGGAATCCCATCTTCATGCAAGAAAATTTGGTCAGTGGGATGAGATAATTTATTTGTGTCCCGATGCCCGTATTAAGCGTCGTTTAGAGAACATCTATTCGGAGATTGAAGAAGTCGACTATTTTGGAAATCCAGTGAAAATCACGGATCAGCACAGACAACACTTTAGGTTCTATTCCTACGATGAAAATTGGACGGGTGCTCATTGACAATCTGAAGCGCAGGAAAATATTGATTGTCTTGTGACATATCAACTGAATCGCAACAATCGACTTTTGGATACGGTTCCCGCATGATGACGAAGACGACGAATGGCACGGTATTAACATCGAGTGCTCAATTCCCATTTGAAGAATAAGCTCGGGGGTCAATTTCGGAGTAAACTAGCCAAATCCACTATTCATTCTTACAGTTCAGATAGTAAAATATCGACCGAGTCTAGGCGCTACTTTGTTAATCTGCAACCAAGTTTCCGCTCAGCGTCTGTTCCGAATTCAAAGTGCAGCTCCAGGTTATTGGTGATGCATGAATTATTGAAAGTTAAAGGTAAGCGACACATATGATGACTGACAGCCAATTTGCAAGAGCTTTTGGAAAGTTGATTGCTTTCCTGGTAGTTCTGACAGTTGTATTGATTGCATTAGGTGCCATGATCGGGGGTTCAATCGATGATAAGCTCAAGGCACAGACTGAAGAATATACGCAACGCATGGTGGACAGTCGAACAGAGCCAGTGGGTAAAATGAATGTCGGCGGCGATACGCAATCCATGCCGGCTTCAGATTCTGGAACGACTACCGAAGCGGCTGCAGAAGTAACTCAGGTTGCGGTAGTTGATGAAAATCGCGGACAGGAAGTTTACGAAACAGCATGTTACATCTGCCACAACGTCGGGCTGACTGGCGCGCCGAAACCCGGTGATGCCGCCAATTGGAATCCAAGAATTCAAAAAGGTGTCGATATACTCTACAACAACGCGATTCTTGGATATCAAGGCCAGTTTGGAATCATGCCTCCTAAAGGTGGTAATCTGTTGTTGACTGACGACGACGTGAGAGCTGCGGTTGATTACCTGATTGAATTGGTTCAATAATTGATCAGTTGGCATCTTTCTACTGTCTAATCAATCTTATCGACTGAAAACCCCCTGAAAGCGATTGGTTTGGTCAGAATTTATCTGGTTGTCGCCAGTTCTATCGGAGGAAATCAATTGCTCCAGTGACATTGTGCGAGTATTTGTGTAGCAATTTCGAATCTCCTTTCTGTACATAATCTGTTTGACGTTACCACGCTAATCCCAGTGTCGTGGTGACTTTTCTGTCTCTAGTGATCAAAGATGACCGGTGTTTCGCAATTTGTTAGCTTAATTTGCAATTCAATTGATTCTCCGGGTCGAAATTGCAAATAGTCTTTTCGCATAGTAGCTTGAACACTTAGAAAACTTCGGGTAATAATAAAACGCAGTTAATGTGTTGTAATCAGACTGATACACATATTAACGACCGAACAGACAAATCATTTCACACAAACCGTCCATACATTTTCAATATCTTCGCTATGAGTCTTTCCAGATCTGACGTACAACTGATTGCATCACTTGCACACCTCGAAGTAGACGAGGAGATGCTTGACGTGTACGCTGCTGAGTTGTCAAACATTATGGAAATGGTGAGTGAGATGCAGGAGGTTGACACCGATGCCATCGAGCCAATGCCACATCCTCAGGATATTGAATTGCGACTCAGATCGGATGATGTTACTGAGCCGGAACAGCGCGATGAATTGCAGGAAATCGCACCACAAACATCGGATGGGCTGTATCTGGTGCCGAAAGTTTTGGAGTGAATTCGCATTTTGAAGTTGACGAGCTTTTGTTATTTTGCGTGTTGCCTCCAGCAGAAATACGACATCTCACCAAGAATAACTAATGCACTTCACCAAACATTGAACCAGGATTAGTCCACGTCAGTCAGCAGCCAAGTAGCTTGCGCCCCAGGTAATCGTTAACAATTGAAATGATCCCAAGCAGTTCAGAACTGGTTCAACTGAGTCAAGCACTACAAAGTGAGGATATTTCCTCACTAGAACTGTGTGAGGAGTCATTTCGACGCATCAACGAGTGGAGCGAACTTAACGCTTTTATTTCACTTGATCAGGAAGGTGCTCTGGAATGTGCAGAGAGAATTGATCGAGAGCGTACTAAGGCAAAACTCGATCCACTGGCAGGAATTCCCTTGGCACACAAGGACCTCTTCTGCACGAAAGGGTTGTTGACTACGTGTGGCTCAAAAATACTGTCAAATTTCGTCGCGCCTTATGATGCAACGCTGGTTTCAAGACTCAAAGAGAAAAACACCATTTTGCTAGGTAAGACCAACATGGATGAATTCGCCATGGGGTCATCAAGTGAACACTCCTTTTACAATCCGGTTCGAAATCCCTGGGATACAACGCTGGTTCCTGGCGGTAGCTCTGGCGGTTCTGCGGCGGCGGTTGCCGCTGGATTGGTTCCGGCAGCAACCGGTACTGATACAGGCGGCTCAATTCGACAGCCGGCGGCTCTCTGTGGGATTACTGGTGTTAAACCGAGTTATGGGCGTGTGTCTCGATTCGGGATGGTCGCATTTGCGTCATCACTTGATCAGGCGGGTATATTCACCAGAAGTGCCAAGGATGCTGCAATGATGCTTGATGCGATTTGTGGATTTGATCCTAGAGACTCCACTTCGCTCGAAGTCGACCCGCCGAATTGCATGCGCGGGATCGAAGATTCGCCACAGGAGTTGACAATTGGAGTGCCGGAAGAGTATTTCGCACAAGGATTAGACCCGGCTGTTGGTGAAATCATTCAAGCGGCGTTGTCAGAATTTGAATCACTTGGTGCAAGACTGATAAGCCTGCGTATGCCAAACAGTAAATCGGCGATACCCTGCTATTACGTTATTGCACCCGCTGAAGCATCATCGAATTTGTCAAGATTCGATGGTGTTCGCTACGGCTATCGTAGTGATTCAGAACATGATCTTCGGGAAATGTACAAGAAAACTCGAAGCGAAGGATTCGGTTCTGAAGTTCAAAGGCGAATTATGACGGGCACTTATGTGTTGTCACATGGCTACTACGACGCTTACTACCTCAAAGCGCAAAAAGTGAGAAGACTAATATTCGAAGACTATAGCCGAGCTTTCGAAAAGTGTGATCTGATCATGGGACCTACAACCCCGACAACTGCATTCAAGATCGGGGCAAAAATGGATGATCCCGTACTGATGTATTTAAATGACATTTACACAGCAGCAGTCAACCTCGCTGGTCTCCCAGCAATGTCTATTCCTGCTGGATTTGACAAGACCGGATTACCTGTTGGATTGCACATGGTTGCACCATATTTACAAGAAGCCAAACTGCTTAGCGTTGCACACCTCTTTCAGCAGCATACTGATTTTCATCTCAAAGCTCCGGTGAAGGAATCATGACTCAGTGGGAAAGCGTCATCGGCCTTGAGGTACATATTCAACTGCAGTCGAAGAGCAAGATTTTTTCAGGTGCTTCAACTCAGTTTGGATCTGATCCCAATGTGCAGGCCTGCCTGATTGATGTCGCACTTCCCGGTGTACTACCTGTCTGCAATTTTGAAGCAGTTCGTATGGCGGTGGTTTTTGGCCTGGCAGTCGGTGCAAAAATCAATCGTAGATCGATTTTCGAGAGAAAGAACTATTTCTATCCAGATCTGCCAAAAGGTTATCAGATCAGTCAATACGAAATTCCTATCGTTTCAGGCGGGTCGATAGAGACAGAAGTCGATGGCGAGGTACGAGTGGTTGGCCTCACACGTGCACATCTTGAAGAGGACGCTGGAAAGTCACTGCATGATCAATTTAGCGATGCGACAGGTATAGATCTGAATCGGGCAGGGACACCGTTATTGGAGATCGTGTCTGAACCAGACATTCGATCAGCGGCGCAAGCTGCTGACTACATGCGAAAGTTACACAGTCTTGTGACTTACTTGGGAATTTGCGATGGTAATATGCAGGAAGGTTCACTTCGTTGTGACGCGAATGTTTCAGTGCGACCCATTGGACAGAAAAAGCTGGGCACGAGAACCGAACTTAAGAATATCAACTCTTTCCGCTTTGTGGAAAAGGGTATCGAAGTTGAAATCGACCGTCAGATAGAAGTGTTGGAATCTGGCGGTAAGATTGTTCAGGAGACTCGCCTTTACGATTCAAAGCGCAACATTACCCGGTCCATGCGAGGAAAGGAAGACGCCCAGGATTATCGTTATTTCCCCGATCCAGATTTACCACCTCTAGTCGTATCGGATGACTTTATCCGAGAGGTGCAGCGAGAACTTCCAGAACTGCCAAATGAAAGGAAAAACAGATTTGAGAATGAACTTGGTCTAACAACAGCGGACGCGGTTCAGTTAACGCAGTCGCGTGAGGTTGCGGACTACTTCGAAGTGGCTTTACGACAGTCTCCGGATAATGCAAAAGGTGTTGCGAATTGGATAAATGTTGAACTGGCAAGTTACTTGAACAAATCTGGTTTGAATATTCAAAATTCCAAGGTTAGTGCAGAAACGCTAGGGGAGTTGGTAGCTAAGGTTTCCGATGGAACGATTTCTGGTGCAGGAGGAAAGACGCTGTTGCAGGAATTGTGGGATGATCCACGACAATCAGTCGACGCCATCATCGAAGCAAAAGGCCTTAGGCAGATGGATGACTCGGCAGAACTCGAGAAACTTGTTGAACAGGTAATGGCAGAGAACCCAGACCAGACTCAGAAAATACAAGATGGAAATCACAAAGTTCTTGGATTTTTGGTCGGTCAGGTTATGAAGTTGTCGGAAGGTCAGGCAAATCCTAAATCAGTCAGTGATTTACTGAAACATAAACTGGGTATCTGATTGAATTTGTCTCAGGACCAAAATTAAAATGCAGTTAATTTACAACGAGTAAGTGAACAAAATGAGTGACGCAGCGATTACAGGAATAAACAAGGACTCGATGGGGTATGAATCTACATACGCTGGGGCTCTTAGTTTTCTGAGGCGTCCTTATTCAAAAGATGTCAATGCGCATGATCTGATCGTGAGTGGCGTGCCATACGACCTGGCAGTAACCAACCGTCCTGGCGCTCGTTTCGGGCCGCGTGGCATTCGGGCCGCTTCTGCACAAATCGCCTGGGATGGAAGCAATTGGCCATGGGCCAGCAATCCATTCAAGCATCAGAAGGTATGTGATTACGGCGACTGTTGGGTTGATCATGGCTATCCAGATATGATTCCTGATCAGATCCAGGAGCACACGCGACACATAATTTCTGGTGGAGCCAAGTCCATAATCATGGGTGGCGACCACTTTATTACGTATCCGATTCTGAAAGCGATGAATGAAGTGCACGGACCAGTTTCTATAGTGCATTTTGATGCACATTCAGACACTTGGGAAGAGCCGGATGAACGTATTGATCACGGCACTATGTTTTTTCATGCCGCTCGCAATGGTCTGGTTGTTCCTGAAAAATCGGTACAGATTGGTATGCGCACCTGGAATCCCGAATCTCATGGTTTCAACGTCATGGATGCCAATTTCGTTCACCGCAACGGTGTCGATGCAGTGATTGAAGAAACTCTTCGCATCGTTGGGACGAACAAGGCTTATCTGACATTTGATATCGACTGTTTGGATCCGTCATATGCCCCAGGAACTGGAACACCTGTTGTTGGTGGTTTATCGACTTGGCAGGCACAATCCATTATCCGAGGGCTCGGGGAAATTGAATTTGTCGGTATGGATTTGGTTGAAGTTGCACCAGCTTACGATGTTGGAGAAATTACTTCACTTGCTGGGGCAAGTATAATTTTGGACTTCATATGCTTGCTTGCTTCTCAGTTGGAGCACCGTTGAATATCAGAATTCAGCATAGCTTCTTCAGTCAGTAAAAAATAGAAATTAGGATACCTAAGCGCCCGTAGCTCAGTTGGATTAGAGTACCAGGCTTCGAACCTGGGTGTCGGGGGTTCGAGTCCCTCCGGGCGTGCCAACTTTTTCCTAGTCAATTGCGTGAGATCCCGCATCTCAATCTCACCTGTTCAGAAGTATCGAATTTATTCTTTCTGAAAAACTGAAAGCAAGTTGAGTTGCTATTCTGCTATCCACCGCGGATAGGGTTCGCTGAAAAGAACTGAAGTAGAACTTGTTGAATTTTAGGGAATTATATATTTAAGTTGACATATAATCGCTGGTGATTTTCCAGCGATGTGTTAACATAATGATGTAATGGCAAAAATGGAACTGCAAACCCGAATACAGAATTACTGTACTGAAACTGGCTATCCCAACGGTTTGTACGTTGGCGGTGATGGCAGAATGCTTGGAATCTGGGTCATGGGCAATTCATATCAGGTTCAGTCTGGCTATTACGGCGGCTATCCGCATGGATACCTCAAAAGAGTAAAGGCCCTGTTTCCTGACAAAGAAAATGTGCTGCATATCTTTTCCGGCAAGGTTGATTTGGGCGCACTGCCAGGCGATACGGTTGACATAGACGAATCATTAGAGCCGACCTACTGTGATGATGTTCAGGATTTATCGACTGTGCCAGTTGGCAATTACGATCTCATACTTGCTGATCCGCCATACTCGGTTGAGGATGCAGAGCACTACAAGCCGACAATGGTAAAACGGAATAAGGTCATGCGTGCATTGGGTCAGAAGGCGAAGAAAGGAACTCATGTTGTCTGGCTCGATCAGGTGCTGCCAATGTATCGAAAAGATCAATGGGATATGGTCGGCATCATCGGCATGGTGAAAAGCACCAATCACCGCTTTCGGGTGATTACGATCTTTGAAAAGACATAATGCAACCTTTACGCCTGGGCGTTGTCTACAAACTGGATTTGACGGATAAGATCAGATTCGGCCCGATAAAGAAACAGATACTTTACGAGCGGTTTACAGATGGTCGCATATCAGGTCTGTTAGCTGAGGATTTGGCTAACTCGCTGTATAACAACCTGATGAAATCGCCAACGGAACGATCCAGTTATGACATCATGGACGATAACGGTCATCGGTATGAATGCCGAACCATCACGCCAAGAGGTGCGAATCTGATACCATCAAACCAAATCGGAAAGGGAAGGCAATACGATGCAGAAGCTCATCATAAGAAAGTTGACAGTCTGCATGCCTATATCTTCACGGATATAAGGCATTCGCCAATTTTCTATATCGTGGCTATCCCTGTTGAACAATTAGGAGGTGCAAAGAACATCACAACAAAACAATTTGACCTGCTGGTTTCTGAAATGGAAGAAATCAGCCTTTAACCACTGTTATGCAAGAGGAAACTAAATGAAGAAAAACGAATTAAACGGAAGCGTCGATCTGCTGGCGAAAGCCATGCGGGACGTATTCACCGAATCAATGCAAGGTGTTCGTGAGGGAGTTCAGGAAGATATGAAAGTCCTTGAAGAAGGCTTAAAAGAAGAAATCAGGACTGTAAACGACACCACAAATCAGAACATGCAGGCACAGTTTGCTACACAGCAGAAAGAAATCGGCAAGATTAAATCGAGTGTAGACAAACTGGCTAAGCGCGTTTAATCAAGTCCTTATACATCAATCTCTTTCCGGCCGTCATTGCAACCAAGTGCATCATCTGATCAGCGGTGTCCATGCCCCTTACCCCATGACGGCCGGAAAACTCATTCACGTACCTTTGCAGATGTTTGACTGACATTCGGTGATATACGCCGGTGTGTCCACGCTTCATCATCGACCAAAACGATTCCACTCCGTTTGTGTGCGCCTGATCACGCACATACTCACCGACACTATGCTTGACTGATTCATGGTCGAACGGCATGCCTTCGTATGCCGCCGCATCATCGGTGTAGACTTTTGCGCTTGGATCAGTGTTTTTGGCAATGAAACCCTGAAGCGTATCTTTATCGGTTGACTCAACAACCTTTGCCCTGACTTCCTTTGTATCTCGGTCTTTGATTCCGACAACAGCAGTCTTGCCAGCAGTGCCGCGACCCAAATGCGCCAGCTCTTTGCGCTTCTTGTTGCTCATGTTCTTGCGCTTTCCGCCCATGTAGGTTTCGTCAACTTCAACCGGTCCAGCCATCAGCTCTTCAATACCGCTCAATTCCCATGAATCACGCAGACGGTGAAGCATATACCAGGCTGTTTTCTGAGTGACTTTAATGTCTCGATGCAGCTTCATGCTTGAAACGCCTTTGAGGTTGGTGACAAACAGGTAAACGGCAAATGCCCATTTGCGCAACGGAACCCGAGACTTTTCGATTGTCGTTCCAGTGCGGACGCTGAAATAACTGCGACAGTCTGAACACCAATAAGGCATTGTCTTGTGGACAGCCTCTTTCGTTCGTTTAGACCCGCAATGCCCACAGACCCGGCCATCTGACCAATACACGGCTTCAAACCATTCGACAGCCGATTGTTCGTCTGGGAACATATCGGTTAATTCGATCAGCGATATGCCCTTTCGATAACTTCTGCCTGGTGCTTTCTTAGTCATTTTCAAATCCTCAATAATCTTCTACTGTCTTGTTAGAAAGTATAATCGATTTTCAATGATTTGTCAACTTAAATATATAATTCCCGAATTTTATATCTGGGAAAGGACTTTAATTTTTAAGTCTAACGCAAAATGCCAATTAATATCAATATGATAAAAACCAATCTGTGATATGAGTTGCATGTTGAAAGCAATTCCTATTTCAGCGTTGTTAGATTGGCCAAAAACCTCGCAAAAATCTTGATATCCTGCTGGACGCTGGCCGCTTCAAGAGCGGTCATGTATGCGTTGCGTGTTTCAACAGGAATGATTGTCCATGGGTAACCTCCGGATGCCATCATGGCGTTCATCAAGAATCGTCCGATTCTGCCGTTCCCATCGATATAAGGATGGATATAGACGAAAATAAAATGACCAAGTACCACGCGCACTGACGCTTCAGTTTCTTCTTCCAGTAGGTCAAAGAATGCAGGCATGAGTTCACGAACAGCCTCCCTATTTGGTGGAACATGCATCGACCCCCTGATAAAGACAGGCCCATTTCTGTAACCGGCAAGGTCTCTAGGGCGAAGAATTCCTGCGGTTACGCTAGGAGCAAAAAGCTCCATGTACCAAGCCGGGTGATCCATACGAATTGTTGAGCCGGGGTCACTACTATTAAGAATTTTCTCGATGCTTTGTTTGACTGCCTGAAATGCCTGCCAATACCCACGCGCTGCCATCGCATTACGGTGTTCGCTGTCAGAATTCCATGCGCCTGACTTAACCCGTTCAATCAGAACCCTGCTGACGCAATGCCCCTCGATGGAAAGGGAATGATAGGCATCCGAAGCGTAAAGGTCGTCAATCTGTTTGAGATAGTTAATTTTGTCGGTTGTAATTCCGGGGGCGGGCGGGAATTCCAGTAAGACATCTTCTCTCAAGCGTTGCCAGAGGAGTTGAATGCGGGCGACATAAGGGGAATTCATCCGTTCTGTAAAGATCATTGGGGAGGCTGTATCGAAGGGGTCTGTCTCGCGGATGTTGTAGCCGACAGCTTCCATAGTCGTGACGATGGTATCGGCAATTTCTTCCCTGCCGATGTTGCGGAAGGCTGCAGCCAAACGACCGGCAATGGTGCTATTGCCTCCTTCCAACAGCCTTTCGAGCAGGTCGGAGGGGTCGCTCACCATGACAAGGGCTGCGCGAAGATCTGTTGGGACCTGTCGATAACTACTCGGTGCGCACGCTACGATAGCAGCAGGTAGTGAATATAAACGAAGACCATGATCGATTACGGTGTCTGCCTTGTCGGGAATTTCTGCACAGATATCCAGAATAGATGTCTCAAATGGCAGTTTGGTGACGTTGTTCGCCGCCTTTCTTGTTCTGACCAGTAGTTGTTTTGGTACTACCCTGTTTCCGGTGTGAAGCGCTAGGGATTGTTCCGCAGACAAGCACCAGTCTGTGCCAAATCGGCTTTCTAAGTACGACGCGCAAAAATCCCAGAACGAGGCATACCAGGATGTACTTTCGCCAGCGTTCTCTTCCGGGCGAGTGGGGATATACCACCCTTTGATGACTTCCTGTAAGAATCCGTTTGTTTTCAAACGCTCGCGGTGGGTGCGGCTGAGGTCGCGTGATCTGATGGCAACAATCTCTTGATCTTGAAACGATTTAAGGACTTCGAGAGATTCAGCCAGTTTTTCTGATGGTGTTACCATGTTGAATCTTCTGCTCTTGTTTGACCTGCTACTGTACAGGAAATACTGAAGTTCGATTCTGTTGAGAGTCAGTATTAGTTTATTCTGCTGTATACACTCAACTCAATGAGAATACTATTGAGGTTAATTTCCATAATGTCTTATATAATAAGCAAAAAGATATTATAAGTTCACTATATAAGACATGGCATGAAATCACAGGCGAATTCTACATTACCGAGAGCAGCCCGTAAAGCCCTCATCAAGTTGGGTGAGGACATTACTGTTGCGCGTAAAAAACGCCGTATCTCGACGGTATCCATGGCGGAGCGGGCATTCATCAGCCGGGGCACGCTGTATAAAGTCGAAAAGGGTGATCCATCAGTATCAATGGGAATCTACGCTACGGTGCTTTCTATCCTGGGACTGGTGGAAGGGCTCCGCAATGTGGCGGATAGGGGTAGTGATACACTGGGGCTGGACATCGACGAAGACCGACTACCAAAAAAGATTCAGCCACGCAGGCGAAAGCGAGGCCGCTCATGACGGACACGATAGAAATTTTTATCGAATTGAGTGGTACGACACACTTGGTCGGGCGGTGTCGTTATGTTGCCAAGCGGAATAGACAGAGTTCGGTTTTTGAATACGCGAATGAATGGCTTGACTATCTGGACGCATTCGCCCTCGATCCTGCCAATTTGCCATTGGACGGTGGACAGATCTACACCACTTCAGAGAAATCAGCACTTCCAGGAGCGCTGCGCGATACAGCACCTGATCGTTGGGGACAGCAGTTGATCAGGCGTGCGTTCCGAAAATATGGAGAAAACCGCACCCTGTCGGAAATTGACTATCTTCTGGCGATTACAGATCAAACCCGGATCGGCGCACTGCGTATTAAGCGCGAAGGCGAGGATAGTTTTGCTCACGATATAGGACGCTATCGCATTCCACCGCTGATCCAATTGCCGGCGCTTATTCATGCGGCCGATGCGGTTCAGACTGATACGGAAACAGCGGAGGATTTAAGACTACTATTGAACGAAGGATCACCGCTGGGCGGTGCTCGACCAAAATCAGCCGTTATGGGCAATGACGGCACGCTGGCTATCGCCAAGTTTCCAAAACCTGATGATGTCCGCAGTATCACGCATGGCGAAGTGCTAGCGATGACACTTGCTGCCAAGGCAGGTATCAACGCCGCACCGGCTAGGCTACAGGACGTGGCCGGTCGACCGGTGGCCCTGATCACACGCTTTGACCGGAAGGACGGGAAACGCTTCCCATTTTTGTCTGCTATGAGTTTGCTGGGTGTCAACGATGGTGATGAGGCAACCTACACCGATATTGCAGAATGTATACGTATGTATTCAAGCGAGCCAACGAAAGATCTGCATGAGTTGTGGCGGCGGATTGTTTTCGGAGTTTTGATTGGCAATCTCGATGATCATTTGCGCAATCATGGATTTCTATATGACAGGGAAGGTAAGTGGCGTTTATCACCGGCGTATGATTTGAATCCTGTACCTTATGAGGAGAATGTTCGCGAACTCACCACCTGGATATCAGAAGAAGGACCGGACGCCGACTTGGGTATAGCTCGCAGGGCGGCACCGTTTTTTGCACTAAAAAAAGATCAGGCTGAAGCAATCATCGTAGAGGTTTCAGAAGCATTGAAAGGGTGGCAGAAAACAGCGCGTCAACTGGGTATGAGTGCACCGGACATAGCTGTTTATTCGACAGCAATTCAATGTGATGCATGCGGTTGAATGCAACATTATGACCGCTTAAAGATGAAAGACAAGCGGTTGGCAGGTCACACTTAAAAATACCATTAAAGAATCAACTTCTTTAATGGCTTCTCGTGGTCTTTCGACATTTTTCAAAGTGGTGCCGAGGAGAGGACTTGAACCTCCACGGGGTTGCCCCCACTAGCACCTGAAGCTAGCGCGTCTGCCAATTTCGCCACCTCGGCATTTAGAATCCGTAAATTATATGCAACAGATTTCGAAGCGATAAACGAGGCTCCGCAATTTATTTCTAAGTGTCGGTCCATTCGAAAATACTGTTGCTTGCTATACAAGAATTTTTATAGGGAAATACGTTCAGTCCCTTACTTTAAGTTCATTCTGGCATGACTCCAATTCCCTCAAATTCTAGTGCGAGCTAGACATATGGAAAAAGCCGTCAATTCCGATGGTTGATGCTAGAGAATGGAGCCCCTTCATATCCACTAAACCAGGTTCAAATTGAGCGGATATACAGGCATTCAAGCAGCAATTTGCGAACAGCCAACTACGAAAGCCTTCTGATTTATTAACTTCCATGGAAAATATTCCCTACTCAACTGACCTTATAATTACTTTTCTAGTAGTTTGATTCTGACTGACTTCTAATTGGGCAGAACCTCAATGCAAGAAACACTATCTGCCAAATCACCCAAGTCGTACCGGCTCTGACTACTTTGGCGGATGTCTGTACTTAATCTACGTGAATCAGGAGATTCATGACCGTGTGCGTAGCAGCTAAATTTCTGGGTCAATAATGAGTTGGAATTCATGTTCCCCTTTCTGAACTTTTTTTCGCAAGATCTTGCAATCGATCTCGGTACTGCCAATACGCTAATCTTTGAACGCACTGAGGGGGCTATCATTCTCAATGAGCCCTCCGTCGTAGCAGTTTACGTTCCCAATCGCTACGATCAGCAGCGCAATCTCCATCCAGCCGATGCAATTGTCGCTGTTGGCAATGAAGCCAAACAAATGCTTGGGCGTACTCCAGCTCACATTGAAGCCATCCGTCCATTAAGAGATGGAGTCATCGCCGACTTTACCTATACCGAAATCATGCTCAAACACTTCATCAGAAGTGTACAGTCGAGAAGATTCTATACCCGGCCGCGAATTATCGTCAGTGTCCCATGCGAGTCGACACAAGTCGAACAGCGCGCAATTCGTGAGACCTGTCTGGCAGCCGGTGCAAAGGCGGTGTATCTCTTGGAAGAGCCGATGGCAGTGGCAATCGGTATGAACCTTCCCGTTGCAGAGCCCGTTGGAACCATGGTCGTTGATATCGGTGGGGGCACTACTGAAATCGGAATCATTTCGCTAGGTGGTCTGGTGGTAAAGAGCACTTTACGTTTTGCCGGGGACACATTTGACCAAAGGATAGCCGACTACATATCACGGAAATTCAACCTACAGATTGGAGTGCCGACTGCTGAAAAAATCAAAAAGCAAATCGGAACGGCTTGGAAAAACTCACCAAAGCTACTCCAGGAAATTCGAGGTCGAGATCTACAGGGTAACATGCAGAAATATGTCTTGGACAGTACTCAAATTTATGATGCTCTGGAGGATTCACTGAATGAGATCATCGACGGGGTGCGAACTACCCTTGAGAGGTCTCCGCCGGAATTGACGGTTGATATTCTTGAGAGAGGGATCATCCTGGCTGGTGGAGGTGCTTTGCTACGAGATATTGACAAACGATTCAGCGAAGCGCTGAAAATTCCCACAATAATTGCGGAAGACCCGCTTACTTGTGTTGCGCGCGGCTGTGGCAGAGCCTTGGAGCAAACCGAACTGCTACAAAAAGTTGTTGCGAACTAGTAATATAATGAGAGCAATTTAATCAAATACTTACACCTCAACGGCTGCAATCAGCATTATCAGAATGCAAAAACTTGAACTGCGGTCTGCTCTAGTTGCGATACTGGCCGTCGCGTTTATCGGAATAGAGTCTAATTCAGACGTGCTTCACAATGTTCGGGAAGTACTTTATCTCACGGTCAAACCCATTGTTGAAGTTTCTCAGGCTCCCGTTGCTGTAAACAAAGTTGTTCAGCGCCACTTTGTTGACCGAGAAATACTGCGTCAACGGATTTCTACGATTGCTCAAGAGAATGCTGAGCTCAGAGACCGGGTAAATGAACTGGAATATCAAGAGCTTAGAAGTAAATGGCTAGCAGATTTGCTAGAGGTGCGGGAGCAGATTGAATATCCTGTCCTGACAGCAAATTTGGTATCAGTGCAGCTGATGCCAATGTCTCACAAAATAGTTCTTGACCGTGGCTCACAGCAACAAGTTTATGTCGGCCAACCCGTCCTGGATTCTCGCGGACTGATCGGTCAGGTGACTGAAATTACCCGAACTGATAGTGCAGTTACACTAATTACCGATTCCAGTCACTCAGTACCGGTTCGACTTCAGAGAAACGGCTTGCTCGCAATCGCGCATGGTCTGGGTCTCCACAATCAACTGCTAATTTCAGGATTAAGATTGAATCAAGATGTTGAGGTGGGTGATATCTTGATTACATCTGGGCTTGGCAATCGATTCCCGGCTGGGCATCCAGTTGCCGAAATCACCCGCGTGGAAGGCGACCCTAACTCATCCTTTGCAGAGATAATTGCTGTCCCACTGACAACGATTGATCCGGATTTCGAAGTGTTGATGGTCTGGAATAATGACAGGGATTCGCTTGATTCTATCTCTACCCTAACTTTGAATGAGAATCTCGACCTCCAGCAATAGGAGAGGATTTAGTAGCGCGAGAAATTTCGCCTTATTCGCGCTGGCAATGGTTCTCCTGATTGTTCCTGTGCCCGAATCTGTTCTGCTTTTTCGTCCGGATTTTGTAGCGCTGTTGTTGATTTATCTATGCTGGTATGACTCGGAAAAGACCGGAGTATTTACAGCATTTGTAGTAGGACTTCTTGTAGACGCGCTGACATTTGGATTCTTGGGTCTGCATGCGCTTGCAAAGGTGGTTGTGGCCTATTGTGCCATTCGACTGAGTCGATATGCAAGTGGTAGTTCGACCTTGATATCTACGTTATTAGTATTTTCGATTTTGTTGTGTCAATCGATAGTGATTAGTCTGGTCAGTCTATATACAGAAAATGGAACTGTCAGTTTAGCACTATGGGTCTCCCCGATAGTCGGGGCTGTACTCTGGTTGATCATTGCTTTTGTAAGCACAACTGTCAAACCAATCAGGAATGTTTCGATTAAGTAATTCTGAAAATTACCAGATGCCCATTGAACGCGTGCGTTCGATGCAAAGTCGGGTGATAATTGTTTCAGTCTTCCTCATTGGATTACTGTTCATACTGATTGGTCGTCTGGCATATTTGCAAATTGTCTCGCACCAGGATTTTGCAGCACTATCGAAAGATAACCAAGTACAAGTCGTGCCAGTGCCGCCTGTACGCGGTCAAATTTATGATCGAAACGGTACACTACTGGCGGGAAATGAAACCGTCTACCGATTGGCAATCACACCCAGGTACGTTGATGATCTGGATTCTCTTCTAGCAAAAATAGGAAATATTGTTCCTGTAAGTGATGAAGAAGTCAGTAAGTTTAAACGCAAACTCGGACTTAGCAACAAACATACTGAGATTGTCCTCAAGGACTTTCTGTCACCTGAAGAGGTAGCAAGAGTAGCAGTTGACCGCTACAGTATGCCGGGTGTTTCCATTGTAACTGAATTGCATAGAGTGTACTCGTCATCGTTCTATACATCGCATGTGGTCGGGACATTGGGTCAGATTGATAAGCAGGATCTACAGAAAGTGGATCCAGTGCGCTATAGGGGGTTACAGCATGTTGGCAAGTTAGGTATGGAGATGGTATCCGAAGACATTCTCGTAGGATCTTCGGGTCACAACCAAGTTGAAACCAATGCACATGGAAGGAAAATCAGAGTACTGTCTCGAGCCATGCCAACTGCCGGTAGTGACATCTACCTGACCATTGATCTTGATCTACAGAAGTTTGCGTATGATGCCCTAGGTGATGAAGTCGGTGGGCTTGTTGCAATTGAGCCATCTACCGGCCAGATTCTTGCCATGGTTAGTAAGCCCTCATTCGATTCCAATGTATTTGGAATCGGTTCGGAGCAAGATGAGCGTAAGGTTCTTTTAAATTCAGAAGATAGACCATTATTGAATCGTGCGGTACAGGGGCAGTATCCACCAGGTTCAACGATTAAACCATTTCTTGCATTTTCCGCCTTCGAAACAGGCATGGGAAACCGAAAATATTACTGTCCTGGTTGGTATCAATTACCTGACTACTCCCGTCAATTTCGTTGCTGGAAATCTGGTGGTCACGGATACATTGATCTGTTTGATGCTATCGCTGAATCGTGTGACGTGTACTTCTACGAACTTGCGCATCGACTTGGCATTGATGAGATGTACTATCAGTTATCTAAGTTTGGTTTCGGAAACGTAACCGGAGTCGAGTTAAGTTACGAATCTGCAGGGATTCTTCCCTCAAAAGAATGGAAACAGTGGACCAAAGGTGAACCTTGGTATGAAGGTGAGACACTGATTACTGGAATCGGCCAGGGAGCAACTCTAGTCAATATGTTGCAGTTGGCACATGCAACTTCCATCATAGCCAATAGAGGCGTCAAATTTAGACCTCAATTGATACACAAGACAGTGGATGTACAAGGAGAAGAGTATCTGTATGTACCCGACTTGATTGAAGTCATTGATATCAATGAACGATCTTATGGTCCAATCATCAAGGCAATGGAGAAAGTTGTTCACAGCAACCGTGGCACTGCTCGCAGAATAAGCGAAGGGATGGAATATAGGATGGCGGGTAAAACCGGTACGGTTCAGATCGTTTCAAGGAAGAAGGAAGCAGACCGAATGGATTTGGAAAAAACCGACAAAAAATTTCATCCACATGGAATTTTTACCGCTTTTGCTCCAACTGACAACCCCGAAATTGTAGTGGCAGTCATAGTTGAGAACGGTGCTTCAGGATCTGCTATTGCACCGATCGCCCGAGCCGTGATTGATCATTATTTGCTGTCTGAACCGGAAACAGCAGATTCTAAGGGTGATTCGTTTGCAATTGTCACTGACCACTAGTATTCGAAGACTGAACGGATTTCCCGTTCGTCTTGACATCCCCTTGTTCCTGCTTGCACTGTTGCTTTGTTTGCTTGGATTAGCGGTTCAGTTCAGCGCGGGAGGTGAGGATTTGGACCAGTTGATTCGTCAAGCCGTGCGAATTGTGGTTGCAGTTGCAATCATGCTGGCTTTGTCGACAGTTCCAATTGAAGTTTTGAGACGTTTCAGTCCACCAATCTACCTAGCGGCAGTTGGGTTGGTAATTTTGGTATTAGCAATCGGCTTTACCGGTCGCGGGGCACAAAGATGGCTGGACTTGGGAGGTTTTCGATTTCAGCCGTCGGAACTGCTTAAATTGGCAATTCCTATGATGGTTGCTTACGTTTTGACTTCAACCTTTTTTAAGAATTATCGAAATATAGCCTTTTGGATCAGCGGTGTATTGGTGTTAGTACCTGCATTCCTTGTTTATCTTCAACCGGATCTCGGAACAGCTTTGTTGATTATCGCGGTCGGTGCCGCTGCAATTTTCTTTGGCGGACTCTCTTGGCGATGGGTAGGAATATCGAGTTTTTCGGTGTTGGCTCTAATCCCACTAATTTGGCCATTTCTCCAGGATTATCAAAAAACTCGTGTATTGACTTTATTCGATCCTTGGAGTGACCCGCTCGGACGGGGATACCACTCCATTCAATCAATGATTGCTATTGGTTCTGGAGGAATTTCTGGAAAAGGCTGGCTTCAAGGCAGTCAATCGCAGCTTGACTTTCTGCCAGAGCGAAATACTGATTTTGTGTTTTCAGTATTCGCCGAGGAATTTGGTTTTGTAGGAGGAATGATTCTGATATTTATATATTCACTATTAATTGCGCGTTGCTTGATGATCGCTTACCGATGTGATTATGATTTTGCAAGGATCGTTGTGTGCAGTGTTGCAATTATGACTTTTGTACATTTATTCGTTAACGTCGGGATGGTAGCTGGAATTCTACCAGTTGTTGGGCTGCCACTCCCGCTAATTAGTTATGGCGGAACCTCTATGGTCACGGTTCTGGCAGGGCTAGGACTGGTAATGGGAGCACAATATGCCAAGCGTACGGTTTAGTTCTTTTTGGACAAATTTTTCGCTTCTGATCGTGCTGAGTGTGCTTTGCAGTTTCTCTGTGGTTGAAAAAGCCAGCGCGGTCGACTTTGAAGAATATCCAGCTGCGAAGAATTTGGTTTCAGAGCTGTCGACAGATTCTGGACTCGATTCGGTTTGGGTTGAAGCAATCGTTCGAGATGCCGTTTATACGGAATCAATTATTGAAGCGATTACCCGTCCAGCAGAGAAATTTCCCTGGCACAGATATCGCAAAATATTCATTACCGATTCAAACGCAAAATTGGGTGTTAAATTCTGGAACACGCATGAAAACACTCTAAAGCGTGCAGAAGAAGAATTCGGCGTTGACTCCGCAATCATGGTTGCGATTATCGGTGTGGAAACGCGTTTTGGGAGAATCACTGGGCGTCATCGGGTAATTGACAGTTTGGTAACCTTGGTTCTTGGATACCCTAGAAGAAAAGATTTTTTCCAGAAGGAATTAGCTGAATTCATCAGGTTGGCGGATGAAGAAAATCTGAATGTGTTTGATGTTCGAGGCTCTTATGCTGGCGCAATGGGAATACCTCAGTTTATCTCCAGCAGTTATAGAAACTACGCGGTCGATTTCAACGGTAATCAGCAGCGCGACTTATTGACAGAGACGGCTGATGCAATCGGGAGCATTGGCAATTACTTGAGCAGACATGGCTGGTCAGCTGGCGGGCCGATCTTCACATCACTAACGCTAAAGGATGCCAATAAAGTCGAGCTCGTCCCCACGAAAGGATTGAAATCGGACCGGACATTTGGTGAAATTGCCGACCAGGTCAAACTACTCGATCAACAATTAACAATTGAGCCTGAACAAGATATTGGAGTTGTAAAGCTCGAAACAGCAGCGGATCAGTTTGAGTATCGAGTTGCATTTCCAAACTTCTACGTCATCACCACTTATAACCGTAGCAACTTGTATGCAATGGCGGTAACGGAATTGGCGAATCTGATTTCTGCCAAACGTAGCAAGAATTAATCATGCGATCTGCTCTCAGCATATTCATCTGTCTTCTGGCCATTGCAGTGGCAGGCTGTTCAAGTTCGCCGATGAAGTCAGTTCAAAAGCACATCGACTATTCAGACATAAAGCGTGAGCCATATAGTCGTACCGGAAATAATGTCTATACTGTTTTCGGCGTTACCTACTTTCCCCTTTCGTCCGCGGTTGGTTATCGGGAAAAAGGAATAGCCTCGTGGTACGGGAGGAAGTTTCACGGTAGGCGTACCTCAAGTGGTGAAACATACAACATGTATGCGATGACAGCGGCCCATAAAACGCTACCGTTACCGAGTTACGTCGAGGTAACCAATCTCAAGAACAATCGTAAAGTAATTTTAAGAGTCAATGATCGTGGACCGTTTGTTGACGATCGGATTATTGATTTGTCGTATACAGCTGCCAAGGAACTTGATTTGATTGGTTCTGGAACAGGCCCGGTGTTAGTAGAGGCGATTACCCCTTGGGATAGTGCTTCTGCTTCATTGAGTAAAGTTGACTACAAGTATCTCATTTCAACTGGAGTATTCAGTAGCCGAGAAAATGCAGACAAATTAACCAACAAACTAAAAAGGTCAGGGTTCAAAAAAGCACATATACGTTCCAAAAACGTTTCTGGCTCCACAATGTATCAGGTATTGGTCGGACCTTACCAATCGTCAGAAAAAGTGGGTTATATCGTGGAGGACTTACTTCTTTACCTTACAGAATCTCCTGTAGTTATTCGGGAGTAGGCTAAAAACTCTTCGGTGCGGCCTCCCAGGAGTCTACCTGTTGAATGTTCACCAGATCCTCGTCCGAAAGCTAGGTCGGGTTGACTACCAGAAAACTGTGGAGGAAATGCAGGAGTTTACCCGTCGCCGACATTCCGAAGTACGGGATGAGCTTTGGGTGCTTGAACACCATCCCGTTTACACACAGGGATACACCTGTAATCAACTACCTTTTGCATCAAGCAATATACCGATAGTTTCAACCGATCGCGGGGGTCAGATTACGTATCACGGTCCAGGTCAGTTGGTGGTTTACCTGCTGCTTGACATCAAGCGTCGCAATCAAGGTGTTCGAAACCTTATCAATTCGATTGAAACCGGCGTTATTGCGACGCTGCAATATTACGGAATAGAGGGGCAGGTTCGCCACAAAGCACCTGGAGTCTATGTTAAAGAGAGGAAAGTCGCCTCTTTAGGTATCCGAGTCAGTCGTGGTTGTACCTACCACGGATTAAGTTTGAATGTGGATATGGATACTTCTCCGTTTGAGTCAATTGATGTTTGTGGGTATAAGGATCTTGATGTAACCACAATGCATGAAACTGGCGTAAATTGTGATCTGAATGAGATTGCGACACGCTGTGCTGAAGAGTTGGCTCAAGAACTTGGCTATCTACAGATCACCTATGTTAAAGGCGTCAATTCTGTAAAAGAGTGAAATCACAAAGTCAAAAACCTCTGGCAGATTTCACATTCAGACTATTTTTGATTCAACTCGGTGATCGCTGAACCAATGACACAGTTTCACACTAACGTGAGTGGAAACTGAAACTAAGCAGTCGCCTGAACCGGCTTAGACTGAATCATTTTTTCCAGTTCATGGAGTCTTTCTGGAGTGCCGATATCCATCCATTTGCCTCCATAGTACTGCCCAGTTAATTTTCCACGACGAATACAGTCAAGAAAAACGTCAATAAGAGGAAAGACCAAGCCTCTGTCATCATTGAACAAAGACTTTCGCATCAAAGAAATTCCGCTATACGTAAAGCTTTGAGCAGACTGCTCGGAATCTCGTGTCTGAACCACTCCATCATTCAACACAAAATCTCCTTCACAATTGTGTTTAGGGTTATTGACGAGGATCAGACAGCAGTCAAAATTGTCGGTCATACTGATTGCTTCGAAAGAAAAGTCAGTCCAAATGTCAGCGTTCACCACTAAAAATGGGTCGGATTCAAGCAACGGCAGAGCATTCTGAATTCCCCCACCTGTATCAAGCCGGGTGCCTTCTTCATGAGAATACTTGATATTGACTCCGTATTCGGTTCCGTCCCCGAGAGATTGAGTAAATTTTGCACCGGCATATGAAGTGTTTATAACGATGTTAGTTATTCCTGCAGATTTCAATCGATTGAGATGATGTTCAATCAGGCTCTGATTTCCGACCTTTAGCAATGGCTTAGGTGTGGTTAGAGTGAGCGGGCGCATCCGTCTTCCTTCACCAGCGCTCAAGATCATTGCGTCCATGAGCGAATCAAGAAATGGGTAGTTGCACCACCAGGTCGTGCAGAGGTCTCAAATGTGGGTAGCGTTTGGATACATTCTTGATGTATGTCATCACTCTCGGAATGTCACTCAAATAGTTCGGTTTTTGATCTCGGTAATACAGGCGGGAAAAAATACCGGCAACTTTAATGTGACGTTGAACCCCCATCCAGTCGAACCACTCCTTGAACTGAGGTTCATCAAGTTCAATTTTCACGTCGCCTTGTCTTGCCTTGATTAAATAAAGCCGGATCCACTGATCAATGTCATCCTGATCCCAGACAATGTAGCAATCTCGTAGCAACGAAACCAAATCATAGCTAATGGGCCCATAGACCGCATTTTGAAAATCGAGAATACCTGGATTCCCATTCTCAACAACCATAAGGTTACGTGAGTGATAGTCTAGATGAACCCATACCTTGGGCTGACTTTGAGCCTTGGCGCACAGTATTCCAAATGCATGGTCAAGAACCTCGTTGGCTTCAGCAGGAATTTTCATTTTTAAATGTTTCTTTAAATACCACTGTCTGAATAACTCCATTTCCGAATGAATCAGTTCCTTGCTGAACGGTGGTAAGAATTCAACATCTGAGAAACTCGATTTCTGTAACCGCACAATGGAATCTATTGCATCTTCGTACAATGAGTTCGCGGTTGATGAAGACAATTTAGCAAGATAAGTGGTTTTGCCAAAATCGGTAATCAGCGCGAATCCGCTTTGGTAATCGGCGGCGAAAACTTCAGGGACATTCAAGCCGATTTCTTTAAATTTTATCGATATTCTGATGAAGGCCTCGAATTCTGCTGAATTCACTGGTGAATCCATAACGATAAAACTATTGTTCTTATAACCGACACGAAAATAGCGTCGGAAACTTGCGTCCTCTGAGGCAAACTCAATAAACTCAAGATCGTTTCCGAGAACTGTGGTCACCCACTCTGCAAGTTGTAAGATTCGTCTGTCTTCCTGAGCGAAACGAATCAAATCACTCTTTGTAAGAGCCATAATTCCCTATCTGAGGTGTTAACCTCTCGACTGTTTGTATAAGTGATTTTTGATCAAAGAAAAAAGAAAATGCAAATTTCCAGTATCCAGGAAGTTCAGTAAACTCCGTGCGTAAGCGACCAATTTGACTGTAAGGAATATTCCTGACAGTTGTACGAAACCTTGACTAGGCATAAAAATTTTAATCGTTTTGCTCTGAAACATTTCACTAGCTTTTTGTTTGTATACAATCCGTTGAATTGGTAGCCAATTCAAACGATTTAAAGCCATAATTCATAATGTATCTGGATTACTGATAGCAATTGTCGTGTCGTATTCACATTCAATCGCGCGACTCGTTTCAGAAATAGATCTGAGCTTTGTAAAAAATAATACGTTTAGATTCCATGCACTCGGTAAAGTCTGAATCATGAAGCGAAATTGTGTGAGACTAGTTTTTGGAGTCAGTCTTGCGTTATTCGCGCTGTGGGGGACGGTACTGCAGGCGCAAGAAACTGAACAGTGTTATCTGCCTCTACCAGCTTTGCAGTTCGAAAACATTAGCAACGGTGACAACGAATTTGGTCTGCAAACGAAACCTGTATTTGATCATCTGATCTCACCTGGCAAACCGACCTTTAGCACGTCACAACATGTGATTGGGGCAGACAAAATTTTCTTTGACCAGGAAACTAACGTTATCAGGGGCGAAGGCAACAGTCGCATCTTGTCCAAGGGTTTACAAATCGACGCAGATTCAGTTACATTTCAAATAGATCAAGATCATTTATCTGCCAGAGATTTGGAGTTCAGTCTGTACGAACATGATGAGGACGACCCATCAATCTGGTATGTGCGCGCACGCGGGCAAGCAAAACAATTTGAGACTCAGCAAGAAATACTCCACTTGGAGGACATTGACTTTACATTGTGTCCTGAAGGCAACGATGACGTGATGATGTCATCTTCAGATGTAACTTTGGATCCTAATAGCAGACAGGGCGTTGCTCGAAATCCGAAGCTCCGCTTCAAAAACATACCTATTGTGCAACTACCATACCTTCGATTTCCTATCGGAAGTGATCGACTGAGCGGTTTTTTATATCCGAAGTTCGATGTAAGTGAAAAGAGAGGCACCAGTATTGAGGTTCCATACTATTTCAATCTCGCCCCGAATCGGGATGCAACATTGACGACCACTTACCATTCGAAACGCGGTGCCCAGTTATACACAGAGTACCGCTATTTGGGTCAATACTCCGACTTGATGCTACTGGGTGAGTACATGCCGCGGGATGAGCGATATATCAATCGAGACCGACGCTATGCTGGAGAATTAACTGGCAAATTACATGATGGTGGCAGTCTCTACTCCAGTTTTGATATTGGCTGGGTGTCCGATGATAAGTATCTTTATGACTATGAAGGTGATTTCAGTGTTAGAGACCCGGACTTTCTGGAACAGAACGTAAGTCTGAGTTACGCAAACTACGGAATGGTGGTCTCAGTTGGAGTTAACAAATTTCTCAACTCGCAGCCCGTGTCGCCGTCTGAGGATGAACCTGAACCTTACAATCGAGAGCCTTGGATTTCAGTTGATCACGTATTTCCGATAGCAAGAAACAGTGCCATTGCTACGAGTATAGTTTCAGACAAGTTTCGAAAGAAAGGGAGGCCAGACGCGCGGCGTGTCCATGGACAGACTGTGCTCAGTACCCGCATTGCCGGTTCATACTTCGAAACCAATCTGGAAGTGGGTGGAGAAATTTTGAAATATCGACTAGATCCACCCGCCGAGGATCAGTCAGCTACGAGGGATGTAGAATCGACCTTCGCTAGCTTGGATGGAAAATTGTTTTTTGAGAGGTATAGTGCCAATGGTTCTGGAGATCGATGGACGCTGATTCCCCGACTAAAGATTCTTACCAGTGAAGATGTCGATCAATCGAATCTTCCAGAACTCGATACAACTTTGATGAAATTGGATACTTACGAGCGACTATTTCACGATAGTCCATATATTGGGGGAGATCGTGTGCGTGATGCCGATCAGATTAGTGTTGGAATTTCAGCACATTACGATAATCTGACAAATTCGTCTCTAAATGGTTCGGTCGGAATAGGTCGGGTATTCTATCCTGGAGGTCATACATTGAGCGTGACTGATCCCGACGTGACTGATCCTGACGATCAGAGTGGGCAGGAAGATGAATTGCGAAAATCGGACATCTATTTTGAAACAGGCGTCAAAATTCACGAAACAGAATTTGATTATCGCGCACTGGTATCCACTGAAACAAATAAAATTTCATCTTCTACGATGCGACTGCTTCACAGTTTCTCAGAAAAGTCCGATTTGACCAGCATATTTCGTCATCAAAGGAATGATGAGTCGCAGTGGGGAAATGAACTCAATGTCGAACTGGAAAGCGGTTGGCTCGTCGGTTTTCAGTTCATTCGGTCGTTTCAACCAAATGAACTCGAAAGTGCCAGAATTTCATTGAACTATCAATCTTGCTGCTCAAGAGTGGGTGTGAAACTGGAACGAGAAAGGCAACTGAACGGTTCGTATGACAACTCTATTGGCCTCGTATTTGACCTAACACCTCAGTACTGATGTTGAAAAAATTAACGACAATCTGTGTGATTTGGTGGCTTCTAGTTCTGAATCTCGCGATGCAATCCGTGCATGCACAGTCTGATGTGCTTGATCGAATTCTAATTACAGTTAACGGTTCGCCAATCACTGAGTCGGAAATAGAGCAACGGTCGAATTTTCTGATCTTTTTGACTTCTGATGGAAGCCAGTCTTCATTAACTCTGGATGCTGCAAGACAGCAGGCAACGGATGATGCGATTGTTTTCCGACTGTTGCACCAGCGTGCAAATGAAATCGGAATTGGACTAACCTCAGAAGAAATTGACGAAAGAATAGTTCTAGAGTTTGAGTCAAGAAATATTTCGGAAGATGAATTTCTAAGAGATTTGTCAGAACGCGGTTTCAGCATTGATGTGTTTCGGCAGACCATCAGTGAAACCTTGCTGCGAGACAAGCTCGTCCAACAGATTATCGCACCCAGAATTTTGATTCGTGATGAAGAAATTGATCGATATATTTCAATAAACCAAGAAAGCTTTCAACCCGTCAACGAGTTTAATTTGAGTGTCATTGTCGTTTCAGAATCTTTGTCAATGAATTTTGAGCAGAAGCAATTGTTGCGCCAGATTGTGCGAGACATCGAATACGAAATTGACAGAGGTAGTGATTTCTTTCAGGTAGCCGTCGCGGCAAGTCAATTTGAGGGCATTCAGGCAGGAGACCTAGGCTGGGTGCGAAAGGGCGCCTTGGACCCAGTTCTGGCACAAAGAATTACACCGTCAAAGGTTAATCAGATCATCGGTCCGATTGTTTCAGGTAGCAATATATTCTTTGCTCGGATCAATGATCATCAAACCAGCATCGGTCCGAATCTTCCGTTGGTCAAAGAACTTCATCTTGCGAGAATAGTTCTGCAGGCAAGCAACCAAGCTGGTACTGAAGTAAATGTGGAACAGCTTGAAAACCTGAGACGCACGATCCTGAATGGTGGAGATTTTGGTGAAATTGCAAAAATCTACTCCCACGACAGCTCGACCAAGCAACAAGGTGGTGACATGGGTTGGCTTCCTGACGATTCAGTACCTTTTGAGTATCTGCGTCCGCTAGCTGATATGGAGATAGGTGATGTATCTCCAGTTCAGCAAATTGAAAACATTGTTTTTATTATTCAGTTTCGCGGCATAAGGGATGCCTCCCAAGAACAGCGAAAACGTGGATTAGTTCGTAGTCGTTTGCGCAACATTAAGTTGCGAAACGAAGTTTCGAATTGGATTGATGAACTTCGCGAAACTGCAGTCATCGACTACCGTTCAATATTCTGAGACTCACTAGTTCAATCGTCTCATTGCTGGATAGACATTCTGGTGAATTCACAAACGGAAAAGTCTAGGCTCATTGAGAGTGTTATGACCATGGCTGGATCAATGTTGCCCCCAAATCTCAAAGAAGATGTGAGAGCCAAAGTACTGGCTGGCTTTAGGTTAACGCTGGAGAATATGGATATTGTGACACGCGAAGAGATCGAAGTGCAGGAGACCGTGCTGCAACGGGCAGTAGAGAAAATTAATGAGCTAGAAGCTCGGGTATTAGATTTGGAGTCGAAAAGCGAATAGTCTTTCTAGCATGTAAAAAGTCAATCACATAATGTGGTTGAATAGTTTTCATGCTTACATAATGGTAAAGTGCATAGAACTTTTCTTTTCCTCCATCATTTCCCAATTTTCCCAACTCGAATCTCATCACACACTTGTGTCAAGTACCTGTTAACTTTGGCATTTTTAGGCGTTTCGGAAACTTAGCATTGGTAAAAATGCAAGTGGATTCACCGGATTATTTTGGAGAGTCCTGACGTTCTGAAGGCCGCCAAATTGGTGAATTTGGCGTCAAAATGTTTGATTTACTGATTCTTTGTTATATTTTCAGTGCAATTCGTTCTCAATCGAATCAATGTTCTTGCGTATAATCCCCTGTTAATAAATTAAGAGCGACTTCCGTTAACAGATGGCTCTTTCTCTATTGAGTCATTTTGGCGGGATATACTCAAGTCAAAGAGGAAGAAAATGGATGCAAAAATCGTCTGGCTATTTGTCTTTGTGATCCTGTATTGGGTCTACTGTATCTATTGGGGTATTCGCGGTGCGATGACCTCAAAAACTGCGAGTGATTACTTCATCGCAGGTCGTAAGTTGTCGCTATGGGTATTTGTACTAGCGGCTACAGCTACATCGTTTTCGGGATGGACTTTCATGGGACATCCTGGACTGCTCTATCGCGATGGATTTCAATATGCCTATGCATCTTTCTACGCAATCACCATCCCTTTCACCGGAGTGATATTACTGAAGCGACAGTGGATGTTAGGCAAACGATTTGGATTTGTTACGCCAGGTGAAATGCTGTCGCATTACTTCAGATCGGACATTATCCGGATTCTAGTCGTTCTTGTCGCTCTGTGCTTCTCAATTCCGTACCTTGGAATTCAGTTGCGCGCTTCAGGGTTCCTGTTTAACGTTCTCACGGATGGCGCTCTCGGCATTAACGTTGGCATGTGGTTGCTTTCAGCCGTTGTGTTTATTTATGTTGCTTCAGGCGGACTAAGAGCGGTTGCTTATGTGGATACACTACAGTGTATTCTGCTCGCTCTCGGAATTGTTGCTATCGGTATCGTTGCGCTCAACTTGGTTGGCGGCTGGACAGCCCTCAATGAAGGAATCGCAAACCTTGCAGCGCTGGACGAGAAACGAACACTAGATGGATATAGCCACTATATTGCGATTCCAGGTGTTATTCAGTTTGTCTCTTCGGGACCGTCTGCGGTTGGAGGTGCATGGACAGGTATCATGATTCTGACCTATATGTTTGCATTGATGGGTATTCAGTCCTCGCCAGCATTTTCAATGTGGGCATTTGCAAACAACGATACCCGACCATTCGCGCCGCAACAGGTTTGGGCATCATCTTTCGGAATCGGATTCATTCTGTTTTTCTTTACTGCCATGCAAGGTATGGGCGGACACTTTTTAGGTGCCGATCTAGCATACATGGCTGCATATCCAGACGCCACCAATAACGTTCTTGGTCTTGGATTAGGTGGTTTGGACTTGATGGCGTCCGCAGGCAAGCAAGGGAACTTGGTACCACAGTTAATTCACGTCTTGCAGGATGCAGCGCCTTGGTTGGTTGGTCTACTTTCAGTTTGTGCGCTTGCCGCCATGCAGTCGACAGGTGCAGCATATATGTCAACAGCAGGTGCTATGCTGACCAGAGACCTGCTCAAGCATTTCATCATGCCGAACATTACGCACAGGCAACAGAAAACCTTCGGACGAATCGGTGTCTTCGTCATTGTTGTTGCAGCCTTGATCGTTGCGACGACTTCAACCGACGCTCTGGTTCTACTAGGGGGTTTGGCAGTTGCTTTTGGCTTCCAGATGTGGCCGGCACTACTCGCCGTTTGCTATTTCCCATGGCTGACCCGTGCCGGAGTTACCATCGGCTTGGCTGCCGGAATGGTTGCTGTAGTTTGTACGGAAACGATTGGACAGAATCTTGGAATTACCGCGTGGGGACGTTGGCCTTGGACCATTCACTCAGCAGGTTGGGGAATCATTTTTAATCTGGGAATTGCGGTCATTGTTTCAGCGATGACTCAAAACCGTGAAGAGCACGAGCACAAAATGAAGTACCACAACTTTCTAGCTGAACACGCTACATTGCCAGCAGCGAAACGTGGCATGATTCCGGTTGCATGGATTATCACTCTGGTTTGGTTCTTCTTCGGAATCGGCCCAGGTGCGGTTCTTGGTAACACCATTTTCGGTAACCCAAATGATGCTGCTACCTGGATGTTCGGTATGCCTTCAATCTGGGCATGGCAGATTCTTTGGTGGGCACTTGGAGTGTTCATGATGTGGTTCCTTGCCTACAAAATGGAAATGTCAACTATGTCTGACACTGAGATCGAAGTCCTTCAGGAAGACATCGGGGATGCTCAAGAAGAATCTTCGTAAAACATTCCATTATTCGATATAAGAAAAAGGGAGGAAAATATCCTCCCTTTTTCAACTCTGTCCTGATCAATTTTCCTTTCGGTCACAAAACAGAAAGTCAATGTCGCAGCTTACTGTTTATTGGCTTTGGGTGATTGCTTTAACAGCCGCTCTGATTTACCCCGTCTCCAGGTTGATCTGGGTGTTCAGCGTTCGGCGACTCCAGAAAAAGCTTCAAAAATCTCTGTCTTCAGATGAGATAAGGGGGCAAAAAAATCGTGCTTACTTGATTGGAATAATTGTCTGCTTTGCATTCTCGATGCTGTTCAACTACCGACTTTTAGGGTAGTATCGGAATATTGGATGCTCGACTCTACAAGTTTCTGAAGTATACCGCGATTTCTTTGACGCTAATCTGGGTATTTTGGAGTGCGTACGATAGCTTTTTTTCAGCACGCACACCTGGAGACAATGATTATCACGCTGCAAATCGACTTTTTGAAGATGAAGATTACGAACGTGCACGAGATGCTTACCAGAATGCACTGGATTTGAACCCGGAACACATTCACGCCTTGCGCGGCTTGGCACGGTCGTATCTCATGCTAGGCCAATATGAAGAGTCATTGAACGAATTCAATAAGGCAATCAGTATGGACCCGGAGTTTGCAGGAACTTATGCTAATCGCGGAATACTTTATGATCGAATGGGATCACACCAGTTGGCTTTGGAAGACTATGTAGCTGCATTGGAACTCGACCCTGAAATTGCCGAAGGACCACATTGGCTGATACGATTCTTGAGGAATCAGCCTGAACGCCCACCTGGTATTGTTGAACGGGCAAACTATCTTGCTAACGAACTTCGAAAACCCGAATCGCAACAATTGCTGACGTTTCCGGAAATTGACGATGAGCAAAGAAGTTATAAAAAATAGCTGTCTGCGGTAGCTGAAACTCAGTCGTCGCTACAAAAAATCTACCTGCCAAACCCCCACACCCACCAAATTGTCTGCCAATTGGTTTGGGTGTCTGAATCAGAGGGAAACAATTTCATTTGTGAATTTAGCAATTGACGGGCTGCAAATTGTTTCGGCTAAAACCGGTATCTCAATAAAATCCAGACCATTGAATTTCTAATCGAACATAGAAAATGTGTCGATGCGCTAATCGCATTCAATTTGTCAAATTGAGTTTTCCAGGATAGTCTCGCAATAAAAACCACTAGTTACTGACTTCACCAGAGGTTCAATCGAACTTGAATTCGTCTAGTTCACGAAGAAAAGGAATAGTGATTCTACGACGACTCTCCAAAGAGACTTGCGCAATTCGATCAAACAATTGCATCAGAGAATGCGTATCGCGGACGTGGCGCCGCAAGATGAACTCGGCTACCGATGGTTCGACTGTAAGACCTCGTTCGTTGGCTCTGTCAACCAGCATTCTTACTTTTGTTTGATCTGACGCTGAGGAAAGTTTGAAAACTCGACGCCCCTGCAAGCGATTTACAAGATCATTCGATTCAAAGTCCAAATCAACAGGTGGTCGATTGCCAGTCAGAACCAATAAATTTCCATTATTTTCTGTGTTTTCCAGCAGCATCAGCAAATGCGATTCCCAATCAGTTTGACAGGCAACTGCGTCAATATCATCAATGCAAATTAATCGAAATTTGACAACCGCTGTTAGGACATCTGGCTTCAGCTGTAAGTCCAGTAGTGGAATGTAAACGCTGGAAGGAATTTGTTTACACGAAGCGTAAAGCAAATGAGATTTTCCTGTCCCACGCTCACCCCAAATATAGCAACTGCCGCACAGCTTCTCATCATTCAGAAAATCCTGCAAAAGCGTAACGGTTTGCTGATTATCCTGCGCGTGAAAATTACTGAAATTGGCTGAGTTACCTCTGTCGATCGGGATGGTTGTCTGAACGACCTGCTCGTCCTTGTAAACCATGCTACATCTATAGATAACGTCGAATTGCCCACACCCAGACGTATTGAGCGCCACTCACAATCGTCAGTACTGCGACAGCATAAGTCATCCAAAACCCGATAAATTGCGTCGACAGCCATGCGGTGTTCTCAGACAACACTGCTATAACCAAGACAATCTGGGCGACGGTATTGATTTTACTGGTCATTGTAGGCTGCATCTGCACGTGTCCATCTAGAGTTGTCAACACCAGGTAGCCACCAACGATAATCAAATCCCGGAAAATAACGAGTGTCACCAGCCAAAAGGCTAAATCACCCAATATCGTCAGCATAATGTAGGCAGAGAGGATAATCGTTTTATCGGCTAAAGGATCGAGTCGTGCTCCAAGCTGCGACGTGAATCCGTATCGTTTGGCAATCCAACCGTCTAGCCCATCAGTTATCCCTGCCAAAACAAAAAGTATCACCGCCAGTTCATAGTTTTCGTCTCGCAAAAGCAGGATGAGTACAGGGGCAGCGGCAATTCTTGAGAGTGTCAGGATATTGGGGATCTGAGCGACTATGGATGACACCCGATTAATCATTTTGTATCAATTTTCAATGAAGTTGGCTGAATTGGAAGGCAGTGGCTGTATTTCGTTGTGAATTGTCCGCTTATTTTATGTTCAATATATCGGATTCGTACATAATGATTGGTATGCAGTTAGTCTATATTGACCGCCGACTTTGTTCGCCTTCCGAATTTATTCCGGCGCCAGTCAAATTTACTTCTCATCCAGTTGTTCTGGCCGTCGAATGAACGAAGTCAAGTCAGATCTGCAAATATCAGCGTATCAGGAAGCCGGTGTAAATATTGCATTAGCCGATAAGTTGATTCAATCCTGGCAGGCAGGTTTTGACCGCACTGCCAGAAAGGAGCGGATCAAATTACCAATGGGTTTCAGTGGATTATTCCAAGTTCCGCAAGGTTATGACACGCCGGTATTGGTAAGTAGTACTGATGGAGTTGGTACTAAGTTGAAACTTGCGATCGAATTGAACAGACACGACACGATTGGCATTGACCTGGTTGCAATGTGTGTCAACGATGTTATCGTTTGCGGGGCGGAACCACTCTTTTTTCTAGACTACTTTGCGAGCGGCAAACTTGACGCCAGGGTATCAAGTCAGGTGATGAATGGTATAGTCAGGGGGTGCGAAATTGCTCACGCTGATCTTTTAGGCGGGGAGACTGCCGAGATGCCGGGAATGTATGCCGAAGGTGAATATGATCTCGCAGGGTTTTGTGTAGGGATAGTTGAAAAGTCAAAAATTCTCGATGGTACTGAAATATTAGAAGGTGATGTGATTGTTGGGCTGGTCTCCAGTGGATTTCACTCCAATGGTTACTCACTGATCCGAAAAGTCATCGCAGATCAGAAAATTGATCTGAGTACGAAGATAGGCGGGCAAACATTGGGAGACCTGCTTATGGTACCGACACAGATTTACACACGAACACTTCTAGATGCCATTTCAAGAGTTCAAGTTCGTGCCTTTGCTCACATTACCGGTGGCGGCATTGCTGGAAATCTGGCACGAATTATCCCAGATCACCTGAACGCCAAAGTACTGCAGAATTCTTGGAAACGAGCACCCATATTCAACTGGATTCAAAATGTTGGAAATCTGAGTGACGAATCAATGTTTGAAACATTCAACTGTGGGATTGGTATGATCGCAGTTCTTCCAGCGGACAGCGAACAATCATTTCGAGCAGCGGTTGAATCAAATGGCATAGAAACTGAAACTATTGGTGCAATAGGCCGGGCATTAGACAAGACAAAAGTCGTAATTGAATGAGTCAGCCGGTTTCAGCGGTCAATATTGTTGTGTTGGCTTCCGGATATGGTTCTAATCTGCAAGCCATAATTGATGCTATAAATTCAAACAGACTCTCAGCCAAACTCACTGCCGTGGTCAGTGATCAAAAAAACGCTTTTGCGCTTGAGCGCGCCCAGCGGGAAAATGTCCCAGCCATTTATGTCAATGCTGGAAAGAAGCCGGATCGGAAAGAATTTGATCGAATCCTTCAGGAAGCTTTAAACGGATTGAAGTTCGAACTGATCATATTGGCTGGGTTCATGCGAATTCTATCGGCAGAATTTGTGGAAAGATACCATGGATGCATAATGAATATTCATCCATCTCTTTTGCCCAGACACAAGGGAACGAATACACATGAGCGTGTATTGCGAGATGGTGATGACTTCCATGGTGCAACAGTTCATTTTGTTACTCCTGAATTGGACGCCGGGCCGATCATATTGCAGAAAAGATTTAGAGTGGCTGTTGATGACACCGTCATGCGTTTGGAAGAAAAAGTTCACGAATGTGAACACCAAATTTACCCACAGGCAATACAAATGTTTGCAGAAGGCTTGATATCCATTTGATTCAGACAAAGAGCACGAATCGGAAGCATTGAGCATAGATCAGAAACCATTTCGGTTCCAATGGTAAAAAAAATGAGAGACAAATATTATTTCCATCAATTTACTCTCTCCCTTTCATTGGCGGTAAGCCTATCGATGGGGATAATTCTACAGACTGCTACGAACAGTGTATACGCCGCAGAAGAAGTTGTTTACGAAGCAACTTATGTTGTCGATTTGAACGGAATCGAACTTGGTACGAGCAAGCGAACTGTGTATATCGTTGACGGACAAACGATCGTTTCTAGGCACTTGCTTAGCCCAAAAGGACTCGCTGCACTTTTGGGAGAGGTGGAAACTCTCGATACAACACACATTAGAATCAGCAACAACACACGGATTCAGCCAATTACCCTCACTCGGGATAGCGCTCGGTCAAGCGATTCTTTTGTAGCTGAATTTAAGTGGCGCGATCGACAAATTGAATTTTCTAATGGTGAAATGTCACAGATGCCCGACTATCCCGTTTATGATTTGGAAGCATTGATTCTATTGTTAATGGTGGCCCCAGAAAAACTGGCGAAAACCCAACGAGTGGATTTACTGGAAAAGGTTGGCGTAATAAGGACGTATGTCGTCGAATCCATTCACGAAACTGAATTTGAATTTGATAACCAGCGGTTTAATGCATTACAGTTCAATTTGCGCTCAGTTAATGAAGCCTCTCGTGGTTACACCATTTCAATATTACCGGAATTTCACAATCTACTCATTCAAATTGTGAAGCATAAAAAATCAGATAGCCTGAGTCTTTCTATTTTAGATTTTCAAGACTTCGTCTCTTAAGGTAACTGAACATTCGGGGACTGGAATGGCCGGAGGTCAGCCAATGTACAGGAAATTGCAGAGTTGGCAGATAGGTGAAACTGCTAATTCGTGACGACTTCTTCGTTGTGTAGATATTTGAGCTTTAACTCGTCCGATTCAACAGTCAGTTCGACGATGCCACCGTTAACCAGGTGCCCAAATAGCATCTCATTCGCCAGTGGACGCTTGATGTATTCTTGAATCACTCGTGCCATTGGTCTGGCACCCATTGATTTATCAAAACCTTTCTCGCCTAACCACGCTTTTGCTCGCTCGTCAGCATTAAGCTCAATTTTCTTAGTCTGCAACTGCTCCTGCAGTTCAATCAAAAACTTCTCAACAACCTGCATGATGACATCATGATCCAGTGGTTGGAATCGGATAACCGAGTCAAGTCGATTGCGAAATTCTGGTGAGAACATTTTCTTAATGACTTCCATGTCATCATGGGAATGATCCTGTTCTGTAAAGCCGATCGAAGATCGAGAAATTTCAGTTGCTCCGGCATTGGTGGTCATGATGATGATGACGTTTCGAAAGTCAGTCTTGCGGCCATTGTTATCGGTCAGCGTCCCGTAATCCATCACCTGTAGCAGAATATTGAAGACGTCAGGATGCGCTTTTTCGACCTCATCCAGCAACAGAACTGCATGGGGAGTTTTATTGATCGCCTCAGTTAAAAGCCCACCTTGATCAAATCCCACATAACCCGGCGGTGCACCGATGAGTCTCGACACTGTGTGTCTCTCCATGTATTCCGACATATCATATCGAACCAACTCAATTCCCAAGGTTATGGCGAGCTGACGGGTAACTTCGGTTTTCCCAACTCCTGTTGGACCACAGAACAGAAATGAAGAGATCGGTCGATCAGGATTACCTAATCCTGATCTGGCCAATTTAATTGCATCAGCCAAAGCGCTGATCGCTTCATCCTGACCAAACACCACAAGTTTGAGGTCTCGCTCAATATTCTTTAGAGATTTGATATCGCTTGTTGAGACCGTACGCGGTGGAATACGGGCGATGCTTGAAACAATTTTTTCAATTTCCTTGACACCGATTGAGTTCTTTCGTTTCGAAGGTGGCATAAGTCGTGCACGCGCACCTGCCTCGTCAATGACGTCAATTGCTTTGTCGGGTAATTTTCGGTCAGTGATGTAACGCGAAGCCAATTCAGCAGCCGCGCTGATTGCCCGATTGGTAATTCGGACTGAGTGATGTTCTTCAAATTGCGACTTAAGGCCGCGCAGAATTTTTACAGTTTCTCCGATTGTCGGTTCAATCACGTCAATTTTCTGGAACCGTCTAGATAGCGCTCGATCTTTTTCGAAAATGCCTCGGTACTCTTGGTAAGTTGTGGAACCCATACAACGCAGATCACCAGATACCAACAGTGGTTTCAATATATTGGAAGCATCCATAGTGCCACCAGAAGCAGCGCCGGCACCGATCACGGTATGGATTTCGTCAATAAACAAAATGGCGTTTTCATCCTTAGTCAACTCTCGGATTACCGCCTTCAGTCTTTGTTCAAAATCACCGCGGTACTTTGTTCCAGCCAAAAGAGAGCCCATATCTAACGCGTAGATGGTGGCGTCAGCCAAAGGTAGTGGAATCTCCTGTTCCACGATACGCTTGGCCAGACCTTCCGCAATTGCAGTCTTCCCGACACCAGCGTCACCAACCAGAAGCGGGTTGTTCTTTCGTCGCCGACACAGAATTTGGACTGTTCGCTCAATTTCCAGTACTCTACCAATCAGCGGATCAATTTTCCCCTGACGAGCTCGTTCATTCAAGTTTTGTGTATACAGTGCAAGTGGGTTTTGATCGTCCGATTCGGATTTCTGTGTCGCACTATCAAATGGATCGTCCGTGCCTTCAGAGCTGGATTTTTCAATGCCGTGTTCTACATAGCGCAACACGTCATATCGATGAACACCCTGTTCATGCAGAAAATAGACTGCGGGAGATTCATTTTCTCCATATATTGCGACCAAAATATTTTTGCAACTGACTTCCTTTTTACCGGAAGTTTGTACATGTAGCATAGCCCGCTGGAATACCCGCCGAAAACCATGGGTGGCTCGGGGTTCGTAATTAACGTCTTCCTGAACCTTGGGGTTGCTGGAGTTCAGATGCTTTTCGAGATTCTCGCGAAGCTTGCTTAAATGAGCGCTGCAAGCGTTGAGAATTTTTTGAACAGTTTCATCGTCAAGAATCGACAGCAACAGGTGCTCTACGGTAACAAACTCGTGCCGACGCTCCGTGGCAATGGCAAGCGCACGATTTAGTGAAATTTCGAGGTCTTCAGAAAACAATTAATCAGGTTCCATTGTGCATTGAAGGGGGTGTTCGTGTAGGCGTGCGCACTCAAGCACATCTCGAACTTTCATCTCAGCAATCTCTCTTGTAAATCGACCGCAGACCCCGCTGCCTGACTGATGCACCTTAAGCATGATGGCTACAGCCAGTTCTTCCTGCATATTGAAGTAAGTGCGCAGGACATAAACCACAAACTCCATAGGTGTGTAGTCGTCATTTAGTAATACAACCTTATACAGACGGGGCTTTTTTAGTTTCGGTTTTGAAACCTGGACCAGTGTATCTGTATCGATTGGCAGATTTTTGCTCATTGGACCCTGTGATGATACTCGCTAAATTCTCCGAGTCTTTTGGTATTCCGATCAAAAGTAACTGGGGTTGTGTGCGGGACCATCATTTTCTAGTAGATATTTCTCGTACCTTCAACTTAAACCTTATCAGTCATCCTTCATTTATTCAATCGGCTGTTATTAGGTAAGCCCAATTCGCTAAACAATCAAGCTTGACTTTAACTCGTCGTACCCTTCCTGCACCTATATTTTAACTTGAAGTCTAGCACTGTTCCTGTACTTAAATTCAGCCAAAATCCGGAATTTCTTTCAGTTAGGGAGTGGATTTTCACATTTACACAACATTTCAATCGGGCCTCTGCCAATTTAAACAATTGACTGGCAACAGTTACGGTTAGTAAATATAGTTTGCAGGATGACGATAAATTTCGTATTTCTGTAACTAAAGTAATAGGTCTCAGCAAAATGAAAGCATCAAATAACGATACAAGACGTTTAATTTCTTTTGGCTCTGTTTTTGAACAAAAGGTTGGGTACTCGCGAGCGGTTGTACAAGAACCGTGGGTATTTGTCGCTGGAACAACTGGTTTCAACTACGATACGATGACAATATCCGACGATGTTATTGAACAGTGCAGGCAGACACTTGAGAACATAAGTCGGGCACTAAAGGAAGCGGGCAGTGACTTTTCTGAAGTCGTTCGCACCACTTACATCTTTCCAGATCCCTATGATTTTGAACGATGCTGGCCTACTCTTCGGGCATACTTCGGAGAAATACGACCCGCATCAACGATGTTCAGTGCCAAACTCGCTGATCCGAAAATGAAAGTGGAAATTGAAGTGACCGCGCTTAAACGACACTAGATGTTTGAATTTAATTCAGTCTATTGTCCTGCCAGAACTTTCTCAACCAGAAATTCGACAATTTCAAGTGTATGGATAAATGAATCAGCCATTGCAGGTGATGTTCGATATTTTCCGCCAACCACCATTGTAGGTACACCGCTAATTCTGTACTTCTCCGCCAGAAGGTTGGCTTGTCTAACCTTTGTCATTGCAGCGAATGAGTGAGTGGTTGTAGCCAGCGTGGCTGCGTCCACACCTGACTGAGTCGATGCCCATGCTTCAAAATCTTCCGCATTGACCACCCGGTTGCGTTTCACATGCAACTCGTCGTAAAACGGCTGCATGAGTTGATTTTGAAGGTTCAGAAGTTCCATCGCATAATACGCATGGGCATGAAATTCCGAAGCGCGATTCAATATTGCGGGTACCGTTTTGAAGCTGATGGTTCCAGGTTTATCCCAGGCCAGCAGTATCGGTTCAAACCGGAAACATGTCGGACAGCCAAACCAGAAGAATTCAATAACTTCAACACGCCCGTCTGGCAAAATTACAGCGTCACCCTGTAAAGTGACGTAGTCTTCACCTTCCACGAAAGACTGGCCGTAAGTAATTGGAGCAGTAAGGACCAATGCTGCTGCAATAATCAGACTAGCGCATCGATTGAAGGAGAAAATTTTGTTTTTCATTGTTTTTTTGAGTTCACAATTGAGAGAAATGAGGAATTGTTCTGAAGTTGTTCGATTAACCTGTTTTGAAGATTTTCGAAACCTCCATTGCTCATAACTAAGACTGTATCACCGCTTACAAGTTCCCTAGATACAGACGCAAGCAGTGATTCGACCGAATCAAAAATGAAGAAGTCATCACGGTCTAGATCTCTGTCGTTCCACACGACGTTGGGTGCTCGATACATATAGACCTGATCTGCCAGGTCAAAAGCGTCAACCAGATTCCGACCGTGAATACCCATTCTCATCGTATTGGATCGCGGCTCAAAAATTGCGATGACCCGTTTAGGATGATCAATTTTTGAAACAGCATCGATGCTTGCGAGAATGGCAGTAGGATGATGAGCGAAATCATCAAAAATCTTGATGCCGTTAACTTCCGCTAGCAATTCGAGCCGTCGTTTGACTGGCTTGAAGTGACACAATGCTTCTATCGCAGTCTCGACCTTTACACCGACCTCGCAAACAGTGGCAATTGCTGCGAGCGCGTTCGCGGTGTTGTGCTGCCCTGGTATGTTCCAGTTCAAGTCAACCGATCCGTGCACCGATGAGTGTATGTGGGAGTGAAGGTAGTCTTCGGACTGTGAATCAACATACCAGTCAGCTTCTCGATTGCCGGAAGTGCTGAAGTTCACGATCGGTGAAACTGAACTTCGATTGACGACTTCTCCGAGTCTGGTGTCATCGAAGTTTGCTACGGTACGTCCGGACGATGGCAGGGTACGAATAAAGTATTCAAACTGTCTTTCAATATCTTCAATTGAACTAAAGATATCCGCATGATCAAATTCGAGGTTCAGTAATGCAGCAATTCTAGGTCGATAGTGAACGAATTTTGAACGTTTATCGAAATACGCAGTGTCATATTCGTCGCTTTCAATCACAAACCACTCACCGTCTCCAATTCGAGCCGCATCTGAGAAATTTTGTGCAACGCCGCCAATCAGATAGCCAGGAGACAGGCCTGCATAATCAAGCATCCAGGCAATCATGCTAGTCGTTGTTGTCTTTCCATGTGTTCCTGCGACTGCAATTACTTTTCGATCTCTCAGAACATTCTCATACATCCATTGAGGGCCGGAGGTATAGTACATACCCTGATCAAGCATTGCATCAACTTCCGGATTCGATCTGCTGATGGTGTTTCCAACCAGCACCAAATCGGGCCGATGAATTAGGTTGTCTGGGTGATAACCAGTTGACACGTCTATTTTTTGCTCGGCCAGCATAGTACTCATGGGTGGATAAGCATTAAGGTCGGACCCGGAAACCTGATACCCAAGATCGCGGGCAAGTAACGCAAGATTACCCATGAAAGTACCGCAAATTCCGATGATATGAATATGTTTCATTGGATTGGCTCAATGACTGGATCAACAGTTTGCCCTAGAGTCAGCAGTACCATAATTGAAACAGCCAAATTGACTCCGAGGGCGATAAAAAATGAACTGACTTTTGATATTTCCAATGCTTCCTTGAAAATAAATGCAGAAATGATTAAGCTCCAGATTCCAAAAGGCGCAGTTGTGACTGCCAACCAGAAAAAGCTCTCCGAATCCTGCGAATAATTTGATGCAATGTAGATTGGAAAAAATGCAAGGCATCGAACCACGCAAGTTGTTCCGTAAATTGCTGCAATGGTTTGGCGCCAACGCGCAATTCGGCGAGGTATGGCAAGTACTGCGGCCACCGCAACACCCAAGACCAGCATTTGAAGTATAGCGAGCTGAATATTGTTGGAAAACGGTGCGGATACTTCCAGAAATGCCGTTGAAAGCACGGCTGCGGCTGCTGAAACCAGCACCATATAATTTGTTGCCGGGAGACTCTGCGGTTTATCCCGAAAAAAGGCAATTCTTACTGTAATTTGAATCGGGTTGTTATTGACAGCCATGAATTAAACTAAATCCTTGTTTAATCAATAGGTTGATCTCGAGTATTTTTGGAGATGCGATAGTTACGTACTTCAGTTGTTTGAAGTTACACGACGGTTGCTGTGCAAATTCAGGATAGTACTGCTGAACTGATTCAACTCAACTTGAACCAAATTGCTCACAGGGGCTACGGACAGGTGTTTAGCAATTGCTTCCCTAAATTCTTCCTTCGAAACTCAGTCAAAATGAAAAAAATAAGAACCGTTCAACCATAAATTCCAACAGTGCTCAACAAAGAATCCGGATGCACAAAATTATGCCACTGATTGCTATACAGAATCCAACAATATGTGAACACGTTAAAGCTGAGAGAGCGCCGCAAACCATCTGACTTAAGAATATGAAGGAGATAAATCAGCCAGTAACGGATCTGAACACGTTTGTCAGGTTGTGCGAAAGAATCAATGGTGAGCAGTACCTGGCTGTTGATACTGAATTTACGCGTACCAATACGTATTTACCCAAACTTGAACTGATACAGATCGCAAGTGTCAATCTGATGTTCTGTGTCGATGTCCCCTGTATATCGGACTGGTCAAGTTTCAGAGAGGTTGTAAAAGCTTCAGGGACAACCGCAGTTTTGCACTCGGCCAACCAGGACCTTGAGGTGTTGGAACAATTTGATCTGGTTCCTTCACGAATTCTTGACTCACAGATCGCGGCTCAACTGTGCGGAGCTCAGAAGTTGTCGTACAAAAAATTAGTCGAGGAATACCTAGGAATTGAACTAATCAAGGATCAGACGCGCTCCAATTGGAGCAAAAGACCTTTATCCTCAGAGCAAATTCAATACGCACTGAATGATGTGCGGTACGTATTGCCCCTGTTTCAAATCTTGCGCGATCAACTTCAAAAGATGGACAGACTGTCGTGGCTCTGCGAAGAATCTGCTCGTCTGCTTGAGCAATCTGATTACAGTCTTTCAGTAGATAACGCATGGAAATCTTTTACTGGTGGTGCGACGCTTAACTTACACGACCAGCAACTCGCTAAGCAACTATTGATTTGGCGGGAAAAGCGAGCAAAATTGGTTAATCGACCCCGTCAGTGGATTATGTCTGATCACCAGATTGTTGATCTTGTAAGGAATAAACCACACTCAGTTCAATTGACCGCGCACTTGCTCGGAAAAAAGCGTCATCGCATTCCTAATTGGGTATCAGGTGTTCACGCTATGTTGCGTGTCGAAACACCAAACACTCATCTTCCAATTTGGATTTCGTGGAGAAGCCTCAATTCTGACCAGAAAAGTCAGGTTAGTGAACTGCTTGATCAAATCAACCTGTTCGCTACGGAAATGGAACTGCCCGCATCCCTTTTGTGTACTCGGCAAGAGGCGGTTGAGACGGTGTGTGGAGAATGTAGTGCCCGTATGTTTTCTGGTTGGAGATGGAAAATTGTTGGTTCAATGATTGAGTCTTGGCTTGAAGCGAATGATTTGATGTGTGGTTACCTTCCTAAACCACTCGTACCGGAATTTCCGAAATAATTTCACGCCATTTTTGTGGACCGGTAATGTGTACCGAATCGCCGTTGCTATCCACTGCAACAGTTACAGGCATGTCCTCAACTTCAAACTCATAAATTGCTTCCATACCCAAATCCTCAAAAGCCAGTACTTTGGCGGATCGAATTGCCTTTGAAACCAGATAAGCTGCACCGCCTACTGCGATGAGGTAGACTGCTCCGTGTTTTTTGATTGCAGCCAGACCATCAGCTCCGCGCTCCGCTTTGCCAATCATCCCGATCAATCCAGTTTTCTCAATTAACTCATCCGTATACATGTCCATTCGGGTCGCTGTTGTGGGTCCCGCAGGCCCAACCGCTTCTTCGCCAACCGCATCGACCGGACCGACATAGTAGATGAACCGACCATTAAGGTCAACACCGCTCGGCAGTGATTCGCCGCGCGCAAAATATTCCAACATTCGTTTGTGAGCAGCGTCTCTACCTGTCAGAATATTTCCCGTAATAAGCAGTGTTTCACCGATAGTCCAGTTTTGAATTTCGTCTTTTGTAACCGTATTGATATTGACGCGGCGTGCGCCTGCAGTGTCCTGTACGATTTTTGGCCATTGGTCAAGAGAAGGAATCGGTAACTGTGCCGGTCTGGTGCCGTCCAGACTAAAGTGAATGTGCCGGGTAGCTGCACAATTCGGAATCAGACTCACAGGCAGGGATGCAGCATGCGTGGGATACTCCAAGACTTTTACATCAAGCACTGTAGTGAGACCCCCCAAGCCCTGGGCGCCAATTCCTAGTTGATTCACCGCATCATACAGTTTGATTCGCAATTCCTCGGTTGGCGAGTTCGCTCCCCGTTCAAGTAATTCATGCATATCAATTGGGTCCATCAGCGCTTCCTTTGCAAGAACAACGGATTTTTCAGGTGTACCGCCAATTCCGATTCCTAGGATTCCTGGAGGGCACCAGCCGGCACCCAGTTTCGGTACAGTAGCCAGCACCCAATCTACGATATTTTGGCCAGGGTTGAGTACAGTCAGCTTGGCTTTGTTTTCCGACCCACCGCCTTTTGCGGCCACTGTAATGCTAACTTCATCCCCTTCGACCAGTTCTGTGTGAAGTACGGCTGGGGTATTGTCTCGAGTATTCTTGCGAATGCCCCACGGTGGGTCGACTACCGAAGCTCGAAGGGGATTGTCCGGATTCAGGTAGGCTTGTCGAACGCCTTCGTCGACCAGTTCTTGCAGCGGGCGATCAGTATCCCATTGAACGTTCATACCGACTTTGGCAAATACCACAACCACACCGGTGTCCTGGCAAATCGGACGATGACCTTCGGCCGCCATGCGAGAATTAATCAGAATCTGGGCAATTGCGTCTTTGGCTGCTGGTGACCTTTCGCGCTCATAAGCAGCCGACATTGCATACACAAAGTCCGCTGAGTGGTAGTAGGAAATATGTTGTAAGCTGTCAGCGATGCTTTGGATCAAATGATCTGCTGAAATTCTTGCCATAGACGGATGTATCCCGATAATGTGGAGGTTGACAGTATTCTATTGGGACAGTATGCTCCAAACGATGTTCTAGCATAACTGGAAGCGTAAACGGAGAAAGGAAAGTAAATTTATTTGTTGCTGACTGTACTTTTAAGGGCTGAACGAATGCGTTGAAATCTTTCGTTGATTGATTCGAGGTGTTCTTCAGGGACAGGTCCGGTTAGCCAAAATTCTATCAGTAGATTTTTAATATCGTCCTCCGGGTCCGATCGTTCGGCTCTTTTCGTCATGACCTCATTGAGACGCATGACGTTGTACTGCATTCGCTCCTTGGCAAACGCAGGTGGAGAATCGAGATCAGCTAACACCTCAAGCTGCAGACAAATGCTGTTCTTTGCTTCCAGGTTTTGGTTCGTCTGATCGACAAACTTTGTATCGTCTCCTGAATCACCTTCCAGCATGTCGCAAGCGGCAGCATACCGATCTTGAATGCGAGCTTCAAACGCCCCACAATTGTCTGATATGCTTTCCCATTTCAGCTTACTTTCGTCAACAACTGAATTCGAATTGTTTGAGTATCGAGCACGTTCCAATGAATCACAGATCTGAGCCTTACTGTTGAGCAGTTGAAACAATGATTCAAGCTTCAAATTTTCAGCTTGCTTGGACAGTTTCTTGAACTTGGCAACTTCATTGTTAAATTCAGCATCAAGCGAGTCTGATTTGCCTTTTCCAGAGTAAGTCGTCTGTCTCCAACGTCTTTGAATTTCTGATGCTCTCGCGGCGGACTCCTGAATTTCATCGTGTGAAAGTTGATTAACGGATTTAATCTCACTGATCAGCAACTGCCTCTGTTCTGTGTTCTTCTTTCTCTGATTGTCCCTTTCCTTGTGCATCTCTGCGCGTCGCTGAAATTGACGGTCGCAGGCACTTTTAAAGTCCATCCAAAGCTGGTTTTCCTTCTTTTTACGAGTGCGGACAGCAACTGTTTTCCATTCAACTTGGTAGGACTTTGCCTTATCAATGGCAACCTTGATAGGCTGAGCATCAAGTTCATTCGCTTTTCGGATCAGTTCCTGACGAAATTGAACACCTCTTTCGCGTTCTCGCTCAAGATATGGCGCAAACTTACTGATCACTTCGTCAAATCGAACGTTTGTGATGTCCCAGTCCTTTTTGTTTAATGGGACAGCAGCTTTCCATTGTTTCTTCGCCTGTCGAATCGCATCTACAATAACTTCCCAGTCGGGTTTGTGTCCCCAGTCCGTCGAATCATAGAGACTTTCAAGATCTGCACAGATATTATTTCGGGCCTTATAGTTTTGTTTCCTCTGCTTCTTTTGGTTCTTAAAAAAAGCTCTGCAAGGAGCGAATGCTTCGTTGTAAGCTTCCGAAAAACTCTCCCGAAGTTTTTGATTTGGAAAGTCGCCAGTTTTGTTCCACTTATTCCACTGGTCGCGAATCGCTTTCAGTTTAGCGTGAAGGTCTTTTGGATGTTCTTCGGAATCCTTAAGTGCGATGAGTTGATCAATCAACCCCTGGCGAGCCTGATTCATTCCCCAATTTCGCCATTTTTTTAGATTTTGAATCTCAAAACTGAGTTCATTCAGGTTCTTCTGTAATTTTTTGCGACTGGCTGGCTTGTAGTCGATATCATCCAATTTTTTGAGCCTCGCCTGGCACTGCTCGTAGAGGGAAATGCACTCCCTCAACTGTCCATTTTCGAGCGCCGTTCTCAGATCTTTTACGAGACTCTTTATATGCTTGTACAGATTATCCGGGTCTAAAGAACTGCTCTCTGACTCAGCACCATTAGCGTCACTATCCGAAGATTCAGAAACGGAATCCTCAGATGCAACCGGCACATTAGGTTTGGAATCGTTCGATTCTGTGGCAGTCTGTGTTGCGTCAATCACATTGGTTGAATCGACTTCTTGAAGGTCTTCCGAGGGAGCGACTGATTCATCAGACTTTGAACTCAAGCTTTCAGAGTTGGTAGGGGCGTCTGATTGATTGTTTGAATCCTTGGGATTGTCGATATCGCCAACCATTGCAAATTAACATTGACTGTAAAGATAGAAAAAGGCGTTGTATTGCTAACGCCCGATTCTTGGTGGTGAAATTAGGTGGTAGATTCTTTGCGTTGCAATTGTAATGAAACACTGACGAAACTTCAACATCGACCGCAGATTTGGCCAGTCGACTTTTCTTGTTTCGAGAATATAGATTTTAATGTAATTTAATCGAAGAGAATAAATTTGTGATTTGAGCGGTTGACAGCCACTGTAACTTTGCGAATTCGATGAGGATTCACGTCAGAATTCCATTGGCTGAACGCGAAGTGGCTTCCGCAGGAAGCTCAGCATGCCAAGTGTAGGTAGACGGGCAGTTAATTTCGATTCAAAAGCTATTTTGATCGATCAATACCTCGATGCAATGCACCCGAGCCAAATTTTCGGTTGACATCGTCCATTACGTCGTCGATTTTCTTCTGACGTTCCGAATCGTCAAATTCCAAGTGTGATTGGATTTTATCGGCAGCCGGTTCCAGCGAACTGATTTGAACGCCAATCAACCGAATTTTGAAGTGCCCATCAAGTGTTTTTCGAAGAAGGTTCTGGACACTCTTCCAGATAACCTGAGTAACATCCGTGGCATCTGATAAAGTCAGGTGTCTGGATAGCGTTTTGAATTTTGAATCTCTTAACTTGATTCCAACTGTTCGCGCCCGCAACTTCTTTGTTCTGAGTCGAGTTGCGATTTTTTCAGTTAACCCCAGCAACGTGTTTTCAAGGTGATCGAATTCTTCAACATCGACTGAAAATGTCGTTTCTGTTGATATTGATACGGACTCCCTATGCGGTACAACTTTTCGAGAGTCTTCTCCTCTTGCAAGCTGTAGCAGGTGTTCCGTTGAATTTCCTAGAAATTGACGTAGAATCTCGGGATTTGTAATTCGGAAATCACGAATAGTAAGAATACCGGCCGACTTCAGCTTTTTTTCTGTCACTTGACCAATTCCCCAAAGCCGATTGATCGGTAAGGGATCAAGAAACAGATCAAGTGGTGGGTCAACCCTGACAAATCCGTCAGGTTTTTTAAGATCGCTGGCAATTTTGGCGACAAATTTATTGGGAGCGATTCCGACGGATGCTGTCAGCTGTAACTCGTCAAGTATCTCTTTTTTGATACGCTTGGCGATTGTTGTAGCATCACCCCAAAGGCGCGTACTACCCGAGACATCAAGAAATGCTTCGTCAATCGAAAGTGGCTCAACCAGAGGTGTGTATCGATCAAAAATCTCGCAAATTTGATTGGAAATATCAACATAGTAGGACATGCGCATCGGTACGAATATCAAATCAGGGTATAGCCTTTCTGCAGTGGAAGAAGGCATTGCGCTTCGAATTCCGTATTGTCTGGCTTCGTAACTTGCTGCAGCAACCACACCCCTTTCCTGTGATCTGCCACCGACTACAATTGGTTGTCCCAGCAGTTCAGGATTATCACGCTGCTCAACAGAAGCGTAGAATGCGTCCATGTCAACGTGAATAATCAAGAGTTCAAGCCTAGTGTTCTAGACGCGCCTCAATTGAAAGAGTGAGACCGTTGGCTGTTAGATCCGGTCAAACCTGTAGAAGATTCGCTGGCTCAGAGCCCCCACTGGTCAAGCCAAGAATTCTATTGACTTAAAATCAACACTCAATAGGCGTTTCGTTTAGGTTGCCCCACTCTGACCACGAACCCGCATAACCTCTTATGCGGTCGTACCCCAGCGACTTCAGCATAGCATAACTGTGTGATGAACGGTGGTGGGTTTGGCAATAAGTAATGATTTCCTTGTCAGGAGTGATGCCTTGCTTATGAAGCATATCAAGTAACTCTTCACTCGATTTGAAACGGTTGTTGCGAGTACGATCTATTGTGTCAAGCCAATTAACATTACGCGCACCCGGGATGTGTCCGCCGCGCAATGACCGAACATCAAATCCTTGATATTCCATCGGCGACCTCGCATCCAGAATGCCGACGTCTGAATCACCTATTTTCGACAAAATATAATTTTTGTCAGCGTGCGATTTGCCGTTGACATAGGCCGCGTAGTCGCTACGTTCGGTTTTTAGAGGTACTCCCCATTCAATCGGGTGGCCCTCATTTTTCCACGCTGTAAAACCTCCGTTCAACAACGAACTACTTGGATGAGCCAATACGTCAAGTGTCCATAGCAAACGGGATGCCCTTCCGTTTCCTTCCGAATCGTAAGCAACCACATGTTTTTCTCTTGTTAAACCAATGGCAGACAATGCCTCTTGAAGGACTTCCAGCGGTGGTAGCTGTCCACTGGCAGGCGGTTGACCCGATACAATGTCCAGATAGTCCACGTGAACGGCGCCTGGAATACGTTCTTTCTCGTAGGCATCGAAATCGCCTACGTCGACAACGATCAGTTCGGGTGAATCAAGAACTGATTCTAGTTCGCTTGGTTCCAACAAGAAATTCAAATCTAGTGTCATTGAAATAAAATCTTACATTACTCGATTATTTAAAACAATAATTCTAAAAACTACCAATCTGACAATTAATTTTAGAATAGAGTGCTAAATATAATCTCAAAAATAAATTTGTCAAGGGTGATTTTGAAGAAATTTTCCTAAGTTCGGCGATTTATGACCACAAGCACTTGAGATTCTGGTTATGAAATTCGATATTCACTTCAAGCGCAGTCCGTTCGGTTGTGAAAAATCAAATTCTGCTCTTGGGAATTGAACGATCAATCGACCGTCAAAAACAAAACTTGAAGCATAAAAGTTATCCACAAAATTTGTTAATAACTTTGTGAGTATCTTGTGCAAATAGCGAAGTACTGCTGTTTCATTATGTGGTAAATAATTGACCACCTAGTTCACATCAAAATTTCGTAGGAAGCGAAAAAAATCAAATAAATATGAATAATAACAAGTAAATAAAAATTGTATATGTGACAGGTAGTCAAATTTGAATGCTAAATATTAATATCGGAAATTATTCAAAATTTTGGATGATAGAGAAAAGAAATTGAAACGCACTCTGGAAACAATTCATTCGCAGCGAAGTGCGAAAACGCGCTTTAAACTCTTTCAGTATGAGCGGGCAGTCAATTTGATACGGGAAGTTACAGACCTGTTCTCCGATGAAACATGTGTGATCAACCGATCACTGACGGATACGATTTCTTTGTTGATTGAAACCGATGCAGACCAAGATTCCAGCATGGTCGCGATATTGCGAGGTTACAGGGATTCTTTATCTATCCGGAAAGAAGCGGTCCGAAAGCGCTTAGGCGGATCTGTTGCCAATCTTTATCAGAGTGCGGAGCGATTGGATACTCTTTCTGTAAATATGGGGCGGGTCGATGTACAGGATGTAGCATCCAATCAGCAAATTGATTTCAGCAGAATTCTTATTACCATGGTTGATGATCCGCGTGTGGTGAACATTCACCTCGCGGAATTGCTTATTCAAATGAGAGGAGCCAAGACTCTATCGGAGGCAGCACAGCAGTCGCTTGCAAAACAGGTGCTATCGGTTTATACGCCGCTTGCAAATAAGCTTGGAATGTGGCGATTCAAATGGGAACTCGAAGACCTGTCATTCAAATACACAAATCGCGCGGAATTTGATCGGATTGCTTATCAGCTGGATGGACGTCGGGTAGAACGTGAAGCCTACATTGACACCTTTGTCGCGGAACTTCAATCCCTAATGGACAACTCAAACATTGACGCAACCGTCAATGGACGAGCCAAACATTTGTATGGCATCTGGCGAAAACTGAACCGAAAAAGTGTCCAGTTTGACAGCTTGTTCGATGTACGCGCAGTTCGTATTCTGGTCAACGACATTGCCTCCTGCTATGCAGCATTAGGTGCAGTGCACGCCTCGTGGACTGCGGTTGAAAATGAATTTGATGACTACATATCGGCGCCGAAACCGAATGGATACCAGTCGCTTCACACAGCGATCTACGGCCCGAACTCCAAAACTGTCGAAGTGCAAATCAGGACCTGGCAGATGCACAATGACTGTGAATTTGGGGTTGCAGCACACTGGTTGTATAAGGAAGACAACAATTCCAGTACCTATCAGGAAGGAAAAATTCGGCTGCTACGCCAACTAATGGAATGGAAGGAAGATATTGCGGACTCGCAGTCAAACGACACTTCTAAATCCGATGACAGTAATTTGGCGAGCACTTATGTATTCACACCAGCCGGAAAAGTGGTGGAGTTGCCTGCATTCTCAACTCCCATTGATTTCGCCTACGCCATTCATACTGAAGTCGGACACAGGTGCAGAGGTGCGCGGGTAAACGGTCGTATTGTATCGCTCACGCACGTACTCAAAACGGGCGATTGGGTTGAAATTCAAACGGTAAAGTCTGGCGGCCCAAGCCGCGACTGGCTGTCGTCAAACCAGAATTTTGTAGTCTCTTCCAGAGCCAAGGCCAGAATTCGCCGGTGGTTCAAACTGGAAGAATATAGTCGATACGAAGCTCAAGGACGTACATTGCTGGAAAAGGAACTTGCCAAACACGGCTTGTCAAAAATCAACTTTGAAAAGTTGGCTTTGAGCAACGGTTACAAGAACAGTGAAATTTTCCTCGCGGCAATCGGAATGAAGGAATTGAAGGCTACCCATGCCATTTCAAGTCTGATCGAATCCGAGCCTGAAGAATCGGAAATCAAACTGTCCAAACGTGGATTGGAACCAATTGCTCCAGCACTATCAGTTCTGGGTATCGGAAACCTGCTTACGAATCATGCGTCGTGTTGTGGACCACTGCCTGGCGACGATGTCATCGGTTATGTCACCGTATCCCGCGGAGTGACCATTCACAAGCGCGATTGCGGCAACATAAAGCGAATGTTGGAAACTCATCCTGACCGGCTGTTGCCGGTTGACTGGGAGTATAACCAAACGACAAACTACCCTGTTGATTTAGAGATGATTGCAGAAGGTCGATCAGGATTACTACAGGAAATAACCTCGGTCATGTCAAATCTGGGTGTCAGTTTAATCGCGCTGAATACACCTCACATTCGGTCAAATGAAGTGGGCCGAATAAGCATGACCATTGAAATTAGTACCGCGGTTGAATTAAAAAATGTATTAGCGAGACTCAGAGGTTTGGACCGGGTAATTCGCGTCCGGCGCCAGCAGCCTTGAATTACGAAGTGAGTTCAGAAAGGTGAAAATTGAACTGACGTTGCGACTGACAGTCACGAGAATTTTCACCGAAGGTTCGCTCTTCAAAATAGACATTCAGTTGGTGGTCGACAAGCACTACAGTGGAACTTCGGGTGCCATAATTTCTGGACTTGATAAAAATTGGTACATCCTTCGAGTGGGTGGAATTCGCCGAACTGAGACAAGTTTTATTTTGAATTGAATCATATGAATTTTGGTCGGACAGAATTTCAAAAATTCTGTCATGACGCACCGTTTCATCATTTCGAAGATGACTGGCTAGCAGTTCTTTTCCAACCAACACTCGAGGCCACGGAGAGTTAATGAAAGAATTGCTAAGTGCGTGAATGCCGGAATTCAAATTTGTCGCAAGATGTGACCAGTTTGACTGGTAACGAAGCTGAGAGTAATCACCGAACAAAATGCTGTATCCGTTATATTCATCCCGATTCTGAAGCAGTAGTTTCGCATATTGATCTATAGATTGACTGGATTGCAAAAATTTGCTGACGAGCTCACCTCGACTCCGAAGTGGCTCGTGCTTTGATCCTGAATCGAGGCGATTGGTAATTGCGGCTATTCGACCGGTTCGGCTGATGCCTAGCCACGTGCCTTGGGCTTCTAGATCACGACCGGCCAGTGTGTCCGGATGGTTGTCCCAGAAATCAGCGGCCGCGGTCGGACGCTGATAATACTCATCCCGGTTAGCGGCCAGTATGAACGGGTATTGATGGCTTTTCTGAAATGCAACGAAAATGACGCACACGGTTTACTGAACACAGAAGTACGAAAATTTACAAATTGAGAAAAGACTGAGCTGACTGATCGTCATTCAAAAAAGAAGCCAGGCGCATGAAGTTTTACCTGGCAGAAAAAGTACAATAATTAGTTCCCTAAATTGGCGGTTCGCAGGCGACTGTGTCAATTTTTGAGGGCAGTGTGACTTCCAGGAGTTCCATATCCTCGGATGTAGCAGTTTCATTGTGTCGCATTCCACCTGGTAGGTATAGAGAGTCTCCTTTTTCGAGGTGAAATTTATCGCCGGTTTCAAATTCCATATCGATCCAACCATTCAAAATGTACAGAAATTGACAATCACAGTTGTGGTAATGCCATCCTGTCGGCTCCGTCATGCCTTTGATGGCAGTCATTGTTTGTGCATTTAATTTACCCAGACTCCCGGTTTTCGCGCCAAGATCTCGATAGACAAAAAAACTTCTACGCCCAGGAATTTCAGGAGCAGTTTCTGGTGTAGTGCGAGTGAGTTCCTGAGTTTTCGCGTTCACATTCATAAGTAGACATTCGGATGGTTCGACATAGAGAGTATAACTCTTTTTTGCAAAAAGATATTCCACAGACTTTCGAGGTTTTGAATGAGTGGTTCTTCCAAACGTCCTGTTTCGAAATGGCAAAGATTCAGACAGAAAGATGTATTTGTGCGGGACGCTTCCCGACTGGGAGTTCGGTCGCGATCGTTTTTCAAATTGGAAGAACTGGATCAGCAGTTTAAGTTACTGAAATCCGGAATGACGGTGCTGGACCTTGGAGCGTCTCCAGGCGGCTGGTCGCAGTATGCACAATCAAAAGTTGGGAATAAAGGTATGGTGCTTGCAACTGATATACTCAGCATGCAGCCCATATCGGGAGTTCAGTTTGTTCAGTGCGATCTTGCCGGTAATGATGCGCCAATGAGGCTGTTCGATCATCTGCAACAGCGCAAAGTGGACTTGGTGTTGTCTGATATGGCGCCAAATATTACCGGGAACGCAACGATCGATTCCAGAAACTATTTTGATTTATATACTGCAATCTTCAAAGTCTGTGAAGTGGTGCTCATCGAATCCGGTTCGCTGGCGTTTAAGTTTTTTCAAACAGAGGAAACTTCAATTCTGAAACAGAACTGTAAATTTCTGTTTGATACCTGCAAAATCTACAAACCGCAGTCTTCCCGGTCCACAAGTCAGGAGTCATACATGGTGTCAAGAAACTATCACCCCCAAAATATGGCAGAATCACCGCTTGCTCTTCGTTTCACCTAGTCTGATGTAGTTGACAGGTAAACTGGTAATCGTATCTGTGTAACCCTCAACCAATATTCTGTTAAAATGACTGAAGTTGGTTTATGAATAAACACTTGTAATTGATCAATCAGACCTCACTTGGTTACCCAACGGGTGGACCGGTACTATTTCGCTCGGCTTCAAACTTAACGTTACATATCTGCGTAATCAAGTAATTCATACAGGGCAGTAATTTTGGGCATTACGAAAAATCTCCTATTGTGGGTTGTCATTGCAATGGTGTTGATGGCAATATTCAAGAATTTTGCGCCGACCGATAGCACCCCGCGCAAGGAGGTTGAATATTCGACTTTTCTATCTGATGTCAAACAAGGACGAGTTGAAAAAGTCGTCATTGATGGACGAAACATCATAGGTACATTTTCGAAAGGTGATTCATTCATCACCTATTCCCCCGACGACCCAAAACTGGTTGATGACCTGGTGAACGCGGGTGTCACGATTGTCGCACAGAAAGAGGAATCTCCTTCTCTTCTAATGCAACTCTTCATCAGTTGGTTCCCACTGCTGCTACTGATTGGGGTGTGGATATTTTTCATGCGGCAAATGCAAGGTGGTGGCGGCCGCGGCGCACTAAGTTTTGGAAAAAGTCGCGCTCGGCTATTGACGGAAGACAAAAATAGAGTCACGTTTGCTGACGTCGCTGGTATTGAAGAAGCCAAGGAAGAAGTCGGCGAGTTGGTTGACTTTCTGAGTGCACCAAACAAATTTAACGCTTTGGGTGGCAGAATACCTCGCGGCGTATTGATGACCGGCAGTCCTGGGACCGGTAAAACCCTTTTGGCGAGGGCTATTGCGGGCGAAGCTAAAGTACCGTTTTTCTCAATTTCGGGTTCAGATTTTGTGGAGATGTTTGTCGGTGTTGGTGCCTCAAGAGTGCGAGATATGTTCGAACAGGCCAAGAAAAATGCGTCCTGTATTATCTTTATCGATGAAATTGATGCAGTCGGGCGACAGCGCGGTGCTGGTTTGGGAGGCGGGCACGATGAACGAGAGCAGACCTTGAATCAGTTGCTGGTCGAAATGGATGGTTTTGAAGGCAACGAAGGCGTTATCGTGATTGCGGCAACCAACCGTCCGGATGTTCTTGATCCAGCATTACTGCGCCCGGGTCGATTTGATCGCCAGGTCCATGTTCCACTACCTGACATTCGTGGACGCGAACAGATTCTTAAAGTTCACATGAAGAAAGTTTCCATTGACCCCGATGTCGATGCCAGCATTATTGCACGAGGGACGCCAGGATTTTCTGGTGCAGACTTAGCGAATCTGGTAAACGAGGCAGCACTGCTTGCAGCTCGTGCCAGTCGAGAGACAGTCACCATGGAAAACTTCGAGATGGCCAAAGACAAGGTGTTAATGGGTGTTGAGCGTCGTTCGATAGTGATGCCAGAAGAAGAACTATTGAATACAGCCTATCACGAATCCGGCCATACTGTAGTTGCAAAGACGCTTGAACATACCGATCCTGTTCACAAAGTAACTATCATTCCGCGCGGCCGAGCCCTCGGAGTAACAATGCAGTTGCCAGAAGAGGATCGCTACAGTCACAATCGAGAGTATTTACTAGCCCGAATCGCAGTATTGATGGGCGGCAGAATCGCAGAAGAATTATTCATGGATCAGATGACAACTGGCGCATCAAATGACTTCGAGCAGGCAACCGATATCGCTCAGAAAATGGTGTCTCGTTGGGGCATGAGTGATTCGATGGGTACACGGGTTTACGGAGATAATCAGTCAGAAGTTTTTCTGGGACGCGACGTGACTACTCACCAAAACCTGAGCGATGCCGTAGCTGAACAAGTGGACAAGGAAGTGACTCGAATCATCGATGAAGAATACGCTCGTGCCCGAAAGATCATTGAAGACAACCGGGACATAGTCGAGGTCATGGCCAAGGCTTTGATGGAATTTGAAACTTTGGAAGCCGATCAAATTGATGACATCATGGCTGGCAAAGATCCGAGTTCGCCATCGTCTGAGTTTGACGATTCGTCATCATCTTCCGATGGAAGTAAAGATTCCGGAGGCAGAAAAAAACGACGAAAAGGTGTTGTCAAGCCACGCATGGATAGCCCGGCGAGTGGAGAAGCTTAAAAAATTACTCTACTTGACTGGATTCGTCAGTTTATTTCAAACGTCTGATTCCAACTGCCCAAATACTTTTTACTTTTGCTAAGCAGAGCAGGGTTTGGTGAAACTGTTCGGCACTGATGGAATTCGGGGCAGATATGGAATTTACCCGATCACACCAAGTTCCATGCTCCAAATGGGATGGTGTGTCGGGACAGTCTGCAGAGAGCAACATCCTCGACTCTCGAAAATCTTAATCGGCAGGGATACCCGAATTTCCGGGCATGTCATTGAGTCAGCCATTACTAGCGGATTACTATCGGCTGGTCTAGATGTTTCTAATTTAGGTCCGGTACCGACACCGGCGGTCTCTTATTTCTGCAGAACCACCGATGCAATAGCTGGTGTCGTCATCAGCGCTTCTCATAATCCCGCTCACGATAACGGTGTGAAACTGATCAATTCTGATGGAAGCAAGGCTTCTGATCAATTTCAATATTCAATTGAAAGAATGATGCAGCAGCCACTTGCCATTAGTAATTCAGTCAGACTTGGTAAAGTTTCTCGAATTGAGGATGCTGTAGAGCAGTATTCGTCTTACTTGTGTTCAACTGCTGAAACTTCGCTACACGGTCTGCGAATCGTCGTCGATTGTGCAAACGGAGCAAGTTATCGAATTGCGCCTAAAGTACTGATAGCATTAGGGGCCGATGTAATTTCAGTCGGGGTCAATCCAGACGGATACAACATTAATCATCAGTGCGGTTCAACAAATCCTGAATTTATTCAGCAGCAAACGATTGACCATGCTGCAGATGTTGGAATTGCACTCGATGGTGATGGTGACCGAGTTGTGATGGTTGACAGGCAGGGTAATCTGCTTAATGGCGATCAGTTGTTATTTGTGATTGCGATGGCTCGTAAACGGGATAATCGCCTGGCTGGTGGGGTTGTCGGAACCCTGATGAGCAATATTGGACTAGAACGAGCGCTGTCAGACCACGGTATACCTTTTGAACGAACAGATGTGGGTGATCGTTACATATCTGATCGTTTGATGCAACTGGGCTGGAATTTGGGCGGAGAACAAAGTGGGCATATTTTAAACGGTGAAACAGGTGTGCCAGGAGATGGTATTGCCGCAGTGTTGGAAATTCTGAGTGAGATAAAAAATACAGGACGCTCTTTACATCAACTTGTTGAGGGAATTCAACTTGTACCGCAAGTAACCGTCAATGTACGTTTGCAGAATCGGACTGCTCCGTTGTCTCAGTTGGACTTGGGACACTGGCCCCAGGTCGGTCGAGCATTGGAAGAAGCCGAATTGGAGCTAAATAGTTGTGGACGAGTCCTATTACGAGCGTCAGGAACCGAACCGATAATCCGAGTGCTAGTTGAAGGTGATCAGGATAAAAATATTGAACAGATTGCGAACAACGTGGCAGATGCGGTACGCGAGGAGTCTCATCTGAATGTTTGATTCTGCAATTTACATGACGACAACATTACGCATGCCGACTCCGGTGCGCGTCGCGTCAATTGCTTCATTAATGTTTTCCAATGGATAAGTAGACGAAATCAGAGCGTCAAGTTCCAGTTTTCCCGCATCGTACAATTCAATCAGGTTCGCAATGTCAACTTTCAAATTGGAACCGCCCATTTTGCTGCCCAGGATGACTTGATTGGCGTCAATGAACTCGACTGTTTCAAATGAAAAATAGACGCCATTGGACGGCATTCCGACCAGAACCAGCAGACCCCCTGGACGAATCAACTTAAAAATACCGTCCAAGGCAGCCGGATGACCGGTTGCGACAAATACAGCATCTGCACCGCGATTTTGAGTCACTTCTAAAACCACCTCTCGTACACCTTCGCGTGTTGAATTGATAATTCGCGTGGCACCTAGACGCTTGGCAAACTCCAGTTTCTCGTCGCTCACATCGACTGCAGTTATCGTTGCCGCATGACTGACTCGAGCACCCTGTATACAGTGGACTCCAACACCTCCAGTACCGATAACGACTACGTGTTCACCAGCTTTGATGGACGCGGTGTTGACAACTGAACCAAAACCTGTAATAACGCCGCAGGTGAGCAAGGAAGCACTATTCAAGTTCATTTCGTCGGGCAGTTTCACCACTTGTGATTTATGAACAACTGCATACTCTGCGAAGCATCCCGTACGGAGTCCTCGATTGACTGATGTACCATCCAACATTTTTAACCGGTATGGTTCGTCGGTGGCGAAAGTATTTTCACACTGACTCGACAGCTGCCGTTGGCAGTAGTAGCACTGACCGCAAGATCTGAGTAGCGAAACGGCAACCCGATCTCCAGGTTTGATATGCTCGACTCCCGGTCCGCAGGAATCTACTATACCAGCCCCTTCATGCCCAAACACGCTAGGTAGATTGCCGCCCCATGCACCGTCCATATAGAGGATATCGCTATGGCAAACTCCGCAGGCTGAAATGTTGATCTTGACCTCGCCCTGTCTAGGATCATCAACCCAAATTTCCTCGATAAGCAAAGGTTCTTTAAAATTAATGCTCAAAGCGGCTTTACATTTTGTTGGCATTGGGTAGATTTCAGTAATTTTTGATTAGGAAGTTATTCTGTTTCGAGCGAGAAATTCTTGCAATGCGGCAAAGTAGCCTTCAGGTTCTTCATAAAACGGAACGTGAGAACTGTTTGGTAGCACCACTACTTCCGAATTTGGCAACACGTTATCCATTCGAATTGCACAGGCTGGGCCGATTTCATCGTGAGTGCCAGTTACAATGAATGTTGGCATTTCCAATTTATGCATATCAGGGATTCTGTTCCAGTCTTTCAAATTGCCAATGTACAGAAATTCATTAGGGCCTTGCATGGTGCCGTAAGGCCCCATGTTCCAGTCGTTAAGTGAAGCCATCAGCGACGCTGGCCATTCGGACTTTAATCGACAGACATGGCGGTAATTCAAGATGGTGATCGCAGCCATATATTCAGGATGATCGAACTGACCGAGTGATTCGTGATGCTGCATCATGGCGACAGTCTCACTTCCCAAAGCATTACGCATTCGATTCAGCTCGGTTGTCAAGTGCTGTAAATCTCCGCAGGTATTGGCCAAAATGAGAGATTGAACGTCATCTGGATAGATCAGTGAGTATTCGATACTGAGCCATCCACCCCAAGATTGGCCTAAAAGGTGAAATCGCTCTAGACCTAGAACTGTTCTGACTGTTTCTACTTCTTCGACATATCGTCCGATATCCCACAAAGATGGATCGTCTGGTCGATCTGAATTACCGCATCCCAGTTGGTCAAACGCAACGACTCTGTATCCTTCATCGACCAAAGGGACATGCGGGTCTCTCAGATAATCACAAGGTAGTCCCGGACCACCATTCAGAAGAAGGAGTATTTCGTCTCCTTCTCCATAACTGTAAGTAACGATGTTGTATCCATCTACAGTCACGTTCTGGATACTCGCTTTTTTTGAAATAGACATTGTTGTATCTAAATTTGCATGTAATTTGGAATTGCGATTATACGAGTGCAAAGTCAGATATTGATTTGGTTTTGGTTTGCATGAATTGGAAGTGTCGATTCAAGAATTTGAAGTGATGAACATGGAAATCAGATTGTGTCTGGATATATAACCTAGCGATTGAAATTGAGAACCAATCGTAGATTTACTGTGTACGCAATCACAGAATTTGGCAAATTGATTCGAGATTAAAACACTCAGATGTTTTCTAACTGAAACTGGTTAAATTCAGAGTAAAAATGAAGTGAATTCCTGGAACCTGAAAATATTGTCATTTGCTGTCATCTTAATGATTGGCACCTCAAAGGCATTCGCTGGCGCAGGAATAGCGACTGCTCACTCGCTGGCAACTGAAGCAGGGATCTCCATGCTACAAATGGGTGGCAACGCATTTGATGCCGCAGTTGCGATAAGTTCCACCTTGGCTGTGGTTGAACCTGGTTCCTCAGGGATGGGAGGTGGTGGTTTCTGGTTGCTGTATGACGCTGCCAAAAGACAGTCAATTATGCTTGATGGAAGAGAAAAAGCACCTTTGCAAGCCTCTAGGGATATGTATTTGGACGATAAAGGTGACGTCATTGCGAATTTGTCGATTGACGGTCCGCTATCAGCGGGAATTCCGGGGCAACCTGCTGCACTGGTTTGGTTAGCTGAAAATTACGGGTCATTGCCTTTGAGTGTATTGCTTGAACCATCTATCAATGCCGCACAGAGAGGATTTGCAGTTAGTAACGGAGTCCAAAGCAAAATCAAATGGCGAAAAGACCAGCTAAAGAATTACCCATCAACTGCTGAAATTTTTCTCAATGGGGGTAACATTCCAGAAGTAGGGGAGTTACTAGTTCAAGAGGATTTAGCAAACGTACTTCAAGCGCTGGCAGAGCGAGGGCACGATGGTTTTTATTCAGGTCCTGTAGCGGAAACTTTAGTCAAAGGTGTGCAGGAGGCGGGTGGAATCTGGACGATTGAAGACTTCAATCAGTATGAAGTGGCTGTGCGAGTCCCGGTTACATTTACATACCGCAATATGAAAATAACAGCCGCCGCATTGCCTTCTTCAGGAGGTATTGTTCTTGCAGAAGCGCTGAACATATTGGAATACTACGATATCACCAAACTGGATGAAGCAGACCTCATACATGTAGTAGTGGAAGCTGCCCGTAGAGCATATCGAGACAGAGCAGAGTACTTGGGAGACCCTGACTTTGTTAGCGTCCCTGTGGACATGCTTGTTAGCAAAAATTACGCTTCCGGTCTGAACCAGTCAATTCGGATGGATTCTGCAACCAAAAGTGATGATTTAGCTCCAATTACTGTAACCACCGGAGAAGGAGGAAATACGACCCACTTCAGCGTGATTGATTCGAATAACAATATGGTGGCTGCTACACTCTCCATTAACTACCTGTTTGGATCAGGTTTTATTCCACCGAATACAGGAGTATTGCTGAACAACGAAATGGATGACTTCTCTCTGCGTCCTGGATCACCCAATATTTATGGCTTGGTAGGGTCTGATGCAAATTCGATAGAGGCAGGTAAACGCATGCTATCAAGTATGACTCCGACATTTATCGAGGATGATCAACGAATTGCCATACTGGGTGCGCCGGGCGGCAGCCGTATTATTACTATGGTGTTGCTTGGAATTCTAGAATTTGAAAAAGGTGCAGATGCAAACTCAATTGTCAGCCGTCCGAGATTTCATCACCAATATTTGCCGGATGTGATTCAATTTGAAAAAAACGCACCAAACGCAGATGTTCTCTCCGCACTGGAAAGTAGAGGGCATCAGTTCAAGATTCTTGATCGAACTTGGGGAAACATGCAGACTGTGATCTTTGAAAAATCTTCCGGCACCGTGTCCGCGGCATCAGACCCCAGAGGACAGGGTACATCCTGGCAGGCAAACTAGGTACTTACGAAAAGTCGGAATCCTGCCTGCTGTAGACACAGTTTCTCTTGAATTAAATCTGCACGGGTGAGGGGGTGCTGATTTAGCCAACCTGGCGGAAAAGTGATATGGATGGACTTTTTTTTCACTCTAATTTCGACCGACAGTCCAGGTCGGTCAGTACGCGGACGATGCAAAAGAACGGCCAGCCTCAATAGAACACAGAGTCTGCACATAATCCGTTTTGGGAGTTGCGAGTTGTACGCTCTAAAGGCACTGACCGAAAATTTACGTCGATGCCAGCGTACCAGTGCACCGAGTGCTGTCTGTTCCGGTCTAGAAAAACCTGCCATGTCCGAATTTTCCAGAAGATATGCACCATGTTCGTGAAATTTGGCGTGTGCAATTGTTAAACCAATTTCGTGGACCAGTGCTGCCCAACTGAGCAAGTTTCGTGTCTCAGGGAAGCCTTCAAACCAGTTGTTTTCCACTTGATCGAACAAATTGAGAGCGGTAGCCTGCACTCGTTGAGCGTGAGATCTGTCAACCGACCACTGTTTGGTTAATGACTGAATGGTGCTTTCTCTAGCGTCCTCATTGCGCAGTCGGCCCAGCAAATCGTACATGACACCTTCGCGCAGAGCTAGGTCTGATACTTCGATTGATTCAATTTCGAGTAGTTCAAACAAAGCACTGACAACAGCGAATCCACCTGGAAGCACCTCACAGCGGTCAACATCAAATCCTAGTTCCACCAGATCAGATGTATGTTTACGTTTGAGTATTTCCTTTCGTATTTTTTTCAATCCGTCACTTGAAATAACTCCGCTTTCTCCATTGAAAATTTCAGTAGCGGTGCCTATCGCGCGGATTGTACCGGAGCAGCCAAGTGTTTTTTCCCAGCCGTGGTCCAGATATTGTTTGTGCACTGCTCTGATTTCCAATTGCGCAGCTTGTTCGGCTCTGATCATTCTTTCCTGACTTATTCTGCCATTGGGAAAGTAAGCTTTTGATAGACTCACACAACCGATATACAAGCTCTCTACCAAGTGGGGACTGTGCCCGATACCTGCAATTATTTCGGTGCTTCCTCCTCCGATATCAATGACCAGCTGATTTTCAGCGTTGTCAGATGAAAGTCCATAACAAACCGATTCATAAATTAGCCTGGCTTCTTCACGGCCGGTAATCACTTCAATTGTGTGTCCTAGCGACTTCTCTGCTTCCGGAAGGAACTGTTGAATATTCTTGGCCTTCCGAAAGGTGTTGGTTCCAACGGCCCTTAGATTGGTTGCCGGTACGTTGCGCAGTCTTTCACCAAAACGCTTCAGGCAGTTAAGTGCTCGATTTTGGGCTTGCGGTGTCAGGTAGGAATTGGCATCCAGTCCACCGCCGAACCGAACAATTTCCTTGATTCGATCGACAACAAGCAGTCTGTTGCTCTCAAGCTTGGCGATGACAAGATGAAAGCTGTTTGAACCGAGATCGACTGCCGCAATAAATTCGGTGTCGTCAGCCTTCTCGATTCGATTGGCGACCGAGGTCACTGACTGCCTAACTTAAAGAGGACCGAAGGACTGAGGAACCAGCGTAGAATACCTTCGGAATTGCCGGGATGGTCTTCGAAAGTGATCAAACATGCGCCAGCTTTACGGAACCTTGTTCTTTGTGACTGAGCGCCAGTAAACTCTTGCATCAACCAACTCATATCTGGCTCGTGTCCAACCAGAACAACCGTGTTAGTTTCGCCATTCAGCCATCTTTTGATAGTGTCATAACTACAGCCGGGTGTGAGTAAGTCAGATACTTCGAGTTGTGGGCGCTGATTCTCGGGAAAAGCTTCCTGAAACAATTCAGCTGTTTGTACAGCCCGGGTGTAAGGGCTGGTTGTGATGCGCTGAATGTTACCGTCAAGGGCGTTGTACAAGCCTTTGCCAATGAGTTTCATCTGGTCTACACCCGCGTTTGTAAGTGGGCGTTTAGATTCAGGAGCACCATTGCTGTTCATATGAAATACATAGCGATCTTCAGCAGAAGCATGTCGCAAAAGGACGAGTCTCATAGCAATATTGAGTTGTCAGTCATGTGTGGAAAAAGGTCTTTGCAGACCATCTGTTTTACGGCAGATTAGTATAAAGGAAAATGGAAGCGCACATTTTTGCACTGCACAATTATTTACTTTTGATAACGATTGACCCTAAAGTTAATAAACAGATTTCGACTTAATATCAATCCAAATGAATGATCCGACTATTTAGATTAGACAGTGGTGGAGGACAGTAGAATCACGCAAATGCGAAATGACTTCAACAGAGCTGTCGAAATTGAAAGATTTTCCACGACACTGTAGAATCTGAAGAAACTGATACAAAATGTGTCAGAGAGTGCGCAATTTATCGAAAATGAGGAAATGCAGAAATAACAATCACTTACAAAAGTCAGGTATTGCTAATAAAACCTGAGTCTTAATCAAGTTATATATTGTATTACTCTAACTATTATATTTAATTATATGATATTTATGAAATAGATTGATTATTTAAATTTTTCTTGATTTTTCGTCATTTTACTGCCAAAATTCTCTCACTCTACTCGAACCTACAGTCGAAATTTAAGATACTTTTAGGCGTCGATGGACCGACGACAGCTTCAAAAAATTAAATTGAAAGTCGATTCAGATTTTCAATTCCAAATTCAGAAGTTTGGCTTTCGCCTTATTGACTCAGAACAAATGTTCTGTCTCAAATTTGTCTATCGAAACCCGATTTACAAATTGATTAATCTCATTGACAAAGTCAACTAAGTCAACCCCAACAATAAGCCTTGTTAGCCAGCGTGGTCGAAAATACCTGACCACGGAAGAACGACGCAGATTCCTTATAACTGCCCGCCTAGCACGACGGCCAGAAGTCCAAACCTTCGCTCTGACCCTGCTACTCAGTGGCTGCAGAATCTCTGAAGCTCTTGCACTACGCGCTGTCCACGTTGATCTGGAGCAAGCACTATTGCACATCTGTAATATGAAACGCGAAACTGTCAGTTGGCGCGAAGTTCCCGTGCCGCGTGAACTCATTCGCAGTCTTGAACTCGTCCACCGTCTAAGATCGCTGCAGGCTCGTGCCACAACTCGCCGCCAGCATTTGTGGCCCATATCACGTTCAACCGCCTCGCGCCAAATTAACGAAATTATGCGCACGGCTGAAATCCATGGCCCTCAGGCCTGTCCCCAAGGGATTCGCCACAGTTTCGGAGTCGCCGCTGTCAACGCTGGAGTGCCCTTAACAACCCTCGCTGCTGTACTCGGACACTCCAGCATTTCCACCACTGCCCTATATGCCACCGCTGTTGAAAGCGAGGTGCGCGAACAGCTCAGGCGAATGTGGCAGTGCCTCCAAAACGATGACTAATTGTCAATACTTTCCAAATGTTCGGCCATTAACCGTAAATTCTCAAGCTCGGGGTGCACATAACGCATAGTCATCTTCATGTCAGTGTGTCCCAATAGACTTTGCAACTCCTTGTAGAGCCCTAGCTGTGCTAGTTCAGTTGCCATTGTGTGTCGAAGTCTATGTGCTGATATGCTGACTCCAGTCGCGAAGCGCAGCCGCGAGAAAAAATTGGAAATTGAACGAGCATTCATTTTTCCGTTAAGGCACGATCGGTACTGTTCGGTAAATAGTGAAATGTCAAAAACATAACGCGAACCGATTTCCGCATCTTTCCCGAGTTCCTTTAGAGTCCGTTCCCGGAGCTGAAAAAGCGAGGGTTGCAGCAATGCCACAATTGGAATCTCCCAGCCGTGACGGTTTTTGCTTGATGTCGCACGCAGTCGAATCTTCGCGTTCTTCAGATCAACGTCACTCCACATCAGATCAATCAATTGTCGACGCCTCATTCCTGTGTAATACAGCGTTCGCAATAGAATTGCCCAGAACCAGCGCGGTCGTATAGCCGAACGACGGCTCGAAATATAAGACATGGCTTTCTTAAGGTCCGAGCGACTTATCGTTTTTGGACGCTCAACATGCTCGCGCAATTGCAATGCAGACAAGTTACCGCTCAATGCTGGAACCGGTTCGTGATCCGCAGCAAATCGCAATAATACTCTGAGGTGTCTGAAATAGTTATTCCACGTTGAACTACTTACATTACGAGAAAGCGTTTCCTCGCGCCAGTTGAGTAGTGCTTCGCGGGTAATTTCACGTACATCCTGTACGCCTGCATCGCGGACAAACAACTCCGCAACATAGCCGTAATGAATAGCTGCCGAATCGGACAGCGCACGTTCTCGAATATATGAGTTTGTTATTTCCAAGATATTCATACTAAATCACTCCTACGATAATTTTGTTGTATGAAAAAAGTGCACGTCAATCGCTGGCCTCAAAACGTTAAACCAACAACATTTTGTGCGCCAAACTTCTTTGACGTACTATCAGAATCTTTGAATTTATCCAATTCCGATCAATAAATCAAAGTTTTTTTTTCATTGAGTTCACTAAAGAGGTGAAATTTGTGAGTGATATTTACAGGAATCTACTAAATCAGAGTGGGGTATTTGGATTCGAATTGCCGTGAAAGTGCCCTCACCCGCGCCGCCCGCGCAGTGGCAATCGGAGTGCTGATGCCGAACCACTGGTAGTCTGGTTCAAACTTGCGTTAAGATAACCCCATCCACCCGCGAGAGCCATAGACGTGCGGGAACTGATGGCTCCCATGAGCAAAAACCATGCAACGGGTAGTGTCAGATAGGCGGTTAAGGTGATTAACCCGAGTACAACATCGGCAACTGTACCGGAACCTCCGAACTCAAATACCATCCAGTCGGGGTACATTGTGCGCAGCAGTTTTTCGTCGAGAAACTCAGCTATAGCCCACAAGGCTGATAAAAATCGCAACGAAAACAATAAGACTACTGCCCGCACAATTATCCCAGGCTGTAGCACAGCATAAGGAACAACCAACGGCAATGCCATGTACAGCAGCATCAGCATTAGAGCCTGTAGCATTGGCAAACCGACTACTATCAATTCCATCATGATATGCATCAGCGCAGACAGCATCAGTGCACCAAAGCTCGCGATTAACTGCTGTACCCAATCAAATGATGGTGCACCGGGACTGAAAATGAAAATTCCTGGTTCGCGATCAGCTCTAACCACCATATTTCGTGGAACCTGGTTCAACATTCGGCGCAGAACACGATCGACCATATGACGCACAAGATACGGATGATTTGCTCGCACGTCGGGATCTTGCATCTTTTTTTCCATCCGATCAATAAACGACTGCAACCAAGGCCCCTGTTCAATCAGATTTTCCACAAGCCGTACCCTCAGTCCCAACCGTTCATCATTCCACCAAGCATCACATTGAGGCTGATGAAATATTGAATCTTGTCCCGGTCGCGCTGGCCAGCCTATCACCGGTAAGGTAGCGCTGTAACCGGTTCCACAGCGCTGAACATCCGAACATGCTCGATAGTAGCCTTCGGTCTTAAGAAAGATCTCCGAACCCAACCAGTCGACTGCTTCAAAGTTGTTGTTAGCTTTTGGTGGATTGGGCGCGCGCTGATATTTGGCTAGTGATGGTTCAAAACAGTCGATACGAAACCGTCTAATTTCGGCAATCAACTTTTCATCATCAATCGAAAGCTGTGCGATTCTAAGTAGACTTGCCCGGAGTATCGCCGGATCATCAAGATTGTCAATCGCAATGACTACCTGATCTGTAAATAGTGCTGAAGCGTGATAAACAAGCCACCAAAGGACGGGTATGCGTATCCCTAACACAGCATCTGAACTTATGCCATACGGCAGATTTGGTGCCTGCGCATGGGTTGGTGTATCGTTGTAGGGCTCTTCAAATCGTAAATCGGTCCGACTAACTGGTACAGCCGGCAAGAATGCGAGCACAATAACGACACAGGCAATCAGTGCGTCCAGTTCCATGCGTCGTAGTGAAACCGCGGCAGCCTCTCGCATTGATTGGCTGCGCATGGGTTCGGACCAGTTTCGCCAAATGAGTATTCCCAGAGGGAGTAATACTAATCCGCTTTTTACCAGTATTTCAGCGATACTATTTGCCACATGCCAGCCAATGAGCGTGGTGGCCAATTCAAAGTAGGAGTGAACCTTCATATCATTGGTAATTTGCTATTCGAGCCGCCACTTTGGTTTCGCACTTTGGGGATGTGCCGGGGTTAACAGTGCTTCATGTGCGGATAGTAATTCAAGAATGGTGGCTGACACGACATGACGACGGGCTTGCAATTCCCAACTAGCGCGATCAATCTCCCGTTCCAGCACTTTCACTTGGTTCGCCACAGTTTCAGCCACCCCACCGCCTCGCTGAATATGTGGCTCCATCAGCCCACTCAGTAGTAACCGTCGCGCCAGAAACGCCTGCTCGACAATTTCGGCCAAGGCAGCCTCATTGGCAAGCCGTCGAATTAGAAAGTCCCGGTCGGGTAAATCGCGCAGTGCATCGATTACCGGTTCTGCCAGTATCACACCGGCACCTTTAAATTTGAAGTCCGAAACTTCGCTCCGACTTCCTGTGTCATACACTCTCGTTGTGAGTTGTTCTGAAAGCCTGCTTGTTAGTTGATCGATCTGTGGGAGAAGCCCCTCGCCGGGCACTGTCTCAATTGCCTCTCCAGCCTGTATTCGGTAATCGCCTAGAACTTTAACCACCCAACTTCCAGCCGCATCAGGAGTATCCCAGGTACTTCGAAGCGGTGATTGCCATTCGCTACGCTCACTTAATGGTGTGGCGCTGGTGCAATCACCTGGCTGGTTAAGAAGCAAACACCAGCCGGCACTGGTGGTGTCACGTAAAAGCCAGATGGCAGGTGCACCCTGGCAGCCCGCCTTCTGGTTACCCAGCCAAGTAACGCATCCATCAGTTGCATCTGCCTTGGATTTGGCTGCTGTAGCACTCGCACCGCGACTTGCTTCAATTTCCCAGATTTCCGTACGAGCCGCATCAAGCAGGTCCTGACGAGGCGAGTCAGACCGTGCGGCTGCATTAAGGTCTTGCCGACATTCGTCAACCGATGTTTTCCATCGATCTTCTGCACGCACCAGATAATGCTGGAGAAGTTGGCAGGCTCCAGGTTTTGCTCGGCACAATATTGAACCCGGTAGTGCACTTGAGACCTCCCGCGGTACTGAACTCAAGGCGATCAGAGAATTTTCCAAAGATCCTGACAAAAGATCGAGAATGTCAGTGGTCCGATTGAACCCACTGCATGCAGAACCTAGTGGCGCCCGCGGTCCGCTTAGCGCTTGAGCAGATCTTCGTTCAGATGCTGCGATGTCTGTTGCTCGTTCACCACCGAGCAGATAGTAAAGAGCATAGTTGTGTACTATTTCGTCCGCCGCACGCGCACAATCATTTAGTACCAGCCCAGTGACAGCTAGCAATATGGCTGCAGGTCCTCGAAATCCCAGTCCCCCAAGAATGTACTTTAGTAGTCGATGCATTTTGATTCTCACAGAACCCTTTTGTACCAAGCCTACTGCCGGTAGTCAAAATTAATAAGTAAAAAGTAGTATTTGAAGTGATGCCATTTCTTTGCCGGGATTGCGTCTTTAGCGTATTCGACTTCACACCTATAATTAACGCCTTGCTTTAACTTAAATTAACAACCGATCGTACCAACATGTCAGCAATATCAGCTACTACAGAATTTGCGAGTGAACTTATCCAACATGCCTCTGTAACCCCTGACGACGGCGGCTGCCACGCACTGATCGCTGAGCGTCTAGCGCCGCTCGGATTTATTACTGAAACTTTCGATTGTGGTGATGTTTCAAATCTTTATGCGCGACGAGGTACCGCCGAACCACACCTGACCTTTATCGGTCACACGGATGTTGTGCCAGTGGGTAACATGGACGCGTGGCGTTTCCCTCCTTTCTCGGCAACACAGGCTGATGGGTATTTGCATGGCCGCGGTGCGGCTGATATGAAAGGTTCCGTCGCAGCAATGGTAACCGCCTGCGAGCGAATTTTTGGAAAGGGCGGCAACAATTGTGCGGGAAGCCTGTCGTTATTGTTGACAAGCGATGAAGAAGGTGAAGCAATCGATGGCACACGCTATGCCCTTGAGCAACTCAATGCGCGAGGTGAAAATTTGCAATATTGTCTGGTAGGTGAGCCAACTTCGGAGCAAAAGCTCGGCGATACGATCAAAATAGGTCGTCGGGGCTCTTTAACTGGTTTGATCACTGTGCATGGAATACAGGGACATGTCGCTTATCCGCATCTTGCCGACAATCCGGTACATCGTTCAGGTGCACTCATCACGGCACTTGCCAACTGCAACTGGAACGATGCTGACGGAGTTTTTCCAGACACGACGCTGCAAATCTCCAACCTGCATGCCGGTGTAGGCGCTGAAAATGTCATTCCAGGTGAACTAGAACTAAATTTCAACATCCGGTTTTCTCCTGTTCAAAACGCAACTGGACTTAAAGCTCAAATCGAGAAACTCTGCGCGGATCTGGAGCTTGACTACGAAATTGATTGGAGTCCTGTTACTGACCCCTATCGAAGCGTTGGTAGTCACTTGGCAACGATTGTCTCGTCAGCTGTTTTTGCGGAACTTGGAGTGGAGCCCGCGCGGTCGACCGCTGGTGGAACTTCAGATGGTCGCTTTGCAGCAGCCAGTGGAGCAGAAGTTGTCGAATTTGGGCCGCTTAATGCAACCATTCATCAAGTGGATGAATGCGTTAGTATTTCTGACCTTGGCAAACTGTCTCAGGTTTACCAGCGAGTCATCGAACAAATGATCAGTGCTAACCAAAAATGAATGATCAATCCGACCAGGAACACCTCATAGCACTTGGGCGCAAGTCCTATGCCCCAAATTACCGACCGCGCGATGTGGTTTTCGAATCAGGTAGAGGCTGTGAGTTAACTGACGTTTCGGGGAAAAAGTACCTCGATTTTGGCTCGGGTATTGGTGTTAATTGTCTGGGTCATCAGCATCCCGCTGCTGTCGACGCGTTGCAGCGTCAGTCTGCACGTTTATGGCATTCAAGCAATGTCTACTTCAATCATCCGGCAGTTCGTTTGGCGGCTCGTTTCATTGAGCTAACTTTTGCTAAACGGGTATTTTTCTGTAATTCAGGTGCTGAAGCTAATGAGGCGGCGATCAAGGTCGCACGCCGCTACAGTTATGATCGCGGAAATCCCAACAAGAACATAATCATAACTTTGAAAGGTTCATTTCACGGACGCACACTGGCTACCGTAACTGCGACTGCTCAGCCCAAGTATCAGGAAGGCTTTGGACCATTACCTGCGGGATTCCAATACTGCAACTTTAATGACATTGATCACTTGAGGTCGATATTTACCGAAAATGTCTGCGCTCTAATGCTGGAGCCGATTCAGGGCGAAGGCGGAATTCGCCCTATCTCTAATGAGTTTCTGCAATCTGCGGCAGAACTTTGTCAGGCTAATGATGCACTTCTCATTGCGGATGAAATTCAATCAGGTATGGGACGTACCGGTAAACTATTTGCTCACCAATGGGTATCGAACATTCGGCCCGATATCGTAACAGTGGCCAAGGCACTCGGTGCAGGTCTACCGATCGGCGCGGTGCTGCTCGGTGACAAATCCGATCAGACATTACAGGTCGGTAGCCATGGTTCCACCTTCGGAGGCAATCCAATCGCTTGTGCGGTGGCGAATGTTGTGCTAGATACACTGCACACCGGTAATATGTTGGATGAAATTGTAAGAAAGGGGGATCTAATCTGTCATGGACTCAAGGTCATCAATGACAAAACAGAAGCATTCTGCGATATCCGCAATCGCGGAATGATGATCGGAGCTGAACTGTCTGAAAAATATGCCGGTAGAGCAGGCCGCATTCTGAAAGAGTCTCTCGAAAATGGTTTACTGGTATTGCAGGCTGGTGATAGTGTTGTTCGCCTGCTGCCAGCATACACAATCAACGATGCAGAAATTCAGACCGGATTAGTTCGCCTCCAGCAGGCAATCGAGAGTAGTCTTTCTGATGAGTAAACTTCAAATTCAATCGACAGACTAGACGAGGTGGTCAAGTGCCCGACAGTCTTCGCTCTGCCAACCGACTGCAATCGACTGACCGTATTCCAAATTAACATGTCCATGCGCGTTTGGGATTTTGATAACAAAGTCATCGTGTCCACACAGACTGACCCGCGTTCGAACGTGGTCGCCAAGATAGATCACTTCTTCTACATGAGCATTAACGGTATTGGCACAGGTTCCGGATTCGGGATCTACAGTGACTCGCTCAGGGCGAAGGGACAGCGTTGTTGCTGACCCAACACCATCAATATTCACTGCTTTTGCTTTAACAACCTCACCGTTCGAGGTTTCAACATCGCATGACCCGTTCATTACGCCGACGACTTTACCGTGCAGGACATTGTTTTCACCGATAAACTGAGCGACAAACGAATTTTCCGGTTCTTCGTATAACACGCCTGGTGCTGCAAGCTGCTGAATGATGCCATCATTGAACACTGCAATTCGATTGGACATGGTGAGCGCTTCACCCTGATCGTGCGTTACATAAATGACCGTTACGTTCAGGTTTTCGTGAATGTGCTTGATTTCGTATTGCATCTGCTCTCTGAGTTGCTTGTCCAACGCGCCAAGCGGTTCGTCCATAAGGACTAACTTGGGTTCAAAGACCAAGGCCCTGGCAACAGCAACCCGTTGCTGTTGTCCGCCTGATAACTGACCAGGCAGTCGACCGCCAAATTCATGAAGTTGCACCATGGCAAGCGCTTTGTCCACTCGTTCATCGACTTCTGCTGCGGGGAGTTTTCGAACCTTCAATGGAAATGCGAGATTTTCAGCGACTGTCATGTGCGGAAATAGCGCATAGTTCTGAAAAACCATGCCAATTTCACGTTTGTGAGGTGACACATTGTTGATGGGTACACCATCCAGAAAAATTTCACCGTGGGTTGCGGTCTCAAATCCTGCGAGCATCATGAGGCAGGTAGTTTTACCCGAGCCAGAAGGACCGAGGAGGGTGACAAATTCTCCCTGTTCGACTGAAAGATTCAAGTTCTTGACGACTAGCGTTTCGCCATCGTAGCTTTTTTGGACGTCTGAAAATTGAACATATGAATTAATGGTGTCCATTGAAGGTACAGCCTCGTTTGCAACTGTTTTTTGAATTTATTGCTGCAAGTATAGATGAATTTACTCGCAGTTAAGCGATGAATCGTTGCGCAATTTCATTGCCACCATCCCAGAGCATTGTGACTGCAACGGCAAATATGATCAATAAACCAACATATTCGATCCATTTGTATTTGTCTAGCAGATTTGCAATCATGGTTGCTCCAACTACCATCAATACGACTGAAAGCACGAGCCCAAACACCAATATTACAAGATGGTCGCGCGCGATTGCTGCTACAGCAAGGACATTGTCTAGCGACATTGAAATATCTGCCACCAGAATTTGAAACAGAGCTTGCCTAAATGTTATCGTTTCGCCAGTGGCGCTGATATTTGTGTGTGGATTGGCTTCCTGCCTCTCCTTGCGGCGCATGTCGGACCACAATCGCCAGCACACCCAAAGTAAAAGTAGTCCACCAATAAACAAAAGTCCAGGAATCTTAAGCAACTGCACCGTTAATACTGCAAAAATGATTCTTGCAACAACTGCCAAGGCAACTCCAATCGTGATGACTTTCTTACGTTGTTCCTTGGGTAATCCTGCTGCAACCATGCCAATTGCAATAGCATTGTCACCTGCAAACAGCAGGTCGACGAGAACCACTTGAATAAATACGCTAAATTCGCTCATGAATACGTTGTGTTGGGAAGTGCGGAAAACTTGAATCCGCAAAGTATAGCGTAAGTGTTAATTCAAATATGAGACGCTCCGCCACCTATTTGACCATTCTTTATGGCATCACGTGGGATTAGGTTTAGAAGTCAAAATGCGAAAGTAATGTACCACCCGCTTTGACGCAGCATCTGTAGCGACCCCAGTAATTCCAAATATACCGGTCGTTTTCGGCGACTTCAGGATATGGCCACTCCGACTGTCTTCCAAATGTTTCACATCGCTTACTGTAATGGGGGAGCAGCATCTGCCAGCGGTCTGACTTTTCATCAGCAATCGGTAACCACTGGCGCCACACCTGCTTTACGCATTGACCACCTTCATTACTGCGCGGTAAACGTTGCCACTGCCCCCCACTTAACCCGCAAGTATGTGGATTCGAGGCTTTTGGGTTGCCGCGCTTAACGTCTTGTTCGGTGTGCTTTGCTATTCGACTGGCTATATGACCAATGTTATCTCGAAGAACAACATCGACAGCCCTTTGACTGGCTACAGCTGCGGATTTACCGGCGTGTGTCTGAAGAATGAAACCAGAGCGCGGATAAATTGAACCCCAAGTGTAATATGGCCAAGAGCCGATCTCTCTTATTCCTGGAGTAAGTGCTTCCCTACGACCTGAATCTGGTGTTCCGCTTCGCCACGCATTGGCGTCGCGCAAAGATAAAAAATACGGAAAAAATGGCTGAGAGGCGCGGCGACATAGAAAACGTTTTACTCCTGGAATTCGAGTAACTGGACTGCCAATAACATCCACTTCGTGAAATTTCAGATCATCATGCAATAGGCGAGATATTCCGGTACCAGTGATATTACCACCCGAGAGAGACGAGACAAAATCGGTCGTAGGATCGAACAAACTTTGCTCGACAACAGGCCAAGGTGACTGCCCGGTCTGTGCGTAAGAAGAAACCACGAATTCTGGCAAATAGTGAGAAATTCTTGGTGTTGTAACTACTTGACATCCAAAAAAAGAACAGCGAAGCCAAATACAGATACCGGATATTTTCCAATCCAAACAGTCCGTACTCTGGGACCGGGCCACAATCTCCTCTGTCGATAGCGTGTCACCTCGAACATTAAGGGGATGCATGCTTAGAGTCACCACCAACAGTGCAATTGCAAATTTCACCATGATGATTGCCGCCAGACACTCAGAATCGAATTGATGTCGATGTCCCCATAAACAAGCAAGTGCTCGTCGACTACTGCAACTGGAAAAGTTTTGATTCCGTATCGATCAATGAGTAAGTGCAGTTCAATCTCAGCCTGCAGCGCCAGTTTAATTGAGTCGAAATCTTGTTCGATACGCTGAATGGCCTGATGGCGCGCGACCGATTCAAGAATCGAAAGTTGACTGCTGAGAGTTCGGGCAGTCAGCCCTAAATGCTGTATGTTGTAAGAATTAATCTCAATGGAAGGGTGGTGGATGACTGGAGGACTTCCGTTGACGAATACTTCTATTAATTCAGGATATTCGGATGCAGATGATTCAATCGCAATTAATTTAACGATTACTCCGACCGTGAGAAGGCGAAACAGTTTACTCACCCCTTTTCCTCACCTTTTCTCAGCCCTCGCAATGACTCCGCCATAAGATAGGCAGCTTCAATTTCCGATATCTTTCGCATTTCCATTAGTTTTGCCCGAGCCGCTTTCTCGCTTTTTTCTGTCTGACTGAGCGCCAGGGCTAGGGCAGGTGGCACATTTCTGAAGAGTGTGACCAGACGTGATGAAATGAGCGTCCCCTCTGTATAACGTCCCGGCGACTTTCGCGCCTGTCGAAGAAGGTCGCGTTGAGGTTTTGAAATTGACTTGAATCTTTCGATCTGCGTAATTTCATCTTCGTCCATAGACATGCAATACCACCATTCGGGCTGATTGAGCAACTCTTTGGCGGTATCTGGAAATTGTCGAATACTTTGAGTAGCAATCCATAACCATGCACCAAACGTGCGCCACATTGCACAAATTCGATTGATGTAAGGTGCAATCAATGGGTTCTGTAGCAGAATATGGGCTTCATCTATCACCACTACAGTTTGTCTTGCTTGATATTGATTGCACTCAATGCGATTATTGATTGAAGCAAGCAGGCCTGTCAGAGCGACTGCCAGTCTGTCTTCATAGCCTCGTCTGGCCAAAAGATCAAGTTCGACGACCGTTATGTCGGTTTCCGGCCACAACTCACCTTCGGAATCAAACAGTCTGCCATTCAGTCCAGTGCAGAATATGTGGCAGGCACTTGCCATTTGTGAAGCGCGTTGTTGCTGTCTCTTGGAAATATTTCGTCCCCTTACACTACCGCTTGATGACGCTTGATTAAGGGCATCGACCAGATCTGAAGTCATGGTCTGCAGACGACCATCTAACTTTGATCGTTCGGCAGCATCAATCAATGCGCTGCGAATCAAATCAATGTCATCTCTTCTCAGTTTTTTCTCCTCATTTGGCTGACCACCTGTAATCATCAAGCGTGCCTGAATTTCCATTTCACCTAACAAATCCCGGTAGTTGCCTGACTTAATTTGCGCATCGCTGGTGGATTTGTCCAGTAGATCCTGTGCATGTCGAAATGGAGGAATTGCTGCATTGCTTTGACCATCAACCCGGAAATGGTAGACGCTTAGTCCTTGACGATGGCAGTGTTCGGCCAGCAACCCGAAAGTTGAGAGTGCTGAAATCAGTACAATTCTGGGTCGGTGGACTGCGAGTGTATGAAGAAGCAGGTAAATCAAAAACGCGGTTTTTCCAGAGCCTGTTGGGCCTAGCACCAAAGAATGTGCGTTTTTTTCACGCTCTTTTGAATTCAATGGATCAAACATCAGAGGTTCCGCACCTCGATTAAAAAGAATGCAGCCTGGTGCACCAGTCCCAGTAGAGCGGCCTAAAACCGGTGCGATTCTAGCTATGTGGCTTGAGTACCACAGTCTCGCTCGTCGAGTGCCAGGTTTGCTGTCCTGTTTCGGGTCGTATCCGAAGGGTAAGGCGCGAATGTAACTATCGAGTGCAATCGGATCGTACCGGGGTGTGACCGGGCGTATGCGGTGAATCGACAGCAGACTGAGCATCCGATCCGTTTTACGGTCAAGTTCTGGTAAGTTAGTACCAAACACAAACACTCCAGCGAACACCCGATAAATTGGATTGCCCCGGACGATCTCACTGAGAGCGCAATCAGCCAGAGAACGTCGCTCTACCGCAGCCGCGTCATCACCTACAGAATTCTCTCTCACTCTAGCGATCTTCTCTTCAATTATTTCCTGTGGTGAATAGACAACGCTCATCGACCATATTGAACCTTGCGGAACCTGATCCCAAAATGTTGCCACTACATCTCCGAATTGACGCTCTACGGTTAGATGTCCGGTTTCAGGCTCACTGGTTAATTCGTCAATTGTGATAAACCGACTCGGCTGACATCTGAACCACCAGATACCCTGCCGTTTCCATGTCCAGGGTGCAACACCGTGCATTGCAGCTCGACTGATATCTGCACTTGCCGAACCAGAGTACAGAGCCATAGCCCGCGATTGCTGATCATTGGTCCATGGGTGTGCATCCAGCAATTCGAAGGTGTCCTCGAATCCGGTATGTGCTTCGGGTACCGGAACGAACCAGTGGGTAAGCCATTCGTAGAGGTCTTTGGCGTCTAATGGTTTCAGAACGATTTCAGATTCTGCCAATGAATGTTGCAACTGAGAGCATAACTGTTCGATCTCATCGTCTCCGGTGTATCGTTGCTGAGAGTCCTGTCTCCATATGCACAGTCGAACTCGACGGGATTTACCTCTCCAACTGATGGAATTTGTGGTGCCGTATGGGTAAAGCCCACCTTTTCGTGTCAGGTCTCCGAAATGCTCATCTAAGATGCGAAACCAATGTTGGGTGTATCGGCTTTCCAGCAGCGAGGGTTCGGTATAGTTCTTCAAACGCTTGGAAAGCGTACGCGTCAGTCCATCGACATCGTCCTGAACAAACCACTGCGTTATCCAGGGGCTTCCATAGTTTTCTGGAAAACTACTCGAAATTGCCTGATGCACCCTTTCCTGTATACGGCTCAATACTTCGTCACTCTTTGCCTCAGTGCTGCCGCAACTGACTTCGAACATTCGACCAACACTCGTTAAGTCCTGCAATCCGATATTCCCATTTCCAAGATCAAGACGCGGTGCCAAAAGGTCAGCAAATGCGCGTGTGTTTTTAACGATCTTCCGAAAATTAGGATCGGGATGTAACTGAGGCTCAAGGTAATCTTCAATTGTGAGCGGATTACAGTCTCGTCCATTCCACTCGACTAACGTCAACTCCTCCGTTGAAAAATGATCAAATCGATTATTTTTCTGTTCTGACTGATACGAAGGTGTGAGGAATTTCGACCAGAGTTTCACTGCACCAGTATCTCCCATGGTAAGGCGTATTCGACAGTTTCATACATCGGAAATGTAGTTGAATAACCGGGTACCGGCGTCCCTTCGAGTGACAGATGCGGGAAGATGTAGAGAACGATCGTTGGATTGGGCAGACGAGGAAAGTGTAACGACAACTCATTGTTCACTTCCCGCGTATACCCTTTCAGACCTGTGTCTAAATTAGAAGGGTAAGGTACGCTCCTCAATACAGGTGCAATTGAGGCTTCATGCTGGGTGTAGATTTGTTCAATTGTCTTCGCATTCCCTGAATGCCGTACCTTGTTCAAAAATGGAGTTGAACAGGAGGCAATACTCAGTGACAAACTAATCAGTCCAACCTTGACGAGCATAATCATGAGTGTTCAACAGATTTAAATTTTGAACCTTGCGAGCATTCGGTTCCTGATCAATTTGAATTGTTTCTTCTATGTGAATTGCAACGCTCTGACCTGCTGGAACGTAGATTGCGTCAAATGAATTTAACTGTCGATCATTTAACCAGTCAGCAACAGTCAACAGAGATTCTCTAGTTGCATAGCCCGCTACAAACTGATCAATATCTCCCACTACAGCTGTGGTCGTATCATCACTTCCTACGGAACTCGATGTTTCGGTTTGAGCGTTGGCGATCGCCTCAGCTGTTGCTCTAGTAGTATTGATTAATGTTGCCTGAGTCAAGTACTGCAATGCGTTTGATTTGAGTTCCCCTTCGATACAAGGGTTGCCAAACTCATCGGAAATCCAACCCAATCCGGTAAAAGTAGATTCAGGGTCGGCAACTTTCCGAGCTGTCTGAATAGTTCCATCCGCGAAGATGAAGGTCGCAGTATCAATATTGCCTGAAACACACGATAGTGACAGATCACCACGTGCCGTTCCAGCCAAAAGCATTCCGGCCAAGTACGGGATTCGATGGCCGTTTGATGCAAGATTCTTGGAACCAACCAGAACTTTAAATCGCCACGGGTCTTGTAGCTGACCACGGATGGGAATACGGCCTACCAGTGCGGTCAATGCAGTAGCGCCGAGTAACGTTGTTGTAGCAGGGATGGTAAGGTATGAGGTTTCCAGAGAATCATTTTCAAACTGCAACAACTGAGGATTCAGTGATTCGTGACTGACCTCCGGAATCTCGATTTGCGGTGATTCATTGAATGGAATGAGTTGATCAGTATCTACTGATGAAATCCAGTGCAGGAAAAAAGCATCCGAAGCAGATTCAATGGAATTTTCAGTTGTGAGGGTTTGCCGTGTTTCAATATGATTCAATCGTAATTTCAAGTCGTCCACTGAGTCTGCAATCTGTGTATTTGAATTCCGGGACAAGTTGTTTTCGATAGTCTGCCTCATGTCCTCCAGGTCGTTTGTTAGTGATTCATGTAATTGTTGGCGTTCTGCTTCATCGTTTAACCTCTGGTTTTCTATTGCCTGTTCAATGTTAGAAATTCTCGTGGCAACAGCGCGAACTTCCTCAGCCGCATTGTCACGGTCCGATAGTTCTGAATTGATGTTTGTGTCACTTCCGGCAATCAAAGCCCGGTTATCTTCGCTTTGGCCATCGTCTTTGCTAATCATTGTCCAGACGACAATGACAAAGAGGACCAGTGCACCCAACCAGAATACTGAATAAGCTCTCATTAAAGGCATTCTAAAAATAAGATATTTCAAAGGGATAGTCAGAAATTAACACTAGCACCGTTGTATCACCTGAGTTTCCTTGGGCACTCAGTTTCGAGTGAACAAACGCGGCACTACGCCATGTCCCGCGAAGTTCTCTTGGATCGAGAACGATAGGTTGCGCCAATTGGTTGACTATCTTGATTGCAGTGATAAAGTGATTCGGCGACTGCCAGCTGGCGATTGGAACCGCTGTAACCGCGCCTGCACAAACCGTGGGAATTCTCTTTCCACATCGAAAAATATCAAACGAGTCTAAGTCCACTGCAATTTGCTGTACACCTGGCAGGTCGCTCAATAAACGCTCTGGTGCGTAGAGTTGCTGAACCACCCAGCGCGTCAATTTGACAAAGCCGAGGTTCAACATTGGTTTACTTGCGACTCGTCGTTCATCGGATTCCCGTCCGTGAATAGTGATGGGCTGGTTAAACTGTTTGGAGTGCTGAGATCTGACTTGTAACACTATTCGTCCTAGTGGCTCGGCTAGCAGTACAAGCCTGACTGGAGTAAAGGGTTCCTTCGCCTCTAACCACAGATGGTTTCCGACAATCTCCGTTCGCAGTATTTGTTTGACAGACTGTGGAATTCCCAATCGTAGACTACCGGCTTCAGGTACGGAAATACGTTGCTCATAGCCGACGGCAAGATCTAGTTCCAGTGGTGAATTTGGCCAGTGATAACTGACTTCCGACGCAACTAAATTCTCGGCAGCGACCATCAAGCACAGGGAGTGGAACATACGAAGACCGTTCAGGTAAAGTCTGGCACTCATGACTCAATGTCGACAATTCTTTCAGGCATTATTGGCATGGTGTCGAGTAGCAGTCCCCAAGGATTAAACTCGGGATCAATCGCTTTGAATATCACCTTCAAGTGGTAACGAATCCTGGCATCTTTCACTATTACACCGCCGATATTCTCTTTGAGTTCAACATCCAGTTTAACCGTCCACTTGCCAGAGTCTTCCAAGGTGACGGTGTCGCGAAAGTTCAAATTTTCCAGCGGCAGGAGAAAACGGGTTCGATTCAACAATTCAGGAGCGCGGTTTTCTCCGTCGTGTCGAAGCCATGCTTTAAACTCCGGTGTCAGAAACTCCGTCAGACGTTCAAGATTCTTTGGATAATCTTCAAAACAGTTGTGCGGACATCGGTTTAGCTGTTGCCAGATGTAGCCAGCAAAGTTGTATACCTCCCAAGGATGAATTGAGTTGAGCGAAATCTGACTGCCATATCTCAAATCTGGAGGAATGCTGATTCGCTGTACTTTTGCAGCGTACTGCCAGCCATACAGAGAACCCACAAGACAGATGCCCAAAAAAGCCGCAATTGCTCTAAGCGTCAGAATGTGACTGTAGAGATTGGCGTCCGCATGTAGGTAGCGCGGCATGACTTTATTCCTCTCTGACGGTCGACCATCGGCCGGATTTGTAAATCAAACAACTCCCGAAGAGTGGGTGTAAATAACAATACAACATGCGCAAATGCCAGCCTTCCGGTTTCCCTAACTTAATAGTTTTGAGCAGGTTAGCAATGCCTACCACCCAAAGCAACAACCCTCCTACAAATATCGCAAAACCAATGAAAAAAGCATGTAGTCCATCGAGAATCAAAAATCCGAGAAGAAACGCCAAAGGTAACCAGGCGAATCCGACTGACACTGCAATTGAGTAAAGCTCACTTGCGCCGCATCCCTTGTAGAGTCGCGTTTCGTAGTCGAGTGGTGCACAGGGAAATAGCATGACTAAATGTTCAATATTTCACTCAGTCTTTCTGAGCCCCACCAGGCGCCGAAAATTACTGTCAGAATGACCAGTAAACCGGCTCCAAAGTACACACTGAACCGACCCCACTCTCCTTTTTTCCTGGCATCATTCACCTCGGCGATTAATCCACCAGCAAATCCAATGAGTGCAAATACCACAATAATCGTTAATCCAATGAATATGATGAATCGGATGACGGCAATGACATACCCAATGGGATCATCTTCACTAAAGGTTTCAGACCCTATGTTGGGAGGAGTTGGCAATACACTTTGCGCATCACAGACCCCTGAAACAAAAAGGAAGATTGTCGTCAGCACCACGAAAACCATCCGTTGAAGTGCTGTTGCTTTGAAAGGGAGCGGCTTAGTCAAATTACAGAAACGCAATTAGCGTCAAAATGATTAGAACGACAAGAAGCGAACGGAAACACTCAAACAAGAGGTCAATAAAATTGATCTGGTGACTCTGCAGTTGTCCGAGTGTACAGTGAACGATCCATATCCACCATGCAATTGATAGTGATGCAAGCGTACTCCCGATTACGATTTTGAGTATTTCGAAATCAAGGGTTGCAACTGCGTTCAGGGTTTTCATCGCAGTCACCGTCCATAATTTCCGGCGATTGGTTTCAGTGTTCGAGGTGTGTAAACCGGTGTGCGAATGTGCGCTTGAATTCCTTGTGAAATCGAAAGTATGTCGGTTCGAAGCTGATAGTAGTCGAACCGAATTCGTGCATCAGGGTCAGCACTAGCTTCCGCCTCTCTAATCAACGCTTCCAATTCCTCAATTGCGCCAGCCAGTCTCGAAAGCAACTGTAGCTCGGAGGAACTGCTTCGCATTACGACGATCGGCTGGTGAGCGTAGGGCATCGAGACGATTTCGGTTGATGAGTCTCTGACAAATTCAACAGGCGGTCTGTGTTTGGTACTACAGGAAGCGAGACTCATTAAGGCAACTAACAACAAAATACTTCGATAAAAATGGGTGATGAATGGCCTTATAAAATCTCCTGGATTCCTAAGATTCAGAAAAAACGGATATTGATTGGAAAACATTTATTCACTCGTTGTGGAAGTTCATTACACAATGACGTCAATTAGTTCGATAAATTCCTGGCTTCAAGTTGAACATGCGCCCTTTGGCCTGTTTGAGTGTGATTCTGCCGGCCCGAACATCTTCCGATGAGATCTGATTGGTTGAAGCCCATGCCGTTAAGTCAGAGAATTGAGATTCAGTCTGGACATAAATGTCGAGCGAACCTCCCTTTTTTACGTAATTCATTCCCTTTTTGAGGTCTTCAATGCATTTTGAATCACTGCATTCATAGGGTGTGATGAGTACTAGACGATCACTTTCTCGGACAGCTGGTAAAGCGTTTGAAGAAAGCTCTCTGACTGCTGCAATGTAAGCGGTTTCAAACTTAAGAATTGCGGCTGTCGTTTGGAGTTGTCGCTCAGCAAAAAGTTTGGCATAGTGGTTGCGTTGTTCGTCGCTTGTTGCAAAAATACCTAGCCATTCAAGCGGGGTCAAATCTGCTGACAGAAGTCCTTGATATTGAGACTTTAGAAGTTTGATCTGAGAAAACTCCTCGCTGGACAAGTCCCACGCTTCTGCTGTTTCAATCTCCGCTTGAGTGAGTTCCGTAGTTTTATTTTCTACGTGATGAAATGTGACAGCGAGAATATTGGGCGAGAATGTCATAGTCGCAACGGAAATTATTGCGAAACAAAAATAATTGATTGGCTCGGTGGTCATCTAGTCATAGATTTAATGAAGTCATTACAAAAAGACTTGCGGTACTTAGGACACAGATCAGCCATCGACTTCAAGCTCTACCTGATTTCCTGATTCTGATCGAAAAACTGCGGACCGGCTATTGGGGTCTATTTGAAAGAGTAGCCAGCCTGCGCGCGACGCGTTCAGGCCAATCATTGAAATTTTTCCGTTCAGTTCAATGACTGCATTCCACTCATTGTTCCAGCGGTCGATCGCAACTAATCGAAAAGGCGGTAAATGCTCGACTGACTCAATAGGAAGTCTCGATTCAGTTAACAAAACTGTAAGTTCACCAACGAGCTCTTCCAAGTGGGTCATTCGCTCCTCGAACAGTGTTGTTGTTGAAGATTGGACACTCACAGCAGATTCAAGTCTGTGCAAAGATTCGGTGACTGGTTGTAACTGTTCGTCAAAATACAGGAACGCATCTGTTTGTTGCTTTAGTCCCACTCTGATTTCATCCAGTGTGGCAGTAATTTCAGGGCTTATTTCAATCGCTGGTGAATTAACCGAATCATCCTTTGGCAAGATTGCAGCAGCTGATTCCTGAACCACAGCTGTGGTAAGTTCCGAGTTTGGTATTGCGGGTAAAGCATTGGTGTCCAATATTTCTTGCACCGAAGCGGACGGTGATGGATGCTTGCGTGTGTATTCACTAGAGTTCCAATGCACCCAAAGTGCCGTTACGATGACGCAAAGTGAAGCGCCCAAAATAAAAATCAGACGCGACGGAATGCCAAAAAACCGCGAGCTGTTCGATACTTGTGATCCCATTACTTTAACTTGCCAACTGCATACTGAATAGGCCTAGGGCGGTTGCTCCTAGTCCCACGCCAAATGGTTTTTCTTTTCTTCTTAGGTACAGAAGTAGCACAAGCATTGATGCGCCAACCAAAAGCACAGGAATTGACTTATAGCCAAGCCAGGCACCGAGCGCACCAAGAAACTTGGCGTCTCCAAAGCCAATACCGGTAAAACTAGAAGTTCGTATCTGCCAGAAACGCAATGTCTGAACACAGAAAAATCCGATTGTGGCACCAAGTAAAGCGGTTTCGAAGGGTACGAACAGATTAAAGAAATTGACTACGATGCCACTCAACGCTAAAGGAAGTACGATGTAATCGGGTAGTCGATTCTGCTGATGGTCTTTGATTGCAAGCACGACAACAGCAGTGCAAAAGGTCAGAAATAGCACAATCTCGATAGTTAACACACTCATTGAAATGTTCTACAAATTTGACAGAAATGATTCGTCTCCGAAAGCATTAGTCTGAGACCGGAGTTACATCAACTTACAGAAAACAGGTGAGCATGCTTACAGGTCTAACTCAGCATAGATTTGCGCCATATTGACACCATCCGTCACACAATCCATTACTTTGCAAGCAGCATGATGAATAAATCCTGATGGTGTGATCATCGCAAGCCAGCGTTTCCAGATTACGGGTACGATATGTATACGCTGCTGAAACGCCTCGCCAGCTACCGCATGCAAAGCAATCGCCTCCACAACTTAGACGACCTGGATTGTTAGCAATGACTGTTGCTCTTGACGGTGTGCAAATCTCACTTTCATAGTCAGAAAGATCTAGAATTTTGCTTGCATTTTGATCAATCAAACTACGATTTTCCGCTATGTTGAGTGTGTTGGTATTAACTCTACCAGTCAGTTCGACAATATCCGCAAAGTTTTTTCCAATATCGAGAACATTCGCAGCTATTGCGTCAGAATTGGTTTCAATATTCGTTTCGTTGACCGTTACTCTCTCGTTCACATTGGTAATAATCTCGTCAATTCGAACAATATCGGGTGCTTGGTTAAACCGATCAAAACCGCTTCCTGATACGCCAAATTCTGGCTCAACTTCCAGTGCGTCAATTTCGGCGGAGGTGGCTACCAAAGTGTTTGTTTCAAGCTGACCCGAGACAACAAGATCTCCGCTTACTGTATTGACTTCTACATTTCCCGGGCCTTCAACAATCAAACTATTGCCTGACATATCTACCTGCATTCCATTTTCGAAATTCAAGGCGCCCGTCATTTCATTGCCTCCGTCAATGCGCAGAAATGGTGCGTTAGTTGAGGTAAGCGAGCCTACTCGAGCTCTCAGTCTTGCAAGATTTTCCACTTTGCTTAGTTCATAGTTGGGGTCTTCTCGGTCGAAAATGATGGCTGAGGCGTCAGGTTCGGCGAAAAACAACTCAAAAAACTCAAGCACGCCGGCTCCTGTTTCTCGAGATGCAGCTTGAAAGGCCGCTGCTGCCAGATCCGGTCTCGAATCAGGCAAACCATCGCCATTGGAATCTTTACCGTCTCGGAACACGCCAAAGTCAATTAGCCCTAATGAACCAGCCGCAGCAATGGTGACATTCATCTCAAGGTCTCCAAATGTGATCGGATCACCTGTATCGGTGCTCGCATATGGAATCGGTGTGGTAGAGTCGAACGAGCACGACAAAAATCGCAGCCCATTCTCGTCAGCACATTCTTGCAGTTCGGAAATCGTGTAAATACCGCTTGTTGTAGGTGGTGCCTCCGCTAACCAAACCGCAGCAGCTCGTGAAAACGTTGCAATAGCGCGTCCAGCAGTCTTTGCGTTATCGATTTCCATCTGATTCAATCGACCATGGGCCCAAACCGCAAGCACTGTGATGCCGATGCTAAGGACGATCAGGGTCTCTGCCATCGTAATGGCGCCATTGTCAGATTTTTGAAATGCTTGACGTACTCGTAAGATGAAATACCGAACCGAATTCATGCTTAGCCTCGGAATGTCCAAATTACGTCATTTGGCGGGGTTTCTGCGCATAGGCCCGCAATGTCTGCAGCCGTTGATTCATCAGTTCCCGAGGTATCCGGGTCATCTTCAGCATCAAGGTTAAGTGTTGTTCCACCGATATCAACAGACTGAGCCATCTCTGCTGTGGTTGCTACAAGAGATGAGCATGCATCATCTGGCATATCTGAGAATTGCACTGTGAACGTCTGTCCGGTTCCTACAATTTCCACATCGCCAGTCCATGGATGTTGAGGTGATGCTTCTCCTTCAATCAGAAAGTGCTGCGGGAAACCAGCCAGACTGCGAGCCAGTGTCGTATTGAGTCCAGTGAAATTGTTTCGAACACCAAAAGTCATGCGTACGGCTGATACGATTTGGGTCAGTCCGTTCATTGCGGTAGAGGCGTTTCGAGCTGATACGAGCGCTGGAATACCGGCGAATACTACCGCTAGAACCGTTGCGCCAACTCCCAGTGCAATAAGAGTTTCAGCAACCGTAATGGCTCCTTTCTCACGCTCAGTAGAAGATTCTCTACGAAAGAACTTGTTAAATGATTGAATGAAGTATTGGAAGATTCTCATGATTGAACTCCTGCTAACGTAAAAGCATTAGAAAGTTAATTGTTGTAGGGTAAAGACGACTCTAGCGATTCCGATATAAATCCAAATTGCAATTGCGCCAATTCCAAGAAGTAGTACAGATGCGAATGTGTTGGTGATGCGTTTTAGATTCTGTAGCGCTCTGTCTAAATCTTCATCCGCTATGCGTTCGGCGTGTGTGGCAAAATTTCCAATGCGCTCATATATTCGCAGTGTGTCCAGTGTTTCCGGGGAAAAGAGGCCGGTATCTAGCGCTTGGTCAACACTGTCGCCGCGATAGAGATTTGAACGCATCTTCTGAACGTGAGATGCAAGGTACTTTGGCAATCCGCTTTCAAGTTGGTTCAGTGCTTTAATTCTCTGGACACCAGCTTGCATCAGTGCAAGCAAGGCACTCAATATTTCAGGTCCTGAAAATTGACGGTAGAGAGCAAAGGGCGGATACCATTCAAATTTTCCCCGTACTTGGCCTGCCCAACGCGGAGCAGCCCAAATTGAAACGATCAGTAATAACGCGATTGCAATGAGAATCGCTATACCCCAGTTGCTAAGAAAATTGGAAAATTCGAGAACACTCACTGAGATTGCCGGCCACTTGGACTGATCTAGTACTGCAGTCATTGATGACAAGGCTTGTCCTGGCAGTAGAGTTATGACCAAGCCGCCACCAAACAAAAGTAATATTGGGTAGGTCAGGCCTGAAATCAGAGTAGTGCGTAACTTGCTTCGAACAATCGCCATGCGTGCCGCTTGTTCAAACCCTTCTTCAATTCTGCCTTCCTGTGTAATTTGGATGATTGCCAACTCTTCCTGTGGTACCCATCCAATCGCACCGGAGGAAAATCCGTGAGATCGAATTGCAGTTCGTTGATGCCTGGCAAAATGCAAAGATGCAGACTTCTCAACTTTGCTTTCGCACAAAAAATCAAGTGCTGCCGCAATTGGGACATCTGATCGGCTTAACGAAGCTAACCGCATCCAAAATTTGGCGCGTATGGAGGCAGACGTCCGGAAGCGTTGACGATGAAGAAAGTCGGTTACCCGTTTGATCCAAGCTGACATCAACATGAGGAAATTGCAGGTGATTTGAGATTGATTGAATTCGGCAGACTGATAAACTTCTGCTTTGGTGCAGATTCTGTAATTAGCGAGCCAATTTGCCATTCGACATCAGTCGGCGAAACCAGACCGTTGGCGATCAACTGTATTCCCTGTTTTTGTACAGGCCGACCATTCAGATCATTGAGCCAGTGTTGTCGAGCACTGTGATAGTCACCTTTACTAAGCATAAAAATCATCTCGTCATCAGGAAGAACAATTTCTGCCATGACGGTGCGATCGATGACTCCACTGCCACCACATCGTTGACAATCTCGATTACCCCTATAGCGAATTTCCGAGACGTTTAATCCGCATCGAACAACCGCTGCCCTAGCACGTTGTACATTCTCTCGGCGCCGGTAGTCATTTTCACGCCCGAATTTCAGCCACTGTTCTGAATTGATCTTGCACTCGGGGCATAGTTTTGGAACAAGAGATTGGAACATCAATCCCTTGAGGACATCTGGAGCGCATACCAGATTTGTATTGATGCCAAGCCCAGTCAGCCGTCCTACAATTCCGAGAGCTGTGGATGCGTGAACGGTCGTGTAAACCCGATGTCCGGATTGAGCGAACTTTATGGTTAACAGACCAGATTGAAGGTCGCGAATTTCACCGACCATCAGCGTATCAGGGTCACATCGCAGTGCTCCGCGTATCGCAAATGTGAATTCGTCTCCACCAGAGTTCCCTTTATTACGAATTACAGGCACTTGGGTGGCACCTGGAATTACTCTTTCAGGCGGATCCTCTACGGTGATGATGCGAAGTCGTGATTGATGCATCGCCATTTCTTCATTCAACATGCTGACCATCGATGTACTTTTTCCACTACCAACACTACCCGCCATAACCAGCAAACCAGATGGTCTTTGGACGATAGTTTGAATTGCCTGGATCTGATCAGCGTCATATCCGAGTTGATTCAAGTGCATGATGTCTTCACTACCTGGTAATATGCGAAGGACCATGTCATATCCGTCTGGTGAAGCAGGTATTGTGCCGACCCTAACTCGAACCCTTCTACCGTTAGAGAGGATGGTGTCTGCTACTGCATCTTGCGGTTCATGTCGGTTCCAAGTCACTGCCTGGTCGTGCCCCAAAACTTCATAGATGAATCGACAGGTCTGATCTGCGAGCAAGTCCGGCCATTCCGCATAGCGGATTACTTGTCCACTTACTCGAAAACTTACCGTAGCGGTCATTTGGCGGCGAACGATATGGATGTCCGATGCATTCTCAGCAACGGCCTTTGCCAATAGCATGCGCACCGTTTCTTGCCCTCTTTCGTAATCCAGATCGATCGAGTTGGGTTTGGTAATTTTTTCGGCATCGGAATAAACTTCCTCCAGAATGGTCGGTGTAACTTCAATCTGGTCGATGATCTGTACATTCCGTTGCTTTAAATTTTCACGAAGCTGCGCTTTCAATCGTGCCGGAAACTGCAGAGTCGTGAACAGAATGTATGCGGCAGTTGGTGGTTCATCCTCCGACACTGCTGCAAGAAACATTCGCTCAGACTGCTCAATAGGCACCCAAGATCCAGGTCCGCCAGTTAGCACCAATTTGTACGCTGGTAGTTTCATATTCATTGCAAATTTGATTCATTCTCATTCCGAGATGATTCAGATTGTCCAGAAAGCCCGATTGAAATTTCGTGTCCGGCAACTAGTAAGTCCACACCTCTCGGATGTACTTTCAAGACTCGCGCTAAACGAATGAAGTCTCCTGGTTGTAAACGGTATTCCCGTCCAGCCAAACGCGCGTATGCGATCAGTGATTCTGGGCTGCCAGTGATAGCATAGACTTCAAAATTCTGATCAAACCAGTTAACTCGGTCCATGCCTGGAACTTGCTGAGTGGCACCTTTGTCGTCTGAAATTTGGGGTGGTGTATTCAGTTGAATTGATTGAATCTCAGAGATTTTTACCGCGAGTTGCTGATACTCCAGCACGCGTCGCAAAATTTCTTGCTGATTCTGCAGACAATCGATCAGAGCGACTGTGCCTGATTGGTCGTCGCAAACCGGTGGTATTTCAGGATATTGCTGTGCTGAAACAGGGTAAATCAGGCCGAGAAACAAGCTGGCCATAATTCTATTCAGCGTGCGCAAAGTACTCCGCCTCCAATTCCCATTTGAATGAATCGTTCAGAGTGACCTTGATGCGATTAATATGCAAAGGCAGGTCTTTCAGGCTGATCGCAGCAGCAATCATTTGACTTAACTGGTTACTGCGACCGGTTAGTTGTGAACGAACTACATGAAGATTTTTTTCGATTACCTTGGCTGGCATTAACGACCACTTGCCAGGCAATCTCTCGAACTGATCCAGCATACTTAAACGACTTGAATAGCTTTCAAGTCTGTTTTCGAAATTGTGAGAATCAGTTCTCACTGCTGCATCAAACGGGATTTTTTCGATCAGAGCTTTTGCGTTTTCAGAGAACTCGAATACACTGGCACCGAGATGTGAGGCGATACTGTGAATATCCCCATGTTCGCGGTGCCAGCTGACTGAAATGACATTGTTTTGCCATTCGTAGGAGTGAGTGCGCCAACCTCCTGCCCGAAGAGGTCGATCAAAGATGACGTCAGCAAATGTGGCTAACAGTGCTGAGGAGTTCTGCTGAAGAGATCGTTCCAGTGCAAGTTTTTCTTTTTTTAGCACCTGTTGATGAGCCAACTGGCGCTGAAAATTCTTTTCATCTTCGTTATTAATTGGATCTATGTATTGCCAGGCTCCCACGACCGAACAGGCAAGTAATGCAACCAACAGAATACCCACAGCCGGTTTGCTGAGACTGCGATTCTGGATCGGTCGGCACTTCAAGTTGGCCGAAGGCGTAATATCATCAACAAGTTCGGAAAACTCGAGCTTCTGAGCTTCATCAATGTAGAAGTCTCCAAATTTGTCGTATATGCATATATTTTTTCCGACAATGTCAGAGCGGATTTCATTCAAACGTTCTTCTATCAGTTGTTTACTACCAACTAGATCGCCGGCCGGGAAAACCGAACCTTCCTCTATCGTACAGAGCCAGTACAAGTCGTTAGCTAAGCGTTCAATCAAGACAACTGAGTCCTGTGCTTGAGCCAGAACTGCTGCAGCACTAGGTAGCCCCAAGTCATCAATTTCTTCAGTTGCACCTAGCTGCAGTCCAGAAGTCGTTTCAATTTCTGCATAACCCACAACCTCCATATCTAAAGATGAAAGAACGTGAGTCTTTCGACGTTCGCTTCCAGATGAATGCCATACAACTGGGGCAAGCCAAGCGAGACCAATCGCCATGTTTTGATCACAGAATTGATGAATTGTCACCTTGCAGTCTCCAGTTTTGATGCCCTGAAAAATCTATGCTTGGACGAATGATGTACGGAGTGATGAGAAGCACCAGGCTTGTGCGTCTTGTTTCAATTTTCGATGCCTTGTTTAACAGGCCTTTTTTATTGGAGTCGTCTGTTCGGTACGTATCGAGTCCAGCTACGAACAAAAGTTCACCCGAATTCAAAACTACCGGTAAGAGTGCTGATCTAGATTCCAGGTTGGGTAGCTGAATAACTGGGTCATTCGGTCCGGCATTCTGAGGGAATCGGCTGATTTCTTTAATTCGGGTCGTCTTTACTGTCAAGTTGAGCATGACGCGGTCACTCGCTGGCAGTACACGTGGAAGCATGTTGATCGCGATACCATCTTGAATTTTGCCTGGTAAAAGACGTACTGCAGATACGCCCTCAGAATTAACAACTTCGCGGCGTTCGAGGTAGGATGTTTCATCTCCAAAAAAAACAGGCACCGGTAACCCGTTCAACCCTCGAATGACTGTTGAAGTGAGTTTTGCTACTCGGCTGACCCCAGACGATTTGCGTAGTATCAATTCGATATCGCTAGCATCTATGGCGTCAGTTTCGGAATGAGTCAATTGAATTCCATACAGATCTCCACCATCGTCGCTGTCGAATCTGATTTCGGCTGCGCTCTTACCGAATGCATTTTTTACAAATCCAGATACATCAAATCCTGAAATTGCGTCGTTGCTCTGGTGAATTTCGTACAGGTCGAAGTTGACCAAAACTTGAGTCGTGAGGTCTTGGTTCTTGACTGCAACCCATTCGCTTACTCGCTTCAGCGCTGCCGGTGTATCGGTAACTGTCAATTCACCCGACAGACGGTTAATTGAAAACTTACCGAACTTTGTCAGCATGCCACTTAGTGACGCTTCAATCTGTTCCCAAAAGTTTCCGGTATCCAGAGATACAACAACCTGATCCTGCGCTCTTAAATCTGAGCCTCCAGAGGCACTTCGAACTGATCCGGATAAGCCCACCGAAGCTTGCCACCTCGCGTCTATTGCCGGGACATATAGAAACCAAACTCCAAGTTCTGTATGAAGAATTTCAATTTGATTATTACGAGCCCGCCAACTGTACCCCAGACGTCCAGTGATATGGTTCAAGGCCTCTTTGGCTGCGCCACTCCAGCTAATCGTTGAAAGTTCTGTTTTCTGAATATCGGTCGCAAGGGTAATTGGCACCTCGATTTGTGCGGCGATCTGTCGAGTAAGTTCGACCAATGAAACGGGCTCAATAAACGTCAATTCAATCCGCTTCATGAGTGACTCTGGTTCCGGTTCGGGGGTATTGACAACCTGTATAGGAGATTTTGGCCCTAGCCAAGCTTGAGAATATTCCTGTACAAGATTCACTACCGAAGGTCCATTCTTCGCTTGACTGGTATGAGAAAGTTCCGTTTCAACTTCACCCACAAAATCTTCGGTTTCTTGGACCATGAACTGCGGCAGGTTGCAGGAAGACAACAATGCTGCAATACACACCTGCAGGATTAAATTGACAATTCGCTGACTGTTCATCGCTAACCTTTTTATGGGTAGTTTCTGGGCTCAATTACAAGTACTGAGTTGCCGCTGAAAAACTTTCCAACCAGTGGTACAGGAGCATTTCGATAGTGCATCAGCAAAGAGCCGACTGCATCAACCAACGTGCCGGAAAAAGTGGAGGAGTGTGTGATTGCGTAGTCATGTCTACTACGCCAGTCGAGCGACCAGTCACTTAATTGAGCCCAGTTTTCCAAGTTTTCCCGGAGTGTAAGGGAACTTTGCAAATGCCAATTGGCAGGGGCTACATCTGGTTCGAAAAAGTTGTTGTCCTTGGAATTTGATTGAACATCTGTTGCGGTTGTACCAATAGGTGGCTGAATGATTTGCTCAGAATTTGCACCGGCCCTTTGAAACCACAAAATTCGTTGTCCAGCATCTTCGTACAACTCCCAATTCTGTCCAACAATTGTCTTAACTGCGGTTCGAATATCCACTGGCCCAATTGATCGATGAGACTCCGGCAGTGGAAGTTCTAGAGTTGACTCAAATTCTTCTGTTGTAACATGCCTGTAACCTGACCGATGCAGGATGTAATCGATCGCAGTTCCCACCGTTTCAACGAATTGTGGGAACCGTGTTTCGATCACAGCTGATAGAAGATCTACTTGGCTTGACTCAGCGGTGAGTTCTTGAAGAGAGTACCGATTTACCCTTTCGAATTCACTAGCAATTGCTGACTGTAAATGAAACAACATAACCAGAGCACCAGAAGATCTGCAAAGTATTTTGAATTTGCAATTTTTCATGTGATCGACTATGCACTGATTCACAAAAGAAATGAACGATTAATTCAATTTTGATGTGAATAAATTATTTGTAACGCGAACAAAACTTATGTAGTGCACTGCTCGTTCAATTTGTATCGAACACTTGGCTCATAAGGAAGTTGCGTGCTTTCCACGCCTGCGCGCTTGATTTGAATATCGCCTTTGGGTCGTTCTCCAGAATTCTTATCCAGTCGAGTACGTAAGATTCATGACTCAGTTCACCAAATATTCGAAATTCCGCACACAGAAAAGCCGAACCGATTTCTGCAATTAGTTCCTCATACGCATATTCAACTGAACTATATGAGCAGGTATCCGCAATAGCAGATCGGTTCAGTCTAGACTTATGTCCAGTCCAGTGCGTTAATTCGTGCAGCAGGGTGCTGTAATATCCGCCAGGTGATTGAAATGCTGCCTTTGGTGGCATGCAAATGACATCTGAGTCCGCATAGTAGGTAGCGATGGTTCCTGTGTGCCGGACCTTGGCGCCGCAAACATTAATTAAATTGTCTGCGTCGTGATGAGATTCCCAATTTTGTTCAAGCGGTGGGGATGGATTGGGACCATTGACAACTAGTTCTGGCAAACCGACACACTGTTCAACATTAAACAGAGTGAATGCGCGGGCAATCTTATAGGGTTGCTTGTCAGGTTGTTTTTTTTCATCTTCGTCGTCCAAATTTCCCTCAGAAGGAACATTGATGTTTTTGAAGAAAACCGCGATGGTACCTTTCTCGCCATTTTTTATGCGACCACCCAGTTTGACCGCCTGTCTGAATGACAGCCAACGATCCAAACCGTATCCTCGGGTAATGGCAGTAGCCCAGAGAATGGTGACGTTGACTCCAGTGTATCGGCGTTCTGTCCCTGCGTTGACCGGGAAACTTGGTCCGGGAGAGGAAACTGACCACGGCTTTTGCCACGGCGGAGCTCCATCTTTCAGTGCGTCAATGAAAACTTTGGTAACTTCGGTAAATAAACTTGCAGACTTTTTTCTAGTCATCGGTATGAAACTGGTGTTGAACTTGGGATGAAACTTAATGGTTAGAAAAACCAGAAAGTTACAAAATTAAGGTTTCAGTCCGATGAGATTTTTCTCAATCTACCGTTGCCGCAAATGAGTGCGGCACTTTATTCAGACGGCTCTGGCTGAATTTGTTGATTAATTGGGACGCTTGCCAGAAGTTTGTGAAGGCATTTCAGCTTTTGTTCGTGCTGCCTTTCCTTGCTCCAATACCCTTTGTCTATACCTTTCCTTTGTTCTTTCAAACAACGCCTGTTGTTCAGCTAGGTCGATACGCTGTTGGTAGACTCCTTCTGCATTTTCGATTTGAAACTGTCCATCTTCTCGCAGGCCAATTCCGCTTTGTGAAAGGCGCTTGCAGTAAGTTGTCATAAGAGAGACAGGATTCCAGACAGGGGAACACCTGTTACTGAGCCCTGCTCTAATTCGTCCATCTAGTTCATCAAGCAGTAGTTGGTGCCAGGATTCCCATGGTTTTGGCGGTTTAGGTAGTCCCGCAGGCAAGCGCTTCAGAGTCAGTGCAATTAGGTGTTTTTGGTTCTCAGTTACCTGTTCTGGAAAAATGAGATCAGATGCAAGTTCAGTGTGCTCCTCCATTTTTTGGTAGTTGTAGTAAATTTTTTTGACTACTCTATTACTACTAGTAAGTACTACAGAGTCTGATTGAACTGGTTTGTTGTCTTCATCGATATCTAAGTCATTGATATCACCGTAGTTCATCTCGTGAACTTCGGTCAATTTTTCTATCCGGGGTTGATCACAATGACTTTCTGTCGCAATTTGATTTTTTTTGTTTGCCAGGTCTGGATATGTGCCAAAGAAGCTCGCATCAATGTCACCTTCCAATGCCATCCACGCTTCTGCTCTTCTTTCAAAGGGATGCTCATACGCCATAACGTTATGACCCAGACTGAGATCGTGTCGAAGTGAACTCAATATTAGTTCCGCAATTTTTCGTACGTCGTTGTTGCGATGCTTCCTGCAATTCGTCACATAACCCATGTAATTTGCATCCAGATCGAAAGTGTCGCTAACGTCCAACGGCTGACCGTGCACCATGTAGATGTTGCCATCTCGCGTAAATTGACCTGATGCATTGCGTTCCTGATCTCGACACAAATGAGTTATCCAGCGGGTCAATCGAAGTTTCGCAATCGAACTTGAAACTGTTCCCCGAGAGATATGCAACATAGATTGAATTTCGTCGTAACTTGGGAAGGCTGCAAGAGACATATCTGGCGTGCATCGAGACCTTATTGCGAGCCAGACTAGCTTGTCATACGGATTTAGTATTGGATCAAAAATCAGTAACCTAGGATGTGAATCGTACCAATTGTCTGTGAAGACCATTCCGGTCGATGCATTCGCCATTCGACGAAAGCTTTTCGCCGCCGATAAAATCCTAGATAAATTGCGCTTTATTGACTTGGGCTCAGGGTCTCTCATCATGAATCCCGCATCGGGTGAAATACATTTGAAAGATGAGTTTTCTCACAGCTCATGACACTGAAAATCAATCACCTGTGATGCGAGATTCATCGGAATTCGGAATCTACGATTTGCTCAAGAGTTGGAACGAGCCATCGTTCTCCCACTCTTGGATCAACCCCCAAATTGTTCGGAGAGAAACTTCACGTTTTAAGGCATCATAGATGTCCATAAATTCCTTAGGTCCAAAACTTGCAGTTTTTTTAATTAACTTTTCCACCTCTATCCAAACGGATTTTTCAACCTCCATTGTGGGTCTCGGAGGTCGCCCAGCGGGCAAATCCGGCAACCCCAATTGACAACGCTTCAGGTGAAACTGTTGGGCATTCATTCCGGTAAGTGATCGCATCATCTGCATGGGGGCGTCACAAACGATCAGTTCATTGACAAATTTCCCTTTGTGCTGTTCTCGGAGCAAATAGTCAATCAAGCGCCAGTAAACCTCGCGATTGAGCTTAATCGTCAAAAAATGCGATTTCATTGACGCTATTCGGAGAATGTCCGCAGATGAAAGCGCACTCAAAGCTCGGACTTCACTTGGGCCAAAACCCATTTCATAGAGTGCGTTGTAGTCACCTTCCTCCTCGCAGCGACGAAAGAAAACAACGATAGAGTTGATTAATTCAGCTTCTTTACTAATGGACATATGATTTCCTCCCTTTGCCAGGCGCACGAAACAAATGAACATTGTTGTCGCTTGCCAGTTGATGAATTTTTCGGTAGCAATCTGTCAGACCACGCAAGTGATTCCAGGTGTCATCGTCAATCTGACGCAAACAAAAACAGATCAATCCCAAGTGAGGAAAGTTACACTTCATTCTCCCTTTTGCTTGCGAAATAAGAGTTTTTGGGTCACCAGATTTAATAAAGTGGATTAAGTTTGTGTTTCCAATGAGTTTTGCTGTAGCTGGGCGAGCGCATTCGACTGCCCATTGCAAGTCGGAGTATTCCATCAGTAGCCACCACAGCGCATCGCGCGATGCAATAGCACTTGGATTGACGCGTTCAACTGGAGGCGGATAATCTGCAATCAGATAGCCAATTCCCCAATCACCGATGTCTAGGATGATGCTTTTTTTGGTTTCTGGATTGATTAAGAAACCTTGATTTTTTGCGATTCTTGTTGCGGAAAGACAGGCACGTTTTCTTAGCTCTTCTAACTCTTGATCAATTTCCGACCGTTGGGCTTTTCGAGCGCGTTTTCGACGTTGGGTGGTTCTAGGAGCACTGTCAGAATCGTTTTTTGGGGGTGGTGAGGTGTTTCCTAGAGTCACTGACTCGAAAACCGGGGTAAAGTTAGTTTTCAATTTAATTGCATCGTGAGTTTGAACTTCGTCCATTAGATTGCCAGTATCGGGTACAAACTTGGAGTATGAAGACTCAATCAACTGATGTTGCTCAAATTCCGCTAAACTCGGAATAATCTTTTCAAATGATTCATTTAGTGGTACTGATGATAAATTCATGTAGCCATCCAATCGCAATGCAATATCCTGAATCGAAGTATCGATTTGATTTGCTAGGCCGGCTTCCAGTGGCCGACGAAATAAATTGAAGTTCCAATCCGTTTTTGGGTAGTTCATCAGTGATTGCTTGAAATGTTCAACTGCGAACTCCTCCGACATATTGAATTCTGCGCAGACACTCACAAGAGCTTTTTGTAATTTCCGCAAATGAGCAACTTGTCGCCGCCCCATCGTTTCACAAGTATTGGAGGAAACATGCGGTTCGATCATTTCCGCGGCGTAGTGCATTGTTGAGAGAGTACTTATAGGGATGCTGTAGCCTTTCTGATTAAGCTGTTTATGGCAGTTGCGCATCGAAAGTTGCTCATCACTTTCGGATTCAAGTTGCAAGAGTTCAATTGCAGTTTTTATGCCCATGGACTTGTCAATGAAACACAAGGATTTTCGCATTTCATTTTCCTGAAGATGTCCGATGACGGCATCGGATTCATAGCCCGACCAGGGTATGTACGAACATTCAATGAATCTATACTTGTGATCTCCAGTCTCATCAAACAGTTCTTTGATTGCCTTTAGCCTCGTATTGCCTCCCTTGTAGATTACAAAATTTCCCTGCCCCGGACAACGAGTTACAACTAACGGCTGATTTAGACCGTCTTTTGCAATTGAATCCTTGATTTTGTTGTAGCGTGGATTTTCTCGTCTGCGTGGATTCTTGCTATATTCTTCAACACGTGAAATTGGCAAGACCACTAGAGCGCGCTCAGTCAAAGAGTCAAAATCAAGTGCATCGACGGATGTGTTTTCGTGAATTTTCTTAATCTGTGCTTGTTTTTCTTGCTTTTTGTAAGTTTGCTTTGGCACGCTTACACCTCTTGCTGGATGATTGTGACAAAATTAGTATGAAATTCTGCGCCATATTAGACGGTACCTGCACACGAGTCGATTGATTCAACTGTTTTGTTTGACTGGCTTGTAGTGATTTCAATTCAAAACTCATGTTTCAATTCTGCTTTGAAGGATCATAAGTGAAAGGTGGTGGTTTTACGAGTTCGAATCGCTACAAAGGCCTGTAACTGTTTAGTGACAGGGACGAATCAGAGCTAACCAACTCGGTTTTGTACGCACCATGGTGGTACATAAAAGGTGCAAAAATCGGGGTGTTCGCCGTGCGAACACCCCTGAAACGTGCAATTTTTGTGCACGTCAATCCTCCATTCCTTTGCTGGGTCAAATTCAATAATTGCATTTTTGGTTTAACGTTGAGCACGATTGGTAGGCCGCGTGGCAGACGGGTTTTAGTAACGAACCACGTCGATTTAAACCTAAGCCTTGATTAGTTGATTGCTCAACATTAATTGCTCGATTCAACTGCATTCATCTACTCATTTGTGAAAAGTACGCATTGATTTTCAGGCTTCTGATTTGCTGCATTTTTTACTGATGAACATCGAATATTTCACGGATCTAGTTCACCGAGCTGGCCCAAAGATAAATTCTGAACAAACCGAATTGGAAATAACAATCGGAACTTCGCATTTAGCATCTTGATGCAAAAAAGTACTAAAGTTGGGGGTGTTCGCCGTGCGAACACCCCCAAAAGTGCATTTTTTGTGTACGCGGACAAATTAGTCCGGTACACCGTAGGAGCAGAAAAATGCAACACCGAGACGACCGTGCACCACATCGACAGAAAGTGTGATAGGGATGATGATTGGTATAAGTTCAATCCAATTGAATCCGCGCCATGATCAGTAGATTGGGCTCTCTGCTTAGTTATTTGGTGAACGTTCTTTGCAATGCACTGATCAATTTGTAGTTGATTGAGGCTACATGAAAAACCAGGGGCTGAATTTCGAGTTTGATCAAAGTGATCGACTGAACTACCAGAAACCTTGCTGGTGGGATTAGAGTTGAAGCGTGTAAAGTGCCATACGAGGTAATTGACTCCTCCGCCTGAAAAATTGAAGTAAATATGTAAAGATTGCTTTTTGACACAAAACAAATCAACATATGTAGCAATCCTTAAGAGCATTTGACCCACCAGAGGGTTCATTCTTGAAAGCACATGTTCAGGATGGCATTTCGAATTGAAACTGGCGTCCTTATGGTGATGACTGAAAATATAGAAACTGCTCATTGCAAAAAATTCTGTGCGTATAATCGTTTCTGAGAAGTTAATTATTTACTTTTGATTTTTGTATGTAACTAACAGACTTAATTGAGAAAACCTGAGTCTTAATCAGGTTTACTCAAATTCCCTTTCGAATTTGGTTTTTCGCAAGAGCAGTCTTTTCTCTTTAAAATTGTTCCTTTTCAGTACTGCTCAAGATTTAAAATGGATCGAATCGATAACCTCTGATTCCTTCAATTCAAAATTCTGATTGGGATGGCCAAACGGTAAGGGGTGTTGTTAAACTCGGGCAGAAAGCCTGGTGAAGCGTCAATTTGATTTTCAGCTTGCCGGCGCGCAGTCACATTCGGCTAAAGCGAAATTTGGTTTGCTTGTTGCAGCGCACGGCTAGATACTTTGTGATGAAGAATATCCGGCAAAAGACCAAAGCAGTGAGAGCTGGACAAGCCCGCACTCCAGAAAGAGAACACAGCGATCCGATTTTCGCTACCTCGAGTTTTGTTTTCACGAGCGCTGAGCACGCAGCAGAAATGTTTGCCGAAAGAGAGATCGGCAACATTTATTCCAGATTTACCAATCCAACCACTCGGGCATTTGAGAGTCGACTTGCGGCATTAGAAGGTGCTCAATATTGCAGTGGCACTGCATCGGGAATGTCGGCGATTTTGACACTTTGTATGAGTGTTTTGAGATCAGGAGATCAAATTGCCGCAACCCGAGGGATGTTTGGTTCTACAGTGAATCTGTTCTGCAATATTCTGTCGCGTTTCGGGATTACGACAAGTTTTCACTCGCCGAGCGAGATATGTTCTGCGAAACTTGATTCAGCAACTCGTATGATTTTCATTGAAACACCGTCCAATCCACTCTGCGAAATTGTTGACATTGGCCAACTGGCTAAAGTGCGTGATTCGCTTTCCGACTGCATCCTTGTCGTAGATAACTGTGCCTGTACGCCAATTCTGCAGCAACCTTTAGCACTTGGTGCAGATGTTGTCATTCACTCGTCGACAAAATTTTTAGATGGACAGGGACGAGCTGTTGGTGGCGCTGTAGTTACCAACGATGAGAATTTAGCGAATGCCGTTCATGGATTTTTACGCACAGCTGGCCCCTCGATGAGCCCATTTAATGCGTGGATATTTCACAAAGGTCTTGAAACCCTTTCAGTTCGAATGAAGGAGTCATGTTCGAGTGCAAAAAAAATAGCTCAATGGTTGCAAAATCACCCAAAAGTGGAGAATGTGTTTTATCCAGGGCTAAAACAACATTCCGGTCATGAACTGGCAGCGCGACAACAAAGTGATTTCGGAGCACTGCTGGCATTTGAAGTGCACGGTGGAAAGGATGAAGCGTGGAAATTAATCGATAGTGTTAGTATTTTCTCCGTTACTGCTAATCTTGGAGATGCTAAAAGTACGATCACTCACCCTGCATCAACGACACATTCAAGAGTTCAGGAGTCTGATCGAAAGCGGATGGGAATCAGTGATGGTTTAATCCGACTTTCTATTGGACTGGAAGACGTACAAGACTTAATCGAAGATTTGCAGTTGGCTCTAAATTCAATCTGAATCCCAAGTTCAATCGCCGCAGTACACCGGATAAACTGCGGAGCGGTAATACCTGCCCGTTTCGGTTTGAATGAAATTTGACGCGATAGTCCAAGAGACTAGTAACTAGGCTTGATCTGCGTGTAGGGGAGGCATAGACCTACTGGAATAATTAGTCATTCGTTGGCGGTAAGGTAGCGTTTTTTGATTCTCAATCTAGATGGAAATGCAGCGGCCACTAGGTGACCGTCGCGCACTTGTCTTGATTCAACAATCAACCGATTTTCCCACCATCTGTCCGCGTGATCGCAATGACCGATGATCGAGGTACAGAATTTCCACCATACGGAAAGTGGCATTCGCTGGGATTTGACTCACCGGGATGCTGGATGCCGACGAACATCGTGCGATTATCAGTACTCCAGGTAATGCCAGTCACTTCGCACTCTTTTGGACCCACTAAAAAGCGCTGGATTTCACCTGTTTCGACACTTGCCATCAGCATTTGGTTATTTCCCATGCCTGCGAAATTGTCAACATTGGAGTAATTGCCATCGGTCTGAATCCAAAGATTGCCGACTGAGTCGAAAGCCAGTCCGTCAGGAGAGTTAAACATGTTATCCGCATTGATGTTTTCTGAACCCGCATTGGCATCACTATGCACTGCAGGATTTCCTGCAACAACAAACAAATCCCATGTGAATGAATTTGCCGTATGGTCACCCTTTTCAGGTATCCAGCGAACAATCTGTCCATATTTATTTGCCTTTCTCGGATTTGGACCACCAACCGGTGTTGGATCACCACCGGCATTCGGTTTGATTCCACGGTTCTTGTTATTGGTAAGGCAACAGTAGACTTCCACCTTGTGGGGGTTTGCAGCCACCCATTCTGGTCTGTCCATCGTTGTCGCGCCAACTTTACTACCCGCAATACGGGAGAACACGCAAATCTCCTCCAGTGTCATGTCAGTGGTTTGTGGCGAAAGAGTCAGCCATTGCCCACTGCCGTCTTCTTCGAATTTGGCGACCGACAGTTGACCATCATCCAGCAAATTCGTGTTGCCTTCAGCACCTGGCGAAAATTTGCCACTTGATACAAATCGATAAATGAACTCCCCACGTTCATCATCACCCATGTAGGCTACTATCTTGCCATTGTCCGCAACGACGACCTCGCAATTTTCATGCTTGAATCGGCCCATTGCCGTGCGTTTTTTTGGTAAAGAGTCAGGATCAGACGGATCAATTTCAACGATGTACCCCGCGCGATGTGGTTCTTTGGGATTCTTGGCTACGTCGAAGCGATCATCAACACGGGACCAGTCATATCCCTTGTCCTTGTTCTTTATGCCATACCGTTTGTATGTCTCAGTAAGCTTCTTGTCGGGTTGACTTGGGGTTGAAAAATAGCCGTTGAAGTTCTCCTCACAAGCGAGATAAGTTCCCCACGGCGTTACACCATTGCCGCAGTTGTTCCAGGTACCGAGCGCGAATTTACCCTCAGGGTCAGCTGCTGTTTTCAAAAGGTTATGTCCCCGAGCAGGTCCGGTAAGTTCTACTGGACTTGCGGCGGTAATTCGGCGGTTGTAGGGTGAGTCAAGTACGATTTCCCATCTCTCACTACTCATGGACAATTCAACAATACTAACGCCATGAGCAGCAATTCCCTTATGCACATCGTCGTCATTTTCAGGCAGTTTACTTGCCCTGTTTCCATAGATGATGTTCCGATTACAGTATTCATTATTGACCACAAGCAAATTACGATTATTCACGCGAAAGAATGCCATGCCATCACAGTTATCACCAAACGATCGGGCTTGGCTGTCAGCATTGCCTCGACTTTCCTGATTGAAAGGCGAAACTCCGCTCCAAAGCGGATCTCCCCACGACGCTACAACATGCCACTCGAAGCCTTCCGGCAATGTTATGGTGTCAAGCGAATTGGTAGCTACGGAAGTAAAAAGAATCGTGGAGTCTGCCAAAGCTTTCATGCCTGGCAAAGCGCTCAAAATAAAGGCACTTGCGCCTATCACAAAAGTTCCTTGTAGAAACTTCCTGCGGTTGATAATTTTGTCGAAATCAGTCACTCATCTACTCCGAAATTTTTGAAGGAATTGAAATTTGAATTAACAAATTGTGGGGCAGCTACATAAAAGGTAACCCCCATCAATACGATAACAAAAGTTCTGCGTAATATTACTCGCATTGCTGCACCGCAGCAAAAATTCGTAGAATGTTCAACAAATCGCTTGAATGTGTATCAAGGTATTTAGCAATGTTTTAGGAAATATAGAGTGACTTTGGTACTTGATGGGTGATCTCCAATTTGATGAAACATCCATACTGCGGTATTGCACGGCAAAATTAAAATTTCGCTCAGAGTTTCCTGCCAACTTAAAACATTCCAATTACATTTTGTTATCAATGAGATATGTTGCTTACTCTCTTCGTTTATCAGACAGCAGTGAATATCAATATATGTCTAAAAACAGGCAGGTTGATGTTGTCAGCCTGCCAAACCTCTAGGAAATAGTAAGAGGATTTTAACTTGTTGTTCATCCTGATTTGGTCGGTAAAACCAGAATCAGGCAGCCTTTACAACATGAAAGTTGACTCCCAGCGCTTTCGCAACGCCAAGCGCATACTCAGGATGCGCCTTTTGGAAATGACCAAGTTGTCTGTACACAATGTCTTCAGGCACACCTTGCATCGCTTCGGCAATATTGCTGAATAGCCGCTGACGCTGGGCGTCATCAAACATCTGGAACAAAGCGCCTGGCTGTGTGTAGTCATCATTGCCTTGACGATGGTTGTGCCGATGGACATCCCCATCGATTACCATCGGTGGTTCAAGATACTCAGAATTTTCTGCTGGCCCGTCAATTGAATTTGGCTCGTAGTACGCATTTGAGTCACCGGTATCATTTGCAAAAAATCGCATGGACCCATCCTTGTGATAGTGGTGAACTGGGCAGCGCGGTGCATTTACCGGTAGAGCTTCGTAGTGCGTTCCTAATCGATAGCGATGCGCATCCGCATAGGCGAAAATCCGCGCCTGTAGTACTTTGTCAGGACTGAATCCAATCCCGCGAACAACATTGGAAGGACTGAATGCAGTCTGTTCAATCTCGGAAAAATAATTGTCCGGATTTCTGTTGAGTTCAATCTGGCCTACCTTGATGAGCGGATACTCGCCATGCGGCCACACTTTGGTGAGGTCGAATGGATTGTATGATGTTTTCGCTGCATCAGCTTCTGGCATGATCTGAACAAACAACGTCCAGCGCGGGAATTCTCCATTTTCAATTGCACTGTAGAGTTGCTCCTGGTAGGATTCTCGCGAAGTGCCGATGACCTCAGCAGCCTCAGAATTGGTAAAGTGCTTGTGTCCTTGCTGCGTCTTGAAGTGAAACTTAACCCAGAATCGCTTGCCGTCGTTATTCCAGAAACTGAACGTATGCGACCCATATCCGTTCATGTACATGGGTGCGGTCGGCAGACCTCGGTCAGACATCAGGATCGTCACCTGATGCAATGATTCTGTAGAAAGCGACCAGAAATCCCACATAGCGGTTGGTGACCGCAGATTGGTTCTAGGATGGCGTTTCTGCGTCCGAATGAAATCCGGAAACTTCAGTGGGTCTCGAATGAAGAATACCGGTGTGTTGTTGCCAACTAAATCCCAGTTTCCCTCCACAGTGTAGAATTTCACCGCAAAACCTCGAACATCGCGTTCTGCATCAGCTGCACCAAGTTCTCCAGCAACAGTTGAGAACCGAATGAGCAGCGGCGTTTCCCTGCCAATCTCAGAAAATATGGCGGCGTTCGTGTAATCACTGATGTCATCTGTGACTTTCAATGTACCGTAGGCACCCCAACCTTTGGCGTGAACAACTCTTTCAGGAATTCGTTCACGGTTCTGATGCGCAAGTTTCTCAATCAACTGATAATCTTGAAGAAGTACGGGGCCGCGAGGGCCAGCCGTCACACTATTCTGATTGTCAGCCACTGGAGCGCCGGCTGTAGTAGTCAAAGTTTTCATGATTTACTCCTGTATGACTTGCATGAACTAGTGCTGATAATTTAGTTCCTATCAAATAATAAGTAAAATCGATTTATTTTATGAATACAATAGGAATAAGTTATTTATATGAATTTACGAGATCTAAAATACGTTGTCTCAGTTGCCGAACTCGGTCACTTCGGCCGAGCTGCGGAAGTTTGTTACGTAAGTCAGCCTGCTTTAAGCGGACAGATTGCAAAACTTGAAAGTGAGTTAATGTAAAACTGTTCGAACGAAATCGACGATCTGTGCGGGTAACCCCGGAAGGCGAACAAATTGTTGCTTATGTCAAGTCCATTCTCAAACTAGCTGAAGAAATCAAGACTTGCGCACAAGCGGCATCCAATCCCTATTCCGGAATACTCAAGCTTGGCATGATTCCAACTATCGGGCCGTATCTGACGCCCATTTTGCTGCCAGCCATCAAGCGGAGTATGCCGCAACTCGAGCTTGACGTTGTGGAGTCAAAAACACCTGAACTTGAAAAATCTTTGCTTGAGGGGCGGATTGATGCCGCGATTTTGGCAACCAAAGTAGAAATTCCACAGGTGGCTGAAATTTTTCTTTACGATGAGCCTTTCTGGGTTGCCTTACCATACCGGCACCCACTATCCTTGCATGAAACCATTGATTTCAACACCTTAAGAGCTGAAGAGCTTTTACTTCTTGAAGATGGACACTGTTTTCGCGACCAGATTATTTCGTTCTGCGAAAATGCGCTAGAATCGAATCCAAAATTCAAGACCCAGCAGACCAGTCTTACCACGATCCTTTCCTTGGTGGGCTCTGGAGCAGGGGTGACGCTTGTACCTGCAATGAGTTTGGCCGGTTCCTGGGTAACTGACTCTGGCATTGCACTCAGGAGGGAGGCTACCGGGTCTGCAGTGCGGTCGGTTTCGCTGGTTTATCGTAGAACCTACCCACGTCATCAATTGCTGAACAGGTTCGCTGACATAATCTGTGCAGGACTACCGGACACAGTTAAACCAGCCCGGCGTTAAATTGAAGCCCTAATCTTAAACGGATGCAGCTGATTGCGAACACCCACAGTCAAATTGCGATTCACGCTGACCAAATAAGGTTAGTAGTTTAGCGAGCTTCCATTGAACAACACAAAACTACATATTCTTGCTCAATAACAAAATCTTATCTACATAAATTAGTCGAACCACGGTGCCGAGAACATCCAAATATTCGTTTCCTCACGTCCGTGTTCGTATGGCCAAAAATCTATCAGTTTTCCCTGCTCAGGGGTAACTACTCGACTTTTGGCATTGAAAAACGTCGAATAAATTGACTTATATATTTGATAAATATGAATAAACAGGCTTCACCTGAAGTCAAGAATGGTTTTTGACAATGTCGCCGAATGTGGCGAACCAAATTTCAGGGAGGCTTTCGAATCCTATGAGGCTGAAATCCTGCGTTTTCCCAAAAATGCTGATTGCCTTATAGCAAATGACTTTACCGAGCGCTCAACACGCAGTTCAAAAATCAAGCAGAACATTAGTGGTACGTATGCTGTGCCGAATATGCCGCCGCCTGCAGCCATTCACACCGCGCGCTAAAACTAAGGCACAGACACCCTCACTGACAGTGAATGAAACGCACTGACTGCTGGACCTCGTGATCAAACCGCTCGAGTTGTGATTCGGCGTCAATTGTCACTGAGCTGGAAAGCTCTGGATATGCGAAACGGACTGCCTCCAAGTGCCGAAGTCAGCGCCTGGAATTCTCAATCTCACGCTTGATCTGTCGAATTTCTTCGGATGAGAGACCCGTATAGCGCTGCACCTCCCGCTCAGGTTTGCCATCGCCAAGCATGAGTCTGGCAAACTCATGCGTCTTTATCAGCCTACCTAGGTGCTTACCTAGCTGAATGCTTAGCCGCCTACCTATCTGCATTTTTTCCTGCAGAATATACTGTTCAAAGTCCGTAATGGTCGTTTTCATGTTCTGCATACCTCAGCTGCTGAATGATTTGCGTCAAGCTTTCGTTATCTGAGACTCAAAATCCACTTTTGGTCGCTTGGCTCAGTACTCAATCCAATCCTAAGTTCGCCAATGGCTAAATCGGCTTAAGGGTACTTAGAGCACAGTAAATTCGATCAATTATGTCTGAAGTGATTCGAGAGTTTCCACAGGCAATTTAGTCATCTGGCTGACCTCTTCAAGTGACATTCCACTTCGAATTAAATTCGTGGCAATTTCGCGTCCTCTTTCATCAGCCCCTTCCTTACGGCCGATTATCTTCGCCTGCAAGTTGTCAAACTCTCTGATCCGTTCCTTAAGCTCTTCTTCGGTGTACCAAATAGACAGCAGTTCAGCAAATTCCGACGACATTTCTTCTCCGTCTGGTTGATGTTTCATCTTTTCTAATATGGATTCGATTGTAATTTGCTTCTTGACATTAATCAAGTAATAGTGTTGTCCAACGAGAAATGAGTCTGAAGCAGGATTCCGTTTCCAACGAGAAATGAGTCTGAAAAACCGAGGTGATCGGGTTCATCATAGGCGGATGAAGACGATCATGAAACTGGAAGAAATCAGGACTCTGGAAGACG
>JAJEHQ010000034.1 GCA_022823625.1 Gammaproteobacteria bacterium
CAATTTCTCAGATAATCGATACCACACTGTTCGATAAAAAGCCTTTATATCAATTATTTACGGATTACGGATACAAAGAGCAACCGATTGAAGGACCTAAACAGTTGAATTTGTTCGATTATTAAGCGGGACACTAGTGTCCAGGTATACCAAGTTCCTTGAACTGAATAGGCATTCTGTACTACGGTTTGGCTTTTTAAATCGGATACGCATACCGCCAGCCTGCGATGCGTTTTACTGAGTTTAGCGACCCGCCTGAGTCCTGAACTGATCGAACTTATCAATTTTGGGGCTTAACCATTCCCCCGCAACCGATTCGAATCGCGTCGGCTGCACACCATAAGGTTCGGGCATGCTTTCTCCAACTGCGACGGTTGCCTGAAGTGACCGTAGGTTATCCGGTGTCAAAGGTTTGCCAGGAGCAAACTGAGCGAAGCTTGCAAGGATATTGGACAATCCCGGGCTAAGTCCAACAATTTTGTGACGCATCCCTCCAAGTCTATCAATCAGACTGACGAACTCTCGAAGTGTAAAGATTTCAGGGCCTGCAACGTCAAATCTCCCTTGGTCGGTAAATTTGACGTTGATTGCATGAGCAATACACCGAACCACATCTCCGACATAGACGGGTTGTACTCGTACCTTCGGCAAAATAAGTGGGAAAAATACTGGACTCATCGACAGCATTTGGTGAAACATTCTGGAAAATGAGTCTTCAGGTCCAAACACGATTGAAGGTCGAATAATCGTACACTCTAAGCCCTTTTCAATGAATGACTGAACTGCCTGTTCACCCTGACCGCGAGATTTGAGATACTGGCTGGGAGCATTGACGTCAGAACCTAACGCGCTGATGTTAACTAGCCTTCTCGCATTCCTTTGCAGACATGTTTCAGCTATTATCCCTGGAAGGCTCGCATGAATTTCGGCGAAGGTGTCGATTCGTGACTGATTCAGAATTCCAATCAGATTTACAATAGTGTCAGATTCACTGATTAAGCTGCCGATGTAATCGCTTGACAAATCGCCGGTTTCAACCATCTTCAGTGAGGGGACAACCAGTAGGCTTCGGTGTCGATGTGGATGCTTGGTAACAACAGTCATCGACCATCCGCTCCGCGATAAAGCATTAATCAGATGTGATCCAATAAATCCGGCGCCACCAAACAATACTGCGTGTTTTGAATGAGATAAAGGCATGGGTGTCTAATATTTAATTCGAAATTAGTCAGTCAACTACAAACTGTGTGCCGTACGCTTTAAGCTGGTTTGAGGTGTTGTTCAACTCCTTCATATTATCTACAAATTCCAATAAATCGTTAAATGTAGCCAGCGACAGAACATCGACATCATACCTCTCCCGAACCTGCTGTACCGCAGACTGCTCGGAGTCGACACATTTTTCCATTCGATCTAAAGAGATGACAACCGCCACGGGACGCGCACCTTGTTTTTGAATAATGTCGACTGCCTTGTCAACCGAGTGACCTGATGTGATGACATCTTCGACGATGACAACATCACCAGACAGTGGTGCACCAACAATCCAGCCCAGTTCACCGTGGTCCTTTGCCTCTTTTCGGTCAAACGAAAATGAAACCGAGCGGTTGTGCTTGTAATTTAGCGAAACTGCTGTGGCAGCGGCCAAGGGAATGCCTTTGTATGCCGGCCCGTACAACATGATCTCACTGTTGAATCGATTGGCGATCGTATCGGCATAGAAGCCGCTTAACTTCATCAGGTCAGCGCCATTTGAGAAGCTACCAGTGTTTAAGAAATAAGGACTCGTTCGGCCAGAGTTAAGAACAAATTGACCAAACTTCAGCGCGCCACTGGTATAGGCAAATTTAAGAAACTCCTGTTGTCGAGTAGGCATTGTCTGATGGTACTAAGATGAATAAATACACTGAAAATTAAGGGTTTGCTCTGCTGTGAAATGTTGCCATATATGGTGATACTCCAAATTGTTGGACCATTTAGTGCCGGTGAAAACGACATTAGAGTTTATCGCAATCACCGTCGCTTGACACAAGAAAACTTGCAACATTCATTCGCATCAACCAGCTTATCTTTCTCAAATTGAATGCGGCGAACATATTGGTTCTGCCAATACTTTGCAGTAGATTGCAAAGGCTTCAAATGTAGACATAGATTCGCTAATTTGAGTTAATTTGACAATACATACTCAGCAAGAGTCAATGTCAAGGATTCACGGAGTTGCTGAACTACGGAACTTAAGACCCTTGTTATGAACGAGATCGAGTTCATCTTTATACCCATGAGGATTCAAGTCATCATATATGATTGCACTACTGATAATTTTGACATTATCCTTACAAATATGTTATTATCAATGCCAATTTGATATTTGAAAGGATATTGTAGGAATTTTAATGATTAGTTCTGTAATTACATCAAAAGGACAAACAACCTTACCCAAGACTGTTCGAGAATCGCTTGGAGTTGTGCCTGGAGATCGCGTGCGATATGTTGTATTGGACAACGGTGAAGTGAGAATAATCCCGATTCGTCCTCTTTCCCGGCTTTTTGGAATCTGTCAGTACGATGGACCAGCAGCAACAATTGAAGATATGAAACAGGCAATAGCAGATGGGGCGACTGGTAAGTGATTGCACTTGACACAAATGTTCTCGTTCGCTATCTCGTGAACGATGACGCTCGCCAAGCACAATTGGCTCATGATTTACTTGCGAACCTAACAGCTGATAACCCAGGTTTCATTTGCAGAGAGGTTGCCGTGGAGTTGTCATGGGTTCTTGAAAGGTATTACGGCTTTTCACGCGATCAAATTGCATCTGTTTTCGAAGAACTTGTTGCTACCGCAGAACTTTATGTCGAAGTTGCCGAAGATGTAGTTCGAGCGGTGGATGGATACCGTCGAGGCGGAGCTGAGTTTTCGGACCGAATGATCGCAGCAGCTGCGGCGCGATTTGACAATGCCTTACTTTATACATTTGATAAGGAGGCTGCGCAGCTTGCCGGTGCAGTTCTGTTGAATTAGATATGTAGCGTAACTACTGACTCCAAAGAATGACAATGTGCTTTTATCGGTATGCAAATTGGGATAGGATGAAAGAATCGCTTGGGTGGGGCAAGTTCCATAACCTCGCGACAATGGTATAGAAACCGCTTAACTTCGTACGGTCAGCGCCATTTGAGAAGCTAACAGTGTTCAAGAAACAAGGACTCGTTCGGCCGGAATTAAGAACAAATTGACCAAACTTCATAGCGCCACCGGTATAGGTAATTTCAAGAAACTTGTGTTGTCGAGTGGGTATGACTCGGTGGTACTGTGTGTTAAATTAGTGCTTCGAAGTCAATTGGTCTGCTGTGTCGTCGGACACTGTCAACTGTTGTGAGTCGACGACTAAGACTCATTTCAGTTGAGTCAAATTTTTAGTTCGATTTTATATTCAGGCGTTTCCCATACTATTTTTTATCCAAGATGCCATAACTTAGACTGCTGAAGGCTATCGTGTTCTCTTGCATTGTTCTGATTGATTACGTCCATTTATCGCACGCTCAACTTTCATCTATCACTGCTGATATTTTCAATATGCAACACGTAATCTTTCAATATGCAACAATAATTCTTTCAATTTGTTATATGTGCCACAAGTGCTGGAAATCAGCACATTGAGTTCGGTGAACGGCTACTGGAAACGGAGAATATTTTGGTCAGCGAGGTACTGGCGTATCCTGAAATCGGCCAGCAACAGTTTTCCCTACGTCCTACGTTTTACCGCACCAGTAGTCGACTCAACTCTATTTCAGCTACTTCGCAAACACCAATTAATATCTGAGAACAGATTTCAACAATTTACCAATAAACCGCCGACGTCAGGGAAATGTACTGGTCCCTAACAATGGAAAAAGGATTTATACGTTGAAAAACAGGATAAATATCCTCTCCTAACTCCTTTCTTGAGCCCAGTATCTTTGATGATGGTGTTCCCGCATTGCTGGGTTGATGTCATTTAAGTCGATATGTAATGTAAAATAGAAATTCTTTTCTATTTTGCAAATATTATGATTTCGAGAAAGATTGCCCAGTTAGTGCAGGCCCGATTCAAGAAGTATCCGGCTGTCGTTTTAGTTGGTCCTCGCCAATGTGGCAAAACAACGTTTGCTACATCACTCGGAGGGCTCTATTTCGATCTCGAGCAGGGAACAGAGAGATTGAAGCTCGATGCAAGTTGGGACGAGGTTGTGGCTGGTGATAGTCTCGTTGTTTTGGATGAAGCCCAGTCATATCCGGAATTATTTCCACGTCTTCGAGGGACAATCGATCGTGATCGAAATAGAAATGGACGCTTTCTATTGTTGGGATCCATCTCGCCGGCACTTATGACTCAGGTTTCCGAATCACTTGCCGGACGCCTCTCTGTTCTCGAGTTGACTCCCTTTCTATTTTCTGAAATTCAGCACGACAATCGACTCAAGAAGCTTTGGCTGTACGGAGGATATCCAGACGGCGGAATCCTCCTTGACGAACAATTCCCCGCCTGGCAACAGGACTACCTTAATTTACTGGCCCAGAGAGACCTTCCGAACTGGGGTATGGTGGTTCGTCCACAAATAACTGACCGGCTTTTTCGAATGCTTGCAGCGACCCACGGACAAGAGTGGAATGCCAGTCGAATCGGATCAAGTTTGGGTCTTGCCTACCATACTGTCAACAGATACCTTGACTATTTGGAGGGAGCTTTTCTGATTCGGCTACTACCAGCTTATCACACGAACATCCGGAAACGACTAATTAAGCGTGCCAAGGTATACTGGCGCGATAGCGGATTGTTGCATTCGCTCTTGAACCTTCAAAACTCGGATAGCTTATTTGGTCACCCTAGTGTAGGGGCTAGTTGGGAAGGTTTTGTAATTAGCCAGATACTATCCGAGTTGCAATCCTCAGGTCGCAGCTTCAATGCATATCATTTTCGTACCAGCGATCAGAAAGAACTTGATTTACTACTCGAAATCGATTCACAATTGTGGGCCTTTGAAATCAAACTCACCTCAAGTCCCAGTTTGAAAGATTTGGAGCGGCTTAATCAGGTTGCAAGTCTAATCGGAGCTCAGAGGCGAGTTTTACTGTGCAATTCCACTGACCCAATATGCAACAGCAGTCAGATGATTTGCAACCTGGACACGTTTCTGAATTCTATTCAAGGTTAAACCCTACTGAGTGATTCTGGTAATATTGCACAACATGCCAGACATCTCATCTTACCGTGGATTCGCATCGTATATTCTCACACAATGCGAGAAACGATTCATTCAGGACAAGGTGTGACGCTATGCGTTCCGGCCCGTGCTGCTGGAAACATTCTGCGAACTAGATATAGACAGACCAATCCCAGGTGTGCGGAAGAAAAGGACCGTTTCAATGAACATGCGCTTCCGATCAAGAATATCTTGCCTAACCCTAAAAAATTCGACAGAAAATCCTCAAACTCTGAAACTGTCCCGCCGCAATAGTGGGTCTGCACCGATCATGCGAGAAAACCAATTGATCTAGCCCGGTCGGGCTTGGCATCGCATTCAGCACATAGCATCTCGGTCAGAAGTTCCTGATCATCCGATTGACCAACAATCGTAGACTTTCGGTGTACAACCGCGAAATCGCCAGGTGTAAGGTTGGTGAGATTCAAAACCCTCTCCGGAGGAGCGAATCCAAAGTAAGTTTGGAATGCCACCCTTATCTGCTCTGGCTTGAGGTAGTCAAGGGTGACCTTGAATACGAAGCGCCTAAGAGTCGCACTGTCAAGATGCTCACCAAAATTGGTGGTGCAAGCGAACGGCAGCTGATGGACTTCCATCCACGTCAGCATTTCGTTAACTTGGCTCACTTCCCATGATTTTTGAGCAAATTTTCTATCGTAGAGCAACGAATCAGCTTCGTCGAAAACAAGGAATGAATTTGTATTCTGTGCTTCTTTAAAGGCGTCGGCGATGTTTTTCTCTGTACCCCCAACCCACGCGGAAAGTAAATCGGAAGTTCGCTTCTGCATTACCTCTAGCCCCATACGTTCAGCAAGATAACGGGCATAGGCGCTCTTACCCGTGCCAGGTGGTCCCTGCAGGCAGAGAGAAAATTTCAGCACACCGCTGTTCACAAGACTGTCGGCTAGTTTGACCGGACACGTGGTGGCTTGGATCAGTGTGGGATCAAACAGTTTCGGTACACCTTCGGGTGGCACTTCACACGATACCAACCTGGAAAGACTCTGCACTCCGGTTCGCACCGCGTCAATTCCTCCGCCAGCAATACTGGCAGCAGCGGTTGCACCGGCTGCTATACCGGGCGTTGCGGTGAATTCCCGTGCCAGTGCAAAAGCGTCTTCGGCGTCTGCTTCGATGCCATAGCGCTCAAGTTGCGTCTTCCATATTCTTGCTCTAACGGGCGTTGAGGGCGGACTCAGCTCTAGTGCGTACGACATACGACGCAACAGGGAACGGTCGACTGAACTGGTATCGTTAATGGTCCAAAGAGTCGGCGCAGGCGATCGCTCCAGCAACTGGTGCATGTAAACTTTGGAGCCTCCATTCTGTGAGTTGGAGGAGAATGACATCCCAAAGAATCTTAAACCAGTTCCATTTGTCAATAAATCGTCCATCTCATCGAATAGGATCAGTGAATTTCGGCTCTTTGCGAGAAGACGCTGAGTGAGCCGGAGTTCCTGCTGTCTCTCGCGACGGGTCATCTCGTCGCCTTCGTCATCCGATTCGCCGACACTATATAGAGTCACACCGAGTCGCTTGGCCAAAACCTTGCAGAACTCAGTCTTGCCAGTTCCTGGTGGGCCGTACAAAAGTATGTTTACACCCGAAGCGGAGTTTTGAAGCGCACCTGCTATCAATCGTTCGATATGATCACGCCCCTTGCTTATGTGCTCGAAGTCTTCCCACTCAAGTTCACTCTCAGGTGCAACGTCAAGCAACAGACGGATCGCGTCGAAGCCGCTGTGATCAGAATCAGTAGTCAAGCGGCAAAGCCGAGACACAATGTCCACTTCTCCGTCGTCTCTGTCGATGGTAACAAGTCCTGAACTGATCAGTGGCGAATCGCTATGTAGGCGGCGCTGAACATCGCCCGGCGATAGATCAAGTAGAGTCGCAATTGCATATAAATTCAACATGACACTGTATCGTGTTCTTTCACGAAAAATATCATCAATCATTCTCTCAATGACTGGTTGGGTAGAGTACCGCAGCAAGAGTTCCAGGATATCGACGTCGGTAGTCGAGAGGCAATTGGCTTGAGCCAGATTCTGAAGTCGCTTAGCGGTCAGATCACACTCAGTCGATTTCAATGCAGCACACTCGCTCTGCAAAACCTTTCGAACCATTCGTAGCTGGTCTTTTGTAGGCGTGTCGTCCAAAAAACGCGTAATACTGACTATATGAGGGAAAATTGTTTTGACACCATGTAAATGACGGTTGTCTCTATCAGTTATCCATTTGATCAGGCCCACAGCCTCGGAATCTCGGTGATTGAGCTTCACAGCCATGTTGGCGAGGTAGGTTGTTATGAGTTTTCTTTCGTAATTGCTTAGCATTAGATCTTCCATCCACGGTACAGTAATCAGCCGGTAAACAAGCGCTTCAGCTAGAGATGCTTAGAAATTCAAATCGTGCAGAACATTTCGAATCAGCTGACCGTAAGTGATCTCTACATCTTCTGACTGAACAAGTCTTGAATCTGAATTCACTCTTGCTTTTTTGTTGGCCGACAGCGATGGGTAACAAATTCGGGAAAGGTGAATTTTGACCAGCGATGGCCACATCCGACAACACTCGATATACTAAATTCAACTCTTGTAAAAATCAATGAAAAGCAAACAAATATTCGATAACTCTTCATTAATACGACAGATAATGACGCATTATAAATAACTCAGAGATTTAAATCGAAATTTGTGTAGTCGTTGGAGTTACTGACGTTCAGTGTCAATATTCGTTTGTCACTTTTCTTGCCCGACAACGGGTGTCACTGACGAGGTGAATTCAATTCATTGAACAGCCGCGCACCAGAATATTTCGACGTTAAAAATAGCATGGGAAACGCCTGGTGAAAAGCATAGATTTGACTGGTTGAAGATACAATGTCAGTATCTGCCACTATCCGATATATATAGGTGAATCAATGCCGACCGTATATCATCCACGTACGTGCTGCTGCGTACAGCAAATCACGCCGCGTGGACGATGGTTCAGACCGCTCACAAAGTCGCAGACCATCCGACAACAGCAAGTCGAAAGCCCGCCCAATGGCGATACACCTCAACGAGCACGAGCGCCGACAGGTGGCCCGGCACTTCCATCCCCGCAATTGTCACCCGCGGTGCGGCGACCGTTGTGCGGTCCGATGACCGCCTCCCCTTTGCGCTAATTATCGCCTGCTTGACGAGACGGAGAAGCCATGGACCTGGATATCGAACGCCTCCTCCGCGCCGTGGAGCGCACAGTATCGTCACTGGAGCACGACGGACAGGCTGCTCGCGCGGTCACCCTCGCTCGAAGCTACGCGACGACAGTAGAGGATCTCTGGGACGCCGTGACGAGTGCGAAACGAATCCCACGCTGGTTCCTGCCAGTCAGCGGCCGCCTCGAACTTGGCGGTCGCTACCAATTGAAGGGAAACGCAGGTGGCACGATCACGCACTGCGAGCGTCCTTCGTATCTTGGGTTAACGTGGGAGTTTGGCGGTGAAGTGAGCTGGGTGGAGGCGCGTCTGCGTAGCGATGGTACCGGTCGCTCGCGCCTTACGATTTCGCATACCACGCTGGTGACTGATCACTGGCACAAGTTCGGTCCCGGTGCGGTCGGCGTAGGTTGGGAGATGGGCTTGCTGGGGATGGAACTGCATCTCACGCAGCCGAAAGAACCCAAGTTGGACGGGGCAACGTTCCACACGACTCGTGTCGGGAAGGCGCTTATCGTCGGAAGCAGCGCGGCGTGGGGCAGGGCGGCCGAGGCAGCGGGAACGGCCCCAGACGTTGCATGCGCAGCGGCGCAGCGTACTACGGCATTTTACACGGGCGACACGGTCGTGTCGGATTGATGCACGTTTTCAGCCTGCTCCGAGACCCGGAGTGCTGCCAGTTGACCCGAGAAGTCGACTGACGACTGGGAGACCTTTGTCTTATAGAACCACCTGACTTGCGGCACTATGGCGAATAGGTCAGGAAGGCGCAGGCTACAGAATTCGTAGCATTCCCTTCTAACGGAGGCTGTTAGCCGTCGACCACCTAGATTTCTACGCTCTTGCCAGCTGATTTGGTTTGGCGCGATGGATTCCACATCGAGTTCAGATCCCGCCAAGGAACCAAAGTGCCTTCTCTGTGTCGCTGAAATTGTTCTCCGCCGTAAACAACAATAGTGTCAATTGATTGTGGTAATCCGTGAAAGTGCTTTTTCACCCGTTTCGCACGGCGTAGCAGAGAAGGTGATGGTGTAGAGGTAGATTTGGCTTCGACAAGCAAAATAATTTGTGTTTGAGGAATGACGAGGTCGGCTTCCATGCCGTTATGGTCACGATAAAAATGTAATTCGTGCGGTAGTTCAGAGTTCAATTGAATTTTTGTCAATTCAGCAGCAACCCAAGTCTCAAAAATCTGTCCGCGCAGTGGATGTGATCGAATTTGATCAGGTTCGTGAATGCCGAGTAGATAGCACATCAGTCCTGTATCAAAAAAATAAAGCTTTGGCATTTTCACTATCCGTTTACGTGGATTGCCATGAAAAGCAAATACCCGAAACAGGATGAAACCAGCCTCTAATACTCCAATCCATTTTTTGACGGTAGGTTCCGAAATTCCACAATTACTTGCCAGATTCGAATACTTGAGCAAACTCCCACTGTGTCCTGCGCAGAGTTGGATAAATCGATGAAATGCCTCGTAGTTATCAATATTACGAACTTTACGAACGTCTCGTTCTAGATAGGTCTGAACATAATCGCCAAGCCATTTGCTCGGGTTTTGGGCTTCGTTGAAGATTCTTGGATATCCTCCAGTATAGAGTGCCTGTTCCAGATTTTTGGGATGGTTAGGAAAGTGTCTGAGCTCGTCCCAAGATAGAGGATGCAATTGATGTAACGAAGTTCGCCCGGCCAAAGACTGGCTGACCTGCTCCAACAGAGCAAGATTTTGTGAGCCGGTTAGAATAAACCGGCCGCGTTGCGGATTTTCGTCGACAATAGCTTGGATGTAGGATAGCAGTTCTGGAGCGTATTGCACTTCATCAATGATGAGTCCGTCCTGAAATTGACTTAAAAATTCCAGAGGGTCATTTATCGCATATTGCCGATGGTTGGGAATTTCAAGATTGACATAAGCATGACTTTTGAATACCTTTTTTACAATTGTGGTTTTCCCACTCTGTCGAGGCCCGGTAATTGTCAGGACAGGGGAACGCACTGCAGCCTGACTCAGCTTTGGTTCCAAACGTCTGTCTACAATCATTGGTCAGAAAGAAAATAGTAAATAATAAAATTAGATTTAAGATTATACTAAAATCTAAGTTTAAGAAAGATTTCTTCAAGTATGAAACACCATTGCCCAATTCACGTCGAAATCGCGATTTGTTGTGCAGCCATGAGATTGCTGCTGGAGAGGGACAATGCACGTCAGTTTTATGCATTGAAAGCGAAACTTGAAAAGGTCATTCTGAATTTTGTGAAGCAAACTATGAGTTTGGACAGTTGCCCTGAGTTAGAATTCTCCAACAGCAAATTGTTGTTATGAATCAGCCAGCAAGATGGCTGATAACAGCATGTTTGCGCCAGTGCGTTACCAAGCCATACATTTCGTGTACTCATCTAACAACGCGATTGGTAAGTCCACATCGTTCAGTCCTCTATCCGGAGCAGATTCAAGCGATCCAACCAAAAATTAATGATAAACAAAAGTTCCTGCGCGAATATTTCTAGCATCGGGAAGCACAGTAGAAACAAGGTAAAATGTGTCAACGTTATTGACTTGAATATCATTCGGGTTGTCAAGTGCGATTGACTTCGTGAGTGCAATAACAAAAATTCCCATACTTTAGGATTTCACATCGCTGTATAGCACAACGGGATGCGCGCAGAGTCAATTTCATGCTTCTGTTGATTGACAACTACGATTCTTTCACTTACAACCTGGTTCAATATTTGGGCGAGTTGGGGCATCAGTCAACTGTCGTTCGCAATGATGCTATTGAGGTTGATGAAATCGAGAACATGGCGCCGTCTGGCATCTTGATTTCACCAGGCCCCTGTACGCCGAATGAAGCGGGTATTTCGATCGCTGCAGTTGAGCGCTATTCAGGAAAACTACCCATCCTCGGTGTATGTTTGGGTCATCAAAGCATTTGCCAGGCTTTTGGCGGTGAAATATTGAGGGCCGACAAGGTGATGCACGGTAAGGTTTCCGACATCTATCACAGTTGCGAGGGCCTTTTTGACAATATTCAAAATCCGTTTACTGCGACTCGTTACCATTCACTGATTGCCCAGCGGAAAAGTTTGCCCGAATCGTTGGAAATTACCGCCTGGACAAGTGACGGTATCATAATGGGCGTAAAACATAGGCAGCACCAAGTTTATGGTGTTCAATTTCATCCAGAATCTTTTTTAACGGACTGCGGCCACGATCTACTGCGGAATTTTCTAAAGGTGAGCAATCTTTCTGTATGAGCGAAACAACAACATGATGGACATTCAGGGAGCCCTAAATCGAATTACCACCGGTCACAACTTGACTGGTGATGAAATGCTGGGCATCATGCGTCAGATAATGACGGGTCAACTGACCGCATCACAAATTGGTGGTTTTTTGATTGGTCTTCGCATGAAGGGTGAGTCCATTGAAGAAATTACCGCTGCGGCGAATGTAATGCGCGAACTGGTCACAAGCGTGCGGGTTGATGTGCCACACCTCATTGATGTTGTCGGCACAGGTGGCGATGGAACATCTTCATTCAATGTATCAACGGCTTCAGCATTCGTTGCCATAGCTGCAGGTGCACATGTTGCCAAGCACGGTAATCGCGCAGCCTCTAGCAAAAGTGGAAGCGCAGACTTGCTAGAGCATGCTGGAGCTCGAATTGATTTGACCGCCGATCAAATTGCCGAGTGTGTCAGGAAAACAGGATTTGGATTCATGTTAGCACCTGCTCACCATACGGCGATGAAACACGCCATAGGGGCTAGAAGAGAACTCGGCGTTAGGACAATATTCAATGTTTTGGGTCCACTGACCAACCCTGCACATGTCAAAAGTGAGATGATGGGTGTCTTCAGTGCTGATTTGGTTGAACCTTTAGCGCACGTCCTGAAGAAATTGGGCTCGGAACACGTTATGGTCGTTCACTCTGATGATGGCATGGATGAAATCAGTGTTGGGAGTTCAACCCAGGTAGCTGAACTGAAGAATGGTGAAGTAAAAACTTATTCGATCAACCCCGAACAGTTCGGTATTCCTTTGTATTCCTTGGATAATGTTGCCGTTTCAAATCCCGGTGAGAGCCTCGAAGTGATTCTTTCCGTATTTACAGGGGAAGAGTCTGCGGCGTCCGCGATTACAGTAATGAACGCTGGTGCGTCAATCTACGTTGCCGGACTTGCGGAAGATCTTGCTGGCGGGATCGGTCGTGCTCAGGAGTTGCTTCGATCCGGTGAAGTAGCTGCCAGGTTTGATCAATATGTGGAGTTCACAAACAGTTTTTAAAATGTCCAGACCCTCGGATGTCCTAACGTCCATTGTTCAGCACAAGCGGCAGGAGATAGACGCCGTACGGAAGACAGTTTCAATTGCTGAACTCACCGAACAAATCCAATCGCATGTCCCGAAACGGGGATTCGAAAGTCGCTTACGTGAACATATGGCAAGCGGACGTTCCGGTATTATCGCCGAATCCAAGAAAGCATCTCCGAGCAAAGGTGTCATTCGTCCGGAATATGATGTTGCGCAAATCGCAAGGAGTTATGAGGAAGGTGGCGCAAGCTGTCTTTCAGTATTGACAGATCAAAAATTCTTTCAGGGATCCGCCGATCACCTTGCAAAGGCTAAGAAAAATTGCAACCTGCCAGTTTTGCGTAAGGATTTCATAATTGATGCGTCTCAGATCCTGGAGTCACATCTCATGGGTGCAGATTGCATTTTGTTGATTGTTGCTATTCTGGACCTCGCTGAGTTGCAGGACTTCGCAGCACAAGCGGTTGCACTGAATATGGATGTTCTCGTAGAGGTTCATTCCGAACAAGAGTTGGAACTTGCATTGCAGGTGAGTCATGGTATGCTGGGAATCAATAACCGCAATCTACGCACATTCGAGACCACACTTGATACCTCTATCAGGTTGAGCCGTCTGGTTCCCAAAGACCGCCTTGTTGTTGCCGAGAGTGGTATTAACAGTGCTGAAGACATTGAGTCCCTGAAGTCTGCCGGGATTGATGCTTTTCTTATCGGCGAGTCGTTTATGCGAGCCTCAAACCCTGGAGCTGAACTTGGACGGATATTTCATGCTGAACGGTTGACCTACGAATCAGGAGCAGTTTTGAGATGATGAACGGCAAAGTCGAACTGCTGGAGGGTGTCAACTTTCGTCTCACCTCAGGTACCGGTCACGTGACCACGTCAGATGGCCCAGCGGAAGAGGGTGGAAAAAATGCCGGTATGCGTCCAATGGAGATGGTGCTCCTCGGAATGGGTGGTTGCACTGCGTTCGATGTTGCGCAAATTCTTCGAAAACGACGTCGCGAGCCGGAACTTCTCGAAATTGACCTTCAAGCCGAGCGCGCACAAGAAGTTCCTAAGGTATTCACTCGGATTCATCTCCATTACCGTGTCAGGGGTGAGGGCATTACCGAGGCTGAAGTGAATCGGGCTATCAAGCTCTCGCTCGATAAATACTGCTCTGCAACGCGCATGTTGGCCGAAACGGCTGAAATCTCTTTTGATTTTCAGGTGCTTTGATTATGGTTAGACGTAACCATCCAACATAACAAGCGGTATCACCATGCAGAATATTGTCAATTGGTTTCGTCGCCAACTGAATAATCCGCAAATTATTATCCTTGCGGTCATTCTGCTTGCCCTGTTTGCTCTCATCATTTTCGCTGGGAACTTGATGGCACCGGTTATCGCAAGCATCGTCATTGCGTACATACTGGAAGGCGCAGTCAAAATGTTCGAAGTGGTTAAGGTGCCGCGTTTGGGTGCGGTACTGATTGTACTTGGGTGCTTTGTCATTCTCTGCTTCGCGCTGATTTTTGGTATTTTGCCTTTGGTTAGTGCTCAGGCACTCCAACTGGCGAGTCAGATTCCTAGCTGGGTTGCTGATGTACAGACTGCACTGCTGCAATTGCCAGAACGATACCCAGATATCATTTCAGAAACGCAGGTTCGAAATTTCATCACCACAACGGCTCAGTTTGTGACCCAGTTGGGTCAGGAAATTGTGGTCGCATGGTCAGCTTCATCAGTTACCGGAATCATATCGGTGGTCATTTATGTGATTCTGGTACCTATCATGGTGTTCTTCTTTTTGAAAGACAAAACCAAAATCACCGGTTGGTTTGTCAACTACCTGCCCGACAAAGATCACGGACTTACGATTACAGTCTGGCATAACGTCAATCGACAAATGTCAAATTACATTCGCGGTAAATTCTGGGAGATCTTGATCGTTGGAACCGTAACTTATGTGACTTTTTCCATTTTCGGTCTTCAATACGCTGCGCTGCTGAGTGTGATTGTCGGGCTGTCCGTACTGATTCCATTTGTTGGTGCCGCGGTAGTTACCATTCCTGTGATCGCAGTGGCAGCTGTACAGTGGGGGTTCAGCCCCGAATTTGCATATCTGGTACTCGCCTACCTGATCATTCAGGTCCTGGATGGTAATGTACTTGTGCCGTTGATTTTCTCGGAGGTGAATGACCTTCATCCGGTTGCTATAGTGATAGCGGTCATTGTTTTTGGTGGTTTTTGGGGCGTATGGGGTGTGTTTTTTGCCATTCCGCTTGCGACTCTGGTGCAGGCGGTGCTCATTGCCTGGCCGCGATCTGAATTGGAATTCGAAGCCATTGAAAAGAAATAGCATGCAACCGGTACGAATTAAAGGAAGAGGCATCAATTCCAATAATACGGGTCGATTTGAGGAGTGGACCCGGAGTGAATTTGACGATGGCTGGTATGCTGAACCGTTGCCGCCGCTGTGTACTCAAGTCGAAGTCGATTCTGCCCGTAGCGTCATTGCGCGAAACAAATCCCCAGATCTGCCATTTGACCGTTCAATCAACATGTACCGGGGTTGTGAGCATGGCTGTAGCTATTGTTATGCCCGTCCGAGTCATACCTACCTTGGCTTGTCCGCGGGTCTTGACTTTGAGACGCGGTTGTTTGCGAAATTGGATGTAGCCACGCAATTGCGTAGAGAATTGGACGCCCCTTCCTATCGTTGTAAGTCGATTGCTCTCGGTGCGAATACCGATCCATATCAGCCTATTGAAAAACAGTATCAGTTAACACGGCAAATTCTGGAGGTGTTGTTGGAATACCGACACCCGTTGACGATTACAACAAAATCGGCATCATTGGTTCGGGATATTGACCTTTTGGCTGAACTCGCGCGATTGAACCTGCTCGTGGTAAATTTTTCGATCACATCTTTGGATTCAAAGCTGTCGCGATTGATGGAACCTCGTGCAAGCGCACCGCACAGCCGCCTGAAGGCGGTTTCTCAACTGACCTCAAATGGTATTCCTGTTACAATATTCTTCGCACCGGTGATACCTGGGTTGAATGAACACGAGCTGGAATCAATTTTGGAAATGAGTGCAAACGCCGGTGCACGTCGAGCCGAGTGGACAATGGTGCGACTCTCCCATGAGGTAAGGGAACTGTTTCAGCAATGGCTGACACAGGCATTTCCGGACAAAAAAGCCAAAGTTATGAGTCTGATTCGCCAGGTACGCGGAGGCCGGGAGAACAGCACTGAATTTTTCGAACGAATGCGCGGGACGGGTCCGATCGCAGACCTCATCCAGCATCGGTTTGAGGTTGCAGCAAGAAAATACGGGTTGGACCGTGAGCCGCTTGAATTAGATTTAACCCAATTCCGACAGAATCCGACTGCCGCCAGGCAGGTATCTATTTTTGACTAAATCCTACAGAGCTTAGAAATTAAGGAAATGAAGGATGGCTTCTGAAAGACAATCGCAGCCGTTAGCGATGACGGCATCTGAAACTGCGACCAAATCATCAACAGTTCCATCGTCGATTGACCGTACATTGGTAGAAAAGTTGGTGCGAATTGCTGGCAACCCGCCAATTGACATTCAGTTGTGGGATGGTTCGAAGTGTGTGTATGAAGATGGTCCGGCACGGAATACGATGGAGTTCAAGAACCGGTCGGCGTTTTACGATGTACTGAAGAGTCGCGAAATCGGATTCGGCGATCGCTACAGCGATGGTTCCATTGAAGTTCATGGTGATCTCGTTGAATTTCTGTGCGAAATCTATGAATCACAGCGCAAAGCGAATCAGAATCAGAGCTTCCAGTTAAAACTGCTCGGCAACCTGACCAGAAAGAAGGCGAAGGACAATACCCTAGACGGTTCAAAGTCGAACATTCATCACCATTACGACCTCGGCAACGAATTCTACACCTTGTGGCTGGACCGCGAGGCGATGCAGTATACCTGTGCTTATTTCGCACGCCCAGACTACTCAATTGAACAGGCCCAGGCTGCAAAAATGGAACACGTTTGTAGAAAACTGATGTTGAAACCCGGTCAATCTGTAGTCGAGGCCGGTTGTGGCTGGGGCGGACTCGCACGTTATATGGCCAGAAATTATGGTGTGAAGGTCAAATCCTACAACATTTCTCATGAACAGATCGTTTATGCACAAGAGCGTGCTCAAATTGAAGGGCTGAGCGATCAGGTCGAGTATATCGAAGACGACTATCGCAACATATCAGGAGAATTCGATGTATTCGTTTCGGTAGGAATGCTGGAGCATGTCGGCAAACAGAATTACCAGGTGCTTGGGTCTGTCGTTGACCGATGTTTGTCAAAAGATGGAATGGCATTGGTTCACTCGATTGGTCGAAACGTACCTGAATTAATGAGTGCTTGGATTGAGAAACGAATTTTTCCAGGCGCTTACCCTCCAACCATTCGCGAGATGATGGATATTGTCGAACCTTGCAATTTCTCGGTGCTTGATATCGAAAACCTGCGCTTGCATTACGCTGAGACACTGCGACACTGGCTTGCCCGCTATAACGAGAATGAAGATAAGGTGAGAAGCATGTTTGATGAGCAGTTTGTCCGAGCCTGGCGACTGTATCTTTCAGGTTCAATTGCTGCTTTCCTTGTGGGTTCATTGCAACTGTTTCAGATGGTGTTCACCCGTGGGTCAAACAATGACGTTCCAAGAACGCGTGAGCATCTGTATCCGATGTCAGATCAAATATGAATGATGCAGGTCGTAACGGTCGCGAGGAACTCGATGAACTTGTTAGGCAGATTCGAGAATTTGTTGATGAGCGGGACTGGGAACAGTTTCACTCACCAAAAAATTTGGCCATGGCGCTGGTGGTCGAGGCTGCCGAACTGGTTGAGATTTTTCAGTGGATGACAGAGGAAGACAGTTCCGAATTGAATGATCGCGATCGGCGAAGGGCCGCCGAAGAAATTGCTGACGTTATGACTTACCTGATTCGTATTTCAGACCGGCTAAATATTGATCTGTTGAATGCGGTGGAACTAAAGCTCGCTGCCACGCGACAAAAATATCCGGCCGAACTAGTGCGTGGTAGTTCCCAAAAGTATTCCGAATACAAGTCTTGAGACGGGTATACATCGCCGAGAATCTGGCTGACGCACATCTTGTCAGCAATCTGATTCAAAGTCACGACATTGAAACGCATGTGTTCAATGAATTCTCACATGGTGCTCTCGGCGAATTGCCGTTTACGCATACCTGGCCAGAGGTTTGGGTCAAAAATGATCGCGATGAGTCTCGGGCACTCGAAATCGTGGAAACCCGCGAAATCAAACCGTATACCTCCGAGGAGTACATCTGCGAAAACTGCGAGCAGCCAAATCCAGCGAACTTTGACATCTGCTGGAATTGTTCTTCCAGTCTGAAGCAGACGGATTGAATGAGTCAGGTGTTCTTCAGTCCAATCGAGTTTGAATTTGGCTTCCCGGTCCAGGAAACGTAAATCAGGAATTTTAAAGACAGTCCTGATTCGCATGATCATGTGGGTCGTCGGGTTAGGGTTAGTAGGTGGAATTGCACTCTTTTTGTGGATCGATCACACGGTTCAGCAACGATTCTACAACCGACTGTGGGATATTCCAGTTCACATTTATGGCAGTTCGTTTGAAATTTTCCCTGGACTCAGCATCTCGGTAACCCACCTTGAGGAAAGACTGCTTGCGCTTGGATATCGACGAGTTGACAGGGTTCAGGAAATCGGTGAGTTCAATTCAGCCTCAACATCTATTGACCTGGTAACCCGGCCGTTCGAGTTCTGGGACGGTCCTCAGCCGCCGCGCGATGTGCATGTTCGATTCAATGATGGAATTGTGGAGTCGGTGATTGATCGCAGGACGGGTGCGTCGGTCAATTTTTTTAGACTTAAGCCACATCTGATTGGCAGTCTGTCCCAAAGCCAGCACCAGGATCGTTTCCTTGTACGACTGGAAGAAATGCCTCCTCTACTGCTTGAAACGCTGATTTCGGTCGAAGACCGTCGATTTGTCAGTCATTGGGGCGTTGACGCTTGGGCGATCCTGCGCGCGGCTTGGTCCAACCTTCGAGCCGGAAAGATTGTACAGGGAGGCAGTACCTTAACTCAGCAGCTGGTAAAGAACGTTTTCGGTCGGAATGATCGTACCTATGAGCGAAAACTTCTGGAAGCGGCGACTGCGCTGGTGCTCGAATATCGCCTCGACAAACGTCAGATTCTTCAAGCCTACTGCAACGAAGTCTACTTGGGACAGGATGGGAAGAGGGCAATTCACGGGTTCGGTTTAGGCAGCCAGCATTTTTTTGGGCGACCAGTTGGAGAGCTCAATCCAAATGAAATCGCTCAACTCGTGGGGATGATCAAAGCACCGACCTCCTACAATCCAGTGAGGCATCCAGAATCAGCCAAGAAGCGTCGAGCAGTGGTATTAAACGTCATGAAGGAAAGCCAACTGATCAGCGATGCTCAATATCAACAGTTTGTTGGAAAAGACTTAAAACTGCGGTCGAGTCAGGCACGACAGCGTCAGGCCTACTCTTCGTTTATCGATGTTGTTTTCCGACAATTGTCTGACCGTCTGGATGATGCCGATTTGAAAAGTAGTGCTCTGTCTGTCTTTACAACCATGGATATTCAAATTCAGCGGGCAGCCGAACTTGCACTTTCGGAAGAGTTGGCGAAAATCGAAAAAAGCAAAGGATTGCCTGACAATTCACTAGAAGGTGGAATCGTGGTTCTTCGCCCGGATTCAGGGGAAATTTTTGCAGTCGTTGGCAGCAGGAATGCGTCTGTTGGAACTTTCAACCGGGCAATCAATGCGCGTCGTCCTGTTGGTTCTCTTTTGAAACCGTTCATTTATCTCAGTGCGTTTCTGAACAGCGATGAATGGACACTTGGATCAGTCATTTCAGACCGGCCAGTGACCTACAGGGTAAAAGGGGGTCAAGACTGGTCGCCAAATAATTTTGATGATGAATTTATCGGCGATATTACGATTCTTGATGCGCTCGCACAGTCACGAAACATTCCCGCGGTCAAAGTTGGCATGCAGGTTGGTGTTAAACAGGTAGCTGAAACAGTGCGCAAATTGGGTGCGGATGTTGCATCCCCGGTTTATCCGGCAATGTTGCTCGGTGCTCTGGAACTTTCTCCGATGGAAGTTGCACGAATCTATCAGGTTCTTGCAAATTTTGGCTACCAGGCAGAATTCAGAACCATCTCTGCAATTACTGCCAGCGCTCGTGCAATTGGCAGAACCAAGGCTTCGGCAGTGAAGGCGGTTCTACCGAGAAGCGAAGTCTATCTTGCATTGTTCGGCATGCAAGAGGCAGTTCGAAATGGAACCGGCAAAGGTCTGCTAAACACATTCAGCCCGAATCTGAAGCTCGCTGGTAAGACTGGTACAACCGATGATTTCAGAGACAGCTGGTTCGTTGGTCTTTCGGGAAATTTACTCGGTGTGGTCTGGATTGGTCGAGACGACAATAAGCCGACCGGCTTGACCGGGGCTTCCGGTGCCATGCGTGTTTGGGCGTCGATGATGAAGCGAGTAAATCTGCAAGCTTTGCACTTGCCCTCAACTGAGAATATTCAGTTAGTCAATATAGATAAGAACAACGGACTAAGGGCGGCAAGCGGATGCGGGAGAGTGGGCCGTGTTCCATTTCTCGCGGGTACGGTGCCCCGAAAATTTTCAAGCTGCTGATTGGCGCGGCGCACTATTAAAGACTGTCACTCTGACTTTCAATGCATTGACTATGGTTAAAACAACAATAGATGGGTTGGTAAAAACGACAAGCATTCAATACCAAGACCAATATACTTCAAACAACAGGAGTCAATCTTTGGGGATCTAGGTTATGAGACAACTGTTCGTAACTTTTGCGCTGGCAGGAACACTCAGTATACCGTCACTTGTTTTTGCCGAAGCGACTTGGTACGGCACGTTGCGCGCCGGGGTTGAATCGTCGGACGGCAACATTGCCGTCAAGGACGGCGATTCGCACTGGGGCATCATGGGATCGGCCGAAGCCGGTGAAGGACTCACCGTGGTGTATCGGTTCGAGCACGGAATCAGCACCGAAAATGCGAGTCAGCCTGACGGCCGTCTTTCATATGTCGGACTCTCCGGTGGATTTGGAACGCTGACAGTGGGTCGGATCTGGAATGCAGCCTACAATGCGGTGGGCGTAATTACGGACAATTCAATGCATTATGGTGATTCAGAAACCACCTATCGGCATGGTCCTGCAATTTCTTACGCGTTTTCGAACGATCTGTTTAGTCTGCAATTTGACGCGCTCTATGGTGGCGAAGAAGGATTACATACGGATCCAGACAACGACCTTCAATCAGTTGAATTCGGTCTGAGTGTCAATGTTGGAGAAATTGGTAAGGTTGCAGTCGCATACACAGACGACAAGTATTATCGGTATCCTCCTGCATTCAATGTAGGCGGCACTTGGAGAAACAAATTATATTTCACTGCAGCAGAAGTCACTGTGAGCGATCTGACGGTTTACGCTGGCACCAGAAAACTGACCGGGTATGATACCAGTAGTGAGCAATTGGGCATGATACAGCCGCAAAAAACCAAGTTTTTTGGATTCCGTGGCGGACTAGGTGATACTGGCATTAAATACTTGTTTCAGTATCGAGATGTCACAGGTACCCCCGCTCTTCCACAACCTTGGGTGTTTGGCTTGAGTAAGAGTCTCGGTGGCGGTGCAAGCATTAACTTTGAGCATGCAAATAATGACACATTGGGTGCGAATGAAAGCCGGGTGAATTTAACAGTTGATTTTTAGTGGAGTGGCGAATTGGTCCTGATAACAATAGGTCTATCAGCACCGTCGTACGCATGTTTGGCACTACTTTGGAAATCAATTGTGTCAATCTGAAACTTTCTCAAAGCCCAACAGTTTCATCAGTTCCGCGTCGGATTGGATGTGGTTTGCATCGTGCAGACGGTACTTATCTTATGCAACTGCAAGGAAAAGTATCGAACAGGGTACTGCAAGCATAGTTGCTTTCCGCTGCTGACATTACTTGATCAGTTAACTCAGCAATCTCAAGTCGTCAAGCGTCGTCTCATGGCAGCCCCGCAAGGGGTACTTGAGTTGAGTTCGCATGGCGGTGATTCTACGTGAATATCCCAAGCCACCGACTGTTACGGTGCACTCTATATTACGTCCTGTGAGCTAACCTGCTGCATGAGGAACCGAATTCGACACAGTTATGCACATCCGGTTCTGTGAGAATCAGGCGCATTGATATCCCCAACTACTCGGTGTGCTGATTTATCCTCTAGGACCGTTGCACAATCCAATAAAATTTGTCTGGTTATGATTCGTGAATATGATCCATCCCAAATTGAGTCTCTAGCACAGGAATACTGGGAGCAAAACCAGAGTTTTCATGTAGTCGAAGATCCGGACCGGGAAAAATTCTACTGCCTATCCATGTTTCCGTACCCATCGGGTGCACTTCACATGGGACATGTGCGCAACTATTCAATTGGTGATGCAATGAGCCGGTATCAGCGGATGCTGGGCAAGAACGTACTGCAGCCAATGGGATGGGATGCATTCGGTCTTCCCGCCGAAAATGCCGCAATTGCCAAGAACGTTCCCGCGGCAAAGTGGACGTACGAAAACATCGAATACATGAAGCGACAGTTGAATCGGCTTGGTTTTGGTTACGACTGGTCGCGCGAGCTTGCCACTTGCAAGCCGGAATATTACCGTTGGGAACAGTGGTTTTTCACCAGACTCATTGAAAAGGGTTTGGCTTATCGCAAAATGGCAGTGGTCAACTGGGACCCTGTTGAACAGACCGTTTTGGCAAACGAACAGGTTGATGCAACTGGCAGGGGCTGGCGTTCTGGTGCACTGGTTGAAAAACTAGAAATTCCTCAGTGGTTCATCCGTATCACTGCCTACGCCGAAGAGTTGCTGAACGAAATTGATCATTTACCCGGTTGGCCCGAATCAGTTAAGACCATGCAGCGTAACTGGATTGGTCGATCTGAAGGAGTGGAGTTCGATCTACCAGTTGAAGGTGATAACCCACCGCTAAGAGTGTTTACAACCCGTCCGGATACACTAATGGGAATTACTTATGCTGCGATCGCTCCAGAGTACCCGTTGGCAAGGCATTATGCGAAATCCGATCCGGATCTCGCACAATTCATTGAGTCCTGCAAGAAGATCAGCACTTCAGAAGCAGCCCTGGAAACCATGGAGAAAGTTGGACTAAAACTGCCAGTTCGGGCGATCCATCCGGTTACGGGCAAAAAGATGCCGATATTTGTGGCGAATTTCGTTCTCATCACTTACGGAACCGGTGCCATTATGGCAGTGCCAGGTCACGATCAGCGCGACTGGGAGTTTGCGCACAAATTTGGAATTGACATTCGTAAGGTTGTGCGTCCGGCAGACGGTGACGTTGATCTTTCGCAAGGCGCTTACGTCAGTAAAGTCAATACCGTTTCGTGTAATTCAGGTGAGTTTGACGGACTTGATTTTGAAGCTTGTTTCAATGCAACTGCTGACTACCTGACAGAAAATGCTGCCGGGAAACGCACCATCAATTACCGTTTGCGAGACTGGGGTGTTTCGCGTCAGCGATACTGGGGATGTCCAGTGCCCGTGATTTACGACAGTGACAACACTATTCATCCCGTACCAGATGATCAACTCCCGGTTGTATTGCCGGAAGATGTCGAATTTCAGGGGGTTAAATCTCCGATACGCGATGATCCGGAATTCACTAACACAACAGTACCCAACACCAATAATCCTGGCCGGCGAGAGACCGATACATTTGATACATTTGTTGAGTCGTCCTGGTATTTTGCACGATTCTGCTGTCCAGGCGCTGTTGCCAAACTAGACGAACGTGCAAATTACTGGCTGCCGGTTGATCACTACATCGGTGGTATCGAACATGCGGTATTACATCTGCTCTACGCTCGTCTGTATCACAAGCTGATGCGGGATTTTGGCTTAGTTGATTCGGATGAACCCTTTACTAATCTGCTCACACAGGGCATGGTGCTCAAAGATGGTTCCAAAATGTCCAAGTCGGTTGGCAATGTGGTTGACCCTCAGGATATGATCGATCAATTTGGTGCGGATTCAGTGCGATTGTTCATACTGTTCGCTTCACCACCTCGTCAGACTCTCGAATGGAATGATGAAGCTCTTGCGGGTGCTTCCCGATTTCTCAATCGAGTGTGGAAACTGGTAATCGGTTTTGAAGACGTAGTTCGCCAGGAATATCTGGGGCAGCCAGAATTCAAGCTTGATCAGTTCGGATGGGCAGCAGACATTTCCGATCGAGACACCAAGAACTTGCGTTTGCAGACACACTCACTATTACAGCGAATCTGTCACGATTTTGAACGGCATCATTACAACACCGCAATCGCTGCCTGCATGGAACTTTGTAATGACGTTTCCCGGTATGCCACAAATCACCGAAATGTGAACACTGATGCCATCGTCGAGGCTATATTGGTATTGGTTCGGGTGCTGGCACCAATTGTGCCCCATATCTGCCACATCATGTGGTTGCAGATGGGAGCGCAATACCCGGTAATTGACGCTGCCTGGCCAAAGGTTGATGAGTTTGCACTGATTCAGGATTCGATCATACTACCCGTACAGGTGAACGGCAAACTGCGAGGCCAAATTGAGGTCAGTGTCAATGCAACTCGGGAAGAGGTTTCGGCATCCGCGCTTGAATTGCCCGGTGTTCAGCGTTATGTAGACGGGAAGGCGGTTAGAAAGTTGATTTACGTGCCTGAAAAAATGGTCAGTTTAGTGGTATGACTCATTCATTGAAATTGAGCTTTGGGGTGTTGTTTCTATCCTTTGCATTAGTTGGGTGCGGCTTTCAGTTGCGCGGCACAGAGTCTGCGATGAGTTTGCCCGAACCCTATGCTGTGCAGGTGAAGTCATCCTACCCGCGATTAAATCAACTGTTTGAACAGGAACTTAACTGGCAGGGATACACGGTAGTCCGCGCCAATCCTGACTACTTGATTCAAGTGCAGAATGAATATACAACAATGTATGAGTTCTCGTTCAACACAGAGTTTGATCAGCCTTTCAAACAGTTGTACTATCGATTGACGTACACCATTTCTGACTCCCAGGGCGAAATCATTACCGATTTACCAGAATTGGAATTGAAAAATGATTTTTTCAATCCATCAGGCAGTTATCTGCAGCAGGCTGTAGCAGAAGATGTAGCGCTGGATCAAATCCGTAAGAAAGCTGCCCGAGAGATTGGAAATATTCTGCGACTGAAAATTGCCAATCGGACAGGAGGTTAGGTCTAAAACTGACAATGCAACTCACGCGTGAAGAACTGTGGCGTCGAAATGACATTGATCTACGCTACTTGATATACGGCAAAGAGTTGTATCTCGTCGAACGATGTGTGCAGATAATTCGCGAGCGGGCGAAAAATAACGACTATTTGGAACGCATTTCCCTGACTGTCACCCATGACTTTCAATGGGAGACATTCGTCGATCAAATTGCACAACTTGATCTGTTTGGTTCCAGAAAACTCGTTGAGTTGCGATTGCCCCCAAGCGGGAGGCCCGGTGCACAGGGCGGAAAGGTATTATCTGAATGCCTCAATGCTCCGAGTGAAGATAACATCGTTGTTGTGATCGCAGGTGCGCTTGAATCTTCCATCAAGAAATCGGCCTGGTTCAAGGCGTGGAACGCCAAGGCAGTGATTGTCGACAATCCTGAAATGTATCGAGACGAATTTCGCGGTTGGATCAGAAATTCTCTGAATCGCGGCAAGGTCGCTTACGAACCGGATATCGTTGCCAGGTTAAGCTATTACTTCGAAGGAAATATGCTTGCTGCAGCCAATGAAATTCGAAAGTTGGTAGCCGGCAACGATGGATCACGAATTACAGTCGATGAGATTGATCGAATCGTTGCCGATCAAGCTCGATTCAATGTATTTTCATTTGCCGATAGCTGTCTGGCGGGCAATTCAGCCCGAGCCCTGCGACAACTGACCGTGCTGAAGAACGAGGGCACCGAGCCAGTCCTGGTCTTGTGGACGATAACACGAGAGTTGAGAACAGTCCACCGAATTGCTTTCGCAGTTGCGAATGAATTGCAGACTGATGCTATATTCAGTAAACTGAGAATATGGAGATCACGTCAGAAGGTGATACAACAGGCCGCGAGAAGACTCGAGGTCAACGGCAGTGCGGTTATTATGCGACGGCTGGCAAGAGCAGACAGAATTTTGAAAGGGCGCGAGTCCGCCCAAGCAGGCAACATTTGGGATGAATTTGAGAATATTGTTCTGCATATTTGCGGGATAGCTAAGGGAGTCATTTAAACTATGGGAACACAGACACAGCAGGTGTTTGATATCGCTACCTATGTTGGGCAAGTAGCGGCAGATGCGCGTGCGGCATCGCGCCAAGTTGCGCGATCGACGACAGCTCAAAGAAATCAGGCACTTCTGGCAACGGCTGACAAAATTCAATCGTCGCGTGAAAAGATACAACAGGCCAATCGGACTGATCTTGATTTGGGACGAAAATCGGGACTTTCAGGTGCAATGCTTGACCGTCTTGAACTCACCAATGCACGAATTGAACTGATGGCTCAGGGCCTTCGCGAAATTGCTGAACTTCCAGATCCAGTTGGTGAAATATCTGAAGTAATTCAACGACCTTCCGGAATTCGAGTCGGGCGCATGCGAGTACCCTTGGGGGTAATTGGCATCATCTACGAATCGCGGCCCAGTGTTACTGCCGAAGCAGGGGGGTTATGTCTCAAGTCCGGAAACGCGGTAATTCTGCGAGGCGGCTCGGAAGCGTTCAACTCCAATATTTCGATTGTTAAGTGTTTGCAGCACGGTCTTGACAGCGCCGGATTAAGTACCGATGTCATTCAATTTATTGAATCAACGGACCGTAGCGCGATTGATTCCATGATCAGCATGGAAGACTGTGTTGATGTCATTGTCCCGCGTGGCGGCAAAGGACTGATAGAAAGAATATCCTCTCAATCGCGCATCCCTGTCATTAAACATCTTGACGGTGTTTGTCATGTATATGTTGACGACGATGCCTGTCTGGAAAAAGCAATGGCGATCGTCATGAATTCCAAGACACATCGGTATGGAGTGTGCAACGCGGCGGAAACGTTACTCGTTGGACGCAATATTGCCCAAAAGTTTCTACCGGATGTTGCCGCAGTGCTGCAAGCGAAAGGCGTGGAACTTAGGGGATGTGAACGCAGTCGAAACATTTACCCTGAGATGCTCATAGCAGTTGAAGACGATTGGTATGAAGAATACCTGGCACCAATTTTGGCGATTCGAGTCGTCGACAATTTGGATCAGGCCATGGACCATATTGAGCAATATGGGTCCGAGCATACCGATAGCATTGTTACTCAGAATTTATCGCATGCAGACCGCTTTTTGCGAGAGGTTAATTCGAGTTCGGTGATGGTGAATGCTTCGACACGGTTTGCGGACGGATTTGAATACGGTTTGGGTGCGGAAATCGGGATCAGCACCAACAAATTGCATGCTCGCGGGCCTGTTGGTCTGGAAGGACTGACCATGCAAAAGTATGTGATTTTTGGTGATGGCACCGTGCGAGTGTAGCCCTGTCTTTACTGAATTGTTGAATTTAACCGAAGTGGAGAGTTGACATGAAACCAATTGGGGTATTTGGCGGAACATTTGATCCGATTCATATCGGACACATCTATCCAATACTTGACGTATGTGAAATTACCGGGATCGATGAGGTTCGCTACATTCCCAACGCGCGCCCTGGGCATCGTCCCACGCCGCGTACTGACCCGAATCATCGTTGGAACATGACGGTTTTGGCTCTGGAAGATTATCCGCAACTGGTTGCAGATGATCGGGAGATTAAGCGGCCAGGAAAGTCTTTCATGGTGCCGACGCTTCGCTCCCTGCGTACAGAAAATCCCTTTCGACCGCTATGTCTGATTCTTGGGATGGATGCCTTTTTACAAATCAGGAACTGGTACTGGTGGGCAGATGTGTTAAGGTTGTCGAATATTATTGTGATGAATCGACCTGGTGCGAAAATTCCCAATGTACTCCCCGTTTGGTGGGAGCAGGCTCTTCAGACTCAGAACCGGATACTTTATGAGCGTCTTGCGGGAAATATCGTACATGTTGACGTTTCATTCATTGATGTGTCAGCGACTCGACTCAGGGTCAGTATGTCACGTGGGGATGAGAGTCCAGAGGGACTACCCGAATCAGTCGCTCAATACATTGCTCAGCATCAAATCTATACTGCTCAAGGAGTTGCTGCCTAGTTGGAGTCCGATCAAATTCTGCAGCCGATTGTTGATTCAATTGAAGAGGCAAAAGGGCTGAACGTTCAGATTCTCGATGTTCGAGAACTGACTGATGTAACCGACCACATGGTCGTAGTTTCTGGCACATCTGTTCGACATGTCAAATCTATAATGAAGACAATCGTAGAGCGATTGACGGAATTTGGTTGCAAGCCGAATGGTGTAGAAGGTGAGCAACACTCACAGTGGATTCTGCTTGACTATAGCAGTGTTATTGTCCACGTGATGTTGGCGGAAACACGCGATTTTTACGATCTTGAAAGACTTTGGGACCGCACCTTAAAAAATTCGGTTGACGCGCTGGACGAAAAGGCGTTGGGTTGAATTTCGAGGAATTGGACCGACCTTGGTAACTGGCCGTGGCACTGAAAACCCCTCGGGTGTTTCTGGCGTCTAGCTCACCGCAGCGATATCGCTTGCTGCAGGCAATGGAGTTGGATTTTTCAGTCATATCTCCTGATATTGATGAAACACCCAAGAACGATGAAAGTCCAAGTAACTATGTCTTGCGTCTTGCGGTGCAAAAGTCGGCTGATGCGGTTCAGATGGCGCCTCAATCTTCATTGGAAAGAATTTTCGTTGGTGCGGATACTTGTGTCAGTATTGATGAACACAAACTCGGTAAACCAGAAAATCTGGCGGAAGCCCGTCAAATGCTGGAGCTGTTATCCGGTCAAATTCATCAAGTTTACTCAGCTGTTTCGGTGACCAATTGTCGGATTACCCGATGCGTAGTTGCTGTCAGTGAGGTTGAGTTTAATCATCTGACTGAGACCCAAATCCAGTCGTATCTGGCGAGCGGAGAATCCGAAAACCGAGCGGGTGCCTATGCCATTCAAGGGCGGGCCGTAGCATTCGTAAAGAGGGTTGTCGGATCGTTAACATCAGTAATCGGAATGCCGGTCAAAGAAACGGCAGAATTGCTTGAACTTGCAGGTGTTTCTGTCCCGTCATACGCCAGCGTTGCTGGAAATGTACTTGCCGAGTTTCAGTTCGAGCACTATTGGCCAGATGATTACTACATCTAAGTAAGTCAAGGAAAAAACGAAGTTCTCTGATCCAACATCCGGGCCACTTTCCCCAGATCAGGCAAAACAATCTATGTTCATTAAGCTATTCAGAATAGGAAGTCGCATTCTTGCCTGGTTGAGTGCCGTGGTACTTTTGCTGATATTGTTCGCAGTACTGCTTCTAACCAATCTGAATTCATTTACCCCATCGTTAATTGAGTATGTAGCAGCCACACAGGGTACCGACCTGAAACTTGGGTTTGTTCGTGCTGGCTGGGTTGACCAGAACGCGGTCATTAGAATCGATGAGTTGGAAATTGAACGAGAAACACGAAAGGAGTTAATTGAACTGACAGCTGACCAGGTTGAAGTTCAGATTTCTCTGCCATGGTTTGGACAGAACTGGGAAATCAAAAAATTCGAGATTGTCAAACCCAAGGTCACGACGCATCGCTTTGAAACAAAAGACACTCAGCCTCTTCAAACTCAGTTCGACTTCAACGAAACTGGAATGTTACCGGCGGGGTTGGGGTATTTGTCATCAGTGAGGCAAGTTAATGTCGAAGATGGTGAATACGAGTTCAGGTTTGACAGAAGTGCTAATCCGGTCGACTTCTCAGGTGGATTCTCAGTCGAAGGGCAAAGTGCGCAGGATTTGAGCTTTGTGTCCGTCAATATGACGTCAAACGAGCATTCTGAAATGCTTGTTACCTTGAATATTGCTAAATCCAAGCGAGAGAATGGTCAGGAAGAAACAGATTTAGAACTCATCGCAAAGTCAGCTGAAATAGCCCGACTGGCACCTATATTTGGCAATATACCCAGAATTTCAGCACTTAACCTGGCAAGCCTTGATACCAGAATTAATGCCAGTGCTGATGCACACTGGATTGGTAATGAACTTGAATCGATTAACTTTTCCCTTGAGGCACGTGATCCACGTCTGAGTGGGACAATAGCTGACACAAATGGTTTGAATTTCGTGGCAGATGGCAAAATGAAATTCGACAGTTCTGGCACTCCTCGTGTTGATGTTGACTTCGCATTGGAGTCACTGGACTTCAGAGCTGCCTTGGATCAGATTCCAGGTGCATTTACTCCAAAATTCTATAAACATGCAAATGAACGAATCGACTCCCTTTGGTTAACTGAGATGCGGGGTAAATTCAGTGGCACACCAGATGACTTTCGTAAGGAAGGAGATTGGCAGCTAAACGCTGATGCGAGTCTTACAAACATCACCTACAGGTTTGGTGAGAAGTGGCCGGCACTTAAAAATGGAGCTGGTAACGTAAATGTGAGCGGCAAAAGAGTTGTCGTAACCGGTACTAGTGGATCAATCTATGGGTACCCGCTTGAGAGCTTGGAAGCAAGAATCGAAAATATAGCAATTGCCGATCCCATCATGAATGTTGGTGCCAGAGTTGACTTACCCCTCAAAGCTGCAATTGACCTGTTTGGTAAGGATGGCATTGTGTCCCCAGGCAAATTGAACTGGATTGCCGGTGGCGAGGGTGAAGGTAATGTAATTGTGGCTATAGATGTTCCGCTGAGGAGAGGGAAAGAGTTTGATGTGGTAGGGGATATCAAATTCGTTGACGCAGAATTGGCAACTGCCTTTGGTGTTGATGTAACAGACACTACGGGTCATCTGATATTTGGTCGCTATGGTATTACATCTGGCGATGTATCTGGACAGATGCTGGGTGGTCCATTCAATTCTCGGTTTAAAGGCTCAGGTATCACCGGAAACTTTACTGCTACAGGACAAGCCTCGGGTCTGGCAAAGCCAGATGCGTTGGATGTGGTTTTGGGAAAACCGGTGGCGAGCCGATTGTCCGGCAAGCTGGATTGGAAAGCGGACTTTGTATTTGCTTCAAACCGAAATGAAATCAAAATTTCATCTTCACTTAAAGATGTCATTTCAACGTTGCCTGAACCGGTACGTAAAGGCGCAGGCATTGAAATGCCTCTAAATGTCGGGATACAGACCAAGGGCAAAATAGAACGAAAAATTGACGTGAGTTTGGGACCGGCTGCAAAAGCATCTCTTGTGGCGATTCTCAAAGATAAAAAGTGGACAACACAATCCGGAACAGTTTCAGTGGGACTTCCGCTACCGAAGGGAACGGGTACAAGCGGGATTCTTCCCGTCGGAGAAGGCGCATCAGGAATCGTATTAAGTGTGAATCTCCCGCAACTGGATTATGATGCCTGGTCAAAGATGCGCATAGAGAGTGAGGATCGCGGTGAGTTCGAAATATCCAGCGCGTTAAACCGTATCTTTATCAAAGCGAATGAACTGACAATCCCGGGTGGATATGAACTGCGAAATGCAGGTGTTGTGGCTGAGAAAAAGCCAACGCATTGGGAAGTAGAACTTTCATCAGACTCGATCACGGGGAATGCTCAATACAAGAGCACAGAATTCATACATGAAGGTGAATCCGCTTTTCTGAATATCGATCTTTCGAAGTGTCACGTTGATCCTTCAGGAAAAAAGAAAACGTCTAAACCCACCGACCCAGCCAAACTACCCGAGATACAGTTTCGATGCGCGGATACCCGGTATGGTCAATATCGATTAGGTGAAAGTGCTATCGATGGTCGACCAGAAGCAAAAAGCTGGCGTATCTCCCGCGCCAGTTTCAATAAGCCACATTTCACGCTTCAGGCGAATGGAGATTGGTATTATGACCAAACTTCCAAACTTGCTTTCAAACTAAACTCATTAGACTTTGGATTGACACTGGAAGATTTTGGCTATCCCGACCGCATTAGTCGCGGAAATACAAAACTATCCGGTGAACTTGAATGGAATGCTGCACTCACCCGATGGGATACCAAATTAGTTGATGGAAGTGTCGAGTTTAATTCCCAGGCGGGATCGATTTTGAACAAGAGTACAAGTGACGATGCCCTTAAACTTATTGGCGCACTTAACTACGATATTCTTTTCCGAAAGTTCTCTCACGATATTACTGACGTATTGGTTGAAGATGGAATTTTGTACGAGAAGATGACAGGTACAGCCAAATTGGAAAAAGGGGTTTTTGACGTGGAAGGAATATATTTGGAGGGACCAACGATGTCAATGGTCATGACCGGTACCTCTGACTGGAACACTAGGCAGCATCAAATCACAATGGGAGTAGAGCCACAAATTAGAAATTCATTAACCACATTGGCAGCGGTGCTGATTAATCCAATGACAGGTGCTTTGGTTTATGTTGGCGGCAAACTCGCCGAAGAGATGGATATCAGATTCTTTTACCGATATGATATTACCGGGCCATGGGACAATCCTGTTGTCAAACCGAAAGGCTCCTAGTGAATGCGGGTGCTTTCATTCGTCAATTTCAACCGAACAGATGTGTTATGAGTCGACGAATTCAGAGAATCTTTTTATCAGTATTGGCACTTTATACGCTGTCAGGTGTCACTATTGCAGATATTGAAGTTCAGATAGCGCACTACGAATGGCCACAAAACTCCTCGGTAGATGATGTTCTTCAAATACCACAGTTCAGATCAGCACTTGCTCATTACGATGAATTGGAAAACGCACAGCTGATCATCCGGTATCCCGGGGGTGACGAGGGCAACTCCTGGGCAATTGCCCTTCGGAATTCCCTAGTCAGTCTCGGCATTCCACAATCTGACATACTACTCGAACCCGCTTCTGGAATCCCTGAAACAATTGTCCTTATTGTTACTGCATTGAGCGATTACTGATGCCGCGAATTGCTGCGATTCAATTGAATGCTGGGGCAGACATCAGTAAAAATCTCAGTTTAACGCGAGATCTGGTTGCTCAGGCATGTGAAGAAGGAGCGGTTCTGGCTGCTCTACCGGAATGTTTTGCCTTAATGGCGGCCGATGATCAGCAGCGGCTTCAATTTGCTGAACCTGAGAGTACGCCCGGGCTAGTACAGAATTTTCTGTCTGATTTAGCAAAGGAAATGGGAATCTGGATTCTCGCAGCCGGTGTTTTTGTTCGCAGCCGGCAATTGAATATGGTTAGAAATGCAAGCTTTCTGTTTGATGATCGTGGGATATGCGTCTGCCGATATGACAAGATTCATCTGTTTAACGTAAATTTATCGAACGGAGAGCGTTATTCAGAATCTAGCTACACAGAACCGGGTACAGAAATCGTGATTCAGGACACACCTGTTGGCACGTGTGGACTAACCAATTGTTACGACGTCAGGTTTCCGTCACTTTACAAACAATTGGCGGAAAACGGAGCATCCTGGTTTGCAGTTCCATCCGCATTTGCCTATACCACTGGCAAGGATCACTGGGAGGTTTTACTAAGAGCTCGTGCGATAGAGAATCACGCATATGTTGTTGCGCCTGCACAGTGGGGCCGCCACCCCGGTGATAGACAAACTTATGGACATTCAATGATTGTTGACCCTTGGGGTGAAATCATTGCCTGTCAGACCAAAGGCAACGGCGTAATTTTTGGTGAAGTAGAAATTGATCGCGTCAACTCGATTCGCAGACGCTTCATGGATACTTAAGAATGATTTCTTTCGATGTGAAAAGCAATTCGACTACAGGGTTGGCAACGCACCTTTTTGAAAGGCAAGTCCTTGTGAGGAGATACGCAGTGAGTTCGCGTTGCTATAATCATAAATACTCGTCTTGCAGTTCATACCGATGCTGTTAACTGCTTTAATTTCGTGTTGTTTCCGCTTTCATTACGTCTAGATGACTTGGGACAGTATTGTCAGTGGTTAGTGAGTTGACTCCAGATAGAAGGACCTAATGATGGAAAATTACATTGAAATCGCCCGTAAAACTTTGCTTAACCCTGCTGAGGTCAGTGATCGAGAGCTGGATCAATTGTTGGGAAAGATGATCGGTAAATCAATTGATTATGCGGATGTTTACTTTCAGTATTCGCGAAGTGAAAACTGGTCTCTGGAAGAGGGTATCGTTAAGTCCGGCGCCTATTCGGTTGATAAGGGCGTGGGACTGCGCGCAGTCAGTGGTGAAAAAACAGGCTTTGCTTTTTCTGATGACTTGAGTCTGGAAGCCTTGACCCACGCAGCCCAGTCAGCTCGCGGGATTGCACAAGGAATCGGCTCTGGAAGATCTGGGCTTTTGGGCAAAGGCAGCACACAGGTTCCAGTGCGTTACTCAGGCGACAACCCCCTACAGAGTCTTGATGAAGATGCGAAAATTTCACTTTTGGAGCGCGTTGAACAGGAGGCTCGCAAGCAAGACCCCCGCGTCAAGGAAGTGATGGTCAATCTGGCCGGTGAGCATAACGTAGTCATGATCGTCGGGCACGATGGAACGATCTGTGCGGATGTGCGCCCGCTGATCCGTCTGAATGTTACGGTTGTTGCAGAACAGAATGGACGGCGTGAGCGAGGCAGTTTTGGAGGTGGTTCCAGACAGTCCTATGAATTCTTCCAGCAGGACGAACGCGCACTAAACTACGCGCGGGAAGCTGTTCGACAGGCTCTCACAAATCTAGAGTCAGTGGATGGTCCAGCTGGAACTATGACGGTTGTATTAGGACCTGGATGGCCTGGAATTTTGCTTCATGAAGCCATTGGGCATGGGTTGGAAGGCGATTTCAATCGGAAGGGAACATCCGCATTTTCCGGGCGAATTGGTGAGAAGGTAGCGTCTGATCTGTGCACAATCGTGGACGATGGTACGATCGAAAACCGTAGGGGATCACTCAGTGTTGATGATGAGGGGACTCAATCCCAAAATACTGTATTGATCGAAAACGGAATACTGAAAGGGTACATGCAAGATTTGACCAATGCACGTCTGATGGGACAGTCTCCTACTGGTAACGGTCGCCGTCAGTCGTTTGCGCATTTGCCGATGCCAAGAATGACAAATACCTACATGTTGTCTGGTGAATCAGAACATGATGAGATTATTGAATCAGTTAACAACGGACTCTATGCCGTCCAATTTGGCGGAGGTCAGGTCGATATTACCTCGGGAAACTTCGTATTTTCTGCAACTGAAGCCTACAAAATTGAAAATGGCAAAGTAACCCAACCTGTAAAGGGTGCCACACTCATCGGTAATGGACCAGATGTGCTGACTCGGGTTTCAATGGTCGGAAACAATCTGGAGTTGGATTCCGGCATTGGTACATGCGGTAAAGATGGACAACTGGTTCCAGTTGGAGTTGGCCAGCCTACGCTGCGGCTGGATGAAATAACAGTCGGTGGCGTGGTCGTTTAGGGTTGGTGTAACTATGCAAGCAAGATCAATCATTCAAGATTCGGGTTCGGCAAATCCTGACCTGGCTAATGCGGTAGTTTATGCCTTGGAATTCGCTAAGCGCATGGGGACAAGTGGGGCGGTTGCTGGAGTATCTCGAACCTCAGGTTATGATTTAACTGTCAGGATGGGTGAACTTGAAACCATCGAGCACCAAAATGGTGGCGGCCTTGGAATAACTGTATTTATGGGATTACGAAAGGGTAGCAGTTCCACATCAGATTTTGACCGGCAAGCGATAGAAGACACAGTTCGCGCTGCTGCAAGTATTGCTAAATACACTGCAGAAGATTCGTGTAACGGATTGCCACCAAAAGATCGTCTGGTCAGTGAGACAGCAGACTTGGAACTCGATTTGCCGTGGCAGATTGATCGTGACCAGGCTCTGGAGATAGCGCTCTCCTGTGAGGAGACAGCGCTTTCAAGTGACTCAAGAATTGTAAATTCTGAAGGAGCATCAATCGGCACCTCGATTCAGGACTCAGCTTTTGGAAACAGTGATGGGTTGCTGGTTGCTGGACGAAAAACACGCCACAGCATTGTATGTAGTGTTATTGGTCAAACCGATTCGGGAATGCAGACCGATTATTGGTTTAGTGCATCTCGAGATCCAGGTGCACTGGATTCTCCCCAATCCATCGGTGCTATGGCAGCACGTCGGACTCTTCGTCGGCTTGATGCCCGTAAAATCAAAACATGTTCAGTTCCCGTATTGTTTGAGGCGCCTACTGCCGGCAGTCTGCTCAAGAACTTTGTTGGTGCAATTAGTGGCGGAGCGCTGTATCGCAAAGCCAGTTTTCTTCTTGATAGTCTGGGACAGCAGATATTTCCTGAAAAGACCCGTATTCACGAGCAACCACATCTGAAGCGCGGCATTGGTAGCGCAGTGTGTGATGACGAAGGCGTTGCGACCGAAACTTGTGATATTGTGACGGATGGAGTGCTACAAAAATACCTGCTTTCTAGCTATTCGGCGCGTAAATTAGGCCTCGAAACGACTGGAAATGCTGGTGGCACATTCAATCTAACCATTGATCCAGGAGACCGGGATTTTGATGAAATGGTAAAGTTGATGAATAAGGGTTTATTGGTAACGCATACCATGGGCTTTGGCATCAACCAGGTGACGGGCGATTATTCTCAAGGTGCTAGTGGATTCTGGGTGGAAAATGGAGAGATTCAATTCCCAGTAGAAGAGGTAACGATCGCGGGAAATTTACGAGACATGTTTCGTTCATTGGTCGAGGTTGGAAATGATGTCGATTATCGTACTGGAGTTCGAACAGGTTCGATACTGTTGAGCAACATGGCAGTTGCTGGTGAATGATCCGAGACCAAGTTATTGTTTCGGAAAATTTCAACTGAGCGGTTGAGTGGACTTAATCATCTATATATAATTTCCACGCTGATCTGGTATAGATTCTCCCCCTATCCAATCTAATGGCACAAGACCCTGAAATTTTTTCAGGTATGCGTTTGAATTTAGAAACTCCATCAAGCCAAATCTTCGCGCAGTAACTGTATTGATACTTGATTTCAATTCTAGCGACACTATTTGAATAGGATCGATTGCGCAAAACTGACTCAACGAAAATGCCAATATTCGAATACATTTGTTCAGCCTGCAATTACGAATTTGAAACTCTTCAGGGAATCAAAGAAAATCCTCTGACTGATTGCCCAGTTTGTCTGGAAAGCAGTCTGCAGAAAAAGCTGTCGGCCGCAGCGTTTCATTTGAAGGGTACTGGTTGGTACGAAACCGACTTCAAAAATTCAGGCAAATCAGATGATAAGTCCAAAAAGTCGTCAGACGAAGAGCAAACATCCAAAGCCGACGCCAGCGACTCCGACGCAAAGAAGACTGAGCCTCCCCAAAAGTCAGAATCTGAGAAAAGTAAGGTCGCCACGCCCGCTGCAACCTGACACTACACTGACCATTGAATACTAGTATGCGCACTCACCTGTGTGCCTCGCTTGGTGAGAGTCACATTGACACCGATGTTATTGTTACCGGCTGGACCAACAGTCGACGGGACCACGGTGGTTTAATCTTTATCGACCTTCGCGACCATAGTGGAATTGTTCAGGTCGTCGTTAGTCCTGAGCAAGCAGAAAGTTTCGCGCGTGCCGAGTCCGTCCGCAACGAGTACGTACTTCAAGTATCAGGCAAGGTTAGTCAGCGTCCGGAAGGCACTGAAAATTCTGCTCTGCCGACCGGCACAGTCGAAGTTGTCGCAGACGAATTAGAGATTCTGAACAAGTCTGAACAACTGCCGTTTCAGATTGATGATGACGATGTAAATGAAACAGTGCGTCTGAAATATCGATATCTTGATCTCAGACGTTCCAGAATGCAGGGCAATCTGCGATTGAGACATGCTTTGGTTCGTACGATTCGCACGTTCCTGGAGGAGCGGGATTTTACCGAGATTGAAACCCCAATGCTGACTCGATCAACACCGGAAGGGGCGAGGGACTATCTGGTGCCGAGCCGCATACATACTGGCTCCTTCTATGCGATGCCGCAATCGCCCCAGATGTTCAAACAGATTCTGGTGATCTCAGGTTTCGAGCGATATTATCAGATTGTAAGGTGCTTCAGGGATGAAGACCTTCGAGCAGACCGACAGCCGGAATTCACCCAATTGGATCTGGAAATGGCTTTTGTCGAAGAATCAGACATCATGCGATTGATGGAAGATCTCTATCGTCTGGTTTTCCGCAAAGTATCCGGTTTCGAACTGCCTTCAAAGTTTCCAGTGCTCACCTATGCCGATGCCATGAGTCGCTTTGGTTCCGACCGACCCGATTTACGCAATCCGCTCGAACTGACAGATCTTACCAAAGCCATGAAGAGTGAAGAGTTTAAAGTCTTCAATCGGGCGGCCAATCTCAAGGATGGGTGTGTAGCGGCACTCAGAGTACCAGAAGGTGTGTCGTTGACTCGTCAGAAAATTGATGCTTATACCGACTTTGTCGCACAATTCGGAGCAAAGGGACTTGCCTATATCAAGGTCAATAATCCGGTTCAGGGACGGGACGGATTGCAGTCTCCAATTCTCAAGTTTCTTTCCGATTCAGCAATCGATACCATCATCAGTGATTGTCAACTTCAAGCCAATGACATCGTTTTCTTTGGTGCAGATCATCAATCGACAGTCTATGCCGCCTTGGGTGCGCTTAGAAATCGTATTGGCGCAGACTTTGAAATCATTGAAGAAGGTTGGAAACCAGTTTGGATTTTAGATTTCCCATTGGTTGAATACGACGATGATGCTGGCCGTTGGCAAGCTTTGCATCATCCATTTACTGCACCAAAAGAGGACGCGTTTGATCTGATTGAAGAAGATCCTGGAGCAGTTCTTTCGCGCGCCTATGATCTGGTATTAAACGGAGTCGAAATTGGCGGCGGTTCCATTCGAAATCATCGGTTTGATATTCAGCATCGAATTTTCCGCATGTTGGGGCTGTCCGATGAGAGCATCAATGAAAAATTCGGTTTTTTGCTAACCGCACTGACTTCCGGTGCACCGCCCCATGGTGGGATAGCATTTGGAATTGATCGTATCGCAGCTTTGCTGGCGGGAGAAACTTCCATTCGGGATGTGATTGCTTTTCCAAAAACTCAAAGAGCCTATTGTCCACTCACCGATGCACCAAACGCAATTGCTCAGGACCAGTTGGATGAACTTGAGCTTCGCATAAAACCGACCGCTCAGAGCATCGCTGGCGCTAAAACCAAAGCCTAGTCAATTCTCAGGGGTGAGTTTTGCCTTCCGACTCACAACTCCAGTTCAAACGTCCGGAATCGATACTGCTTGTCATCCATACATTGACTCATCAGGTTCTGCTGCTGAAACGCATTCGAGCTCCTGCCTACTGGCAATCTGTAACAGGTAGCATTCGCTGGTCCGGTGAAACGGCGGTTGAAGCTGCTATTCGAGAACTGAAGGAAGAAACTGGAATTTCGACCAACGCCGGCAAATTAAAGGACTTGAAGCGTCGTTTTAGATTTGTTATTCCCCCATCAATGCGGGCGCGATTTGGACCTGGAGTTACCAGAAATCTCGAACATGTATTTTCGCTCTGTCTACCGGAGCCTGGTCCGGTTGTACTCAAACCCGACGAACACAGCGCTTGTTGCTGGGTTGATTTTAAAATGGCCGACAGTATGGTGTGGTCGTGGACAAATCGTGAGGCTATTCGCATGGTCCGCGAAATGAGCAACTGAGCCTGTCATTCGGCGTTTTCTAAGGTGGTAAATTTGTGTAACGAAGATTTTCTTCTGTATTCAAAGGCAAAATATGCCATTGATCGCGCTTGAATGCATATTCTGGTCCGCTATAGTAGGAGCTACGATTTACTTTGTTCAAATCGAACCACCGAGGTCGGCAAGAGGCAGCAAACGCTAAGGAAACTTGTTTGGTGATTTGAGGCTGGAAGCTGCAAAATTCGGATTCAAGAATTCAAATTAGAACTCAACAGTCTGTCAGTTGGACAGCTAGAGTAGTGCCGCTATCCGGAATAGATCGAAGAGGATTTGGAAATAAGTCCAAAAATTTCTGATTCTAAGGGCTCATCGAGCACAACTCGAAAACCGATGTTTGGAGGCGCAAATCCAATGGAACAGCCTCCTATCGGTACATATCGCACAATTTCAGGTTGATAAGTTATATGTTTACCTGCCAGCACGCGAATCCCTCGACATTGATCGGTTGTTTCCTTAAGATGTTCCTCGTTCAGATTGAAGCCGCAGGTTTCTGTCCGCTCCCAAACATTTCCATCAAGATCCGCTATACCGGAGTTTGCAATTCCGAATTAACCGACAGGTTTGGTTGCATTTTCCGGCCTAGTTGAAAAGTAAGCATACTGGTTCGCCCATTCCATTCTTGGATCGTCAAACAATTTATTTGCTTTCGTCTGCAAAAACTCCGCCGAAATGCTTCTCCATTCACTCGCTTTGGGTAGTCGAAACTGATAGCCGGTTTGATTCGATATCCACTTCAAATACTGCTGTGCATCCAACCAGCTGACCCCCGACACAGGATGATCTGATTGAGTATATGGGTATTTTGGCGGCAAATGCTCGCACGCGCCATCAACAACACAATGCTCCCATTCACCACGCGTTACCTCATACTTTGCAATTGCAACTTTTCGCAGCTCATCACCATTGGGGTGACTATCAGTTTCAACAACAACCAATTCAGGGAAGACGTCACCACCAGACGAAACCTCTAACTCAACGGAATTCGCTCTGTTAGAATTCCAACGCTCTACGGAATATCCTAGCGAACCGAGTAGAAGGCCGACAGAAACAAAAAGAACTATCGTAACAATTTTCTTTTGCTTCACAAGTCCTTAATTCTGGTGGTCACAGTCTCCCGAACAACCTATGCTGTAGTAGCGGTAGGGGCTTGAACCTGTTTCATGAGGCCGTCATCCCAATCGCCTTCAACAACCACATGTGATGCCGCACCTAGTTGAACAGCCTCAATCAGATTATGGTTGAGGTAGACATAGATGCCAGGTTGGCGAAAAGTGTATAAAGCCGCGCCAGCGGAACCGCCGCGAATAAACCATGTTTCAAGTCCAGTCGTCGGATCATCAGTAAAGGATCCAGTCTCCCAGACATAATCACCGTGTCCACCAATCAAGTGTGGTCGTGAATCCCTATTGGCCTGGGCGTGAATGAACAATGCAGTTTTTCCAACAGCAGATTTGAGAGCGTTGTCACCAGTGAGTGCACCAACTTTGCCGTTTAAGACTACATGAGTTGGAATCAGACCAGCCATAAGCGGCAGCACTTCCCCTAAATTGGCACCAGGACTTGGATACTTTTTATAGTTTCCGGCATCGTCTTTCGGAATGTAGTAATCCTGTTCACCAATATAGAAAATCTGATCATAGGAAAGGCGATTGCCATCCTTGTCTTTCAAGCCGTCACGAGGCAACACCATGCAGGCTCCGTTCATACCGTGTACAACATGATATGGAATCATTACACCACTGGAAGCACATGGGTCAATGTACCTCCTCCCAGTGCACCGGTCGATGCATGAAAGTCGATATTGTGTTCCAAAACACTTTCTTTGGGGTTGATCAGCGTTAACTCAACAAAATCCCCTTCATGGCAGATAATTAGTGGCCCGGGGACTGTACCGTTAAAAGTCATTGCCCAGACTTCGGTGCCGTTGTTGTCGATTTCCATGCGAACTTCTGGAGTTGTCATGGTAACCTCAACAACCTTCGGGCCACCGCTCGCAACTTGCTCATGTTCCGGTGCGAAAGGAGGTGCTACAAGTTCCTGCTTCACCCGTGGAAGAGCAGCGATCTCTTCTTCGCTCATAGAAGCATGTAGTGGATTACCCTGAGTGTTATCCGCGGTGCCATAGGCGTAAGCATTGTTACTGGCAACAGCTAGTGCACCTACACCTAGTGCTGCCGAAGTAGGCAGCATTGTCGACATCTTTAAGAAATCTCTACGGTCGTAACCGTCATTCATTTGATTGTCCATAATTCCCTCCGTGAGAATTGAAAATCAGTAGTACTAACCAAATAGTAGTCAGTAGCCCATAGGACAGATAGTAGTGTTTTTGATTTTAAAAAATGAGATAAAAACGAAATTATTGATCTAACTTCTTGAAAATAAACCAATATTCTACTATCACGAATTACTTTTTCAGTTTCTGAAATTCATTTTAACATAGGTGTTGAAAAATATAAATTTCCTATTGTTTTGGGTCAATTCCGTCGGACCGATTACGACACGAAATCAAAAGAACATACGTCTAAACACCTAAATGTGTACTGGGACAGGGGCATGGTAAACAGTCGCCTGAATCAGCCAACTGGATAGCTGAGATTCCCAACAACGGCGAATGAGTCTAGACTCGATTACGTCGATGTACTCTAACAGCCAGGTGCGGAAAATTCCCTAGAAGGCACCCGGTAAGTAGCGGATCCTATTAACTATAACAATATTAGCTGTTGGTAACTGTCGGTAGACTTATTCGGCTTTAGTGACCGTACGCCGAGGAAGTGACAATTTGCGAGAAAACATAATTCTGTGCGATAGCACTCTTGTGAGTAGTAGTGACTTCGATACTATTGCAATCACTAGAACTGGTCAATTTCGGTATCAAGCATCTCCTTTTGTCGAATAAAGACAAAAAATTAATTGATTTATGAGTAGCTATAGATACTATCACTTTCTACGCATAAATACCAATTTGTAGTCAATTTTGGTGTGTTAAAATCAGTTCAAAATATAGTGAAGATTCAGCTCGAAAGTTTTGTCTTGGTCGCTACGAGGACATTCATAACCGTTCGACCAGCATTGATGCTTGAGTGCTTCAAGGTAGCTCTACTGGTCGGAATAGGTATTGCACCAGGAAATAAAAGAAGTGAGCTTCCATTGCATTAGAATATACCTTATGTGTTTGTTATTTAATATTTATTTCTATGTTTATCTATAATATAGGCTGAAATATATACAGAGGCATATTCTTCTATTCTCTTCAGAATCTATGGCCGGCCACAGTAAATGGGCGAATATCCGGTTTCGAAAAGCCGCACAGGATAACCGACGCGGTAAACTGTTCTCCAAACTCATCAGAGAAATTACGGTTGCCGCTCGAACCGGTACCCCTGAACCGGATGGCAATCCGAGTCTGCGCGCCGCAATAGACAAAGCGCTGGCTGCGAATATGAGCCGCGATGTGATTAACCGGGCGGTTCAGCGAGGCTCTGGTGAGACCGGTGGAGAAGGGTTCCAGGATGTCGTCTATGAAGGTTATGGGCCAGGCGGTGTTGCCTTTCTCATTGAGTGCTCGACAGACAATCGAAATCGTACTGTGAGTGAAGTACGGCACGCTTTATCGAAGCATGGTGGAAACCTCGGTACTGAGGGTTCTGTTTCTTACATGTTTAACAGGGTTGGTTTGATACAGTTTGCGGATGGTGGAGATGAAGATGAAATTGTCGAGGTTGTCATATCTGCAGGCGCTGAGGACATAGATATTCTGGATGACGGTCGGGTCATGGTAACGACACCAGCTGAAACATTCTTTGACGTTGTGAAGTCAGTCAAAGAGCATGGTCTTGAATACGAGGAGGCTGGAATTGAGCAACGCCCTTCAGTATCAACTGAGATAGATGAACAGCTGTCAGAGCGGATTCTCAATCTGGTAGGCGCCATTGAGGATCTAGACGATGTGCGCGATGTCTATACCAACGCATCATTCAGTTCGGATTGAATTGTGCTGAAGATTCTGGGTATTGATCCTGGTTCGAGAGTTACCGGCTTTGGTCTGATCGAATGCGACGCCAACCGGATTCGTTACCTTGATAGCGGTGTCATTCGGCTGAACGAAGGCGATTTGCCAGAAAGGTTGCTTCGTATTTATGAGGGTATATCAGCGGTTATTGATCAGCATCGGCCAACCATAGCTGCCATCGAAAAAGTCTTTGTTTCGATCAATCCGCAATCGGCACTGAAAATCGGACATGCCCGCGGCAGTGCAATCTGCGCCTGCGCTGCAAACAAACTGACAGTATCAGAATATGCCGCCCGCGAGATTAAACAGTCCGTGACTGGAATTGGTTCAGCCGATAAAGATCAGGTCAAGTACATGGTTCAGATGCTGCTTCAGCTTGAAGATATTCAGACTCGGGATGAGTCAGATGCCTTGGCTGTGGCTATTACTCACTACCAGCGCATTCCGATGTTGGATTCAATTCAAGATTCTCATCACCGAATTTCGCCTTCAGAATTCGTTCCACCAGTTACCAGTTAAAGCGGTCTGAAATCGTGATTGGGTACTTGCGAGGGACAGTTCAGCAAAGAAGGGAGTCGTCTTTGGTACTTGAGTGCAACGGAGTTGGCTATGAAATTTTGGTACCTAAGAACATGCAGCATCAACTCTCTGATGCTGAGGATTCTGTGGTGCTGCATACGCATCTAAATGTACGACCGGAGTCCCAAAATCTTTACGGGTTTCTGACAGTTGCCGAACGTGATATGTTTCGAATTTTGATTAACATTAGTAGTATCGGTCCGAGCATCGCTTTGAACATACTATCAGAGATGCAAATCTCTGATTTGGTCGCCTGCGTAAAGCTGGAAGATACCAAACCGCTTCAGAAGGTACCGCGGCTTGGGAAGGCTACAGCAGCTAAATTGTTGATTGAGCTATCAAGCAAAATTCATCATGTTGCTGAAGTTGCCCAGACCAATATCCCAGGAAATACGACAACGGGAAGTTATCTTGACGATGCTAGAGAAGCCCTGGTTGTTATGGGATTTTCCAATAGAGAAGCCCGCAGCGCTGTGGCAGCAGTTCGGGACCAGGCTGAAACGGCTGAACATGCCATTCGGTTAGCCTTGGGAATTCTGGGTTCTACTGGCACATGAACAACGAATCTCGTTTCATTTCGCCAGATCAGGTAAGTTCAGAAGAACAGGTGTTTGATAACAGCTTGCGTCCAAAGACTCTGGATGAATTTGTCGGACAGCGCAAAACACGTGAGCAGTTGCAGATTTTTTTTGAAGCCGCAAAAAAAAGGCAGGAACCACTGGATCATGTTTTGCTGTTTGGTCCGCCGGGTCTAGGTAAAACTACACTGGCTCACATTATTTCAAACGAAATGGATGTCGAGCTGGCACAAACTTCAGGTCCGGTGCTTGAGCGGCAGGGAGATGTTGCGGCAATGCTCACCCGCCTCAATTTTGGCTCAGTCCTCTTCATTGATGAGATCCATCGGCTCAATCCTGTAGTCGAGGAAGTGCTTTATCCCGCGATGGAAGACAACAAGATTGATATTGTGATCGGACAAGGTCCCGCAGCAAAAACCATCCAGTTGCCGATTAAACCGTTTACTCTGGTTGGTGCCACGACTCGAACGGGGTTATTGACGTCACCACTTCGAGATCGGTTTGGAATCGTACACCGGCTTGACTATTACGATGTCAGTGAGTTGACAAAAATTGTCCGACGGTCTGCAGATATTTTGTCAGTGAAAGCGGACGAATCAGGGATAGAAGCAATTGCCGAATGCTCGCGCGGAACACCCAGAATCGCCAATCGACTGCTGCGTAGGGTGCGCGACTATGCCGAGGTTAAGGGTTCGGGTACTATTGATCGAGAAATCGCTCAGTTTGCATTGGAAATGTTAGAGGTTGACACTTGCGGACTGGATGTTCTGGATCGCAAGTACTTGCAGATTTTGATTGAAAATTATCAGGGCGGACCTGCAGGACTGGAAACTCTGTCCGCTGCGCTCAGCGAGGATCGCGGGACAATTGAAGATGTCATCGAACCTTATCTACTACAACAAGGATTCATTCAGCGCACGCCAAGGGGTCGAAAGGTCACACAGAAAGCGTGGCGACATCTGCGAGTCGAACCAGATAAAGCAAATGAACAGTCGGCACTTATCTAGATGGCAATAAATGGAGTTTAGTAAAATTTTTAACAACTTGGGTGATTAATTTGTCCCAAAAGGCGTTTAATTCCAAGTATCGGGTTTACTTTGAGGATACAGATGCTGGCGGGGTGGTTTATCACGCAAATTATCTGAGATTTATGGAGCGTGCAAGATCAGACTGGCTGGCAAGTGTTGGCTGTCTACCACAACAGCCCAAAGACCGGTGGGGAGTCATTTTTGCTGTGCGCTCTGTTAGTCTGGAATTTTTCAAACCTGCACGCCTCGGAGATCTGTTGCGAGTTACCGTTGAGCCTGATTCAGTGCGGGGAGCCAGCATTACTGTGTTTCAAAGGATCACCGATGAGGCAGACGTCATACTGGTACAAGCAAAATTCCGAATTGCCTGCATAGATAAATCAAAATTTAGAGTCCAAAGGATGCCGGAAGAGCTAAGGAGAATGTTAAGTTAATGGAAACCTCAATCGAACTTGTTCCCACACAAGAAACACTGTCATTCATTGAGTTGATCACTAATGCAAGTTTGCTGGTGCAAATTGTCATGGCAATTTTGGTGATTGCATCAATGGTTTCCTGGAGCATGATTTTTTACAAATGGTTTACGCTCAAACATTGGACCAACATTGCCAGGGAGTTTGAAGGTGAGTTTTGGAGTGTCGGTGATTTAAGCTCGCTTTACTACGACTGGGAACAGCGAAACCGCGATGTCGGATCGATCGCAGAAATATTTCTTGAAGGCTATCGTGAACTCAGCCGGCTTCTGACTCGCAGAAACATCGATCGTGCTGACATCGTTGACGGAGTACACCGTTCTATGGGGGTGGCGCTCAATAGGGCTGAAGAGAGTGTCAATTCCAACCTCTCATTTCTGGCTACCGTTGGTTCAACCAGTCCGTACATCGGTCTGTTTGGCACTGTATGGGGCATCATGAATTCGTTCCGTGCGCTCGGAACACTTCAAACTACAACCATTGCAGCAGTTGCTCCCGGAATCGCAGAAGCACTGATTGCGACGGCGATGGGTTTGGCGGCAGCGATTCCAGCAGTGATTGCCTATAACAGGTTTTCCTATCAGGCGGACCGACTGCTCGGTCAGTACGAAACATTCGCTGAAGAATTCTTAAGTGTCGTGAACAGACAGTACGCAATCAGGCAGACTCTATCATGAAAAAAATCAGCAAACGCCAAAAACACCGTCAAATGAACGAGATTAATGTGGTTCCCTACATTGATGTGATGCTTGTGTTGCTAGTCATTTTTATGGTGACGGCACCTTTGCTGACCGAAGGTGTAAAGGTAGATCTGCCTCAGGCAAAGGCAAAGCCGATTCAGTCATCCGAAAGCATTCCATTTGTGGTTCATGTAACCGCGGACGGCGAGTACTATGTCAATCAGGACAAAGAGCAGCCGGTAGCACTCAATTCCATCAAACTCAGGGCTGCAGCGATACTTCGCTCAAAGCCTGCCACACCTTTTCTGGTGCGCGGAGATGTCAATGTTGATTTTGATTCAGTTGTTCAGGCGATGGTTGCCTTGCAGGCTGCTGGCGTCGATGACATCGGTCTCGTGACAAGAAATCCTACTGAAAATTGACACGGTAGTGCGAAGAAGAAGATCCAATAATTTCGTTTTTCAGTCAGTATTGCTGGCACTATTGGTTCATACTGCAGTAGTTTTGGCAATCGGTGTAAGTATTATTTTGCGGCCAGAATTTGATTCAGGAGCTTTGGTTGAGTTAGAGACACCCGTGAATGCTCGTGCGGTGAACGAAGCTGATGTAATCGAAGAATTAGAACGCATGCAGTTGGAGGAAGAGAAAGAGCGTCTAGAGCAGCAAGAGCAACAGAAGCAAATGGAGTTGGCACTTGAAAAGCAGCGTGAAGCCGAGCGTCTTACCCAGGAAGAACAGGAAAAACTGGAACAGATGGAGACCGAGCGACTAGCTCAGGAAGAGGAACTTCGTTTGGTCGAGGAACAGAAACGTTTGGCTCAAGCCGAGATTGAGGCTGCTGAACAGAGACGCTTGGAAGAACAGAGCCGAATAGAAGAAGCCGATGCTTTACGGCTTCAACGGGAAGAGGAACTGAGGCAGGCAGAGGAACTAAAGCGCCTAGCACAAGCCGAGATCGAAGCGACGGAACAAAAACTACTGGAGGAACAGCGTCGGCTAGAGCAAATGGAAGCAGAGCGATTAGCTCAGGAAGAGGAACTTCGTCTGGTCGAGGAACAGAAACGTCTGGCTCAAGCGGAGATTGAGGCTGCCGAGCAGAGACGCTTGGAAGAACAGCGTCGGCTAGATGAAGCAGAAGCTTTACGACGTCAACAAGAAGAAGAACTAAAGCAGAAAGAGGAACAGAGTCGCCTGGCACAATCCGAGATTGAAGCGGCAGAACAAAAGAAATTAGAAGAGCAGCGGCTCATGGCAGAGGCAGAAGCCAAGCGGCTTCAGCAGGAAGAAGAACTGAAACAGGCCGAAAAGCGTAGAGAATTGGCACAGGCGGAAGCAGAAGAGGTCGAGAAAAAACGCCTGGAGGAACAACGTCGATTAGAAGAAGCTGAAGCCCTACGACGCCAGCAAGAAGAGGAAAAGCAGAGGCTTGAAGATGAAATTGCCGCCGCAAAGCAACTCGCATTGCAGCAGCAGGAACAAGAACGCGAGGAACTCAGAAAACAAAAAGAAATTGAACAGAAACAGGAGCAGGAACGTCAGCGACTAGCTGCAGAAAAGAAGCAAAAGGAACTTGAAGAAAAAGCAAGACTTGCAAAGCAAAAGGAGCAGCAAAAACAGGCCGAGTTGGCTGAGCAATTACGAAAGCAGCAGGAAGCAGAGTTGAAGCGCCAGCAGGAGCAGGAGCGTGTAGAGCGTTTGACAAGGCGCGCCACCACTGAATTTGCCAAGTACATTCCTCAAATCAAGAATAAAGTTACTCAGAATTGGATTGAACAGACGAATTGGGGCGATCTCAGAGCAACCGTCACAATCAGAGTAAATCCCAAGGGCGAAGTTATGTTTGTCGAGGTCTTAGACTCAAGTGGTTCAGTCGCCTATGATCGTTCAGTTACAACTGCAGTGCGGAAAGCATCGCCTCTTCCTATTCCTAGAGATCCTGAAATTTATGCGCTCATCAAAGAATTCAATTTTAGTTTTGGCGGAAAATCTGGTTGATCATGAGAAAAACGCTTTTTTGTCTATTGACACTGTTGGGTTTATCGCTGAACTCAAATGTCGCCTTGTCGGCGATCACCATTGAAATTGAAGAAGGTGTTGAGCGTGGAGTTCCTATTGCCAATGTGCCAATTGGTGACGAAGATAAAGAAGACCTGCAATTCTCGGTGATCACCATTGAAATTGAAGAAGGCGTCGAGCGTGGAGTTCCTATTGCAATTGTGCCATTTGGTGGTGAAGTTAAAGAAGATCTGCAATTTTCGCTAGAAGAGGTGATTCGGAATGATCTTTACAGAACCGGAAAATTTGATCCAATTCCTATAGATCAGTATCCGAGTCACCCGACATCTTCTGATTCGGTAGTCTTTTCTGACTGGCAACTAATCGAGGCCGATCTGGTGTTGATTGGTAGAGTGGAACCGGATGAAGCAAAACCCGATCATTACCGGATCATCACCCGTCTCTATGACTCCTTTGAACAGAAACAGGTCTTTGGTGTACAGTTCATCATCTCTGCGGACAAGTTTCGACAGATTGCACATCGAATCGCAAACAGCGTCTTCGAGAAAGTGACAGATCAAGAAAGTTCGTTTGACACCAAGATTTTGTATACGACGTCCAATTCAAACTCAAATGGCGGTAGTGCGGAGCACGCGCTATATATTGCGGACTATGATGGTTACAATCCACAGACTATTTTGCGCACCGAGCGTCCTATCCTGTCACCGGTATGGTCTCCAGATGGTACAAAAATAGCATATGCAGAATTGTTTGTGGGATATTCCCTGATTTACATTCAGGAAGTGGCGACGGGCGAGCGAACTTCAATTGCTGCCCCAAACGGATACAACAGTGCTCCAAGTTGGTCCCCTGACGGTGAAAGGCTCGCGTTCTCACATTCCAACGAAGGAAATTTTGAAATTTATATTTATTCCATTGACGAACAGAGGTTGACGCAAGTTACGGATCACCATCAAATCGACACTGAACCATCATGGCGACCAGATGGCAAAAGATTGGTGTTTACGTCAAACCGAGGCATAACACCCCAAATTTATGAAGCACCTCCGAGACGAAAGGCGCGGGCGAAACGGGTTGACATTGACGGTCGGTCAAATTCCGGTGCAAGTTATTCTCCAACAGGTGAACAGTTGGTCGTGATTACTGATCAGGGAATCGGTAAACAAGTTGGTATTTATGACTTCTCGGCTGAGACCACCCGTGTCATTTCCTCAACAACTCTGGATGATTCAGCTAAATTTTCACCACACGGAGATATGGTGATACATGTCGTCGAGGGCTCCAAAAGATATATTAAAATACTATCACCCGATGGACGAGTCGCAACTCGTGTTCCTGTCGTCGAAGGACAAGTCAAGCAGGTAGATTGGGCCAGCTTTTAGTTAACTTCAATTCTTTCACTCAGAGGAAAACCACATGTACGCGTTGGTGCGATTCATAGCAGTCATTTTCGTTTCACTGGCATTTCTTTCGGCTTGTGCAAAAGATCCGGACTCATCCATGACAGCAGTTGATGATGCTCCTGAGTCTTCAGAAGCGTCAGATACATCCGGCTCACAAGATGAATCAAATTTGATTGAGATGGAACTCGCAAATCAATCCGGAGAAGAGGTTGAGAATTTGCTGGCTCACACGGCTGTTTATTTCGGATTCGATGAAGCAACCGTTACCGAAAGGGCTCGCCAAATCGTTAAGGCACACGCTGAAGCTTTAGTGGCAAATCCAACTGTGATGTTGAATCTCGCAGGCCACGCGGACGAGCGGGGAACGCATGAATATAACTTAGCTTTAGGTGAACAGAGGGCCAATGCGATTAGTGCGCTTTTCCAGGAACTTGGTGTTGAAGCTTCTAGAATAACGACGGTTTCATTCGGTGAGGAACTACCCGCAGTAGAAGGTTCCGATGAAGAAAGTTGGGCGTTGAATCGGCGGGTAGAAATTGCTCACGATTTAGTTCAATAGTAGCAGAGAAATGGGATTGAAACTCATCTGACGTGGCCATCTTTCATTCAATTCAATCCGGTCTTGCGCCATGTGCGCTCGCTGTAGCAGCACTTGTAACCGGGTGTACGGCACCCGCTACATCGACTGTTGGCTCCTCATCCGCGGGCACAAGTTCTGCTCAAAGTTCATCGGCTGTTAGCACTGAAGAAGTGGCGCCACAGACGATGCTGGCACAGGTTCAAGCACTTTCTGAAGAGGTGCGGACCTTGCGAGATCAGGTGGAGGGGTTGGAAATCGAACTGGATGATACCAAACAGCGCCAGAAAGATCTTTACGATGACCTCGACGCCAGATTGCGTAAATTTGAGCGGACTGGATCGGGCAGTAACGTTAGCACAGATCAAACCGATGGTGTAGAACCTTCATCTGATGAAACAGCACCTTCCGGTGAGTCGGATGCGGTCTCTGAAGAAGGTGAAGGTTCCGCTGTAGCAACACTACCAGAATCGGTCCCAGACGTCGACCCTGAAGTAATACGCGAAGTCTACGACACTGGATTTCGCGCGCTAAAGCAGGGCAAGTATGAAGATGCGATCTCTGAGTTTACCGCTTTGGTCGAGAATTATCCACAAAGCGAGTTGGTTGATGATGCTCTTTACTGGATCGCTGAGGCCAACTACGTTACCAAGAAACATGATGTAGCATTGCAGGGATTCGAGCAGATAATCAGAGATTATCCAGACAATCGGCGTGCGGCTGAAGCGATGCTTAAGATCGCGATTATCTATGCAGATCAAGAAAACTACGAACAGGCCGAAAGCTATTTGTTGGAAGTGATGGAGCGCTATCCGGCCAGTCGTTCCGCATTTAACGCCAATCGTAGACTCAATAAGCTGAAGCGAGACGGCAAGCTTTAGTCGTTATCGATCACGTTTTCAGTTCCCAATAATTTCGGTTTTCTGTGGGTTCTAAGAGGTTGTTTCAGACCTCAATCTACAGTTAGGATCAACCCCTATTGGTACCTGTAGATCAGGCTGGTCAAATTCAACAACTCAGTTTGACCATTGAAGCTGCAGCCATGACTTGGCGGCGAATATTCTGTTAGATACCGATATAGCGCTGCTGTAGTTTCTGATCTGATCGCAATTCTTCAGAATCTCCACTCCACACAACGTAACCCTTTTCAACGATGTAGTGTCGGTCGCCGATTCGAAGCAGGGAATCAAGGTGCTTGTCAATCAGTAATATTGATTGATGATTGTCTTTCAATTGGGAGATACTCTCCCAAATCTGAGCGCGTAAGAGAGGGGAAAGCCCCTCAGTCGCTTCATCTAGCAGCAGTAGTTTTGGATTCGTCATCAGTGCTCTGCCAATTGAAAGCATTTGTTGTTCGCCCCCGGAGATTCTCCCACCTTTAATTTTTGCTCGCGGTTCCAACGCAGGAAATAAAGCCATGACCTTATCAACAGTCCATGGGTTATCTAGTTCATTCTTGTTGTGTGCCGTTGCGATAAGATTTTCCATTACGCTGAGATTGGGGAATATGTGTCGTCCCTCCGGTGCCAATCCAACCCCCGCGTTTGCAACCCGGTATGCGGGCCATCTAGTGATTTCTTTTCCCTCAAAATGAATCGAACCGTTGGCTGGTTTGACGAGCCCCATAATCGAGCGAATCGTGGTCGTTTTACCCATCCCATTTCGCCCAAGCAGGGTGACTACCTCTCCCTGATTAATTTGAATGCTGATGCCAAACAACGCCTGAGTTTGACCATAGAACGCTTCAATATTGTTGACTGACAATATCGGCATGCTAGTCAACTCCCAGATAGGCACTGCGTACCATCGCATCTGCCCGAATTTCATCAGGCGTCCCACTGGCGATCAGACGGCCGTAAACCATGACCGATATTCGGTCGGCCAGGGTAAAGACCGCATCCATGTCGTGTTCGATAACCAGAATCGTAAACTTTCGCTTGAGTCCCTTTAGGAAATCGACAATTTTGACTGAATCCATTCGTCCCATCCCGGCAAGTGGTTCATCAAGTATCAATAACTTTGGATCCATTGCCAGAGCAATGGCCAATTCCAGCTGCCGTTGTTCTCCGTGTGCCAAGTCTGCGGAAGTGGTATCGCGCAACTCTCCCATGCCGATGGATTCCAGAACTTCGACTGCCCGGTCTTGAATCTTTTCTTCGGATGACACGGGTCTCCACATATTGTAGCTGTGTCCAAAATGTGCCTGAATGGCGAGCGCAACATTCTCCTGACAGGTAAACTCTCGAAGAATTGATGTGATCTGAAATGATCGAGCGATTCCCATGAGAGAACGGGCAGGTGCTTTCATATGGGAAATAGGTGTGCCGTCAAATTCAATTTCTCCCGAATCACTCGGTAGAATTCCAGAAATCTGTGAGATCATGGTGGTCTTCCCAGCGCCGTTTGGACCGATCAATGCATGAATCTCACCGCGCTCAACATCTAGACTGACATGGTCTGTTGCACATACCCCACCGAAAGACTTGTTGAGATCAGTAATTCTGAGTAGAACGTTATTCATTGCCAGACCTCTTGATACTAAGCAGCCCATCAATCCCTCGTGGCGAAAGTAGCACCACCAAAATCAAGAACGGCCCAAAAATCAAATGCCAGTGTTCAGTAATTCGGGAGAAAAACTCCGAGAGTAACCAGAATACCAAGGCACCGGTTACAGGTCCGAGAATGCTGGCCATTCCACCCAAAACCACCATGAATATTAACTCACCCGAACGAGTCCAGTGCATGATATCGGGGCTAACAAACTTTTCTACATTCGCGCTGAGAACACCGCCCAAGGCACACATGACGCCGGCAATAACGAAGCAGACGAGTCGGTATCTGAAAGTTGAATAGCCAAGCACTTCCATACGGGTCTCATTGGATTTTGTTCCGCGAATGACGTAACCAAATCGCGATCGAATCAGGCGGTGAGAAAAGTACAGACAGGCAATCATAACCAAGAAAATCAAATAATAGCGCTGGATCGGGTTATCCATACTGATCAGATTTGTTCCAAAATCGCTGCGGTCGTAAATGATTAGTCCGTCGTCGCTGCCATATTCTTCGATACTGATTGAAAGAAAGTACACCATCTGCGTGAGAGCCATCGTAATCATGATGAAGTAAACTCCACGCGTTCTCAAACTGATTCCGCCGAAAATAAGCGCAATGAACGCTGCAACGGCGATTGCTGTAACCAGTTGAAGATAGAAATTGTAGATATCGTAGTAGGCGAAAATACCCACTGTGTAGGCACCAATTCCGAGATACAGAGAATGCCCAAAACTGATCATGCCCCCATACCCAAGAATCAGATTGAGGCTGATGGCCGCGATAGCCCATATCATCAACCGGGAGAACAGGTTGATGTAATAGGGCTGATCTAAGATTCCCGCCGCTATTGGCGCAAGTGCACAGGTACCAATCACCAGGCAGGCGAGTATGGTACGGCGTTTTTGCAGGGAGTTCAGTAAGCGCATAAAGTCCCGGACGATTGTTTATCGTGTTTGAGAGCCAAAAAGGCCCTGCGGTTTGAAAAACAGAACACAGGTCATGAAGATATAGATCAGCATAGAAGAGATGGCTGGTGCCGCGGCCTCTGCAGCATTGACAGGAATAAAGATTGCCAACAGCACGTCCAAAAATGAACGGCCAAGTGTATCAATCAGTCCAGTGATCAATGCTGCGATCAGACTGCCCCGGACAGAACCGATTCCGCCGATGACAATGACAACGAAAGCAATAATGATGATCTGCTCACCCATCCCGGAATTTGCACCCAAAATTGGAGCCATCAGGATACCGGCCAACGCACCCAGTGCAGTTCCAAGGCCAAATACGAGGGTGAAAAGCAGTCGAATGTTGGTGCCAAGCGCATAGATCATAGTGCGGTCAGCGGCACCGGCACGAATTAGCATGCCTAAACGGGTTTTGGCAACCAAAATGTACATGCCAATAGCAACGATTATTCCCGCACCAATAATCATCAGTCGATAAACTGAGTATTCGATGCCGAAGAGAAGGGGCACAGTGAAGTTTAGGTAGTCAGGGAATGGAACGGATAACCCGTCGAGTGGCCAGACAACCTGGACCAATTCATTGAATAATAGAATGAGTCCAAAGGTTGCCAACACCTGATCTAAGTGGTGTCGTTGGTAAAGAGTCCTAAGGGTCGATATTTCGACAATGATTCCAATTCCTGCTACAAGTGGAACCGCCAGTAATATTGCGAGGATAAACGACCCAGTCCACAAGAAGATTGTGGCTCCGACAAACGCACCAAGCATGTACATGGAACCATGGGCCAGATTCACCAGATCCATAATTCCAAATGTCAGGGTTAGTCCGGCAGCAAGCAGAAATAGCAGCATGCCGAACTGAAGGCCGTTCAGCGTCTGTTCAATGAGTAACGCCCACTCCAATTCAGTGTCCTCAGGTTTTGTTTGCTTTGGATCTGCTAACGATGCTCGGACCGATTATGGGTGACTTTTTTTACTCTCAAGAATGTGAAACCGCGCCCCGTAGATCACGACAATTCAATTTGGGTTGAACTTCAAGGGAACTGAAATTCACACCATGAGAGTGAATTTATGACTAAACGAATTGTGTGAGACTCCTAAATGGAGTCTCACACACTAAGTCATACGATTTGTTATTCTGTGAAATGAATAATTGACAATTCCACAGAATAAACGTCAAGCCAGTTAGTCGATCACATAGAGCATTCGCTAGCGTATACGTCCTGGTGCATGTTCAAAACTGTTTCGCGCACCGATGTTGTCCATCTGCCGTCGCTGTCTTCAACCACTTCGCGGCTATAGAAGTTCTGAATTGGAAAGTGATTTGGTCCCATTGTGAACTCTCCACGCACTGAGTCAAAATCGGCTTTTTGCAGCGCCGCTCGCAATCCGTCGACATTGCTCATATCACCGCCAACAGCTTCAACCGCACTCTTGATGTACATCACAGCGTCATAGCTTTGTGCAGCATAAAAACTTGGGTACTTGTCATACTTTGCTTTGAAGGCATCAACAAACTTCTTGTTTGCAGCATTATCCAGATCAGGCGCCCAGAATTGAGTCATGGTTGTCCCGAGAACACCTGACATTTCTGCTTGCTGAAATCGCGGTAAACTGATGGAGTCGACGGTAAACACGGTATACAGGTCAACTTGGCCAGACAGTCCAGATTGTTGATATTGTTTGATGAATGCAGGACCGTGCTTGCCAGGATAGAACACAAACACACCATCCGGATTTGCGGCCTTCACCTTAGATAGTTCGGCTGCCCAGTCAATTTGATCCGGCCACTTGGTCATGTCTTCACCGACAATCTCGCCTGTAAATGTTCGTTTTACACCGGCAACCATATTCTTGCCAGCTGCGTAAAGTGGGGCGATGACATATAGTGAATCGACACCGCGCTGATTCAGGACTTCGCCCATTGCCATGGGAGTCTGGTCGTTCTGCCAGGAGATGCTGAAGAAATTCTCATGACAGCCTTTACCCGCTAGCTGTGATGGACCTGCATTTGCGCTGATCAGAATTTTTCCAGCATCGAGCACTGTGGTTGCGGATGCTAGTAGCACGTGCGACCAGATATAGCCAAAGACGATGTCGACTTTATCTTGAGTGACCAGACGTTCTGTTGCCTGCTTGCCTTTTTGAGGATTAAACTCATCGTCGCCATAAACGACTTCAACATCCACTGGTCCCATTTTGTGGCCAATGTGTTCCAGTGCCAGCTCTACGGCATCTCTCATGTCATTACCGATGACTGCTGCTGGAGTGGTCAGTGTCGTTACAAACCCGAGCTTAACAGTAGCAGAAAAGGCATTCGGCGCAACCAGCATCAAACACATTGCAATGACTAGGGTAATTTTCGATTTCATTTTTCAGATTCCAGTTAATTTCGTTGATATAGATTAATTTCCAGATTGCTTTACCCCGCTAGGGTGCAGTAAGTTATTGTACTCAATCGTATCCTAACTTGAGAGTTATGGAAGCCTTGCAAATTCAGAGTCAAATTCATGCAAGTTCAGATTTGACAGATATTGAGCGGAGCTTTAGCGGTGGAACTGCCCCTTGGTTCTTCGATACCGGTGCACGACACTAGAAAAATAATTGTCCGTGGAACTAATTCGCTCAAAATTGAATCGTGCATCTGCTGCAATGAACAGATTTAATCGATGTTAATCTTTAGAATCAGTTCAAATGTTGTTCGAGGGCCCATTGAACATGCTCTCGTACTAGATCTGACTCATGGTATTGACGTGTCTTGAGTGCTCGAATCGATGCATTAGAGGGTTTTGAGTTTCCCAGTGCGACTGCAATATTTCTTAGCCATCGATCATAGCCGAGGCGACGAATGGCTGAATTTTGAGTTTTTTCGAGAAACTCAATTTTTGACCACATGAACAATTTGCTCAGTTGGCTTGAATCCAAACCATGTCTGACTCGAAAGCCTGGTTCATCAGAAACTGAAGCGAATCGATTCCAAGGGCAGACTACCTGGCAGTCGTCGCACCCAAATATTCGATTCCCGATTGCACGTCGATACTGAATTGGAATGGAACCTTTGAGTTCAATCGTTAGATAGGAAATGCATTTTCGCGCATCGACAACATAGGGCTCTACGATGGCTTGAGTGGGGCAGATATTGATGCAGGCAGAGCAAACACCGCAGTGATCTTTCTCCGGTTGGTCCACAGGTAACGGTAAATCAGTGTATAGCTCACCCAAGAAAAACCAGGAGCCTGCTTTCCGATTCAATAGGTTGGAGTGCTTACCGATCCAACCTAGTCCAGCTTTCTGGGCGATTGGTTTTTCCATCACGGGTGCGCTGTCAGCAAATGCACGGTAGCCGAATTCTCCTACTTCATCTTGAATTCGATAAGCGAGTTTCTGTAGCTTTTTTCGAATCAGTTTGTGGTAGTCGGTACCGGTCGCATATCGAGAAATGAATCCTAACGCTGGATCATCTAACGATTCATTGATGTCTTTCGCATCAGCAGGCCAATAGTCCATACGGGCAGAAATTATTCTAACCGTACCCGGAATCAGTAGTTCTGCACGAGTTCGCTTATTTCCATGTTTGCCCATGTAGTCAAGTTCACCATGCAGCCCCTTGTCAAGCCATTGATTTAGATGGTTTTCAGCTTGTGTGAGATCCGTATCGGCGATACCAACCTGTTGAAAACCAAGTTCTCTACCCCAGAGCTTGATGGAATTTGCAAGTTTTCCCAAGTTGATTTCGGTAGATTGCATGGTACGCTATACTGACTATGTAAAGCCTTTTCCTGGCGAAAGTCAATCGACTGGTGAACCCATTGAAAAGGGGAGCAGTCAATTACTATACTATCAAGCAACGTACCAAGATGAAAAAGGTTGGTATCGAAATCCGAAAATAGAAAAAGCGGATATTGCCTTGCCGGTTGTTACGAACTATTGATGATGTGCTGTATGACTTTTGCGTTTGAAACAGCCAAATATGGTGATCCGGAAATTCAGTTCTCTGGCGTGTCGCCGACAGTGGTAATGCAGTGGATTGTTGGATTTCGAAGAGAGCGTGTACTTTTGTATTCGGGCGATATTATTGACACAGAAGAAGCGCTGCGAATCGGATTGGTGAACCAGGTTGTGCCAGACGACGAGCTTGAGGATAAGACAATGCGTTATGCACGACGGGTTGTAACTGTTGACCAGGTCGCGGTTTAGATGATGAGAACCTGCATCAATTTTACCGCGGAGAATACATGCTTCGTCTAGCTGATTCAGTACGGGGTCCACAATGGTGCGATCGTTGAAGCAACTGAAACGGAAAGCTATGTGAAATTCAGGGAGATCACAGAACGCGAGGGATAGACCGCCGCCATCTGCTAGCGCGAAGCACAGTTTCGGTAGAAATTTCTGTACGTTGGCTGCGTGACTTCACAAGGAAAAGCCCGTTGTCATGACAAATATTCTCGAAGTTGACAATGTTACCAAGTATTTCGGTGCATTTCGGGCGATCAATTCCTGTAGTCTCCAGGTAACCGCAGGCACAATTTCCGGTTTAATCGGCCCCAACGGCGCCGGAAAATCAACCATGTTCAATATTGTGGCGGGTGTTCACCTGCCGGATTCCGGTACGGTGACTTTGAACAGCACCGATGTAACCGGTCTTCCTGCTCACCGGATGTTTCACTACGGCTTGCTGAGAACCTTTCAGATTCCACACGAGTTTTCGAATGTCCGGGTGATCAACAATCTACTGATGGTTCCACCGAACCAGTCTGGTGAAAACCTGGTTACTGCACTGTTTCGGCCATCAGCATTCAAACCTCAGGAAGAGAATATGAGGCAGAAAGCATTGGAAATTCTTGAATTTATTGGCCTGTCACACGTCAAGTATGAACTCGCTGGTAACTTGTCAGGTGGGCAGAAAAAACTTCTGGAATTGGGAAGGACACTCATGGTGGATCCAAAGATCGTCCTCCTGGATGAATTGGGTGCGGGGGTGAATAGAACGCTACTCAGTACATTGGCGGACAACATCAAGAAACTGAATGAAGAACTCAAAATGACATTCTTCATCATAGAGCACAACATGGAGTTCATTTCCCGCCTTTGTCATGATGTTTCGGTTATGGTCGAAGGTGAAATGGTTACCAACGGTAGTCCCGAACAGGTACTCAACGATCCGCAGGTCGTTGAGGCCTATTTTGGTGGCGGCAAACGTGTTCAGACTTCTCAGCCGGGTTGATTTATGCTGATTCAGGCCAGCAATATGGTTTCTGGATACGGTGGTGAACCGATTCTTCAGGGTGTTGATATTGCGCTGGAAGCAGGAAGGATTGGCGTAATTGTTGGTCCCAATGGCGCAGGTAAATCGACCGCACTCAAGAGTCTGTTTGGACTGATTAGCCTTGATCAGGGCCGCGTACTTTTTGATGGCACTGACATCACTCTGGTCGCACCGGACAAACGGGTTGGACTCGGCATCGGCTACGTGCCGCAGGAAATGAATATCTTTCCTTCCCTCACTGTTCAGGAGAATCTCGAAATGGGAGCGATCATTCGGGATGATGATTTTTCACATGTCATTGATCAGACGTTCGAAATATTTCCGCCACTCAAGGACAAGCGGTATAGCGAAGCCGGCCAACTGTCTGGCGGGCAACGTCAGATGGTTGCGATTGGTCGAGCATTGATGGTTGAACCGCGCTTATTGTTGCTTGATGAGCCCACTGTTGGTCTTTCGCCAGCATTTGTGCAGGACATCATCGAACGAATTACTTCGATTGCCCGATCCGGGGTGGGTATCTTGGTCGTGGAACAGAATGCCCGCCGCGCATTGGAAATCGCTGATACTGGTTTCGTACTGGCCGGTGGAAAGAACTTGTACACGGATACGGGTGAGAATCTACTGAATGATCCGGAAGTTGCCCGTAGTTTTTTGGGTGGATAGGACCGCCGATGAATGAACTGATTTTCTTCATCAACAAAGTAATTATTTCCGGCACGATCATCGGCTGCATTTACGCGCTGGGAGCAGTCGGCGCCACCCTGGTGTTCGGGATTCTGAGATTCGCCAATTTTGCACACGCTGATATGATGACGGTTGGTGCATTCGTTGCGCTTGTTTTCGTCTCCTGGTTTCCAGGTGCCGGATCTGTAGTCGGCCTGCCAACCGGTTTTGTCATGTTGCCGGTAGCAATGGTCTTTGTTGCGATCATGTCTGTCGCACTCGACCGGATGTTTTATCGACCTTTGCGTGAACGCAATGTCAAGCCCATATTGTTGCTTGTTGCCTCAATCGGAGTCATGCTGATGATTCAGGGACTGGTGAGACTGTTCGCGGGGACCGCACCAAGACATTTCTTCAGCGCTGAAAAAAAGGATATTTTTCGTATTGAACTGCCATTTGAGCTTTCCACGCGCGACATTGTCATTACTGAACCCCAAATATTGCTGATCATTACAACGATCGTTTGTATTTTCTGTCTGCATCGATTTCTTACCGGTACCCGCCTCGGAAAGGCTATGAGAGCCATGTCGGACAATCCTGACCTGGCGCTAATCACTGGGATTAATACCGACAGGGTAGTCAGTGCAACTTGGATGATTGCTGGCACTCTGGCAGCTGCAGGTGGTGTATTGCTATCGCTCGACGTCATTTTGAAACCGGATTTGAGCTTCAATCTCTTACTACCAATCTTTGCGGCTGCGATTGTTGGTGGCGTTGGCCGACCCTATGGTGCTATCGCAGGCGGGCTGCTCGTTGGGTTTACAGAATCGCTGGCAATTTTCAATTGGTCAATTTTACTGAGGCCACTTGCACCATACATTCCAGACTGGGTGGAAATACCCTCAAAACTGGCATTTGTTCCAACTGAATACAAGATTGTGGTGCCTTTCGTGATTCTTATCGTAGTGCTGATCTGGCGGCCGACCGGAATATTCCGCGGACAGGTTTTATAGTGCGGGTTTCCTGACATGAATCGCTACCAGAGAGAAATCATCTTGTTTTCGATCGCTTTAGTTGCGATTCTCGTCATCCTGATCGGTTTTGGCGAAGCCTATACGACTCGATTGATGGTGGAAATTGCTTGTCATGCGGTGCTGGCACTTGGACTGACGATTCAGTGGGGTTACGCGGGTGTTTTCAATGCTGGTGTAATGGGATTCATGGCAGTTGGCGCGTTTGTCACAATGCTTTTCAGTTTTTCAATCAATGATGAGTTCTGGAGTTCTGAAGGACCGGGTGCTCTTGCGGGTTTGGGTGTTCAAATATTGTTGTTGACTATTTTTATTGCCGCATTGACTCAGCTACATCGATTCGGGATCAGTCAAAGGATAAAAACAGCCTGTCTGCTGACAGCTCTAATCATCGCTTTTTTCGTTTTTAACAATGCAGTTGAACCGGTTGCTCGAGTCATTGAAAGTCAGGCGGGATTCATCGGTGGATTTGGATTACCGGTCATTGTTGGCTGGATTGCCGGGGGAATTACTGCGGCGATTGTTGCCTATGGAATTGGCAAGGCGTGCCTTGGTCTCAGAAGCGATTACCTGGCTATCGCGACGTTGGGTTTTGCAGAAATCATTAAAGCAATACTGAAGAATGCCGACTGGTTGACCCGAGGAACCCTGACCGTGTCTCCATTGCCTTGGCCGGTACCGACTCCGAATGACATTGGCTTTGTGCTGGCTCGTTCCGCTTACCTGAGCCTGATGGCGGTGATTGTTGTCGCTATGTTTCTTTTACTGCAAAGAGCCTATCACGCACCTTGGGGACGAATGATGAGAGCGATTCGCGACAATGAAGTGGCGGCTGCAGCGATGGGGAAGGATGTCAATTTCAGACGTCTGGAGATATTCGTTCTGGGTTCCGGTTTGATCGGTATCGGTGGCGCTGCGCTGACTACATTTGGCAGAATATTTGATCCGGCTGGGTTTCACCCGTTGAAGAACACTTTTGTTATCTGGGTGATGGTACTTGTTGGTGGCGCGGGTAGCAACCTAGGTGCGATTTTCGGTGCGACAGCCATTTACATCATTTGGACAATGTCAGAACCGTTGACGCTGTTTGTCTTCGATGTGGTTGCAAATTACGGGACTGAGTGGTTCAACTGGGAGCCACCTGCAGATTTGGCAGCAAGGGCACTGCAGACACGGGTGTTTCTTATTGGTCTCACCATCACAATTGCACTTCGATATGTTCCTCACGGACTGATACCTGAGGATGCAAGGAGGTTGAGGTCAGTATGATCATCTTGGGGAGAAAGGCAACCGGAATATGACAGCAAAATAGTTATTTGTTTCAGCGAATGGGTGCAGCCAGAATCTAGTGTTCTGCGGAAAATTGTTGCTCATCCTCAGAGAATTCGGAGGACATATTGAAATATTGTGCAGAAGTATTTCTTTTCGGTAGGTAATGGCTTCTACATCGAGAGTAAGCATGATCTAACGATATTGCGAGAAGCCAGTAATAAACTATATGTTTTTTTATCCAATGCGAGAATGGGAAAATATCCACCGTATAGTCGATTTCATTTGGTTTTTCAATAGCGGTCAAGCAAAAGCCCCGATTTCGTTCCAAAATCAATTGACGCAGCTTTGCATGTCGTTTCCAATTGCTTAAGTTTTTTCTTCGAATCTGTGTATGTATGAATATACATCCCGTTAGATAAACGTTCAGCCCGTTTTCTGTGACTTTGTGTGATATCCATTTTGTCTCTGTATATGAACTTAATCTGTTGAAGTCGATCCTGCGGAACATGCCTCACTAACTCGTTCATTATTTCTCGGTACGCTGCTGTGAGATGATTCACTTCGTGTTTTTCGTTGAACAACCAATAAGTTACTTTATTTTCTCTGCTTTTTGTTTTGTCTGTCGATTTCAAATTTACCTGTAGATGCGCTTTCTTGAACACGTTGCTTCTACGTTTTGCTGAGTCTTTTGATCTGAGATTTGCATCAACCGGATCAGGTTGAGAAGTCATACAAGTTAAAAATTTTTCCACATCTTGAAGTCTTGGTGGTATTCCTGATAGCCTAGATGTCTCTTCAATAATCAAGTCCACAATTCTTGCGTCTTCTCCTGTTGTCAGATTGGTCCAAGCCTCACTAATTTTTGACTTAGCTAATTCTTGATTCTTCTTTTCCTTGCTAATTTGTGTTGCAAACTCAAATGACTTGCCAGACGATATATTCTCAAATGACATAAATTGTCGGAGCGCCTCAGATGTTTCTACAACATCACTGTGCAAAAGATCAATTGTTCGGACTAATCGTTCTTGCATACTGCCATGGCTCATTGGTAAATACACTCGCCATTCTTTTCCATCAGTTAATATTGCGAGTGCTACTCCAGTAATGAATGCATACTCAAACAATTGGTCATCAGCATCCACTTTACCTACAGCCTTCACTTCGATAATCAAGTTTGGTGCTTCGCTGTGTTGTTGTGCAAATAGTGCGTAATCGATTTTTCGCGTTTCTGATCGTCGGTTGTTTACTGAGTACTCGAGAGAAACAGTATTTGGGTCAGTGGTTATCCAACCAAGATATCTCAGCACAGGCATTACAATTTGTTCCCGTACAGAAGCTTCATTTTGGTAAACATTTTCCTTCTGAGATAGATTCCGCTTTACACTTTCGATTAACTGTTCTAGTGAATCCATTTTTACCTCTGGAAAAGTAATGAATATTTGGAAACAAGTAGGCACTCTCAAAAAACTTATTTTAATTCAAATCCTTCCGTATTTTTAGGTGCTAAATTCATTGAACTGATGGGGCAATTCTCAGTGGGTAATTTTGTTATTGAGGACTAGGTTATAGAGTCTATAAATTCACTCACCGAAAGAAAAAGGAGGTGTAGGATTGTATCCAAATCTTATTTGTAAATCCCTAATAGCACTAAAGAACTAATAGTTGGTGAAAATGCGAGGTTTGCGAAATTTCTCCATCATCCTAAATTTGTGCTTCCTGTGGTAATGTTCTTTTAGGTGAATTTGTCAGAACTCCAAATGCAAAGGTGTTCAACGATGCACCTGCTGACAAAAAAATGGCGGTGATCAGACACCGCCATTTTTCAGAATCACTGATAATTGTGATCAGGCTACATAATGGGTCCAATCTCGACCAGCTCACCATTTGTAATGTTCACCTCTACGATCAGGCCGGCAACATCACCGTTCTCGTTAAAGTCCTGATTACCGGCAGCACCTTCGTAGTTAACGTCGCCACCTCCGGCCAATACTGATAGTGCCTTATCCCATTCTCCAGGATAGATGACTTCGCCTGGGGCACTGGCAACTGACCGCAACGCTTCTGACATGCCGTCACGGTCTGCATTGCCTTTTTTCTGCATGGCAAGCGCCAACAGAAAGGCTGCGTCATAAGCGTGTGGCGCATAGGCTGAATCAGCAAATTCGCCTGCTTTCCACATCATTTGAAAATTGTCCTTCCCCTGGCCTTCAGGAGATCCGGCACGGGTAATAATCATACCCTCAAGACCTTCTGCACCAATGCCGTCAATCAACGACTGTTCGGGCATTCCGTCACCACCCGCGAAGCGAGTAAAATCGCCGCTTTCTAGTGCCTGGCGGATAATGGTTTGACCCGAGCCGTTGGCATAAGCCAGTACAACCAGAATTTCTGCGCCACTTGAAGCAAGAGAACCGATCTCTGCCCGGTAGTCCGCTTTACCTTCCTCATGTGCTTCACTGATTGCTACAGTGCCGCCCATCGCTGCCATCGAACTTGAAACGGCATCTGCAAATCCCTTTCCGTAGTCATTGTTAATGTAGGTAATCGCAATGTTGTCGATTCCCTTGCTCAGAAGTAATTTCGCCATTGACTCACCTTGATAAGCGTCAGATGGGACTGTTCTGAACAACAGGTCGTTATCTTCGACAGTCGATATCGCCGGACTGGTTGCACTCGGTGAGACGAGTACTACGCCAGCTGGTATACCTGCATTGTTGGCGGCGGAAATTGTCGCGCCTGAACACATAGGGCCAATGACCGCAGATACATTGTCGGAGTTGATCAGACGATCGGCTGCATTAGCCGCAGCAGTCGCATCCGCACAGGTTGAATCACCGGTAACGAGCTCCATTGGCTTACCACCCAACACACCACCGCTGGCATTAATGTGTTCCACAGCAGATTTCGCACCCTGGAAAATGCCCGGTGCGAAGGATTCAATTGGACCGGTGAAACCGCCTAGGAAGCCAACTTTAACACCATGTTCATCACCATGTGCAAATTGAACTGATACCGCACTCATGGCTACTGCAGCAGCTGTTGCTACGAGCAGTTTCTTCGTTTGTTGAACAATCATTGTTTCTACCTCAATAATTATAAAATTTCGGTTGAACGAAAATCATTTTCGAACAACATCACACTGAATGTCTGTTTGCTATTCTAATCGAATAGGAGAATTATTTTTATGCAGAGTAGTCGAAAAACAGAATTTGTGATCCATGGACGCCTGTTGCTTGTACGGTGATTAAGCTGTTGAAAAATTTCAGATTACAACGAGTTAACTGATAAAGCGAGGTGAAACTTGATGTTGACTGCTTCTCATCGAGGCTTTTCGTTGAGACTTGATTGATAACAGCATCCTTTCTTCGCAAACCACAGATAGTTTTTACAACTGGTAAGCGTGAAGGGGGACAACAGTCTCAACACTATATTCAGCGTTCCGCATACCGTCGACTGATTGTGCCATACGCATGAAAAAACTTCAAGAAGGACACTTTTACACCAGCCCGATTCAGCCAGTCGAACTGAAATTTGACTCGCTCATTCAGTTTGACTGCTTCAAGCATATCAGCTGTTGCAATGCGTGTTGCCGAAGCATCGATATTGTCATCACCCCCTATGACATTGTCCGACTCAAGCGGCGATTCAAAATTGACTCTAAAGACTTAGTTGGTGCCTATAACACGCCTTACCCAATAGACTACCATGATTTGACGGGGCTGAAACTCAATACCAATCCGGCACCATTGAATGCGTATTTCTATCTGATGAGGGGTGTACAGTTCATGAAGATCGATCTGCAGCTAGCCGCTATTACGCGCTCGGCGGGATGAGTGTAAGCAAAAAAATGCATCCAATATTGAGGATGTCTAATTTGTTGTCAAGGAAAATTAGTGTTGCGGACAGGATGATTACGGTGAGAAACTTGGAGGACTCAATTCTATTCTGAACTCAAAAGTCAATGCTGCCAGTCGGGTGAAAAGAACAGTTTGCATATAATTTTCGGGAACCGTTGCCAGTTTCGGCGAGCGCCAATGATACCCCTCCAATCCTATTCGGTTTCATGGATAAACAATCAGAACAACAGCCTTTTTATAGCAGTCCTATCGAACCCATTGAATTGAAACTGAATTCTGTTATTCAGTTCGACTGTCACAAGAACATCAGTTGCTTCAATGCGTGCTGTCGCAATATCGATATTGTAATGACTCCTTATGATATCGTTCGGCTAAAACAACGCTTCGGTTTGCTGTCGCACGAATTTGTCGGAACTTACACTACTCCATATCCGATGGATCATCACGATATGCCAGGACTTAAACTGAACACCAAACCTGGTACAACCGAGTGCGTCTTTCTCTCTGAGGAAGGCTGCACGGTCTATGAGGATCGGCCTGCTGCTTGTCGCTATTACGCGCTCGGGAGTATGGGTGTTCGTAATAAAGACGCATCACAGGTTGAAGATATCTATTTTCTTGTCAAAGAAAATCATTGCTGCGGCCACGAAGAACCACGCACAATTTCGGTTGCAGACTATCGTGAAGAGCAAGGTGTTGACGTTTATGATGAAAAGAATCGAGAATGGCGTGACGTTGTGCTGAAAAAGCGCTCTAGCGGCCCGACTGTTGGTCGTCCAAGTGATCGAAGCAAGCAGTTGTTTGATATGTGCAGTTATGATCTTGACAGTTTCCGGGAGTTCATTCAAACGGAAGATTTTATGGAAATCTACGAAATCTCTTCCGATCAAATGTCGACCTTGGTGAGGGATGAAGATGGATTACTGAAATTTTCAATGCAGTTTCTCAAACAGGTGCTGTACGGCGAAATGACCATACCGATGAAACCTGATGCAAGGGAAAAACGAATTCAGAAAATGCGAGAGCGAATGCAGACCAGTGAGGAGCAGACATCATTAGAACTCAACTGACAGATTTATCACATTTGGAATCCCAGTCGATTCGAATTGCGATTGTTTCGGACACTCACAGCTATATTGACCCTAGAATCCTGGATCTGGTTTCGACTTGCCATGCAACGATTCATGCCGGCGATATTGGCTCAAGCGACGTGCTCGAATCGCTGAAACTGCGATCGGACCTTGTGTTTGCAGTCGCCGGTAACAATGATGATGAGTTCAAGTGGCAGCCATCCGAAGTTGAGGTTCTAAACTCCCTTTTGGACCGACAGACCATCGTACTTTCTGGTGGAAATATTTCAGTTGAACACGGACATACCGTGCGCGATACACGCCGCTATCACGAAGTATTGAGAAAGCGATATCCAGACAGCCGCGCGGTGGTTTACGGACACACACATGTGAGAGTGGTTGATCAAAGTGAGACCCCCTGGGTACTGAATCCAGGAGCCGCAGGACGCAATCGGACTCGCGGTGGCCCCTCATGCTTGATTCTGGAAACTGAGCGGCAAAACTGGTCAGTGACCGAGCATTGCTTTCAGTCTGGCTGATTTAATCATCCAGACTATGGTTCAGATTGATTTTCATCGAGCGTCTTTAGACGCAATCATTGATTAGGCGCGGCTTCCCTGTACACAAGCCAGATACGCGTGCATGATCTGGGATGGATCACTCATCAATCGCCGCTTCCATGCCCCCAGTCTCACGCCGGTTTGCACCAGCCCTCTCAGTATGCCAACATGCTGAGTCAGCCCGATGGCCAATGCGCCAATCAGTACATCCTCTCTAAATTCAAGTCGCAGATATCGATTGTATGTCTGATCTTCTGAAGCCACCCGATCGCCACCATCAACACCGTCCCAAAGTCCAAATGAACTGGTTATCAGGCCAAGGGTATTCAGCACATTCATGGATAAACTGCCGCCATATGGCACTGCCTCTCCAGCCATTTGACTGCCTGCAATTCGACCATGTTCACTGGCAGTCGGTTGAATCGCGTGAACTTGTTGTTCGCCCGTACTCAGGTCTGGGCCCTGTGCAACATCACCCGCTGCATAAATGCCTTCAATGTTAGTTTGCAGGTGGTTATCAACCAGAATGCCGTGATCGAAATTGATTCCGCTACCCGCGAGAAAATCAATATTTGAGCGGACACCTGCGGCACACACAATATGGTCCGCAGCGATGCTGCTACCATCTCCAAGAGTAATCTCTAGTGCCCCATCTCTTTCCTCAACCGCTATCGCTTCGGCACCTGTTCTAACTTTAACTCCTTTGGCCTCACACCAAGTCTTGATCATGCGTCCACCGGGATCATCCATCATGCGCGCCAGCATGCGGTCGGCTAGCTCAATGACAGTCAGATCAAGCTTCATTTCTACCAGTGCCTGCAATACGATGCATCCAATGAATCCAGCCCCTAGTAATACCACGCGGTCTCCGGCATTGACGTCATGAAGCAGTTTGTGCGCATCGGACAAGGTCCAGCAGTTGTGCACGCGTGGCGAATCCATGCCGCTTATTGGAGGGCGGATGGCGCTTGCACCAGTTGCAAGCAGCAGTCGATCGTAAGTGACACTTTCTCCATTGCTGAGTGAAACGGATTTGTCTGTCGGTGCGACTGCAGTGACAGACTCGTTGAGAATGTCAATTTCCAGGTCGGAAAAGTGATTTTCCGCATGGCGAAGATAAGTTCCCTCTTCTGCGACATCGCCTGCCAAGAGGTAAGGAATGGCCATTCGCGAATAAGCTGGATAAGGCTCATTCCCGATGATGGTGATTGAGTCGACTAGAGATTTTCTTCTGAGTGTTTCCGCTGCAATGACACCCGCGGGACCAGCTCCGACAATGACGTGATGCACTTTTTCTACCGTATTGCTGTGATTAACGAGGTTGCTCAGGCATGCGCTTCAAGAGCAGAATCTCGCATTTTTGAGTAACCCGTCCAATCGGAATCGACATAAACGATTGCACCAGTTGGACAAACTTCAGCACACTGAGGATCGCCGCCACACAAATCGCATTTCATAACCTTGCCAGTGCTGGAGTTGTAGTTGACCGTACCAAATGGGCAGGCAATCGTACAGACCTTGCAGCCAACACAGATGGAGTCGCTGACTTCCTTGGCACCTGTGTTCGGATTTACCGTGATGGCTTCAACCGGGCAGGCATGCAGACACCAGGCTTCTTCACATTGAGTGCAGGTATAGGGGATTGTCGTCAATCCGTGCTCAAATTCAAACACTTTAATTCTGGATTTGGCCGGATTAAAGAGACCCTCATTTTCAAAAGAACAGGCGAGTTCACACTGTAAACAACTCGTGCATTTTGCCGGGTCGATAAGTAGAGACTTATACATCGATTTAACTTTCTCCTTTGTCTGCGTCCATTGGTGGTATATGCAGATGCTCTTGCAAAATCGTTATTGGAATTGGGTCAAATTATTTTAGCAAATGGACGTCATTTTCATATCGGTGATTTTACTGTTGTTTGCTCCATGGCGTCGATACTGTATTGGCTGAGTAAGGCTTCATGAGGGTACATTTTTGGGAAGAGTGAAACGGCAAGCGACGAGCTGTCTGCATCACTCTATGTACGATCGAGTGAACTTAAGGAAGTTACTGCTTTGAATGTTTCGATTAGGGTACCGACGGCACTAAGAATTCAACATAATTTTGTAAAAAATCGTTTAATATTGAACAACATTTTCAATTTCTAAGGGAATATTGTTATGGCAAGTGATCAACACTCAGGAAACGTTGTGCGAGGTGATTGGCCAGCCTTCAGCGATGAAGAATATCAAACTCGAATTGATTTGGCTGCATGTCATCATTTGGCGGACTTGAACGGATTTAGCGATATCGTCTGGAATCATATCAGTGCACGGGTACCCGGTGAACCTAACCGATTTCTAATCAACATGTTTGGTTTGCGGTTTGATGAAGTCACTGCCTCCAATCTCGTGACTTTGGATGAGAACTGTGAAGTCATTGTTCCGCCACGATCTTCCGATGGGGAAATCCTTGACACCAGTGGAATGAATTTCACCGGCTTTGTCATTCACAGTGCGATTTACAACGCCAGAGAGGACGTCAACTGCATCATGCATTCGCACCCTCGGGCAGGGATAGCGGTTTCTGCTCTTGAGGAAGGATTCGTACCTTTGATTCAGGACGCATTTCAGTTCTATAACCGGGTTTCGTATCATGAATACGAGGGTCTGTCGCTGGACCTGGATGAACGGAAACGTTTGGCAGCCAGTCTCGGTGACAATCCAGTCATGATCATGCGAAATCATGGACTATTGACAACTGGTGCAACAGTAGCCGAAGCCTACATCAGAATGTACTATCTGGAATTGTCATGCCAGGCACAGCTGGATACCTTATCAATGGGCCGCCCAATTCATCTGCCTTCCGAAGCAGTGCTGGAGAAAGCAGCCGAACAATACGAGCGCATGTCGCCATCAGGCACACACGAGTGGCCGGCATTGTTGAGAATGCTCGACGAAATCGACACAAGCTATCGAACCTGATTTCTACGTTAATTTGGGAGTTTGAAATTGGTTTCATTAAATCAGTCAACCGATTCTTTCCTCTCAGTAGAACAGGTTCAAAACTACTGGAACGATGGGGTTGTTTACCCCTTGACTGCAATAAGTGAGCGGGATGCAACAGGTCTGATTTCTCGTTTCACCGAATTGAGAGATCGAATGGATGGCTGGGTGAACTGTAAGCAGTTGCTTAAAGTTCATCTTGTATCAAGATGGGTGTACGATCTAGCCAGTAGCAAGAGAGTGCTCGATGCCGTAGAAGGTATTCTCGGACCCAATATTCTGCTGTGGGGTGCAACTTTCTTTGCCAAGACGCCGAATAATAAATTTCATGTCGGCTGGCACCAGGATTTGCTCTACTGGGGACTTAAGCCGGCAGATGGAGTCGTGACAGTGTGGCTTGGTCTTACCGATGCGAGTTCCGAAAACGGAGCGATGCAGGTCATTCGGGGGAGTCACATCGATGGGATTCGAAGTCACGACAATCATTTTGATGCAAACAATATGTTAATGAGTTCGCAAAACTGCGAACCAACCGAAGAGGACCTGCAAAACAGAATAACTTGTGAGTTGCGTCCCGGGCAATTTTCAATGCATCACGGTATGGCGTTGCATGGTTCTGGTCCAAACCTATCAGACCGGCCGCGAATCGGGTTATCGATCAACTACATTTCTACCGAAGTTGTACAGCAAAGAAATGGTGGACGTGATACCGCGATGCTGCTTCGTGGGGTTGATCATTTCGGGCACTTTGAACTTGAGAGCCCTCCCGACTCCGATTTTTCTGAGGCTGCGATCAATCAATACCGTAAATCTATTGTTGCACCTTCAGGACTGGCAACTCTCGATGATGTGCCAACTTCATTGGTTAATTTGGAAAGAATAGTTTAAACGGAGACAAACAATTGAAATCGCATACTCAGGTTGTTATCGTCGGTGGTGGCGCAATGGGCGTCGGTCTTGCCTACCACCTCCCGAAAGAGGGCTGGAATGATGTCGTTTTGATCGATAAGGGCGAGTTGACTTCCGGTTCAACCTGGCACGCTGCCGGTCTAATACCCAATTTCATTGGCAGCTTGAATATGGCCAAGGTTCATGCATACGGTGTAGAACTCTACGCCAGACTTGAGGAGGAGACTGGGTACGCGACGGGCTGGCATGGTTGCGGCGCGCTGCGCCTTGCGATTACGGATGGAGATGTGGATTGGTTCAGGTATGTGAAAGGCATCCTCGACTATCTCGGCGTCGAAAGTTACTTGGTAGGACACGCCGAAATACGAGAAATCCATCCACTGATCAATGTAGATAACGTGAAAATGGGATTTTATACGCCCAACGATGGCCATACAGATCCCGCTAGTAGTACCAACTCAATGGCAGTAGGTGCCCGCAATCAGGGAGTCGAAATTGTCAGACGGAATCGTGTTACAGGCATTGAGCGAACCTCTGGTGGGGAATGGCGCGTCGATACCGAACAGGGCTCAATCACTTGTGAGCATGTTGTCAATGCCGCTGGCAGTTTCGCCGACCAGATTACTCAAATGACAGGATTTCGGCTGCCCATTGTAAACATGGAACACCAGTATCTGGTTACTGAAAATTTACCTGAAGTACAAGCGCTTGAGAAAGAACCACCCGTTGTGCGCGACCCCATCGCGTCCTGTTATATACGACAGGAACAACAGGGCATATTGGTGGGTCCTTACGAGACTGCAAATGCCGTTGCCTGGGGGGTGGATGGAATTAACTGGGATTTCGACATGGAGCTTCTACCGGAATCGCTGGAGCGTTTGGAAACGAGTCTATTGCTTGCATCCGAGCGGATTCCTGCTTTTGCCAACGCTGGCCTGAAGCGTGTGGTGAACGGTCCGATTACGCATACGCCGGATGGAGGCTACTTGATGGGTCCTGCTGGGGGGTTGCAGAACTATTGGTTGTGTTGCGGTGCTTCGATTGGCATTACTCAGGGGCCAGGTGCCGGAAAATACCTGGCGCAATGGATGGTTCACGGTCAGACCGACATTAATGTGCGTGAAATGGACCCGCGCCGATATGGAGAGTACGCAAATTTACCCAATCAGTATGTGGTTGATAAATCGATAGATGAATATCAGGAGATGTATCAGACGCATTACCCCGGTGAGTTTCGAGACGCTGGGCGGCCGATCAAGAAGACGCCGATTTACGATAGGTTAATAACCAAAGGCGCCATTTTTGCTGAAATTTACGGCTGGGAACGACCAAAGTGGTTTGCACCTCAAGGCGTTGAAGAAATTTATGGGTTTCGTCGAACGAATGCTTTCGAACATGTGGCAAAAGAATGTGAGTGTGTTGCAGAGCGAGTGGGTCTGGCGGACCTAACTGCATTTGCCAAGTATATGGTTACCGGATCTGATGCTGAGGTATTTCTCAACCGGGTTGGTGCGAATCGGGTTGCTCGGAGGACGGGAGGCATCACGCTTACGCACATGCTTACCGACCTCGGTGGGATTGAGTGTGAAATGGCAATCACCCGACTGGCAGACGATCGGTTTTTTCTAACTTCTGCAATCGTAGCACAGCAGCACGATTATGACTGGTTGACTCAACATATTGCAGAGGGAGAGAATGTTCAGGTTGAGGACGTCACAGATCAAATGGGAATGCTGGCAGTAGCTGGTCCAAATTCGCGCGATTTATTGACCAAACTGACCGATGTGAATCTTGGCAATGAAGAATTTCGGTGGCTGAGTGCACAGGAGATTGAAGTTGCCGGTGTATCAGTGATTGCACTTCGCGTTTCATATGTCGGTGAGTTGGGTTGGGAGCTCTATCATCCGATCAATTCGATGAGCGAGCTAGCTTCGGCACTTGAGTCAGCGGGAGAGGAGTTTGGTGTCGGCTGGTTTGGTTCCTACGCAGTTAATTGCATGCGCCTTGAGAAGGGATACAAGGGCTGGGGCAGTGAATTGACCACCGAGATAACTCCGGTTGAGGCGGATATTGAACGATTTGTCGACTTCGACAGCGAATTCATCGGTAAGAACAGCGTGGTTGAACGTAAGAATTCGGACATTTCAACCAAACTCGTTCTAGTGTCAGTCGACGTGGTCGATGCTGATTGCCTCGGTAATGAGCCCGCACTTGACGGAGACCGTCCGATGGGTATCGTTTGTAGCGGCGGGTATGGGCACCGTACCGGAGTCAGTTTGGCATTCGTTTATGTCGAACCCCAGTTCAGCAGTTCGGGTGCGAGGTTTGAAATTCCAATTATGGGTGTGAGAAGAACTGCAACAGTACTTGCTCAGCCGCCTTATGATCCGCAAAATCAGCGACTTAGAGCTTAGCGCAGTATAAAAAATTGGTGGAGTGCTGCGTGATCAAGCCGTACCATTGAAGTAGCATGAAATTTGAGGTGACCAAGCAACGCCAACCTCTTCTTCCAGTGCCCGTCCTCGGCCGAATTCTGCTTTACGTCCGCGACATTGACGCCGTCGCCGAATTCTACACACGCCATTTTGGTTTCCGAATTCACAGAGAAGAAGGTGATTGCGTCGTCGAGTTGGAAAGCTCCACTGAAACCGGGACCAACATCATGCTTCATCCCTTGGGGCGCGGGCGCAGAGGTGGGCAGTCGGTCGCCAAGTTGATTTTTGATGTACCGGATGTCGAAGCATTTTGTATCCAAGCTGCTGAATACGGGCTCCTGTTCGGTACCGTGCATAAAGCTGACGGCTACGTTTTCGCCAATACCAAGGACCCGGCGGGCAATGCCATTTCCGTATCAAGCCGAGTCTACAGATGATTCGTCCGTAAAACATTGTAAGTCGTTGTATTCAGGCAGTTTAGTGTCCGACTGTAAACACCACTAAACTAGCTTCGGCTATGGCGGAGAGGGAGGGATTTGAACCCTCGGTACGCTATTCACGCACACACGCTTTCCAGGCGTGCACCTTAAGCCACTCGGTCACCTCTCCAATATTGATGCGCAGTAAAAGCACCTTGGGTAGACAGGCGCTTTGTCACTTGCGCCGGTCAGATCAAAAGCGGACTAAATTATACGCGCACGGCAGAAACTGAAAATTTACCGTGAATCCATCACTGGGACCGAATTCGGGTCTGCTTCGGTTGCAGTCGTTTATTGCTGTGCGCCTTGCAGCAGCCAATCTGAATTTTCCATTGAGCTGTGGGCAAGAGAAATATTAACACACAATGAAGATTTGCCGCCGCCATACACGACACCTTTGGTTGGCGCAATGTCATCATAGTCTCTACCTACAGACACTCGTATGTATCTGTTATCAGCGACTAAATTGTTCGTTGCATCAATTCCGATCCAACCCAGATCAGGAAGGAAAAACTCACACCAGGCATGACTGACACCGTCAGTGATGATTTGCCCATCTTCTGGATACAGGTGCAAGTAACCGGACATGTAGCGGCTGGGAATGCCCCATTTGCGCCCGATTGCAAGCAGAATATGCGTGTAGTCCTGGCAGACCCCGCTCCTCTGCTCAAGGCAGTCTTCCATTCTGGAATTGACTTCAGTGCTCCCAGGCTCATAGCGCAAATTCTGATTGATGATTTTGGCGGCCGTTTTCAGAGACACGTAAGGGTTGTTTAGCGGTTGAATATCAGATTCAGCCATAAAGCTTTTCAATTGTGGACAGTCGTAGACTCTCCTGCTCGGTGAAAGAAAGTCCCAATATTGAATGCGATCAACGGATTGATTTATTTTGTCCCAGGACGATTGATCAAAATCATTCAGTGCAGCTGTCGGATTCTGAATCATCACTTCAGCTTTGGATGTAATGCACAGGGACGATCGATTAATCGATTGAATGTCCAGCAGGTGACATCTGTTACCAAATGAATCGGTGACTAAAACGGGATTTGCAACCGGCTCAATTTCAATTTCAAAATTGAGCACCTGCTGATGCGCGTCGCTAAGGGGCTCAAGGTGAAGCAGCATGGTTGCTCTACTGATTGGAAATTCATAGCTGAAATTAGTTTCATGCTGGATTTGAAAATAGTTGCAGTCGAGTCCATTCATTCTGCAGAAGGTCCTTTTAATCAATTGAAGAAGTAGGCAGATGCGATTTCGTTATAAGTTTCTCGATTTAATGACAGCAAATTATGCAGAATTTCACAGATCTGTACATCAGTCAAAGACCTACTGCGCCAATTTTTCTTAATTGATCGCAACTGAGATTTCAAGTCTTTGCTGATATCGGTTAACTCTACCCTTTCCTCTTCGGCAGATATTGCTGCAAAGTGCTCGATTGTACGCTCAATCGAATAGTGAATTGAATGCGGGTGAGCTGCATCTGAAATCAGAAACTCCAACACATGTCTTGGATTAATAGAGAAAAGAGAGCGCTGCCGTCGATACGCTAGACTGGCATTGCATAATACCATCAGTGATATCCAAGATGAATCCTGGAGATTGAATTCGGTAGAAAAGACCTTGATTTGTGAAATTAGCAACGCAGCAATCAGTTGTGTACGCTCAATAAAGCGCCCCATTTGAAGAAAGTGCCACCCGTCGTCTCGATACATACTGCTGTCAAGATAACCAGACAGGGTACGCGCATTATTTTCCTGATTGGCATAGAAATTCTGAGGCTTATTTGTCCAGATGAATTCGATTCGAGAGCTTCTAAGTTCCAGATAGGCAGAATTCAGATTAGTCCAAAACTGTCGCCCAACCACGTTTCGAATCTGTCGCGCATTTTCGCGTGCGAAGTACATGCTAGATCGGATCGAGTCACTATTCACCAATTCAAAAGTCAAATCATCGGCAAGGGTATATGCATCCATCAGCATGAAGTCTTCATTTTCCAGATTGCTGGTAAGGTCACCACCTGCGGGTGAACGACCCATTGCCAGGTAAATACGCCGCCAACTCAAGTCAATCTCTTCAACAGAGCGATCTTCCATCGCTTCGAATTGTGTGATGAGAAGACGAGCAGTATGCTCTGCCCGTTCAAGATACCGACTCATCCAGAAAAGTCCATTCGCACTTCGAGCAAGCATGGCTGATTATTTTGAAAGAACCCACAAATCTTTGCCGCCACCACCCTGACTGGAGTTAACGACAAGTGAGCCTTCCCTGAGTGCAACTCGACTGAATGCGCCGGGAACAATTCGGATGTCTTCACCCTTTAGTACAAAGGTGCGTAAATCCACATGACGCGGTGCAACTCCGGATGCTGTAATGCAAGGTGAGCAAGACAGGTCCAAAGTCGGCTGTGCAATGTAATTGGTTGGATTTTCTCGCATAACGTCAGCGTAAGCAGCGCGCTCAGCTACGGTTGCATGTGGCCCTACCAGCATGCCATAGCCACCCGATCCACCAACCGTTTTAACAACCAGCTTATCGAGATTGTCAAGCACAAATTCAAGCTGTTCAGGATTTCGGCACAAGTAAGTTTCGACATTCGCCAATATGGGTTCTTCGGCGAGATAATATCGAATCATCTCAGGTACATACGCATAAACGCTCTTGTCGTCAGCGACACCTGTTCCCGGCGCATTTACGAGTGAAACATTACCCAGTGCGTAAGCCGAAAAGAGACCTGGTACACCCAGAAGAGAATCCTTTCTAAATACGAGTGGGTCAATAAAGTCGTCATCGACTCGTCGGTAAATAACGTCAACTTGACGCTGTCCGCGAGTGGTTCGCATAAACACTTTCCCTCTACGAACTGAAAGGTCTTCACCCTGAACGAGTTCGATGCCCATTTCCCGAGCGAGAAACAGGTGTTCGTAGAATGCTGAGTTGTAGGTTCCAGGAGTTAGCAGTGCGACACACGGATCAGCACTGTTATTGGGTGACATTTCAACGAGTGTTTGCCGCAGTGCCTGGCCGTAGTGCTCTATCTTACGAACTCTATGTCGCCGAAATAGATTTCTGATACTTGACTTGACTGCCTGACGATTGGCCAGCATGTAGGAAACACCGGATGGAACCCGCAGATTGTCTTCCAGCACCATAAACCCGTCGAAAGTTCTGACAATATCTGTTCCGCAGATTGAGACGAATGAACCGTGTGGATGTTGGATGTTGCGCATTTCAGGTCGATACTGAGGACAGCCCAGAACAAGGTCTGTCGGTATGATGCCATCCGAAAGAATTTTCTTCGCACCATAAATATCACCAAGAAACTGATTTAGCGCGTTGAGGCGCTGGCGTAGTCCTCGGTCAAGAATTCGCCAGTCTTTTGGGGTCACAATTCGCGGCAGAAGGTCGATGGGAATAATTCGTTCTTGAGCGCCATCATCGCCGTATACGGCAAATGTGATTCCTTCGTGCAGAAAAAATCGTTCAGCATGCTCCTGCATGGTTTGCATCTCTTCAATGCTGAATTTATTTAATGCTTCGTAGAGCATCTTGCATGCGTTTCTCGGTGTTCCGTCCGGACGAAACATCTCATCAAAAAAGACATTTCCCACCGAGTAGTTTGAGAATAGGGAAGTTGGTTCAGAGGGACTCATCATTTCTGCCTTTAATTCACTGGGAATTGTTTATACAACAAGTTTTTTCGATTGCAGTTTGAAAAAGCCGTAATGTTCGCTATTCGCAAGTCACGGGTCAGAACAATCAGGTGTACGGGATCGTGCCTGATCTTGAGGAAGTATAGTTTGAGAACTCACAGAGAGTGAGTGGCAGGTTGAATAGTGCTGATCGTAGTTTGCCGTCCCTGACTCATTGCCAATAATCCCTCAATAAGACTGATCAGGCAGGTGAAATTCCAGTTGGTCGGGGTGAGTGGATTCGAACCACCGGCCCCTGCCTCCCGAAGGCAGTGCTCTGCCAGACTGAGCTACACCCCGAAAATTGCCCTGATTAGTAATCGCGGCTACAAACGAAATCCACCAGCTTGTACAGCGCTTCCCGAAAGGGCGTGTCGGGCAGGAAATCGATGCTCTGAATTGCGCGACTGCCATATTGGCGAGCAAGCCCGACAGTATATTCAAGTGCACCAGATTTGGCAACGATTTCACAAAACTGCTTGATATCGATAGCTTCTGGATCACGAATTGCTGCATCGATCAAATTACGTAGCGCCGCGTCGGAGTGCTGTCTTGCATAAATCAACGGTAATGTAAATTTTCCCTCAGCAAGATCATCGCCAACTGACTTACCAATTTTTTTCGCGTCACCTGCGTAGTCCAGATAATCATCAATCAGTTGAAAAGCGATTCCTAAATTAGTTCCGAAATCAGCCATTCGCTGTTGAATTTGTTCGGGTTGATTCGTGATAATCGCACCAACCTGGGCACCCGCACTAAACAGTGCCGCTGTCTTTCTTTCAATGGTTTCGAAGTATTGCTCTTCCGTGATCCCTGACTCTTCAAGTTGTACCAGTTGCAGTATCTCTCCTTCTGATATCCGACGCACCGTTCGAGCCATGACATCAAACACTTCCATTCGCTGAATTTCCACTAGCAATTCAAAAGTTCTGGAATAAAGAAAATCACCGACCAGAACACTTGCAGGGTTTCCCCAAATTGAATTGGCACTGGCTTTGCCTCGACGCATTTTCGAGTCATCGACGACATCGTCATGCAAAAGCGTGGCAACGTGAATGGTTTCGAGAATAGTTGCCAGGATGATGTGACTCTCACCATCTTCAAATCCCAGTGCACGTGCGCTCAAAATGACCGTGATGGGTCGAAGTTTCTTCCCACCATACTGATGGAAATGTCGTCCGATTTCCTGGATCAGCGGAATGTCTGAATCCAGTGCTTTGATACTGAATTCTTCCGCGTCATCTAGATCGGTCTGGATGACTGAACGAATCTCAGCCAGCAGATCTCCCTTGTTATCTGATCCTGTCGAGTGGCGAACGTTCATATTGAATTCAAGGACTTTAGCAACGGCTTTCACAACAATTTGAATCAAATCAAATGGGAATTCTTCGTTGAAATGCTTCGATCAGAGTGCCTTTATCCATATACTCAAGTTCACCACCCAGAGGTAGCCCCCGTGCCAGTCGGGTTGCATTGTAACCATGTCTTGAAAGTAGAGAGGATAAAAATTCTGCTGTTGCATCACCCTCGATTGTAATGTTGGTTGCAATGATGATTTCCTGAATCGGGTTATCGCTGAGAGTCTGTAGCAACTCGTTGATACTCAGGTCTTCTGGTCCGATTCCCTCCAGCGGGGATATGCGTCCCATCAAGACAAAATAAAGCCCCTTGTAAACCCCGGTGTCTTCAAAAGAGTTCAAGTCCGCGGGTGTCTCAACAATACAGAGTTGAGTATCGTCCCGAGAGGGTGTCGCGCACAGAGTGCAGGTGGAAGACTCACTGAAATTATTGCAGCGAACGCAGTGTGTAACATTGTCAACGGCAAACTTCAGCGCGCTTGCGATTTCCGTGGCAGCTTCCCGGTCCCTGGCAAGCAGCTGAAATGTATAGCGCTGTGCGGTTTTTGGTCCGACGCCAGATAGTCGACGAAATGCATTCGTCAGGTCCTCAACTGCCCTGGTAACAGCCATTCAGCAATGACATCTTCAGATGGGTGTGCAACTACTTGAGGAAATCGAAGGATGGCATCCCTACAGCCAGATCCTCAATGGCGGCTTCGTTAACTTTATCGACTTTTCGAACGGCATCGTTAATGGCTCCAGCTACCATGTCTTCAAGAATCTCGCGATCGTCCATCAATTCATCGCTGATGTCAACTCTCAAAACATCATGGCGTCCATTCATGGTGATCTTGATCATGCCGCCACCTGCAACTCCGGTCACTTCCTGTTGTACCAGTTTATTGTTCGTTTTTTTCATTTGGTCCTGAATTCTAGTAGCCTGCTTCAGGAAATTTTCCAGATCATCGTGCATTGCAATTTCTCTCTGATAAGGTTACTTTGGATTGTCTATTGGAAACTGAATCGATTTGGGGTCAGGTATGGCACCAAATTCCTGCTGCAGCATTTTTGGGATTTTCTCTTGTTTAATTCTTTCGATCGCTGAATTCACAGTTTCGTTGTGCTCTTTGGCAGCAACTTCATCCGGTGTCGCGATTTCAGTCGCTTCTTGCCGAACTTCCAGTACGATTTTCTGCCCAATATATTCTGAAATGACTTTTTGGACAGTCTCCGAATTTGAAGGCCGCATTATTGACGGTGACGCATTGGGCGGAGCGATCAAGACTATTTTATTTCCTTCTCTGGATGCGAACGATACCTGGTTTGCAAATTGTCTTGCCATACCTTTCAGATTCGGTGCGGTGCTTGCGAAATGACACCAATCCTCCGTTGATTGAATTTCACCGGTTTGATTTAGAGCTGCCGCTGGTGCTGCCTGGGTAGGTTGAGGTTGCGCACCCTGTGTCAAATTCAAATTAGATTTGCCGCTTACTGAAGAGGAATTGTCGGCAGTCTTGCCATCGGACTGAGAGTCTGGATGAAACGCCATCATTCGAAGTAATGTCATTTCCAGTCCAATACGCGCAGTTGGCGCGAGTTTTAAATCACGTTTGCCGAGAAGCCCTATCTGGTAGTACAGCTGAATTTCTTCTTCAGTCATTACTGCGGCAAGTTCTCTGAATTGCTCAACGTTGTCTGTCCGGGATTCAACTAGATTCGGTGCCACTTTGTGTAAGCCAAGATTGTGCAGCTTCAAGAGCAGATCGTCGAGTGCACTCTCGATATTGACAGAACGTTCAAACATCCGCTCAACCACTTGAAATAGTTCTTCAGCATTTCTGTTGGCAATTGAAATCAGGATGGAATAGATGAAATCATGTGACAGCATACCAAGCATGTCCCGGACTGCCACCTCATTCAAGTTGCCCTGTGTGTACGAAATGGCCTGATCGACAATACTCAAAGCGTCTCGCATGCTGCCCTGAGACAGCCGGGCGATCGCATTTATCGCAGCCGGTTCAAACGTCACATTTTCATCCGGAAGAATTTTTTCAAGTTGGGTCACAATTTCCTCGTTATCCATTGCTCGAAGGTTGAACTGGATGCATCTGGAGAGCACGGTCACTGGAAGCTTTTGCGGGTCCGTTGTTGCCATGAGAAACTTGACATGTTCGGGCGGTTCTTCAAGCGTTTTCAAAAACGCATTGAAGCTGTGACCCGACAGCATATGAATCTCGTCGAAAAGATAAATTTTGTAGCGACCGGCGGTCGGCAGGTATGGCACATTGTCGAGTAGTGCGCGCGTGTCTTCCACCTTGGTCTTTGATGCAGCATCCACTTCGATGAGATCAATGTAACTGCCTTGGTCGACTTCAACACAGGCATTGCACTCACCGCAAGGTTTTGAACTTACGCCTTGCTCGCAATTTAGTGCTTTCGCCAGTATTCGGGCGATTGTGGTTTTGCCGACACCGCGGGTTCCGGTGAACAGATACGCGTGATGCAAGCGTTCGTTATTCAGGGAGTGGGACAGTGTTCGGACTACGTGGTCCTGCCCGACAACATCTTCGAAAAATTTGGGTCGCCATTTTCGGGCGAGAACTAGGTAACTCACTTATAGAAATTTTCGAATCTGGACTACTCAGGTTTCGGGATTTAAATGCTGTCCAAATAATAACTTTAAGCATTGATTATATGAACAAAATAGCTTACTTCCGATCGCGTTCTGAGGTGATATTCGCATCGAAGATCCACACTCGATCGAAAACATAAAAAGGAGTCGTAAACGTTTTCAACTCACCGAAAGAAAGCTTGAAATTGCATTATAAAGCCAACCAAACGCCTTTGCCGAAATTGATTGAACTGAGGTTGGAAAACCCCACCAACCGATCGACAACCTATTTGTAGATTCCTGGCGTTATCTGAAAATCGGCGCCGTGTGCCCGGCACCACACCCGGCGCAGCTGGCGGCTGATGGTTTCAAGCCAGCGCGGACCTTTTTGTCTGAACCGCTTGTGCCAGCGGTATTAGTTGGCTCTGGACCAGCCAATGGCTTTCAGGGCAGTGACTTTGCTGCAGCCTTCTTCTCGAAGCTGGTGATGCAGTTGCAGTTTGGTCAGTCGCTGACGGGCCTTTTCTGAAAGTCTCACATTTATATGAACTACTACACTAACGAGTATGAATTTTAGGCAGGGAAGAATTAGGCTTTTTGTAATGACAACAACTGTGTTTTCTACTATGAAGGCTGAAAAATATGTAAGCCGAATTTAGGGAACAAAGATGTCGATAATGAAGGTGTTAGTTTGCCTGGACAGGCAAAAAGAGTTCAGAACTTCAGCTTAACGAATTTGCTGTCTTTCGCATGATATCGAATCATGATTAATTTTCTGCTGGCCATTGGTTGTTTCCTAGTTGCACACCTGGTGCCGCCGATACCTGCAGTCCGCAGTCGATTGATTGCAGTTTGCGGGCGGCGAGCCTATATATTTGGAAATTCAAGTCTGTCGCTTGCGCTGCTCGTGTGGATTGTTGTTGCGGTTCGTCAGGCACCGTTCATCCCGCTTTGGGACCCAGCACCCTGGCAGGCGGCAGTGAGTATTGCCGCGATGCCGCTGGCGTTGTGGTTTTTACTGATCGGATTTTCAGAAAGTAATTTACTTTCAATTTCATTTCGACGAAGAAATCCAGCTATACCGCTGTCTTCGATGGTCGCAATTACCCGCCATCCGGTGCTTTGGGGATTTCTGATTTGGGCTGCATCGCACATTGCGCCCAATGGGGATGTCGTCTCTTTGATCCTGTTCGGTGGCATTACGGCACTTGCTGCAGTGGGTATGCCCATTTCGGATTATCGTGCGCGGCGAAGGCTCGGATACGAGCAGTGGCAGAAAATAGCCAGCCCGACGTCAGTCCTGCCTTTTGCCGCCATCATTTCAGGCAGAGCAAAAGTGGCTGTGACCTGGAAATTTCTGTTGCTGACAGGTGCAGCAATTGTTGTCTATCTCTGGTTCCTGTTCTTCGGACATCAACGGCTGATCGGCATTAATCCCCTAGTTTGGACAGGGAGGTAGGGTATGCGCGCTGGCTCTAACATTTCATTTTTCTTCAGTTGCGGTTTTCGTCCGTTTTTTCTCGGTGCTGCGGCCTGGGCAGTTATTGGAATGTCCCTATGGGCAGCCCTGTTAAGTGGGCAATTTTCTTTTACGACACCTTACGGTGTGATTGGCTGGCACGCGCATGAATTCATATTTGGGTATGTGGCGGCGGTAATCACTGGATTTATGCTGACAGCTATCCCGAACTGGACTGGTCGAGCGCCTGTTCAAGGGATCATCCTGGCAGTGCTCTTTGCGCTTTGGCTGAGTGCTCGGGTGGCGATTGGATTTGCAGATGTATTGGGTTTGGTGACGGCAGCCCTGATCGACAGTCTGTTCCCGCTTTCAGTCGCTGTCATCGCTCTTCGGGAGATAATCGCAGGACAGAACCGCCGGAATTACAAGATTGTGGTAATCCTGGCCCTGTTTGCGGCATCAAACATCTGGTTTCATATCGAAGTTGTGAATCGAGGCTTTCCGCTCGATTCAATTCGGACTGCCCTTGCAATGGTTGTCATATTAATCATGCTGATTGGTGGTCGCATCATCCCAAACTTCACGCACAACTGGCTCATCAAACAAGGTATTGAAGCGCGGCCAACTGCATTCAATGCCGTCGATGTCCTTGCGCTCGCATTCGCAGCAGTTTCACTTGCATCCTGGCTTGTATTGCCCCGCTATGTTTTGAGCGGCGCGTTGCTTGCTGCAGCTGGAGTCATGCACATCGTGCGGCTTGCTCGCTGGTCGGGGCTGCAGACTGCTCGAGAACCACTCGTTCTGGTTTTGCATATTGGGTACCTGTTTGTACCGATTGGATTTATCGCCGTTGGCTGTTCCGTCATCTGGCCGCAGACAGTGCCTGCTGGTGCTGCGCTGCATGCCTGGTCAACTGGCGCCATCGGAGTTATGACACTGGCGGTCATGACTCGGGCGATTCGAGGCCATACCGGACGGGCGCTGACTGCGCCACCAATGACTCAGTTGATATACGTGCTGGTAATTGTTTCTGCCCTTGCGCGGCTTGCCACGATGATTGCACCCGGGAACACACTGGCTCTCATTCACATCGCCTCTTATGCGTGGATTGCTGCTTTTGCTGTCTTTGTGGTTCTATATGCCCCAATGCTGCTGGTTCCTCGGCGCAGTTCAGATGCGAGTATGGGTAACGGTTAATTTTCCAACTTGTTGGGGTGACTTTCCGCCTTTTTATAAAAGGTAAAAAGACGGGGTCGAGATTTTTACCCTGTCTTTGGGGTTCTCACAACTCTAAACAAGGTTTAACGATACAACTGTGGGAGATTTTTATGATTCACCAGCCGAGAGGAGAAGGTTGGGCCTTTCCGAGATTGTCCGTCAGCGCGCCGTGACTCGAATTCGCTCGCATCGTATTCCAGCAACTTAGTCAGAGTAGAGTCTCATCTGAACTGTTCCAAACAAACGGGCGGCGGTTCCGACTCGCTGAAATTCAATGCCCGCATCAGCTGCTACGGCTGCTTCCTTCCGGACCTGACCGGGTTCACAACCTATCGTCACTGTAGAAGCGAACCGTCCCCGCCAAATCGCAGTTTTGAATCACTCAAATATTACGAATACTATAAACCAAAAATACCGCCAGTCAATTAGCAAACCAACACCCAAATTTGAAATTAGGTGGCTGACAAATTGAGTCCCGCCGTAGTTTTAGGCAGCAGTTCGAATTTGGTAGCCCTGATTTTATATTTGAAGGATTGAGTCGGTGCGAATTTATGCCCATACGATTAATCTTTGTGGGCTGAACCGACATCAGCAGCGGCACAGCCTTTGTCAAGGCAAACCAACGCTTTCTGAGCAGTGGAATCGATTCGAATGGATTGAACAGCAGCCACCGAAGGCAACCGACTAACCTCAGAACACAGGTATCGACCGACCAGATAGCCTTAATTTGAATTTGTAACCAACAAGTAGGTTAAAACATATCAGGATGCTGTTTCAATTTGCGGAATTAAATCTGCTTCCTCAAATTCTCGAAACACCTGAATAACGGGGTCGCCAGTTTTCACATAGCTTTCCTCTTCCTTTAAGTTCTCCCAAGTCACTTCCTCTGTTTTTAATGTTTCATATTTTGTGACCCACTTGGGTGGCATCAATGCCTCTGATAATCCACTAGCTAGCAATCCAAAATTAGACGACCCGCCGACATTCACTCGCTTGGTTTTGAATGTCGTCGCTACTGCAAATCGATCCCGTACAGACACAACTTTAACCGTAACTTTGGGTCTCTCAATCGAACCCAATATTTCACCGGTTTCAGGATCAGATATGTTTTCGTGTTCTTGGTCCAGTACATCAAAATACATACCAATTTTTACTCCATGAGTGGCCCCAATATTTATTGCTAACTCTCTTGAGTTCAAAATTTTCGCAACTCTTCCACGAATCGGATCAGTCATTGCGTTCGCCTCTTATATCGTGTAAATTCATTCCTACTTTTAATTCTTCTACAGAATTTGGCACAATATCCTCCCAATCGGCTAAGGCGTCATTTGCTGTAGCAATTTGCTCAATGACGATAGCCTTAATGATAACGACTTTCGTTGAATCGTCAATTTTGTCATTCTCAGAAATCATTGCCACTCGCGAAAGACTTTGAAATAAAGAGATAAGCCTGCGAAAAGCAGAACGAGCATATGGTTCGATAATTTCATGTATTTTGTCTGTTGATGCCCGGCGACCAAAGATATAGGAGCCCACGACAGCTGTAAACAGTGATAATATTTCAAAAACAACAACTTCGAATTCAGTTAGAGAACGTGTTGTTGCGATATATCCAATCGATACCGTCAGTACGATGGAAATAAATATGAAAATCGCTGGAAAAATTCTTTCTACAGTTTCCATTTACTAGCCCTAAGTATTATTGGACCACTCTGCGTGAAATTGCCATAAGTGGTGTTTTGCAGGGTGTTGGATTATGAAGCGGTCACTTAGTCTGTGATTTTGCCACTACCGTATTTTTAGTTGCGCGCAACTAAAAATTGGCTGAGACCGCGAACATATATTTATTTCGAATTATCGCAATTTCCAGCAATGAAAACGCTATCGCTTACCACTTATTCAATTTTTTATCTCACCCTATAGCAATCGCGTTAGACCACGGACCGCTATGGGCGCAAGACGCTCGATCTATGAATTTCGCTGGACTTGAAAGGACTGAATTCGATCTTCAGCGGAGTCGTCATACAAGTTGAACTTGACAACTTAGCATGGTCTATTCATCATTCGATTTTGTGACGGTGTTTTCAACCGAATCGTCTATTGGAACCTCGGTCTCGCTATGAATTACGTCGTAAGCCGGAAGAATTATGACTTGATTCTTTATTCTCGCTGAAAAGCAAGACCAATTCAAAGTGTCGGACAAATGAAAAGTGGGAGCAGCAGTTCCATGGGCAGTTCCATTCTCAACAGTATTTATGCGCTTTAGTGATCTCATACTATCTTCCTCCAACCCTCAAATGTTCGACGATCATGTATTGCTGTTTGTTGCAAGTTCGGTTGATCAGACCCGTGAACTATCGTTTCCGCCAAAATCGTTCCTTCGGTGACGAAGTGATGTGCCCCAAACTGACAACTTTCAATTATTGCACGCGTGTACTGATATTCCGATTCTTGATTTAGTACGGCTTGCAACCTTACCTCATTAATATCATAAGGCTGTTGAAGTTTCAACTGGTCTGAATAACTCTTTCGTAATTTTCTAAGAACACTGTATAGACTTGCGGTGCATTTTTCGATATTTAACCCAAGGTCTTTTGCCTCACGTCGGTTGATCGTGTAGTCATGACTCCCCGATTCGGAGCAAAGGAAATTTATTATTCCACTTATTGTATCTTCATCGTATTTATGCATTTTTAACAAGCGTTTAGCTAGATCTCGTATTTGCTGACGTGTTCTGAATATTTCGCCAAGCACCAAAGGATGAACTTTGTCTGCCAGTTCTAAAAACGCTTTGTAAATGAGATCATCATCGAATCCACGAGATTCAAATTCATCAAGATACCCAAAAACTGCTTCTACGCTGACGCTGGCACGAGCTTCAGGACTTGCGCCTGGAATTTGAGGCCCGAGTGGATGTTGCAGACTCGGATCAATAGGACCAAGCGTAGCTTGTTTCGTCATGACAATTTGATCTGCACCAAGTGAAATCAACGTACCAGCACTCATACACTTTCCAGGTACAATCACTTCAAACTCATCACAAAACATGTGAAGAAGATTGACTAAGTTCCACGCGGCAGATGTACTCCCACCTATCGTATAGAGTACCAAAGACAATTTGTCAACTGGGCCTATTGCATCCAAATGATCGACAAATAGGTCAATAACGTCCTGACCAATTTGTGTATCAAGACCTTGGCGGTCTCCAGTAACGTATAGTATTGCTGTGGAATCCCGCATCTCTTCTATACATTTCAGAATATCGAGCCTGGTTTTTGATTCTTCCATTGAATAGTCCTAATTTTTATTACCAACAATTAGTTCTGACCTACTGGTAGAAAGGTTATGAATCCAGCAATACCGTCCCGTTTTTCCCTCGCAAACAGTAAAACCGTCCAATTTCGGTACCGCGCTCTCCCTTCTGACTCTGCGCGAATCTGCGTAGGTTTCAGTGACTTGAATGACACCGTCCAGCCAGTAGATTTGTCTTGTCGCTAACAGGAAATAACTTCTCGTGCATGTAATCCGAAGTTTTAGGTCACATCAGAAATCTAGCATTGAGATAACAACAATTTCATTTTCTGCCAAAGTCAGACCCGACTATTAGTGAAACTTCGTATATAAAATTAGTCCGGGTGCTTAATTGAACCCAAATTATGTAACATTGATCACAAAACGAATTCATCTTTAATCAAATTCAGCGATCACCTAGTATACACTCCACTCAAAATTGCGAACTCAATCTACTCCTTCGATAAACATTTCGACAAATTCCCGAATTCTTTCGATGATATGCTCCGCAACGGTTCTACGTTCAATTAACTTAGTGGGTGTTTGCCTGATTCCTATTACTTCATTCCGAAGAGGCGTCTTTTGCGTATAGATGAAATTGTCAATGACCTTTCTCAACCCCTGAGAATCAAGATGCTCTTCCTCGCTTATTGCCAGAATGGCTCTTTCACTTTCCTGGTTCCAGTATTCTTCAAAAGCAATTCGCATCTGACCCGCACCCGGTACTGAGGGAAAGTACTCGTTAATAAAACGCTCTATCAGTTCTTTCTTGCTGCGAAGCTCAATCTCGGTTTCAAGCAACCTTTCAATCATCCTGCGCTGCTTTTCATGTTCCTCGGCTTTCGCGGACTTCAATTTCTGTAAGAGCGCAATGATGTAGCTGACGTTGATCCGGTCGCGGTGAATCAGCTCCAGCTCGAAATCTATGTCATCCAGTATCGAAACCTCTTCTTTCCGCCGGTCACTCCTGACTTTGTCATAAAGGTCCAGATACCTGCTCCTGTAGTCTTCAAACAGCTGTTCATTCATGGTTAGGTCATCGAACCTGAATTCAACGAAACAGGTGATCACATTCATGATCCGAATGAGCTCGCGAAACGCCTGGATGAATCTCATCTCGTCTTCTTCCGTGAGCAGTTCATCCACACTATCGACAGTCGGTACTATCTTCAGCAGCTCATCGACGGCTTGCGCAAACTTCTTGACATAGAACTCGTAGGGTTCCAGGACGACTTCCTCAATTGGGTTTTTATCCGCGAAAAGCTCAATCGCTTCATCCGTTGCAGGCTTCAGGTGTCGATAGACGACAATATTACCCTGCGATTTCCTAGATCCCAGGATGCGGTTGGTGCGCGAATAGGCCTGAATCAGTCCGTGATACCTGAGATTCTTGTCGACATAAAGGGTATTCAGTGAAGGGCTGTCAAAGCCCGTCAGAAACATGTTCACGACCAGCAGAATGTCAATCTTTCGCTCTCTGACCTTTCTGCCTACATCCTTGTAGTAGCCGTAAAAGCTGTCGGTGGAAAAATTCGTTCCGAACATCCCGTTGTAATCCCGAATGAATCCTTCCAGATGATCGCGGCTGTGCTGATTGACGGCTTCACCGTCTGATTCCAGCACGTCACTCTCGATAAACCCGGCTGAATCGCTGTCATCTTCGTTCGCCTGATAGGAAAATATTGCAGCGATTTTCAGATTGTGACTTCCCAAATCTTTCTTCTTCCTGAACAGATCGTAGTACCTGATGAGCGTTTTGATGTTCGATATGCAGAATAGCGCCGTAAAGTCCCGGCTGTGTGTCTTTCGACCGTGATTCAAGATTATGTGATCGGCGATCTGATCAAGCCTTGGTTCCGCTGCCATCACTTCGGGCCTGTCGATCGCCTCAACTTCAAGATCGACAATCTCATCCTTTTGTTTTACAGTTCGAATGTATTCAACCGAGAACCGAAGCACGTTCTCATCGCGGATCGCATCCGTAATGACATATTTGTGAAGGCATTTGTTAAACAGACCTTTCGTCGTTCTCTTTCCGTGCGCGCTGGCGGAAGAATTCTCGGTAAATATCGGGGTTCCGGTGAATCCGAACATCTGGACCTTTGAGAAGTACTGCCGGATGCGCCTGTGCGTTTCGCCGAACTGGCTGCGATGGCATTCGTCGAATATGAAGACCATTCGCTGGTTGCTCTGTGCCTGCATGGCTTTTGAGTAACGATCCCTGCTGATTGCAATATCCAGTTTCTGCAAGGTTGTGACAATCAGTTTCGTATCGTCGCCAAACTGCCTGACAAGAGATCTCGTATTGTTGGTGGCGTCAACACTGCCTTCCCTGAAACTGTTGAACTCCCGGATCGTCTGATAGTCCAGGTCTTTTCTGTCCACGACGAATACCACTTTATGAACCTTGGGCATGGACGTAAGAATCTGCGCGGCCTTGAATGAGGTGAGCGTCTTGCCGGATCCGGTGGTATGCCAGATATAGCCGAACTTCTCCGTGTTTCTGACCCGCTCGACGATCGCTTCCACCGCGTGATACTGATAGCTTCGGAGAACCATCAGCATCTCATTACTCTCGTTGAGCACCACGTATCTGGTGATCAGCTTGGAAAGCTGGCATTTTTCCAGGAATGCTTCGGCAAATTGGCTGAGTTGCGTTACTTTGTTATTGCTTCCATCGGCCCAGAAGAATGTCTGTTTGAAATCGCGGTTTTTGACGGGATTGTTGGCGAAATACTTGGTGTTGACGCCATTGCTGATGATGAAAACCTGGATGTAACCAAATAACCCCTTGCCAGCCAGAAACGATTCACTGTGATAGCGTCTGATCTGATTGAACGCTTCTTTCAGTTCCAGACCCCGCCTCTTCAGTTCAATATGAACCAGGGGCAACCCGTTGATCAGCAGTGTCACGTCATAGCGGTTGGTGTACCTGCCCTCCATGGTGACCTGACGCGTCACCTGATACTCGTTCCTGCACCAGCTGATCTGGTCAATCAGCTCGATGTAGCCGGTTTCACCACTGTCTTTCCTGTAGTCAACCTTGCCCCGCAGGGTCTTGGCTTTTTCGAATATGTTACCACCCGAAACCGTGTTGAGAATCTGTCTGAACTCCGGGTCGGACAGATTGAACCCGTTGTGGATTTCAAGCTGGCGCTTGAGATTCGCGATCAGATCACTTTCATTTCGTATTATTACAAATTCGTATCCCAGGCTCTGCAGCTGGTCAACGAGTTTGTCTTCAAGGATTTTTTCGGACTGGGTCGCCGACATTACGAATCTGAATCCATTTCAGAAACATATTCAGCAAGCTGCTCAATACAAGCTGAATGGTCTTGTTCATACAGAGCACTGCCGTATCTCACATATCCATCCATGGGATATGGCTCATCCAGATATTGATTGAATCTTTCATTTTCGCAGTATTGATATGCTTACCTTGGTTTTTCCATGCAAATCCAAGGTTATACGAACATCTGCTGTAGCAGGCCCTTTTTAAACTCTCTGGTTTTGTCGATTGTTTCTCTGAGAAATTCGATTTTTCTGTCTATTGAAGAGAGTAATTTGGCGATTTTTTGTTGTTCTGGCTTGGAAGGAATGTTAAGAACAAGCATTTTCAATTGCGTACTGTACAAGTGTATTACAGAAATTCCTTGTGCTAATCTCGCAATGTCTTTCTTCTTTGAAATCAAATAATAAGCCAAAAATATTCCATTTTGATCACTTCTAATGATGTTGATGTCTCCGCCTAGTGCTATGTTTTCGGTTGTTAGACAGGTAACGGTTGCTATATCAAGAGCAGTTTCTCCAGATGCTGGAATCAACACATCATTTGTCCGCCCAAACTCTAGTTGATCAATTGATAAGTTGGTTCTAGAAAGAACTCTAGAAGCAGTTGCACCGTAGTGAGTGTACAGTTCTCCGTATCGAATACAGCCCACATTACCATCGCTTACAACGTCACCCTTTGATATTCCCTTACCTTTGCTAAATTTTGCTACGTTTCCCAATGGTTCCTTCTCCCACCCCGGATACTCTTTTCCCTGATCATCCCTGAACCGAATTTCCTGACTGAACAGCTTCTGCATCAGACCTTTCTTGTATTGCTCAAACAGGGCTTTTTTCTTTTCTAGTTGCTCAATACGATTGTCAATTGAAGACAGGAAATCGGCGATTTTTTGTTGTTCTGGTTTGGAGGGAATGCTAACTCGTATACCGTTTATCGAATTCACATTCAAACTAGGAAGCCCAGTTGCTTCGTTATAACGCTTCCAATTTATTCTCAACACGATCAAGTACACGAAATACGGCACATTTGACGTTGAAATTTCAGAGTAGAAGACAGTATCAACCGCCCAAAAGGGTTGTTCTATAAACTGTGGATTGTCAATCGTCCCTTTACGACCAATCAATACACTCGGTTGGTTGTACAGCGCACTATTCGCATACCTGATAATTCCACCGGTACCAAGTACCGGAATATCACCGTCACGTAAATGCTTATGCTCTTTTCCATATCGAACACTGAGAATGTCACCTAAATTTGCTTGTCTCCATTTCGGAAATTGATTCCCCAATTCGTCAATAAACCGAAGAACCGGAGAATTCTGTTGCGATGCAGCCATAGTTAGTTCTTGCAATTAAATTGGACTCTCAATTCCAAGTTCCCTACAAAATTTGGAAATCACTTCATCATTTTTCTCAATCTCTGCATCCAATGACTTGATTTCCTCAGCGACTATGTCGAGATCAACCGGCTCTTCTTCCTCAAACGTATCCACATAACGGGGAATGTTGAGGTTGTAGTCGTTTTCAGCAATCTCCTCCAGGCTGGTAACATGTGAATATTTCTCAATCGTTTCCCGTTTTTCATACGTAGCAACAATCCGCTCCACATGTTCGTCCAGCAGCCTGTTCTGATTCCCTTCTTTCTCAAACTGCCTGGATGCATCAATAAACAGGATATCCTCATCGTGCTCTCTGCATTTCTTGAACACCAGAATGCATGCAGGAATGCCCGTACCATAAAACAATGCCGGAGGCAATCCAATCACTGCATCCAGAAAATTCTGCACCTGAATGATGTATTTTCGAATTGTTTCTTCTGCTGCACCTCGAAACAGAACGCCATGCGGCAATACCACAGCCATCACGGCATTTTCCGCCATGTGATGAATCATGTGCTGCACGAAAGCGAAATCGGCTTTTGATGTTGGAGCCAGCCTGCCATACTGACTGAATCGATCATCAGTTTCGTTCAGCGGATTGTCCCTGCCTTTCCATTTTGCTGAAAATGGCGGATTGGCGACGATTGCTTCGAACTGCATGTCCAGATGCTGCGGATGTTCCAGGGTATCTTCCTGTCGGATGTCGAACCGGCTGAAATGAATCCCGTGAAGAATCATGTTCATGCGGGCGAGGTTGTAGGTGGTCCGGTTCAGTTCCTGTCCGAAGAACTCAGCCACATTCGCCTCTTTGTCGACCCGAAGCAGCAGCGAACCCGAACCGCAGGTCGGATCATAAGCTGTCCTGATTCGCTCCTTGTCTAATGCGACAATCTTGGCCAGTACCTTGGAGACTTGTGAAGGCGTGTAGAATTCCCCTGCTTTCTTCCCGGCACCTGCAGCAAACTGACCAATCAGATACTCGTAGGCATCTCCCAACACATCTGCTTCAGTCTCTTCCAGTTTGAAGTCAATCCGATCCAGATGAAACAGTATCTTTGCAATCAGGGCATTTCTTGCATTGGGCGTGCGCCCCAGTTTGGTACTCGACAGATCAAGATCCTCAAACAGCTTGTTGAAATCATCTTCACTTTCGGTACCCATCGTGCTCTGCTCGATGTTGTTGAGGATGTTCTCCAGATCTTCCAGAATGAAATTTTCCTCGCCCTCAAGGTCTGCATTGCCTTTTGCCGCAATCGCTGAAAAGAGCTCCTCGGGTTTCAGAAAATACCCCAGGTGCAATAGGGAATCCTCGCGAATCGCTTCTATTGATTCATCATCGGTTACTTCAAGAAATTCATTGACGTCTTCATTCTCAAGAATCCTGTTTGCGTGCGAGTGCTGTTTTTCAGACAGGTATTTGTAGAAAACGAACCCAAGAATGTAGTCGCGAAACTCATCAGCATCCATTTTTCCTCTTAGTTCATTCGCAATGTTCCACAGCTGTCGCTCCAGGTTCTGCTTCTGTTCGTTCGTCATCAGTGAATCTCTGTTTTCGTGCTGGAAATGGGGTGATAATTTGACTTTTTTGTGGAATTTATTTATTCCAAAAATAGACTAGTCTCAGAAACCATGTTTTGAAACAGATTGAATTTTGCATCTGATTAAAATTGCAAGTTGACAGCTATTGTTCCAAATCTGAAATTATGCGCCCGGAAAATTGGGTCCCGACGTATTTTTAGGGGCAGTTCGAATTTGGTAGTCCAAATTTTACATTTCAAGGACTAAGTCAATGCGATTTAGGATGCCAAGACAGAACAGTTAATGTTTCGGTTGAACCTAACACCTGTCGCATGCCATCTTCGATTGAAAGATTATGGTCTTTTGCTTGGATAGCAGCTATGAATGTTTCTGGCTTATGTCAAAGAAATCAGTCTGATAACTGAGGATGAAATCTGAACCGAGAATTCGTGAGCGATGTGAAGCGAGTTCAGGCCTGCTTCGCAACTCGGATTTTGTGGTTCGTCAGTTCGGATATTTCGGACTTAAGACGCCGCACGATTCCGGCGAGTTGTTCTTTCTCAATATCAGATAGAGGTTGCAGCGGTGCGCGCACGGAGCCTGTTGGCAAGCCTGCGAGTTCGCAGGAATATTTGACGCTTTGAGTAAATTTGCCACCATTTTCCAGAAAGTCAAGGTATGGTAGCAATGACTTCATGATTGCCCTTCCTGTGACAAAGTCATTGTCAGCGATACAGGTGTGGTAAAGCGCGAGATGCTCATCGGGTAGCGCAGTTCCTGCACCACAAACCCAACCGGAAGCACCCCAGGCGAAATACTCAAGTGCCTGGTCATCTGTACCACAAAAAAGACGCAACTGCGGGTAATCCAGCACCAACTGATGCACTACACCTATATCACCGCTCGATTCTTTTATCGCCTGAAAATTGGGTCGGTCTGCGATTCGATTGAAAAATTCCGACTCCATACGGGTACCGGTACGACCGGGATAGTTATAGAGCATGATTGGCAGGTCGACTGCTTCATCAATCGCAATGGCGTGTTCAGCCACTTCTGTCTGAGTTGGTACTGCATAGAAGGGGGAGGAAATCAAAATCCCGTCACAACCAATTGATTTGGCAGTAAGGCCCATTTGAATGCAGTCCTCTGTCCGTATACCACCGACACCCGCAATCAAAGGCATCCGACCATTTAGCACATCTTTTGCTTTTTGAATCAACTTCACGCGCTCTTCGGTAGTCTGAAGGTAATATTCCCCGGTTGTTCCACCGACAATGACCGCGTGTGCACCGGATGCTACAAGGTGTTCAAGCAGAATGCCATACGAATCAAAGTCGATTGAGAGGTCTTCATGATAAGGGGTGATGACTGGCGGAATGACGCCTTCCATAATCGTTTTCATTTAGGTATACCTGATAAATCCAGTTAGAGTACTAAGAGAGTCAAACCTGTGTGGCGATCACATCAATGTGATGTCGAGTTCAGTGCAATTTATACTGCGTCTGGGCAATAAATTCCATAATCCATCATCGCGGACCGAGCAATGGTCAACTGTACGAACGGTTCAACTGGTTAGTAAACTTGAGGTGCTATCCAAACTCGTTAGCTCATTCAGTTTTGATAAAACTATTCTTTACCACCAGTAAATGAACGCAATGCATTCATTTTAAGTTCATTATTGAGCATATCTGTAGCGTTCAGAACGCGCGTCATTCAGTGTTCGAATGAAGTGTAATGCGCAGACAGGGAGGCTGGGTAAACAAGAGCATGTTTAAGACACGGGACCTGTTGAACGCCATTGACGCATCTGGACACAGCAACAGCACCTTCGGCACTATCCATCTTGTAGATGCCTGAGCAATTCCACAACTCCGATTGCCTCGGTATCGTTAGCGAGCGGAAATCGGTCGGAACCTGGATAAGCAACGTATTTTTCTGTTGCTCTTACATCTTTGCAACCTTCGTGAAATCCTCGTGACAAGTTTGGAGACATTGATCGTTTGATTTCAATTGCCCTGACGTTCTGACGTGGCCCTTCCAGCACCAGATCAGTTTCCGCACCTGCTTGAGTCCGATAAAAGCTAACTTCCCACTTATCTGATACGGTTCGCAACAGGTTTTCGACAACGAACGCTTCCCAACTGGCACCAACCGCTGGATGACCAAGTAAATCTTCGAAACTGGTAATTCGTAATAGCCGATGAGCAATTCCGGAGTCCCGTAGAAAGATTTTCGGGGATTTGATTAAGCGCTTTCTGGTATTGCCCGACCAAGGGTGCAGCTCACGAACCATGAAATGCGACTGCAAAAGGCTCATGTAATTTTGGACTGTCTTGTAATTGACAGCAAGATTGGCTGCCAATTTGGAATAGTTGATCAACTGTGCGTTTTCCCAAGCCAGCATTGACCAAAGGTTTCGTAAAACGACTGGCGGGATATGAGAGCCCATCAAGGGAATATCTCGTTCCAGAAAAGTCAAAGTGAAGTCACTTCGCCAGGACCAGCTATCATCGTCACTATGAGCTAGGTAACTTTGCGGAAAACCGCCGCGTAGCCAGAGACGATTAAGGTCGGTACTTTCTGACTGATTGTCAACGGTTTCCAGAATCGAAAATGGGCATAGCTCAAGATACCGTATTCTGCCAGCAAGAGATTCCGAAGATTGGCGCAATAGTTCCCGGGATGCCGAACCGAGTATAAGAAACTGAGCCGTGCGCTCGCCGTTTCGAATCCGTGCATCAATTATGCTGCGCAACAGTGCAAACAATCCGGGCCTTCGCTGAACTTCATCGATGATGAGAAGTTTACCCTTGCACTGACTTAAATAAATTTCCGGTTCGACCAGCTTGGCGAGGTCCGATTCTAGTTCGAGGTCCAAATAAACGGAAGGCTTTTGAAAGGATGATGCAATCTGATGTGCCAGGGTTGTTTTGCCGACCTGCCGTGCCCCTAATATCGCAACCGCAGGCATTGTGTTCAATGCTTGAAGAACGGAGTTATAGAGTTGGCGGTTGATTAACATAGTAAATTAGTATAACAAATTCTAAATTACAATGTTATAACTGTGCTTGGGATAGGGTTTCTCGTTTATTTAGCAGTGGAGAGAACGACTTTGAGACACGTCAAGGGAAACCATCTGAATCAGATTAAACATTGCTTTTTTGTTCGTCGAATATCAGATCGGGGATTCAAATTTTTTGACTAATTTCTGAAAAAACGATATACTTTGCGCTTCACTATTTTCCCCATCATTTCTTCTTTTCTCTACTTCTGATTTCAAAATGTACGCGATTATCGAAACAGGCGGCAAGCAGGTTCGAGTTGAACCTGGCAACACAATAAAGGTTGAACGGCTGAAGGGTGAAGTCGGCGATAACGTCCAGTTTGATAATGTGCTGCTGGTTTCTGATGGTACTCAAACTGTGATTGGTACACCGCATGTTGAAGATACACCAGTCATCGCCAAAATTCTAGATCATGGCCGAGGGAAGAAGATCCGCGTGATTAAAATGAAGCGCAGGAAAAATTATCGACGGACTTACGGACACAGGCAAAATTTCACAGAACTTGAAGTTTTGAGCATTGGTGCTGCCAGTGATTCAAACGAAAAGGCGGTTGCGTCTAATGTTAGCGAAGCCGATAGCAGCAATGACGAATCAGCTGAGGACTGACAGACTTTCAGGTTTGAGGCTAACCGAGATCTATAGGGTAAATACTCATGGCACATAAAAAAGCGGGTGGAAGTTCAAGAAACGGACGCGACTCGATTTCCAAGCGCTTGGGCGTTAAACGCTATGGCGGAGAATTGATTCGTGCAGGTAACATCATTGTTCGTCAGCGCGGTACCAAATTTCATCCCGGAACCAATGTTGGAATGGGCAAAGACTATACTCTTTTTGCGACCGCAGACGGTCATGTAAATTTTGCGGTTAAAGGACCCCTTCGTAAGAAGACAGTTTCGGTTATTCCCACCTAATCAAATTCACTCGACCGGGGGCTTACCCGGTCTTCTTCTCCATGGGACCGCCATGACGCACACCGATCGATCTGAGTGCGTTTAAATGTTTATTGATGAAGCGCAAATCCGGGTTGAGGCCGGCAAAGGTGGTGCTGGTTGCCTTTCGTTCAGACGCGAGAAGCACACACCTCGCGGCGGGCCCGATGGCGGCGATGGTGGTCGGGGTGGTAGCATCTACATCATTGGAGATGCACATCTGAATACCCTCGTAGATTTTCAGCATCATCGAAGCTATCGTGCTCAAAACGGGCGCCCGGGTGCTGGTCGCGATGCCACGGGAAGGGATGGCGAGGACCTCGAAATTCGCGTACCACTTGGCACAGTGATCCAGGATGTTGAGACTCGTGAATTGATTGATGAAATTACAGAGTCGAATCAGCGGGTATTGGTCGCAAAAGGTGGCTCAAATGGTGTGGGTAATGCGCGGTTTAAATCCAGTACCAACCGTTCGCCGCGAAAAACCATACCTGGCGGTGCCGGCGAAGTTCGCATGCTCAAACTGGAACTACGCATATTGGCTGATGTTGGCTTGGTTGGATTGCCAAATGCTGGAAAGTCTTCCCTAATTCGGAAAGTTACCAATGCGCAACCAAAAATTGCAGATTATCCTTTTACCACTCTCAAGCCATCCCGAGGGGTGGTTGGACTTGGCTATGGACGCAGTTATACGATTGCTGATATTCCAGGACTGATCGAAGGTGCTTCGACCGGCAGTGGACTTGGTATTCAGTTTCTGAAGCACCTACGTCATACCCGTCTGCTTTTTCATGTAGTGGATGTTTATTCCACCGTAGAGGTCGAGTCGGTGGCCAAGTCAATTGATGTAATCGCGAATGAACTAGCGCAGTTTGACGAAGATCTTGCAAAACGCGAACGCTGGCTGGTTCTGAATAAGGTTGATCTCGTCTCAGAAGTCGAACTAGAGAACTACCTGCAGGAAATCATTTCCAAGAGTCACTGGAGCGGCAAGTGGTTTGCCGTTTCAGCCGTGACTGGTTCTGGTTGTCAAAAGCTTGTTGGCGAAGCAATGAACTGGCTGGAGGATAACTCACCTGAGCCAAACGAGCATCAATCGATTGAGGAACTCTTGCTGTGACAGATCCATATGATTACAGTGCAACGCGTCGATGGGTCGTTAAAGTTGGCAGTTCCTTGATTACAAATATTGAAACTGGAATTAACGTTGACCGAATCCATGGCTGGGCGGGACAGATTGCCGATTTAAAACGCGCTGGCGTCGAGGTGGTGCTGGTTTCCTCTGGATCCGTAATGGAGGGTATGAAACGGCTAGGCTGGAGTGAGCGACCGCATGAAGTACACCTGCTGCAGGTTGCGGCTGCTGTCGGGCAGATGGGACTGGTTCGAACCTATGAGATCGCTTTTGAAAAACACGGCTACCTGACAGCTCAGATTTTACTGACCAATGCAGATCTTTCGGATCGCGCACGATATCTGAACACCCGTAATACCATCAGAACTCTGCTTGAAAAGGGAATCATTCCGATAGTCAATGAGAATGACACCGTTACCACCGAAGACATTAAATTTGGGGATAACGACAATTTGGCTGGTCTGGTTACGAATATTGTTGATGCAGACCTGCTGGTAATATTGACCGATCAAACAGGTTTGTATGATTCTGATCCTCGAACCAACTCAAACGCCAAGCTGATTTCACGGGCTTATCCCCACGACGAATCCCTTGACCGAGTCGTTGGACCGAGTAGTCAGTACGGACGCGGGGGAATGCTTGCCAAGCTGGAAGCTGCCCGTAAGGCTGCTCGTTCAGGCGCAGCAACGTTCATCGCATCAGGACTGGTTGAGAATCAGTTACAGAAAATCATCGCCAATCAGGCAGAAGGAACCTTGCTGCTATCAAGGACAGGAAGAATTGCAGCACACAAACAATGGTTGGCAGGGCGGACACGTGTGGCAGGAAAACTCCATCTTGATCAAGGTGCAGTTACAGCACTACTGGACCAGGGTCGTAGTCTGCTGTCGGTTGGCGTCAAACAGGTTGAGGGAAAGTTCAGACGCGGCGACCTCGTCGTGTGCCTGAATACCGACTCCAGGGAAGTTGCGCGCGGTCTCATCAATTACGATTCAGAAGAAGCCAGTCAAATTAAAGGGCATCGAACTGATCGTATTGAATCAGTATTGGGATACGTGAGGGATCACGAACTAATTCACCGGGATAACATGGTCATCATGTAGGAATTGGATTGCACTCGGTGCTCAGCTGGCACTATTCTGGGTGTTGATTGACGGTGTCCTGGTTTATGGGCAAAGTCGATGCGCGCTGGGGGAGATTGATACGGTTCGTCGATTGCCAGGTATCTGGAATCGCATCCAGCAGACAAAAGGGTGCTGTTCCCGGGACTGCCGAGTCATCCGTCTCACGAAGTGGTAAAAAGCAGATGACCACGACTTTGGTGGGATGATGTCTCTCAAGATGAAAGGCGGCGAGAAGGCTGCCCGAGAGTTTGAATCGAGATTTGCCTGGACGTTTTCCTGGGCGCGGGTTTGAGAGCCTGGGTAAGTACCAGTGATCGCATAAGAATGATGCACGAGCCATATGTCAGGAATTGATCGGAGCCCCCGCAAGAACATATTCCAACAGCGTTGCCTGGCCCATCAAGTCGAGAATGCGAACTTGCGCTGTTTGACCGGCAGCATCCTCGATGTGCAATTGTTCACCGAGGTCAAATTGTACAGGCTGGTTTTGTTCCCCTCCGTTGATCGCTATATTGTCGGCATTAAGATAAGTACGATCAAGCGAATCCCGTTTGAGGCTGATCTCTCCTTCGATTCCCGGAACACGTCCCCTGTGACTTGAAAAAATGATTGATCCACCGTAAGGCAGCGGGTTGAATCGAATTCGCAATTGCCGTTCCGCAGGAATCCAGTCGGTAATCAGTTGTGCCGAATATCCTGCGGCGGCAATATAAATCTTTATCGGCAGATACAAGAAGTCCAACTGCAGTCGAACGATGCCGCGTTCATTAGGGATGCCACTCACTAAAGTCTTGTTTGGATAAATCGCAAGCACCTCGGCATCTGACTTCAATGGCGCGTTGATCGAAATTGATCTGATCGCTTCTTGGTCAGTGAAATGCGAACGCAGACAGCGCCATGGGATCAGTTGATTGCCTTTGATCTCCTTAAACTGGTCACCACCGTATACCACCGCAGTCTCGGTGGGCTGAGACAGTTGATTGAAGTGTTTCCTAACGCGATTCGTGCCTCGCAGAAGGCCGGCTGATGGCGTCTTTGTGGACTTTGCTTCAATCAGTGTGTTTTTTTCAAGACCGGGTATTACCAAATCAACTTCAGCGCCATTGTGATCGCGATAAAAGTACACCCCCCGCCGTTCACCAGAATTGGTGCGATGTTTAATGATTTCAGATACAATCCAGGTCTCGAATATCTGACCGCGAAGTGGGTGTGTAAGAATCTGGGTCGGATTACGAATTCCCAGTAGCCAACACATTAATCCAGAATCATGGAAGAACATCTTTGGCATTTTGACAACTTTTTTACGCAGGTTTTTGTGAAACGCTGGAAGTCGGAATACTACAAAACTTGCTTCCAGCACACTCAGCCAGTTTTTGGCAGTTTTTTGTGAAACTCCGCAATCGTTGGCAAGGGATAAATAGTTAATAATTGTCCCGCTTCGTCCAGCGCATAACTCAATGAAATTCTGAAATGCCGCGAGGTCGCCGATATTGCTGAGCGATCTCACATCCCTTTCGATGTAGGTATTGATGTATGATGAAAACCATTCAGTCGGCTTCAAATTTTCGTTATATATTCTTGGAAAGCTGCCTTTAAACAGAGCCTCCTCTAGGTCTTTCGGGTGATTTTCGAACTGCCTGATTTCGTCCCATGTTGGAGGTAGCAGCCAACTGATTGAAGTTCTTCCCGCTAAAGACTGGCTGACTGTTTGTGAAAGGCTGAAGTTTTGGGATCCAGTCAATATCCAGCTTCCTGGTTCCGGTCTCTCATCAACGATTACCTGAATATAGGAAACTAAATCGGGAACATATTGGACTTCATCAATGATGGCACCGCTTGAAAATTGCTCTAGAAAACCGCGTGGGTCCTTCCTGGCTATCGCCCTTTCGTCCGGGGCTTCAAGACTGACATAGGCGTGGTTTTTAAAAAGTGAGCGAACCAGTGTTGTTTTACCGCTCTGGCGAGGGCCGTTCAGAGTGAGCACAGGAAATTGCTCGGCCAAATTCAGCAGGTTTGGACCAAGATTTCTTTCAATAACCATGATGATTCAGAATTGAAAACTTGCCGCAGAATGTCTCTCGTCATGGGTATGCGTTTTTCAACCGTGCTACTTTTGTTTGCTGGACAATGAGATATTTTGGGTAGCAATTAAAAAAAGGGGGTAAGTTTTGTAAACTCAGTCAGTTAAATTTGGTAGTGGCGGTCCTCAATACCTCAAAATGATGACCAAAATGTGTACAAAAATAAGGTAAATAGGAATTGTAATATTAATTACCTTAATAATGTGACTATTTTCGTGCGAGAGAAGACAAATACGTTCGGTACCAAGTGCAATGAGTCGTTTTTGAAACCCATCGTAGAGAATAATCAACGGTTCAGCATCCATGCGAAAGTACTGTTATTCAATACCTTATTGTTTCTATAATGTGCGCCGACGTTCAACATTGGGGTCAGATGCTAGGTTACTGCATCCTAATGATGATTCCTGTGATTGAATTGAACGCGTCTTTCTTCACAAATATTCTTTCCATTTGTAATAAACTGGAAAGATATTTTTAGTTACCAAATTTGGAGGAAACTATTTGATGTTTACTACTCGAAAAATGATTGCCTGTGCGGTACTGTCCTGTGCGCTTCTGTTGCCAGGTCTCGCAAGTGCTAAGACAGTCATTCGTATACAGTCGGTCATTCCGACTTCCGCCGACGAAACTGTAATGCTGAAGCGATTTGGCGATAATGTTTCTGCTTTGACAAACGGCGAAGTTGAAATCGAAGTCCTTTCTGCTGGTGCTGTTGTTGGCGTTAAAGAAACCTTGGAAGCTGTCAACGCAGGTTTGATCGAAGGTGGATTTGCTTGGACACACTACTGGTCAGGTTATCATCCGGCAGCGATGCTGTTCGGTTCACCGACCGCAGGTGCAGGACTTGGAATCGACAACATTGCCTGGATATCATGGTACATGGAAGGCGGCGGTCGTGCTCTGTATGACCAACTCTGGGACGAAATGGGCATGAATGTGAAAGGTCTCATGTTGCAGCCGGTCGGACCCGAAGCGTTGGGATGGTTCAAGGAGCCGATCAACAGCATGGATGATTTCCGAAAGTATCGATACAGAGCACCACCTGGCATTCCAGGTCAAACCTACAATGAAATTGGTGTTGCAGCCGTTGCCATGGGTGGAGGAGACATTCTTCCCGCACTTGAAAAGGGCACAATCGACGCAGCAGAATGGTGTTGCCCGAAGCCCGATTCAGTTTTTGGATTTCAAAAAGTATTGAAACACTACTATTTGCAAGGCCTGCATCAGGTTGTGGTTAACGCAGACGTGTATATTAACAAGGATGTCTGGAACAGCCTCACGCCACATCAGCAGTTGGCCATGGAAGTTTCGGCAGACGCTTCCCTGATTCAGTCTTTAGCTTATCGAATCTATGAAAATGGTAAAGCACTGAAAGACCTGACTGAGAATCATGGCGTTATCCTGCATGATACGCCGCTCGACTACTTCACAGAATACATGAATGCTGTTTTGACTAGCATGGATAAGAACAAAGCAGAAAATGAATTCTTCAAAGAGGTCTGGGATTCGATGGAAGCGTTTGCACAGATCGCAGTTCCGTTCTGGGCTGGTGCACAGACCACCAATGCAAACCTCGGACAGGCTTACGCAAAACAATTGCAGTAAGCAAAAAGTAAACGATCAAGTTACTTCTACGTAGCTTGGTCGAGAAAGTGAGGGAAAGCGTAAATCCTTTGTGGGGTTTACGCTTTTTCTTTTCAATAACTGGGGAGTGAGTACCCCACAAGTTCCAAGTTCTTTGGATTTCCAAAATGAATACTGCGTACTTTGAGGGTTAAGTTTTGAGTGCTAGAACCTTACTCCTATTTCCGGGACAAGGCGCACAATATCCAGGAATCGGCAGCGATCTAATCCGTGAATTTCCAATCGCACGAGAAATTTACAGCGATGCGAGCGATATTCTTGGTTACGATCTGGCTGCGTTGTGTAATGATGCCGAAAGTGGAGCGATCAACCTCACAAAATTCACCCAGCCTGTACTGCTTGTTCATTCATACATCTGCATGCGGTTGTTTCAGCAGCATCTTGGTGTAAGTGTAAGCATTGATGCTTTTGCAGCAGGTGGACACAGCTTAGGTGAATATTCAGCACTTGTCGCCGCTGGCGCTTTAAGTTTTGAAGACGCACTGCGACTGGTCTCAAAGCGCGGTGAATGCATGGGTGAACATGGCGGGGGAGAGATGCTTGCTCTTTCTCTGACTGAGGACGACCTTAAACCATTCATTGAAGCCGGCAACTGCGAAATTGCGGCTCTGAACCTGTCCGAGCAGACTGTCGTTGGCGGCTGGCCGGATGATCTGGATCAACTGACCGCGAACATTGATAAAAAATTCCGTGGTAAGGGAGGTGTTCGGTTGAAAACAGAAGGCGCATTTCATACGTCTCACATGTATCCGGCGGCGCAGAAGTTTCTACCATTCTTGGAAGAAACTCATATGCGAGTGCCGAAACTCCAGGTTGCGTCCAATACAACCGGCGCATTTCATTCACCGGCAATTGATAGCATTCGAGAAAACCTTTATCTTCAATTGTTCAAACCTGTTCGCTGGAGCGATAACTTAAAAACAATAACGAACGCGGGTGTTGAACGAATTATTGAATTTGGTGGCGGCCTGGGCAAGGGTGAAACACCGTCCGACAAGCGTCCGAATTTACAGGGAATGATCCTGCGCACGTTCAGACGTGCGAATCCAAGACCTGCCTATCACGCAGTGATCAATGTTGAAACTCTTGAGGCAACTTGCAAAGCCTTCACAGCAACCTGATTTACGGTTGGCTTGGAAAGGAGTATCTCGACAGCCATCATCTCCGGATAGGCTGAAAGCGGTTGACCGGTTTACACTTGTTCAAGCTCGATCAGCGTTCCGTTGAAGTCTTTCGGATGCAGAAACAGAACGGGTTTACCGTGAGCGCCAATCTTCGGTGAACCATCGCCTAGAACCCGCATTCCAGCTGCAACCAATTGGCTTTGTGCCGCATCAATATCCGTCACTTCATAACACAGGTGATGCACACCCCCGGCAGGGTTTCTCATAAGAAAGCCTGCGATCGGTGAATGATCGCCAAGCGGATGCAGCAGTTCGATTTTTGAATTGGGAAGATTGACGAATACCGTCGTCACGCCATGCTCAGGCAGATCAAGCGGACCAGATACGTCCGCACCTAGTACCGAGCGGTATTGCTCTGAAGCCGCACTGAGGTCGGGGACCGCAATGGCGACATGATTCAGTTTGCCAATCATTCAGCTTCCGTTCCAAATTCAAGTATGGGCTGGTCAGCGGCCAGGCTGTCGCCAACGTTTGCCAGAATCTTGGCAATTGTTCCATCCTGTTCGGAGTGCAAGACATTTTCCATTTTCATCGCTTCAACGATTGCGATGGTTTCACCGATCTTGACTGTCTGGCCTTCGGCGACCCGAAGTTCCTGCAGTCGTCCCGGCATGGGTGACTTAAGAAAACGCGAAACGCCCGAAGTTTTCTTCTCCAGCATAAACTGGTTGAATTTTGCTCCCAATGGGCTAAGCACTTTAAACAAGCGCCGCAAGCCAAAAAAGTCTAGCTGATAGCTTATCCCAACACGCAAAATTTTGACGCATCTTGTATCGCCATCTGCAATTGTGTAGTAGAACAAACTTTGCCCCGGTGTCCATTTATGAATGACATCGGTACCATTCCCATTGGATGTGATCAACCGATGGCCGTATTCAATCTCTTCAATCGTAAACTCATACTGTTCTTGATCGCTGATCGCAACCCATGTGTTACACGCAGTCCTCTGACAATTCGACTGATCATGACCTGATTTGGCGGATCGTTCTTCGTTGACATAGTGGGCTATTGTTGCGATCATGGCTGCCGTGACTACTTCACTGTCGGTCTCACTATTGCAGTCATAACCATCGGGAAAACGTTCTTCAATGTAGCGGGTGTGCATGTCGCCAGCACAGACCAAAGGATCTCGAACCAAGGCTTGCAAAAATGGAATGTTGGTTGCAACCCCCAAGATCTGATATTCGTCCAGGGATTTTGCCAGCAAATCAAGCGCCTTCTCCCTAGTGTCGTGGTGCACAACCAATTTGGCGATCATGGGATCATAATGCATTGAAATTTCACCACCTTCATAGACACCGGAGTCGACACGCACTTTCTCTGAGTGCGTTGGTTGACGGTATCTAATCAGCCGACCGATTGATGGCAAAAAGTTTCGTGCCGGGTCTTCAGCGTAGATTCTCGCTTCCACTGCCCATCCTGAGGCTGTGATGTCTGACTGATTGAGGTCAAGCGGTTCACCTGCAGCGATACGGATCATGCACTCCACAAGATTCACACCAGATACATATTCTGTTACTGGATGCTCGACCTGCAAACGAGTATTCATTTCCAGAAAGTAAAAATTTTGGTCGGCATCAACGACAAACTCCACTGTTCCTGCTGAAACATAATTTACCGCGCGTGCCAGTGCTACCGCTTGCTCAGTGATATCACTTCTGGTTGCCTCATTCAGGAAAGGGGATGGGGCTTCTTCAATAACCTTCTGATGACGACGTTGAAGTGAACACTCCCTCTCTCCAAGATGGATGACGTTACCAAATTTATCGGCTAACACCTGTACTTCGATATGCCGCGGATTCTCGATGTACCTTTCGACAAATACCCGGTCATCTCCAAAATGGGTCTTTGCTTCGCTTGCTGATCGTAAAAACCCATCCCGGCACTCTTCATCACTGTACGCCAAGCGCATGCCTTTGCCACCACCGGCTGATGTGGGTTTAAGCATCACTGGGTAGCCAATCTGCTGAGCCAGTTCAACTGCGTGATCCGGGTTTTCGATCACATCATCAAATCCAGGAATGACATTGACATCAGCGTCGCGTGCAATTTTTTTTGAGGTGATCTTGTCACCCATTAAACGAATCGCTTCTGCTCCGGGGCCGATAAACTGAACGCCGGATTCAGTCAACCGCTCACCAAACTGTGCATCTTCCGACAAGAATCCGTATCCGGGGTGAACGGCCTCAGCGCCTGTCGAATGACAAGCCTCCAAAATATTCTGAGTTTGTAAATAGCTTTGTGCAGCAGCAGCAGGTCCGATATTAACAGCTTCATCTGCAGTTCGGACATGTAACGCGTTTCGGTCCGCATCCGAATACACGGCGACGGTCTTGATTCCCATCTGTTTTGCGGTGCGCATGATTCGACATGCAATTTCGCCCCGATTTGCAATCAGTATTTTGCTAAACATGGGTGGCAGGAACTAAAGTGGTATGTTGCCGTGCTTACGCCAGGGATTTTCCAGCTTTTTGTTGGACAGCATCTCCAGAGAGTGGCAGATGCTAAGACGAGTGTTGTGCGGCATGATGACATCATCAATAAATCCGCGGCTGGCAGCAATGAAGGGATTTGCGAACTTATCACTGTATTCCTCTGTTCGCTGCGCAATTTTTTCGGCATCGCTCATCTGTGCGCGGAAGATGATCTCAACTGCGCCTTTGGCACCCATAACAGCGATTTCGGCGCTTGGCCACGCGAGATTGACATCACCTCTCAAATGTTTGGAACTCATGACGTCGTAGGCACCGCCATACGCTTTGCGCGTGATCACTGTTACTTTGGGAATAGTCGCTTCAGCATAGGCATATAACAATTTGGCGCCATGTTTGATGATGCCGCCATGTTCCTGTGCAGTACCCGGCATAAAGCCAGGCACATCAACAAATGTGATGATCGGAATCCCAAAAGCATCGCAAAATCGGACGAACCGTGCCGCCTTAATTGATGAGTGAATGTCAAGACAGCCGGCCAACACCATGGGCTGATTTGCGACAATTCCGACAGTTCGGCCTTCCATCCGTGCGAATCCAATCACGATGTTTTTGGCGTGGTCTGGCTTGAGTTCAAAAAAGTGTGTCTCATCGATGACTTTCAGGATCAGTTCTTTGATGTCATAAGGTTGATTGGGGTCTTCGGGAACCAGGGTGTCTAGGGACACTTCAATTCGATCGCGAGGATCATCGGTTGGACGCACAGGTAGGGGGCTTTGGTTGTTGGCGGGCAGAAAGTCAAAAAATGCTCTCAGCATTAGACATCCTTCGATGTCATTTTCGAATGCGCCGTCAGCGACACCGGAAGTTTCTGTGTGTGCAGACGCGCCACCCAACTGTTCGGCGGAAACCTCTTCGTGGGTTACCGTTCTTGCAACATCAGGGCCGGTTACAAACATATAGGAACTGTCGCGTACCATGAAAATGAAGTCGGTAATAGCTGGGGAATAGACTGCACCACCAGCGCACGGTCCCATGATGAGAGAAATTTGCGGAATCACACCAGATGCCATGACGTTGCGTTGAAAGATATCAGCATAGCCGGCCAACGACGCAACCCCTTCCTGAATGCGAGCGCCGCCGGAGTCGTTAATGCCGATGACGGGTGCACGGACTTTCATGGCCTGATCCATGATTTTGCCGATCTTTTCGGCATGGGCTTCAGACAGTGAACCGCCATAGACTGTAAAGTCCTGACTGAAAACAAAAACCAGACGACCGTGAATGGTGCCATAACCGGTGACAACACCATCACCGGGAATCTTGTTGTCAGCCATGCCAAAGTCAGTGCTGCGATGCTCGACAAACATATCCCATTCCTGGAAACTGTCTTTGTCAAGCAGTAATTCAATTCGCTCACGCGCAGTCAATTTACCTTTGGCATGTTGCGCGTCAATGCGTTTCTGGCCGCCGCCTAGCCGTGCGGCTTCGCGCTTCGTATTCAGTTGATCAATGATGTCCTGCAAAATACTGATCCAAAGTTCCTGAATGGTAACGTCTATGCGGAAGCCATTTTGGTTTCAATGAATTCCAATACTTGAGGAATTGTATCCAGAATTCGAGTGCCAGGACCGTAGACAGCGGATACGCCTTTTGACTCAAGAGTCCTGACATCGTCAGGTGGTACAACGCCGCCACAGATTACCACCACATTTTCAGCACCTTCACTCTTAAGACCGTCAACAATTTGTGGCACCAAAGTCTTATGCCCTCCGGCCTGTGTTGAGATTCCCACTAGATGCACATCGTTGTCAACGGCCTGGCGGACAACTTCTGCAGGTGTCTGAAACAGGGCACCGATATCCACTTCAAAGCCAAAATCGGCATAAGCTGTTGCGATCACCTTGGCTCCGCGATCGTGTCCATCCTGTCCAACTTTTGCGATCAGTGCGCGTGGACGTCGGTGATGGGACTCGATAAACCTCTCAACCCGCTGACGTATTGCTGAAACATCCTCATCACTAGAAATGGCATTGCTGTAGACCCCGCTGATGGTCTGTGGAACTGCGCGGTGCTGGCCAAAGACCGATCGCACAGCATCGGTAATTTCACCCACCGTTGCACGTGCCCGGGCTGCCAATATCGATTGCTGCAACAGTCCCCACTCGCCCGATTCAGCGCAGCGTTTGAGCTGACTAAGGGCACTCTGACAAGCTTTTTCATTTCGAGATTCCCGCACATTGGTGAGTCTTGAAATCTGGCTTTCACGAACTGCCTGATTATCAACTTCGAGCAGTTCGACATCATCATCTGAATCGCTGATGAACTGATTGACGCCAATGATGACATCTTCACCGCTGTCGAATCGGGCTTGGCGTTTTGCTGCTGAGGCTTCGATTCGCTGCTTTGGTATGCCTGCTTCGACAGCTCGGGTCATCCCACCCATTGCTTCAACTTCATCAATCAGATTTTTCGCTTCGCGGATCATTGAACCGGTCAGACTCTCAATATAGTAACTACCGGCCAGAGGATCGACGACTTTGGACAGGCCAGATTCTTCTCTCAGAATGAGCTGCGTATTTCTAGCGATTTGTGCGGAAAATTCACTCGGTAGTGCAAGCGCTTCATCAAACGAGTTCGTATGCAGAGATTGGGTGCCACCTAGCACCGCTGCCAGCGCTTCAATGGTCGTGCGAATGATGTTATTGTAGGGCGACTGGCTGGTGAGACTCACTCCAGAGGTTTGGCAGTGTGTACGCAGCATCAGTGAAGTTGGTTTTTTAGGACTGAAGTGCGTCTTCATCAGGTCTGCCCACAGAAATCTCGCAGCGCGCAGTTTTGCAATTTCCATGAACAGGTTCATGCCAATACAGAAAAAGAAGGATAGGCGTGGGGCAAACTGATCAACATCCATCCCTGTCGACAGTGCCGCACGAACGTACTCAATTCCGTCCGCAATCGTGTAAGCAAGTTCCTGCACACAAGTTGCCCCCGCTTCCTGCATGTGATAGCCCGATATGGAGATCGGGTTGAACCGGGGCATATGATTGGATGTGTGTTGAATGATATCCGCCACGATGCGCATGGATGGTTCCGGCGGGTAGATATAAGTATTCCGTACCATGAACTCTTTGAGAATGTCATTTTGCAGTGTGCCGGACAATGCCTCCTGCGATACACCCTGTTCTTCACCGGCAACAATGAACATGGCGAGCACTGGCAGTACTGCGCCATTCATGGTCATTGATACGGAAATCTTGTCCAGAGGAATGCTATCGAACAGAATCTTCACGTCCTCGACACTGTCGATTGCCACCCCCGCTTTACCCACATCGCCGATGACGCGGGGATGATCAGAATCATAGCCACGGTGAGTGGGAAGGTCGAACGCTACCGAAAGACCCGTCTGCCCGGATTTCAGATTGTCGCGGTAAAACCGATTGGATTCCTCAGCGGTTGAAAACCCTGCATATTGTCTGAGAGTCCAGGGCCGCCCGGCGTACATCGTTGCCCGTGGTCCACGCAGATAGGGCGGAAACCCTGGCAATGTGTTCAGATGCTCAAGCTCGGCGAGATCATCCGCGCTATAGACCGGTTTGATGTCAATGCCTTCTGGTGTTTGCCAAGTGATTTCGTCGAGCGAGCGCCCCCTGAGTTCCTTGACAGCCTGCTGCCGCCACTCTTTTAAAGAAGGATCTTCAAATGCCATAGACAGAAGCTCTTTCAAATGCTTCGTGGAAACTCAGGATTTTGGATAGCCGATAGAATTGAGTGATTCGGTGATCTCATTCAGAATCTCGGGGTCATCGATTGTTGCTGGCATCTTCCAAGGTTCTGCATCAGCAATCTTGCTGACAGTGCCACGTAAAATTTTACCTGAGCGTGTTTTTGGTAGACGCTTGACGACAACTGCCTGCTTGAACGCTGCAACCGGACCAATTTTCTCCCGCATCAAACCGACACACTCATTCACAATCTGTTCGTGAGGTGTTTTGCAGCCAGAGTTGAGTACCAGAAGTCCTAGTGGCAACTGGCCCTTCAGCGAGTCGTTTACGCCGGTTACTGCACATTCGGCAACATCGGGGTGTGAGGTCAGGACTTCTTCCATTGCGCCGGTTGATAACCGATGTCCGGCGACATTGATGATGTCGTCAGTTCTAGACATGACATAGACATAACCATCTTCGTCGATGAAGCCGGCATCTGCAGTTTTATAGTAACCGGGAAATTCAGCGAGATACGCTTCAACATACCGCTCCTTGGCATTCCACAGCGTTGGAAAAGCGCCTGGAGGCAGTGGCAATTCAACCACAAGCGAACCGATTTCACCCGGAGCGACTTCATTCGCTGCATCATCCAGAACTTTCAGATTCCAGCCTGGCACCGGTTTAGAGGGAGAACCTTCCTTAATCGGCAGCTGCTCAATTCCCATCAGGTTAGAACAAATCGCCCAACCAGTTTCAGTCTGCCACCAGTGATCAATGACGGGTACTTCAAGCTTTTCTTCAGCCCAATGCAAAGTATCCGGATCTGTACGCTCCCCGGCCAGAAACAGGGTATGTAATGTTGAAACATCGTACCTTTGCAGGTACTCACCTTCCGGGTCCTCTTTCTTAATGGCCCGAAACGCAGTCGGAGCCGTAAAAAGCGCCGACACCTTGTGTTGTGAAATGACGCGCCAAAAGGCGCCAGGGTCTGGTGTCCCGACTGGCTTTCCTTCATACAGGATGGTTGTGTTACCTGAAAACAGCGGTGCGTAGACAATATAGGAATGACCCACAACCCAGCCAACATCGGAGGCCGCCCAAAACACTTCGCCAGGCTCAACGCCGTAGATGTTCTTCATGCTCCACTTCAGAGCCACAATGTGCCCACCATTGTCTCGAACAACACCTTTGGGTTGGCCTGTTGTTCCAGATGTATAAAGAATATAGAGCGGGTCAGTTGCCTTGACTGAAACACAGGGAGCTGGTGATGCGCGGCTGATAAGCTCATGCCAGTCGTGATCGCGTTCGGTTAGCATCTCTGCTTCAAGCTGCGGGCGCTGATAAATCACACAGGCTTGAGGTGTGTGTTCGGCAAGATCGATCGCTTGGTCCAGCAGTGGTTTATAGGCGACCGTACGGCCAGGTTCCAATCCACATGAGGCGCTGATTATGGCAACCGGTTTTGCGTCATCAATTCGAACTGCCAGTTCATTTGATGCGAAGCCACCAAACACGACTGAATGGATAGCCCCTAGGCGAGCGCAGGCCAGTATGGCAATGACTGCTTCGGGAATCATCGGCATGTAGATGATAACGCGTGAACCTTTTAAGACGCCAACTTCAGAGAGAGCGCCAGCGAATCGAGCGGTTTCTTCAGTCAGTTGCCGGTACGTGTAGTGGCGAATTTCACCGGTCATGGCAGAATCGTAGATCAATGCATTCTGATCACCTCGGCCTTGCGCCACATGCAGATCCAAGGCGTTATAGCAGGTGTTGACCTCCGCACCCGGAAACCAACGATAGTGAGGTTTATTGGAGTCATCCAGTACTTTGTCCCAGGGTTTATCCCAGTGAACCAACTTTGCAATTTCACCCCAATAGGATTCTCGCTCCTTTATGGATCGGTTAAATTCTGCTTGATATTTACTCATTTTTTAATTCAGTGTCAGTGGATTGACAGGAATATTGATTACAGTTAATTAAAACACACAGATACTAGCATTGAGTTAGCAGTCGTTCGTCAAGTTCGTTTTCAATAAAATACTACTTCAGTACTTACCTTCAAACTGAACAGCCTGTTGTGGAATTTACCACAGGTGCAGGTCGCCTTGTTTCTCGAAACCTCACGACTTTAGGAGTAACTTGTATGACTTACGAATACATTATTGCGGAAACTAGACAGAATGTTGGATTAATTCAGATAAATCGCCCAAAGGTGTTGAATGCATTGTCTTCTGGTGTGATGGATGAACTCGGTGTGGCAATTGATTCATTTGAGTCTGAAAGTTCCATCGGAGCCATCGTTATCACTGGAAACGAGAAGTCTTTCGCAGCTGGCGCCGACATAAGTCAGATGAAGGACAACACGTTTGCCGAGGCATTTATGGGCAACTTCATCACCAGCAACTGGGAACGGGTAACTGTTTGTCGTAAACCTGTCATTGCAGCAGTTGCGGGATTTGCGCTTGGTGGAGGCTGTGAACTCGCAATGATGTGCGATTTTATTGTTGCCGGTGACAATGCAAAATTTGGTCAGCCTGAAATCAATCTCGGAATCATACCAGGTGCTGGTGGCTCTCAGCGACTGACGCGGGCAGTTGGTAAGTCCAAATCAATGGATATGTGCTTGACCGGACGCATGATGGACGCTGAGGAAGCGGAACGCTCCGGTCTCGTCAGTCGAATTTACCCTGCAGCTGAACTGGTTGACAAAGTAGTCGAGATCGCTCAGGAAATCGCCGAGAAGTCGCAGATCGCCGCGTCCATGGTTACCGAAGTTGTTGATCGAGCGTATGAATCAACTCTGACGGAAGGCGTATTGTTCGAACGTCGGGCCTTTCATGCTCTATTTGCGACAGAAGATCAAAAGGAGGGTATGGCTGCGTTTGTGGAAAAACGAAAGGCAAACTGGAAAAATCGCTGAACCGCTCTAGCGGTTGAGTGCTGACTGGCAGCGAACAGCGCTGCCAGCACAGCGGTAGTGTTTATGCAGTTTTGATCGCCACCTGCATGCTGCCGATTCTTTCAATACTACATTCCAGCATGTCGCCAACACTGACGGGACCAACGCCAGCTGGTGTGCCACACATGATGACGTCGCCCGGGTAGAGTGTGTAATAGTTCGACGCGTAAGAAATGAGTTTGCTTGTTGAGAAGATCATTTGGTTGGTATTAGCATGTTGCTTGGTACTCCCATTCACCGCCAGGGAGATATCAAGGTGATCTGGATCTTCGATTTCGTTCTTGGTAACCAGCCACGGTCCCAGAACTGAATGGCTATCGAGAGCCTTTCTCAAGCTACGGTCTTCTTTGCCGCGAATGGTCATGTCGAGGCCAATGGTATATCCGGCGACATAGTCCATTGCTTCTGACTCGTCGACGTTTCGGCAATTTCGTCCAATGACGATGGCAAGTTCAACCTCGTGGTCAGTTCGGCGATTCTGAAACTTCAGCTTCACTCCATCATCCGGGCCGACCGGAATCGGAGCTTTGAGAAACAGACCGTAAGTTTCAACGCTTGCCACTTGACCAGCCTCACTCAGATACGGATCGCTGTTGACTTCGTCCTGATGCGCTTGGTAATTCAATGGCGCGCCAATTATTTTCGAAGGCCGTGCTATCGGGCTATTCAGATGCAAGTCTCGTAGAGAGTGCGTAGCCGATTGCCTTCTCACTCGATGAATGGCAGGTAGCAGGGTTTCCAGGTTGCCAATCATCAGGTCGCCTGGTGGTTGTGGCCACGCGGGAACGGGGACGCTTGCAACAGCATCGGTGACATCCTGAACATTGCGTCCTTCGACGACCCCCAGGCGGTTTTGATTAAATCGACAAATTTTCATCGTCCTGCTCGTTTCGAGTAAATACCATCGCTCTGAAAAAATTCTCGAACATGGTTTTGTTAAGTGTATCGCAAAATCATTCAGACTGCAATCCACAGTGTTGTCCAACGAGAAATGAGTCTGAAGCAGGATTCCGTTTCCAACGAGAAATGAGTCTGAAAAACCGAGGTGATCGGGTTCATCATAGGCGGATGAAGACGATCATGAAACTGGAAGAAATCAGGACTCTGGAAGAC
>JAJEHQ010000026.1 GCA_022823625.1 Gammaproteobacteria bacterium
CTGATTGATGGCTGCTCTGTTTGGAGGGCGGCGGAATGTGTCAGCATCCGCTGAAGTCTCGGACACCCTCCAACAGGGTTTTATTTTAATACTATCAATTAGATACAAGACATTCTTCTCTGAACAACGGGACAGCAGTGAGCAGAAATAAAATTTAACACTGTTGTCTAAGCCAAAAGAGAGTGCCAAAAACAATGTTTTCTTGCAATCATTGCAACATCAAACAGCGTGATTTGCAAAAAATTTGTTCTTGAATTTCGATTTTGAACAATTCTCTTTTCTCATTTGTCATTGAAAAAAATTCTATTGCGTAATATTTTTTCTGAGTGTATAGTGACAGAAACGGCCTGCATCGATATTGGAAGTTTTGACTGCAGGAGAATTTTCGATAAAAACAAAATAAAACTATCGGCACCAAAACTGCCAGATTAATTAAAATATTCAACCCTGCAATTGCTTCGCATTCAAGGGACTTTGAAGGCGGCACCGACAGATTTGATGAATCACTTCGAAACAGGATGGGGGAATTACCCTGTACCGTCACGATAGTGGCATCTCTGCAATTCACTCATTTTGGATTAATTTCCCAATAAAATTAACGACCCATTACAACAACTTTATTTGGTATTTGTAACGGTACTGAGTTTCACCGGTCAACAAAAAGAGAAAATATGTCTGAATTGATTGTTAATGTCACTGACGATTCCTTTGAGGATCAGGTTCTGAATTCAGCTGTTCCAGTCATTGTCGATTATTGGGCAGAATGGTGCGGACCGTGTAAAATGATTGCGCCAATCCTGGAAGAGGTGTCCGACGAATATCAAGACAAACTGATCGTTGCCAAACTAAATATTGATGAAAACCCGAAGACACCGACCAATTACGGCATACGCGGAATTCCAACGTTGATGCTGTTTAAGGGTGGAGTAGTCGAAGCAACCAAAGTTGGCGCAGTTTCAAAATCTCAACTGACTGCTTTCATTGACGAACACTGTTAGTCTATTGCTCTGGAGAGTATAAAATTCATTCTGCACACTAGCTAGGTGTGTGTAACATTTCCTGCCAAATTCAATCAATCTTTCTTTTCTTCAGCGGAGCTGTAAGGCTACGCTTCAATCACAGCCTGAACAGAGGCACAATTTATGGGAATCAGCCTAACTGAACTGAAAACTAAATCACCGACTGAGTTAATCGAAATAGCCCGTAGGGCCAATATAAATGGCGCCGCGAGAATGCGAAAACAGGACCAGATTTTCGCGATTCTAAAAGCCGAGACACGCAATGGTGGCAACATCACTGGTGAAGGGGTCATGGAGGCGCTGCACGATGGCTTTGGTTTTTTACGTTCTCCAATGAGTTCTTACCTCGCCGGACCTGATGATATCTATGTCTCCCCCAGCCAAATCCGCCGTTTCAATCTTCGAACCGGTGATACTGTATCCGGCTTGGTACGCCCGCCTAAAGATTCTGAGCGCTATTTCGCACTGCTTAAAGTCGAACAAATCAACAACGAGTCGCTTGACAAACTCAAGGACAAGGTGCTGTTTGAGAATCTCACACCTCTTCATCCAGATCAGCGAATTCGGCTCGAACGAGGCAACGGCAGCTCTGAGGACCTGACAGCACGAATCATTGATCTTGTCGCACCCATAGGTAAGGGACAGCGCGGCCTAATCGTGTCATCGCCAAAAACCGGTAAAACTGTAATGCTGCAGCAAATTGCACATTCGATTGCTGCTAACAACCCGGAATGCGAACTGATTGTGCTGCTAATCGACGAAAGACCCGAGGAGGTTACTGAAATGCAGCGCTCAGTGCGTGGCGAAGTTGTCTCTTCAACTTTTGATGAACCTGCTTCGCGTCACATTCAGGTCGCTGAAATGGTAATCGAAAAAGCCAAGCGACTGGTTGAACACAAAAAGGACGTGGTAATCCTGCTTGATTCCATCACACGACTTGCACGTGCCTACAATACCGTATCTCCGGCTTCAGGCAAGGTGCTCACGGGTGGTGTCGATTCCAATGCACTGCAGCGACCAAAACGCTTTTTTGGAGCAGCCAGAAACATTGAAGAAGGTGGCAGTATTACGATTTTGGCTACAGCTCTGATAGAAACCGGATCAAAAATGGACGAAGTGATCTACGAGGAGTTCAAGGGGACAGGCAATATGGAAATTCATCTTGACCGTAGAATTGCTGAAAAGCGTGTTTACCCCTCCATCATCATCTCCCGCTCTGGCACCCGCCGTGAAGACCTTCTAACCGAACCAACCGAACTCAAAATGATCTGGGCATTGCGTAAACTGCTGCACTCTTCAGATGACCTGGAAGCAATTGAACTATTGAGTGAAAGACTTAGGGAAACTAAAACCAATGCCGAATTCTTCGAATCAATGAGAAGAATCTCCTGATTTCGACAAATTGACGAATTTAACTCTGAAAAATACTAATCCGAAGTTGATATTTAAGCAAGCATTGACGTATCATTTGCGCGCTTCAATTGATCAATCAAACCCATTAACTGAGCAACAAAATTCATTTAATCATGAAAAAAGATATTCATCCACGCTACTCTACGATTAAAGTCACTTGTGTTTGCGGAAACAGTTTTGAGACTCGCTCCACATTGAAAGACGATCTCAGTATTGAAATTTGCTCAGTCTGCCACCCTTTTTACACAGGCAAGCAGAAGATTGTCGATACAGCTGGACGCGTCGGAAGGTTTAAGCAAAAATACGGACTATAAAGTCCAGGCATTAAAGCGGCGGCTCCTGCTTAGTGTTGGGTGTCGGCCACTTCTCCACACGATTATCCAAGTCTGGACAAAACACATTCATCAGGTCAGTTGAGTACCATTGACGACTGCGTAAGTTGGGCTGCTGCGCGGCTTGATCAGGCAGATGTTTTTTGGGGTCACGGCTGCAACAATGCTCGAGACGAAGCAATTTGGGCAACGCTACATGTAACCGACCTGATGGACCAAGAGTACCCTGAAATTGCTTCAACTCCAATTTCAGAGCAAGACTACTCCACTGTTCGCGATCTGATCGAAACGCGTATTCGAACCCAACAGCCACTCGCATACCTCATTCGCGAAGCGTGGTTTGCTGGGTATAAATTCTATATTGACGAGCGAGCCATTGTGCCAAGATCACATTTGGGTGACTTTATTCAAGATGGCCTTGAACCGTGGACTGATTTATCTTCACTGCAACGTGCACTTGATCTGTGCTGCGGCAGTGGCTGTATTGCTGTCGCACTAGCTTTAACGTATCCCAAACTGATTGTCGATGCATCAGATTTGGACGCAAGCGCCCTCGAAGTTGCGAAAATCAATATTGACCGCTTCCAGGTTGAAGACCAAGTACAAGTTATGCAAAGTGATCTATTTCAGAACGTGCCAGTCCGTAAGTACGATCTGATTGCCTCGAATCCACCTTACATTCCGAGCGAAGAACTTGACGAGTTGCCAGAGGAGTACCTGCATGAACCGAACCTGGCTTTTGCAGGAGGCGAAGATGGTCTGAAGTTTGTCCGGCAGATTCTAATCCAGGCTGCTGACTACCTTTCAGACAAGGGACATTTACTGATAGAACTAGGGAATAACGCTGATGCGCTTGAAAGCGCCTATCCTGACTTTCCTTTTCTGTGGCTAACCAGTCGAAGTGAAGAGTCAGTTGTCGTACTTCTGAGCAAGGAGGAGCTACAGCGCTATAAGTTCCAATAATTGAACGGGATAAAAAGTCAACAAGCAGTTAGATCGCGATCATATCGAAGTCTTCTTTCAGCGCCCAACAGTCCGGACACATCCAGGTTTCGGGAACATCTTCCCAACGGGTTCCAGCAGGAATCCCTTCTTCAGGCAGACCGAACTCCTCTTCGTAAATAAAGCCACAAACAACGCACATGTAGGCTTTGTAATCCATAAAAATCTTTCCTGTGAAAACAGGCTGGAGAATTTGGCGTTTTTGGACTTAGTCCTTATCGTTCCGTTGTGGCAGGCCGTACATTTGTAACAGTTCGCGCTGCATTTCATTCCAACGCTCAATGTTCTGCTGAGTCATTTCGCTTACCGAAGCCATTGAGTCGGCGTTTAGCATATCGCGCCATTGCTGGTGATAGGCCTGTTGCTGATTATTGAGCATCTCAACAGTCTTGCCCAGGTAATCGGTGAATACACTCTGAAACGCACCACCATAAAATCGGATCATCTTCGTCAGCAGTTCCTCTGTGAACATTGGTTGGCCGCCTGTTTCCTGCTCCGAAATAATCTGTATCAGGATCTGCCGGGTAATGTCTTCACCGCTTACAACGTCCACCACATGAATTTCCGTTCCGTCGATAATCAGCTGACGTACTTCCGCCAGCGTTACATAACTGCTCTCCTCGGTGTCATAGAGACGCCGATTGGAGTATTTCTTGATGGTACGTACTTGGCTCATCGAGATTAGTACATGTGCTGGCCGCCATTGATGTCAATGGTGGAGCCAGTGATAAATGAAGCCTGTTCATCGACAAGAAACAATACCCCACGTGCAATATCCTCAGCCTTTCCGAGTCTGCCAACAGGGATGGTGCCGATAATTTTTTCGAGCACTCTCTCCGGTACTGCGCGTACCATGTCAGTGTCCACATAACCCGGTGCAATTGCATTAACCGTAATACCTTTGCGAGCACCTTCTTTGGCCAGTGCTTTAGTAAATCCGTGGATACCTGATTTTGCAGCAGAGTAGTTCACTTGACCATACTGACCAGCCTGTCCGTTAACAGAACCAATATTGACGATTCGACCAAAGCCCCGCTCTCGCATGCCTTCAATTACACAACGGCACATGTTAAAACACGAGGATAGATTAGTCTGCAATACTGCGTTCCAACTCTCAAAATCCATTGAGTGCATGGTTCGGTCGCGCGTAATTCCAGCATTGTTGACAAGAATATCGACAGTACCTAAATCTGCAGTGATTTGATTGATACCCGCCTCACATTGAGCGAAATCGCTTACATCAAACGCATAAATTGGAATTCCTGTTCTTTCACTGAACTCCTTAGCGCGTTCATGATTGCCGGCGTAAGTCGCCGCGACTTTGTGACCGGCATTTTTCAAAGCGATGGAAATCGCTTCTCCAATTCCGCGTGTTCCGCCGGTAACAACTGCGACGTGGCTTTTCATAAGTTGATTCTCCCTGAAAAGAGTGAAGTGAATTGAATCATTTTACACGCGCTCATTGTCTTTCCGCTAGCGTGTTTTCGCCCACCAAAATGGAATCGTTCAATTGTTGCCCCTTTAACTGGATTTCCAAAAACTTCACCCTCTGTCAAAGAGACTTCAATCAGACACATTCGATGACTATAATTGCCGTACGTCCAAAAGGACGTTAGATTACTTGACTTAAAATAATCATACTAATTAATCAATAAATATAGAACTTTAATTTCATATTACCGTCTAATATACGCATCTTTTGAAATATTGTTCTATTTTTAAGATAGAGTTAACTAATTCAACTACACACCCTTTTTTATTGACTAGATTAATGAGATGAGACTAATGAAGAACTTACTTAAGATCACATTGATTGGAATAATGGCAACACTACTTGGTGGAACGGCAGCAGTAGCTGATCAGACCGGCTATGCCAAACAGAAAGTTGTCTACCACATCAATTACGACAACCCAAAAGCCCAAAAAGGTGCACTTGTAAATATTCAAAACCACATTAATGCCGTCGGCGCAGAAAATCTGGATTTGAAAGTTGTGCTACACGGCAATGGTTTGGCTTTACTGCTTGAACCAACATCGCTGGACAAAGTTAGTAAATTCAAGCACGCGAATGCGAGCGAAGAAATGACAGCTAGAATTGCTTCTCTCAAAGATCAAGGCGTTGGTTTCAATGTCTGCGCAAATACTGTCAGAGGTCGCAAGGTTGACTATCAGACGGACCTTTACGATGTGGATGATGGTGATATCGTGCCAAGCGGAGTGGCAGAAGTAGCGAAACTGCAAGCCATGGGTTACTCCTACATCAAACCCTAAGCATCTGATTGATACTTGATTGGAAAAGCCGCCTCATTCAGGCGGCTTTTTCTTTACACCAATATTCGACTACTTCTCCGGATTGAATCTGAGTATTAATTTCCACCAATACCTTTACACAATAGCCGCTAGCTGATCAGTCGTATCAAGCTCGCGCAGATATATCGACGCTCTGCAAACTCACCCACAAACCAACCAGAGTACCTGCCACTGATCTTGTGACAAGCACCACCCATGGGGTTTTATCGGCGATACGCCTTTAAGACTGGTGGCGACCAGTTAAATCGCTATCGCTCATCTGCCAGGCCGAATGTGAGAATCCTAAAGCAGCGTACTGTGGTGGAACGAAATTTGCCCGTGGCAATGGCTTACCGCTTGGGACTTCCTAAGTGTCAGTTCCGTTACAGCGGTGGCATACCACGACCCCGTCTCGACTCAAATCATTTGCGCGCAGAAACCTCATCTTCGAACATCTTTATAAGCTTGATTAGGGCAATATCATTACGATACGATTTGCCTGGTGTTTTCCTATTTGAAGTGGTCTGCCATCACCGGACTTTCTAAGCTAATGTCGACACGGTTAATCATTCCATTGGCATGAACAAGTAATTCATCTCTCCTATTAAATCGGATTTTCAGTATAAATAGTTTTTATATAATCAAATATACTGATTTATCAATATCTATGTATGATTATCAAACGAAATCTGGAACCAAATCTGAGGCAAGCCGCAGGGCAATCACCTGTTCTGACAATAACTGGACCTCGACAGAGTGGAAAAACCACGCTGGTAAAAGCAGTTTTTCCAAATCACACTTATGTTAATTTGGAATCACATGATAGCCGAGCATTTGCGAGGGAGAATCCACGTGGATTTCTGAAACAGTTTCGGGATGGGGTCATCATTGATGAAGTCCAGTATGTTCCCGAATTGCTGTCGTACATCCAAACGATAGTCGATAAAAATCCCGTACGCGGTCGCTGGGTTCTGACAGGTTCACAGAACTTCGCTCTATTGGAACAGGTCAGTCAGTCCTTAGCCGGGAGAACTTCATTGCACCAATTGCTGCCATTGTGTTGGGATGAGATCAAACGTTTTACTCGTTATCCCAAAGACTTAGAGCAAACGCTGTACTCTGGTGGCTATCCGAGAATTTTTGACGAGGGACGCAATCCGACCAGATGGCTCGGAGATTATGTTGATACTTATCTCGAACGAGACGTACACTCTTTAAGCAACATAGGGAATCTTGCGACCTTTCATCGATTTGTTCAACTTTGCGCGGGGCGAAGTGGCACTCTGCTCAACTATTCAACGTTAGCGACGGATTGTGGAATTTCTCAATCCACCGCTAAACGCTGGATTAGCGTGTTGGAGGCTAGCTACATTACGGTTTGTATATATTCATTTCGCGGCAACCCGCGCAAACGAATTACAAAAATGCCGAAACTCTACTTTCTTGACACGGGGCTAATGTGCTATCTGCTTGGTATTCGTAAACCTGAACACATCTTGTCCCATCCCCTACGTGGACAGATCTTTGAGACTTGGGTAGTCGCGGAAATCATGAAAACTCGATTCAATCGAGGTATGCACGATGGCCTTTACTTCTATCGAGATCACAATGGCATCGAAGTTGATCTCGTAATTCCTGAAGTGGAGAGAATTCTGCTTGTTGAAGCCAAATCCAGTTCGACTCCTTCAACTTCGTTGCTACGCAGTACCAGACGCGTGAAAAAGCATCTGCGGCACTTACCGCAACCAATTAGTGCTTTTGTTGCCTACGGCGGAGACAGAATTCAGCAGCATCAAGACGGTACTTTGATTCCCTGGCAACAATTGAATGCATTGTGGCAAGCTCAAAGTTCAGACGAAACAGACAGTGACACAGCGACAATTTCAGTGTCCGCTGAATCGCAACCCTTGTCAGGAGTTGAAATTTTGGCGCTTTTTCCGAATAAGACTTGGGTAGGTGCTTTAACAGACAAATATGGTGTGGCGCGACTTGAACTGTATTCTGTTCTAAAACCGATGAAGATTTATGCAGCGTCAACAGGGTTTGCTTCACATCTAGAAATGGATTGGGTTCCTCAAGGGCGAAAATTGCACATCGAATTACTTCCGCTCACTGACGGGGGTTCGGTAATCTTTCAAAATGGAACAGGAGAGATTCAAGGTATATCTGGAACGCTAAATCCCTTACTTGACAATCAAAATCGCACTTATCTTTATGCTGAAAATGTCGCAATTAATGATGGCGAGCAGCAACCGGTTGATTTTGACATTGGAGAGACAATGCACGTGATGGATGCATTGGGTCAGGAGCGAACCATTCGGATTGTCGACATAACTGGAAATGCCGTATTATTGGAGTACCAGCTAGCCGAATGACAGATTCAACTGTATCTTAACATGTTTAATCCCTGGACGAACTTTCAGCCGAATCAGCCATTTCCATTTTTTGGGCCGGCGCCTGCCACCCAGTCGCCCTTCGTCCCACCAGTCTTTGCTCAACTATTTGATTTTGGCAGCCTGATGCAATCAATGCAGAAGGTCGCACAGGGTCAGGTTCCAGACTTAGGTACGGCTCGGCAAATGGAAGATCTGATTCGCACGTTTTCCGCAACTCCATTTATGACTGGTATGCCGAACCCAGCCATATCGCAACAGAACCCCTGGATGAACCTGTTCGGCCAAACTGGGACATTGCCCACCTGGAATGCCCAATTTCCACAAACCCCCGCTTTAGGCATCACTCGAGAATACCAGGAAGACTGGACTAAGTTAAGTGAACTGCAAAGGGAATACGAATCTGCACTTCGAGAATTTTTAGAGCTGTTTCAGGACTTTTCTCGTCGTGCCAGCGAAGCCTTCACTGCCTCGGTTTCAACTGTCGATGGAGAGCAGGATTTTGGCACGTTGTCTCGCAAGTGGATTGACTGCTGCGAAAAAGAATTCCAGACTATCGCTAATACACCCGAGTTTGCCACTCGACTTGGCAATTTAATCAACGCAAATCTGAAATTGATTCAACAGAGCAACCGGATTCAGGAAAATATGGCTGTAATTCAGGGTCAACCAACCCGCGGTGAACTCGACGAACTGCATCGCAGAAATCTCGAATCGCAGCTTGAAATTGACGCCCTCAAAGATCGAATCCGCCAACTGGAATCAAGCAGTAAACCAAAGCCAAAAAGCGCACCGCGCAAACGGCGGACAACGAAGAAGACTGACAACTAAATCCTAGCCAATGACTGCTAGCGATAAATTTCTGAACGATGCCGTCGAATTCCAGTCGCGTCTGACTGAAGGCATGAAAGTATTGTCAGGATTAGGCGAAATTAAAGTCGGCACTACGTCAAAAGACGTGATCTATGAATCTGGTAGCATGGCGCTATACCGTTATCGTCCGCTCACTGAACAGCAGCAAAACTCACCGCCCATCCTGATCGTTTATGCGCTGGTCAACCGTCCCTATATTGTCGATCTGCATGAAAAACGATCACTGGTACAAGGACTCTTGAACAGGGGTCAGAATGTCTATCTCATTGATTGGGGTTACCCTGGCCCGGCCGACCGCTACCTGGATCTGTCGCACTATATAGAGGACAAGATCGGTCAATGTGTTGCTGAAACTTTACGTCACGCCAACACCTCAAAATTGAACCTGCTAGGCATCTGTCAGGGTGGTGTCATGAGTCTTTGCTACGCCGCACTCTATCCGGACCAGGTCGATAATCTGATCACAATGGTTACGCCAGTGGACTTTCACACGCCAGAGAACATTCTGGCCAAGTGGTTCAGGAACATTGACGTCGACCTGTTGGTCGACACCATGGGCAATGTCCCAGGAGTCATGCTGAATAGTATTTTCCTATCGCTCAAACCATTCAAGCTTGGTGTTGAAAAATACCTCGACTTTATCGAGATTGTGGATCAGAAAGACAAAGTCGAAAACTTCATGCGTATGGAGAAATGGATTTTTGACAGCCCGGATCAGGCTGGAGCAATGTTCCGTACATTCCTGAAAGAGTTTTTCCACGAGAACCGAATGGTCGCTGGGGGGCTCAGCATAGCAGGGCGGTCGGTGGACTTGAAATCAATCAAGTCTCCCATTCTGAATCTCATGGCATCGGAAGACCACCTCGTCCCGCCTTCCTCATCCGTCGCTCTCAAGTACCTGACAGGCAGCCGAGACTATTCAGAGAAAATTTATGATACCGGGCACATCGGAATTTATGTCAGCGGTAAAGCTGGAGGAGATATCCCTGTCAGAATAGCCGATTGGCTGAACGAACGTCAATCTGGTTGAAAACTTTCCATTAACCGCTCGTCTTAACGCGAAAAACCAGCGGTTTTATATTCAAGTCGGTTACAGTGTCTACGGCACGCTCAACCGCGTCATAATCACGAAAGGGTCCCATACGCACTCGGTAAAAATCACCCCGATCTTCGATGGACACCTTTTGAATATAGGTTTCACTTCCAGTTAATGCGAGAGTTGCCTTGATTCGGTCAGCATCTTCAAAACTACGGTATGATCCAATCTGAATGACAAATGCTGTCCCTGGCTCTACAGCAGGTTCCGCGGTCGGCTGAGGAGAAGAAGTCGATTCGGTCGCAGCCACAGATTCTGTGGTCTCAGCTGTTGCGGCAGAAGCGGTTTCAGTTGTGCTTTGTTCAGGGACATCTGCAACTTCAGTCCTGTCTCGCGATGGTAGTGGCAGCACATACTCCTCTTCCAGCAGAAGTTCGTGATAGTCAAACTTGAAGTCCGGTATTGTTTCGGTTACCGAAGTTCTTTGGGGTTCAGAAACTGGTTGCTCCCGTTGAGTGGGCTGTTTCAGTAGACTTCCAATTCCAGACCCTGGTCCGTTCAGCGGACTTTGGTCAAAGTAATTCATTCCCAGAACCGTGCCGATGGACCCAACGATCAACCCCATGACAAAAATTCCGAATCCGGAAGATGACTTGCGGGCTTTTCGCTTACCAGATTGTCTTTTTCGCGCCATACGCTACATCGATTCAGGTGCTGATACGCCAAGAATGTCCAGTCCATTCACTAGAACCTGACGTACAGAATCAATCAGATTCAAGCGGGTGTCGCGCAATTCTGGTTCACTATCGAGGATGCGAACGCGGTTATAGAATGCATGAAAATCTGTGGATAAATCGCGCAGGTAATAAGCAATCTGGTGGGGCTCGAAACTTTTCGCCGAACTCTCAACAACTTCCGGGAATCGGGAAATTTGCCTGATCAGATTCAATTCCACCTCTTCGTTCAGAGGCACATGACCACCATTCGCATCTCGCACGATTGAGCGTTCTTTCATTTGGCGAAAAACACTGCAAATTCGGGCATGTGCGTACTGCACATAATATACAGGATTTTCATTTGATTGGGATTTGGCCAGTTCCAGATCAAAGTCGAGATGCTGCTCCGGTTTTCTCAAAACATAAAAGAAACGAGTCGCATCCCGTCCGATCTCATCCACCATTTCCTGCAGCGAGACAAATTCACCGGCGCGGGTTGACATCGGAATTTTCTGCTTGCCTCGCCATAGCGCAGCAAACTGAACGATGTGAATGTGAAGCCGTTCGGCATCCTCTCCAGCAGCTTGTACCGCGGCCTTCATTCTCGCAATGTATCCATGGTGGTCAGCACCCCAAACATTGATTGCGAAATCATGGCCGCGCCTTAACTTGTTTAAGTGGTAGGCTATATCAGTCGAAAAATAAGTCAGCTCTCCATTTGACCGCCTCAGCACTCGGTCTTTTTCGTCTCCATAATCACTTGAACGGAACCAAGTCGCTCCTTCCGACTCGTAAACACAGCCATTTCGCTCCAGCGCAGCGATTGCCGCTTCGAGTTCTCCGCTTTGCGTAACCTGACTTTCGAAAAACCATTCATCATGAACCACACCAATTGTCCCAAGGTCTGCTCGAATGACTTCAACCATCTCAGTAAGCACAAATTTTCGAAGCAAAGTAAAGTGATCTGTGCCTAGCAGTTCACGCGCCTGCCTGATCAGTGAATCCAGAACCTCGTCGTCACTGGTGCCCTCAGCCTCAATTTCGGCTGCTCGCTGAGAATCGAACCCGACATCTTGGCGCTGTCTCAGGTGCTTGGCAATATCGACAATATAGTCGCCCTGGTAAGCCGCTTTCGGTAATGAAATGGCATCGCCCTCAAGTTGCAGATACCGAATCCAGACACTGACAGTAAGGATGTCCATTTGCCGACCGATGTCATTCACGTAATATTCCGTTGACACCTGATGACCGGCTGCCCGCAGAAGACGCGCCAGTGTATCGCCATAGGCTGCACCGCGGCCATGTCCTACGTGCAACGGTCCCGTTGGATTGGCCGATACGAACTCGATCAGAATGCTGCCAGCCTTTTCAACCACACCGGTTCCGTATCTTTCCCGCTGTTCCAGAACATCGGTGATGACATCCATCAACGCTTGTTCAGAAATGAAAAAATTGATGAATCCCGGACCGGCGATCTCGATTGAGTTGACAAGCGTTGAAGATGGCAGGCTGTCCCTGATCAGTGCTGCCAAATCTCTAGGTTTGCGGCCAGCAGCACGTGCGATCGCCAGCGCGATTCCCGATGCATAGTCCCCCTGACCTGCACGCCGAGGGCGTTCAACCGGGATAACTTTTGGAAGTACTGCAGAATCAATTTCTTTGGCGGTAACCAGCGTATCCAAAGAATGCTTTAACAATTGCTGTATTTTGTGTTTCACTGTTATTATTAAGAAAAATCAACCGGGTCTACATCTAAACTCCAGCGCAGCTTTCCTTTCTTGGGTATCTTTGCCAGGTGCGGCAGCCACGCTTTCAGAAACTGCATTAAGAAAGCGGCATGTGTACTGCCAACTAGGAGTTGAGCGCGGTGCCTGTTAGAGATCTTCTGAATGGGAGACTGTACTATATCAAACACCCGTACTTGTCTGTTACTGTGTTTGTCTGGAATGGACATGGCTGTTTCGCGTGCAACTCTCAGATATTCGATTTCCTCGCCCGCCACCAATGAGTTTGCTCGTAGCAAGGCGTAATTATTAAATGGTGGTTGATTCGCCTTCCGTCGCTCATCGAGTTCCAATTCTGCAAAACTCAAATAATCATGATCTCGAATGCAGTCAAAGTATTCACTATCCGAATACATCGTTTGAATGTAAACTTCACCTGGCTTTTGGGCACGGCCAGAACGACCGGCAACCTGGAGCACCTGCTGCACCAGATGCTCCATCGCTCGAAAATCCATGCTGTAAAACCCTTGATCAACATTCAATATTCCAACCAGCGTAACGTTCGGAAAGTGGTGTCCTTTAGATAGCATTTGTGTCCCCACCAGAACGTCTACCTCTCCTTTTTGTATGCGCTCTAATCTGCGCTCAAACTCGTTGTAGGATCGCGTTGTATCTCGATCAATTCTGATGACTCTGGCTCCAGGAATTTCACGTTGCAACTCCTGTTCGACACGTTGTGTGCCGGTACCGAATAAGTGAACACTTTCCGACAAACACTGCGGACACTGCCTCAACGTCGGAAACTTCTTAAAGCACAGGTGGCAGTGCAATTGATGATCGGACTGATGAAAGATTAATCGTGCATCACAATCAGTACACTTTGCAGTCCAATGACAGGAAGGACAGATTACCACTGGTGCAAAACCACGCCGGTTAATGAAAATCAGGCTTTGTTCTCCTGATTTAATCCGCTTCTTGATTTGCGAAAGCAGGCTGTTGGACAGACTGTCCGACGTGCGCTCCCGACTGAGGTCGATCAGCTTAACCGTCGGCATTTCGATTCGTGTTGCCCGTTCGGGCAGAAGAAGAATTTCAGCCCGTCCTGAGCGGGCTGCGTGTACTGTTTCAAGAGATGGCGTTGCAGTACCAAAAACAATCGGGAACTTCCCATTGACTGCCCGGTGTAAAGCTACCGAGCGTGCGTGATAGTGCACCCGTTCCTGCTGTTTGAACGAAGTGTCATGTTCCTCGTCAATCACAATGATCTTCAAATTCTTGAATGGCAGGAAAACCGCGGAGCGTGTCCCAATAACGACCTCGGCCTTACCGCTAAGTGCCAACCACCATGTTTTATGACGCTGCGCGTCCGTCAGACCAGAATGAAACGATGTAACCGGTACGCCAAGCGCTGTCTGAACGCGCTGTTCAAGTTGCGGAGACAGACCAATTTCTGGGACGAGCATCAGAGCCTGACCGCCAGTTTCCAGTGCTTTGGCAATCACATGTAGATACACTTCGGTCTTTCCACTTCCGGTCACTCCCTGAATCAGAAAACACCGATATGTATCCAAAGCTCGTAGAATCTGCTCGCGAGCTTTCAACTGTGAGTCTGTGAGATCATCAATCAGATTCTGCCCGTCACCTGAGAAATGAGTGTACCTTGACTCTGCTGTCACCAGACCCTTTGCTTCCAGTGCTTTGAGTGCGTTTTTCCAAGTCGACCCGATATGTCGAAGTGCTTCGGGACCTAAAGCGCGTGCTTCGGATTTCAAGAGCTCAAAGGCTTTTTTTTGCACTTTCGCTCGATTGAGTTCACTGGCATCGAATTGCTGCCCGACTTCTGTCAATCGGTAAACAATGTCAAACTTCGGTTTCAAGGGCTTTCCAACTCGAATTGCTTTTGGCAATGCGGTAGACAGTACTTCTCCAATCGGCTGTTGATAGTACCGGGCAGCCCATTGCAGTGAATGAATCAACAAACTTGAGAGAACAGGTGCCTCATCCAGAATTGAAATGACGCAACGAAGCTTATCTTCCGGATATTCGGAAGTTTCAGCGTGCTCAACTACAAATCCCAACATACGCCGATGGCCAAAGGGCACGATCACGCGACTGCCGATCGAAGCGACCGGCTCACAGGTGTAATCAAACAGGCTCCAATGCCGGATTGGGACTGCAACTCGAACGATACCCTTCAACGGGTTACCTGACCTTTCCTATACAATTGGCGGTTCACCAAATCAATTGACCTTCGCACATAGTTCTGATAGTGTCGTGCAAATTTCTGGTTTAGACGATCCCCTTTTGACCAGAATTTCAGATTGTCTGGGCGGTACCATATCGAAATTTACCCCGCTGTCGCACAGTACCAGCGGACCAACTGCTAGAATTTCCTGTGGTGAAGAGCGATACTTTTTGAAGTTTTCTTCAGATTCGGATGTCCTGAAAGCTGAATACGACGGACTTTGTGCACTAGCGAACTCAGATACGATTCGAGTACCTAAACCCATCATTGTTGAAACCATCGACACCACGACAGTACTGGTCTCAGAATACATTGAACTGACTGGAAGAAGATCTGACTATTTGAGACTTTCGTCTTCTCTTTCCGCACTACACTCGCATCATGGAACTAGGTTTGGCTGGCATCGCAATAACTATATCGGTCAATCGCACCAGGTGAACAGTCAATGTGACGACTGGTCTGAATTCTTTCTCAATTATCGCCTGATATTTCAACTGGAAATGGCCTGGCGAAACAGGTATTCCGGAAACATTCGACTACTGGGTGAAAAAATGCCCGATGCGGTCAGCACCATTCTTAAAGATCACCATCCTCCACCAAGCCTGCTTCATGGAGATTTGTGGAGCGGAAACTACGGTTTCGACAGCAGAGGAGAACCGGTCATCATTGATCCTGCGGTGTATCACGGAGATGCTGAAACCGATCTGGCCATGATGCAGCTATTTGGCTCACCTCCCACAAACTTTTTTAATAAATATCAGGAACTTAACCCACTACCGGACGGCTGGCAGCTACGCAAATTGGTTTACAACCTGTATCACATTCTGAATCACCTGAATATATTCGGATCAAGCTATCGCAGCCATGCTGAATCTCTGATGAAATCAATCCTCAGGGCAGCTCATTGATCGCACCCTGATATGGAGACAATTACGTTCAATTTCTAATTTTGATTCAGGGCGCGTATTGAAGGATTGAAAAGTCCTTTACCCCAAATTAACATTCATATCAGTATGTATTGGACCTATCGGAACAAATTCCTTAGCCATTACCATATTCGCCTCAACCCCTCCAAGGGGTGTCAACCCAACTCTGTCAAATCAACAAATTACACAAGCCAGCCTCTTTGCGGCATTCTTGATCAAAACTGATGTTCGAGAAGTTAAGATTTGCGTCCTCGCCGTGGAACCTAAAGGAAAGCTGACTAGTTGGGAGGTAACGAAATACTACAGATTCTTTTATGCATATTGTCCATATTTCTCCCAATTTACTAAGTAATTCTGGAATTACTTCCAACATCTTGAACCGATTACAGTTGAAACAGAGACAGTTGTTTTCAATGAATGGTTAATTTGGGAGACTGCTCGCCTAGCGCACTTCAATTCGCACCAAAAAATGTCACTACAATTTTTCTCATAAACACTGGATGACAGCAGGTAGATGCTACTGACGTAGTTATCGGAGCAAAATTAGACCCTACCTCAGTTCCCTTTTCGCTGAAAGAGGACCAAATACGGACCTGAAGCGGTTTCTTTGGCTTCCCGAGGTTGTAAGTCAATCATCTGCGAGAATTTTGTACAATTGCTGATACCTGTAGCGATGGCGTCGCGATTTACAGTAAACTTAAGTCCGTTTCTGACACACTGGAAACGGTTGTCGATACATCCTGTACGCCCGGATGGAAACACCGGGTTGTCACATTTTCGATCACCCGGAACTTTCGAGGTGATTGACAATGACTATCCAATCTACTAGGCCCGAATTCTTCGAGTTTCATAACGGGTCTAAGGCACCCCTCCCGTTTACCGATAACGAGTACGAATCCAGACTGTTCGCATTGCGGCGACTTATGTCGATTGAAGGCGTGTCAGCTGTCCTGCTGACATCCATGCAAACTGTCGCCTATTATTCTGGTTTCTTGTACTGCAGTTTCGGCAGACCTTATGCATGCATAGTTACCGAGCATGACTGCATTACCATTTCAGCAGCAATTGACATGGGACAGCCCTGGCGGCACAGTTATGGAGAAAACCTGATCTATTCCGATTGGAGGCGGGACAATTTTTGGCGTGCTGTCAAACGCGTATTGGGCAATGCCGCCTGCATTGGCATTGAAGGCGACCACCTGACGCTTGTTGGACGTAAGAAATTGGATGATCTGGTGAGTCCCATTCTGGTCAGGGACATGAGCGCGGAAATAACCAACGCTCGAATGGTCAAATCTGCGGAGGAGATTAATTTGATCAAGGGCGGTGCCCATATTGCCGACATTGGAGGTGAAGCGATTCGTGATGCAGTTCGTCTAGGTGCAAGGGAGATTGACATTGCAATGGCTGGTCGGGATGCAATGGAGTTAGCTATAGCCGAACACTACCCCAACAGTGAAATCAGGGATTCGTGGGTATGGTTTCAGTCTGGAGTCAATACTGATGGAGCTCATAATCCTGTGACAACTCGTAAATTGAAGTGTGGTGATATTCTGAGCATGAATACCTTTCCAATGATTTCAGGTTATTACACTGCGTTGGAACGAACCATGTTTGTCAACCAAGTGGATGCAGAGTCACTGAAAATATGGCAGGCCAATGTGGAAGCTCACGAACTTGGAATTTCAATAATTCGCCCCGGCGTGAGATGTTCTGAAATCTGTGCAACGCTCAATGAGTACTTCGAAGATTTGGGTCTTCTCCAGTATCGAACTTTTGGGTACGGGCACTCATTCGGAATCTTGTCACACTACTACGGTAGAGAATCAGGGCTGGAGTTTCGTGAAGATATTGACACGGAACTGTCTGCCGGAATGGTCGTTTCCATGGAGCCGATGCTGACTATCCCTGCTGGTATGCCTGGTGCTGGGGGTTATCGGGAACATGACATTCTGGTGGTCACAGAAACAGGTGCAGAGAACATTACCGGGTTTCCCTACGGCCCTGATTACAACGTAATATCCGTCACTTAGGCCATCAGTAGATATTCAGGTAGTGAGAAATTTGACGGCGATTCAATCAGTCCGACATTGAAATCGTATCTTCGGGAATCTCGACAAATCAACAATCGGAATCTGCTTGAAACGTTTTGAATTTATTTGCAATCCCCAGCGAAGTTGGGTTTGATGAACTGTCATCAACCGTAGCCGACTCAGGATAAATCTGGACCGAAGATTTTTGATTGGACTGAGTTAGTAACCAGCCCAAATTCGCCATTGCCTCCAATTGGTAAAATCATATACGACAATATATGACGGAATATCTAATTATTCCGTCGGTTTGTCTTGATCTTTTGAACTTCTTGTCGTACATTATCTTTGTACGATCTGAATCGAAACAGAAATTGCCAATTACGGGTCTCGGAAAATTGACTTACCTTCTTTGATTCCGCCCCTGTTTAGCTGAGCAGCCAAGGAAAGTTGATCAACCAATAACGCCTTGCGAAGACAAAATTGGCGATGAATTGGTTCTTCGGAAAACCGTTTTGAATGTGATCTGTATCTGTTGTGAGAGGACGAAGTCACTGGAAATCCTTATGGGAGGTGTTGAAACAAATTCAATGTCGTCAAACTGAACTATTGATAGAACTAACCACAAATTAATTTGGAAAACAAAATGCAACATGAATACAAAATTCAACTTGACCAGCTCGAAAAATTGGCCAAGGACGTCGATACTTACAATTCGGAAATTTTTCGTCAAACAGTGAAAAAAATTCTAGACGACGGCTATCGCAACGATCACAGGGAGTTGTACGACACCCTGAAAGCCTGCCGACATGCGATTCAGTCCATCAATTCTGAAAATGCCGAAGTGGCAAGTGCTGCTCACCGCGTGCTTGAGTCATTTTCTCATGTAGAAAAAGACTATCGACAAATTGTTGCAAGCACTAAGAGATTTGTCAGCATTCACCTAAATTCAAAGCTGAACGTCTCATCGGACGTTGAGATGCCTAAGCCTGATTTTTTGAAGTTAAGCAACGGATTAAAGCTAGAAGAAATTCGTGATGTGAACAGATTAATCCAGATTGGAAAAAGTCTGGACAATTGTGTGAAGAAATTTGATGAAGCTCAAGATTGCATCAATGATGTCAAGATTAACAAATCTAGCCTCTTCAGCCTGTTGAGTACAACGGGGGAAATTCTTGCACTACTTACCATTGATTTAAAAACGAGAACAATCAGCGAATTCGAATGTGCTGAAAAAAACGGGCAAAACATATTCGGAGAAAGAGTCAGAAACGGACCATTTCGACAAGGAGCGAACAACGAAAGTGTTTCCCAAGGAATGGTGTCACAAAGTGATTTGATCGAAATTCAAAATGAACTCGATGTGTCTGCAGACGAAATAAGAGAATTTGTCCGACTCGGGGCTTTCAGCAGATTCAAAAAGGGAATTCCAGAAGTTGATCCTATTCTTTTGTCCGATGGCCGAGAAATATGGTGTTGGAAAAGCGAGAATGAATTGATCATAGCTATCGATGGGGAAAGAAATTCGGGGCGACTCATGAATTGGTCGCGATTTGTTCGAGAGAACGATTACGGAAAATTTGCTTGGGATACAGAGGAATCAGAGAGCATAAATTTGGGCGAACTCTTTGAGATCGTCTTGAACAATCCTCAAGTGCTCGAAGAGATTTGCAATTGATCGGATTCAAATCTCATTTGTAGTTGATGATTGGAAACTGGTTTGTAGATTCAGAAATATGAACAAGACTCTATTGGAATTATTGAAATGAATGAAGTAGCGAGACTAAGTTCAATGCTGGATTCGGAATACAACTGGGTGCCGTGGTTTCGGGAATTGGCACTAAAAATTAACGAAAATGATCAAGAATTCTTGGTCCAACACATTCAAGCAGTTGATTGGTCAGAGGCAGAAGATACTGGTGGAATGGCCAAATTTGGTGATCGGTATATTGACCGATTGGCCGAATTTATGGCGTATGCAGTCAATGACCCATTTTCATTTTTTTATTTCCTTGCAAGCAGAACAAATTCGAATTCAATGCGTGACATCTTCCAAAGCGTGCATGAAAAGTTTAACTTGTCGGCCGACTGTCCAACAACAGGAAAGTTCATGCCCAATCCCAGAAGGGCTTTGCTCTTTCAAGATGTGATGGGTGGAAAAGTTGATCGGGAAAGTCACGAATTGCTTTGGAACCTTTTCCGACAGGCAGCTCCAGAAAACCCTCAGATTTGCCCAGAGACATTTAATCAAGTGCTCAATATGTGGTTCATCTACCCTTTAAAACTGACGGAATGCCTGTTTCTGATCAATCCAGGAAAATTCTTTCCAATCGAAGACAATTTGCTGGTCCCGATATTTTCGAGCGCAGAGCAAGATTGGATCTCTCTAAAACCGAAAACATTCCATTCCGAAGAATTGGTTGAGGAAGGGGGTTATGACAAGTTTCAAGAGTTGATCGACGATATTCGAGTCAACTTTCCAGACTGCGAGACGTATGAGATTTATGCGGTGGTCCGTCTATAGATTCCGAGTCATCGAAGACTGTTTCTCGTATTTGATTGATCTATCAGATCAGTTATTTTATTTGGGGTACTGTTCAATTCCACTGAAATGAATATCCAAGTCGTGTAGTTTGAGGTGCCGGAAAACAATGGTTCTGAGGAATTTCACATGCAGACTGATTCCAATGATGCGTGCGACGGCTCCACTAATTGAGAGTTCGGTTTCTTTTTGTCCCAGAACGCTGCGTCTTGGAAACTGGGACCCTGCCTCGACCAATCCCACTTCGATCAGTTCTCGGGTTATGTGAGAAACACCAGATAAAATTAACTCGAAGCCTCGGGCGGGTATTCAATCTAAAGCGAGCATTTATTTCTTTTTCGGTTTCGATAACAGCAGATATTCACTCATGTTCGAGGTCGGTCTCTCAAACCGTTTGTTGGTTGTTCAGTGGACGATTGCTCTACTTGTGGCGGTAGTTTCATTGTCTGTCACCCACCTCGCAGGTGCTGACAGTTTCGACCACGCACTTGCAGCTTACAGTGAAGGGCGGTTTATGGAAGCGGCAGAAACTGCCGAAACCCTGGGGAATTCTTCTGGTTATGCTCTTGCTGCAAAATCCATGGTCATTCATGCCCGTTATATCGCTGCAGACCCCGAAAAGAAACAGTTGCTGGAACAGGCGATCGAACTAGCGCGAAAAGCTATTGAGTCGAACCCAGAAAACGCTGATGGGTATCTTTGGCTATCCAGAGCGCTGGGACGACATTCCAGACATATTTCCAAAGCCCAGGCAACCAAAGAGAACTATGCAAAGCAAACACGCGAAGCCATTGAGAATGCGCTTCGAATCGACCCACAGATGTCAGCAGCCCATGTAAGTATGGGGCGTTGGCATACTGGGATTATTGACCGAGTAGGCCAGTTAATGGGGCGCACACTGTTTGGTGCGCGAAAAAAAGACGCGCTTCAACACTTCGACCAAGCTTACGCATTGAATCAGCAATCCAAGTCGAATAATTTGAGTCTTGCAATCGGTCTGATCTAACTGGATCAGGATTAATACTCAGATAGGGTCCACAAACTGTTGAAGCAGGCAGCCGAACTTCCGATTAAGGATGCATACGAGAAAATTTTTCACGAACGAATCATCGAGAATCTGACAGCCTTGGATACTTCAAGGGATTGAGCGTATATGATCCGAAAGCTTAGCCTGACAGTATTCAATAGTGGTTGTTTGTACCATCATGATGAATCGTAAGTTGTCGGACTATTTAGAGTAACTCACGAACTTGTCAAAGCCAGTCAATCTGTGGCAACCGGAAGCGGGAACCAAAAAGGTTTGGTTCATACACAAAGTTTTCTTCTCTATTACAGCTCGTAACTTCTAAATTTGATCATACAGCTCACCAAGTCCGCTGCAGGGCTCACCCTATAATGTCTCCGACGAATGGTCGATGCGGTGTCTCATCTCGAATTTCGACAAACCGCTTCAGGGCTGCACTAACCACCGGGAACGCCAGTTCTTCCCAAGGAATCTCGTCCACTGAAAAAAGCTCGGTTTCCAGACTCTCCTCACCGGGGGAGTACTCTGGAGCATTCAAATGTGCTTTGAATATGATGTACACCTGGCTGACATGAGGAATGTTGTAAAGTGCAAAAAGTTCATCTATCTCCACCACTGCGCACGCTTCTTCCATGGTTTCACGTGCCGCTGCCGCGTTGACAGTTTCGCCAAGTTCCATAAACCCGGCTGGAATGGTCCAGAGTCCATACCGCGGTTCAATCGCCCGTCTGCAGAGAAGAATTCTGTCCTGCCAGGTAACAATACAGCCTGCCACAATCTTGGGATTCTGATAGTGCACAGTGTCGCATGCATCGCAGACATAACGCATCACATTGTCACCCTCCGGCACTTTGCTTGAAACACTCGCACCACACAGGCTGCAATATTTCACTCTGACTGGTCTGCTAGACAATTGATGCTTGCTCCTTGCTGATTATTAACAATTCTTAAATCTTTGTTTCACCCGTACCAATTATGACAGCGAAATGACTACGATTCTGATTACTCTTCCATTTTTTGCTGTCATCGCATGTGGTTTTTTTGCAACACGCAGAAAAATAATAAACTCCGAAGGCAGGTCTGGCCTGAATCTGTTTGTATATTATTTTGCACTGCCAGTGCTCATTTTTTCACTGATGGCACAAGCTGACATTCGCAGTGAGTTTCAATGGATTTTTGTGGCTGCTTACCTTTTGGTAGGGCTGGTGCTGTTTACCGCGAGTCTGCTCGTTGCAACGCTGTTCTTTAAGATCGACTACGACTTGCGGGTTGTATTTGCCTCTGCGTGCATTTACGGAAATACGGGGTATCTGGGCCTGCCATTCGTAGTCATCGCCTTCGGACAGGCGGCAAGTGTTCCGGTTGTTATCTGCACGACAGTGGATCTCGCTGTCATGCTGCCACTCGCCTCAATTCTGCTGGACTTCAACAAAGCGTCTTCCGGCATTTCATTTGCACAGGTCTGCCGGAAATTTATCAACTCTATTGTAAAAAATCCACTGTTGGTTGCAGTTGCACTGGGCGTGCTTTTTTCAGTCTCAGGACTGGAAATGCCACAGGTCGCAGACCGATTTTTCGTTTTGCTAGGCGCAGCCGCGGCACCGTGCGCACTGTTTGCCCTAGGATCTAGCCTGGACGAAGAACGGGCCGGATTTTTGCAGGGCGAAATTCTGACCATCAGTTTTATCAAGTTGGTGATTCATCCAATGCTGATATTCTTTGCAATGTTTCACCTGTTTTCGGTCAGTGACATCTGGGCGAGAAGCGCTGTCATTGCGGCTGCCATGCCGGTTGCTGTTACTGTCTATGTTCTGGCACAGCAATACAAGACTTACATCGGACGAACATCCGCATCCATCCTGATATCTACGATAATTTCAGTCGCGACTCTCGCGTTTGTTCTGAACTACATAACCTAACGTATGAAGCCCGTGTATCTGTTAATTGATATTGGCAACCAGAATGCGAAATGGCAGTTTGGTGATGAGAAAGGCACCTTTCCGTCACGACAATCTGAGTTAAACCAAAACCTTACTCAGAGTTTCGGTCATCTGAATCATGTATCAGGAGTTTTATTTGTTAGCGTTGCAGACCAAACCTGCACGAACATACTCCAGAGCTTTGTGTCAGCAAATTGGAATGTTGAGGCTTTCCAGGTAACTCCAAAAGCAGAGCAATGCGGTGTTAGAAACTGTTATCGACATATCAGTGAACTGGGCGCAGACCGGTGGGCTGCTCTTATTGGCGCCTGGTCGATGTATCAGTCTGCTACTGTCATTGTGGATTGCGGTACCGCAGTAACGGTCGATGCACTTACGGCAAAGGGTGAATTTATCGGTGGTTCGATTCTCCCGGGATTCGAACTCGCCCGGGACTCACTGTGGCAACGGGCGCCTGGCATTCCAGAGTTTAACGCCCTCTCACCTGAACTGCCCGCACAAAGCACAGTTGAAGCGGTCTCAAGCGGGGTCGTATACACAACTGTCGGAGGTGTAGAACTGCTGGTTCACAAATATTCCGAGTTGGTCGGCAGTACCCCAAAACTGCTACTGACCGGCGGGACTTGTTCGCTCATAGCCGAGCACTCATCATACAATTTTGAGATGATCTCGAACCTGACGCTGATCGGTCTCGAAGTTGTTTCAAGAGCCATTCAGCAACAACCTACTAACGAACAATTGACAGTACCATGAAACCAATAGAGAAGGAAAAACGACGCGTGATCAATATAGCAGATCAATAGTGTCTCGTTTAAAAACCAAACAAATTCAACTGGTTAGGGTACGGGCGATCTGTGTGTTTGTAGCCGTAGTCCGTAAACAGCTGATTTAAAGAGGTTTTCTCGAACAGGGCGGTGCTGAAAATCTGTAATATATG
>JAJEHQ010000043.1 GCA_022823625.1 Gammaproteobacteria bacterium
GTTAAAGCAGTTGCAGAGGTTTCCACCGGAAATATCCTGCTCGTGGATATTGCGAAAGCAGCAGAAGCGGCACAGTCCTTTTCCTGGGTGGAAAACGCCACCATACGTCGCAAGTGGCCGGACACTCTGGAAGTCCAGATCAACACCCGTAAAGTTCAGGCCCGCTGGGGAGATGATGAATATCTTGATCAGTTCGGTACACCGTTTACCATGCCAATTGAAGTCACTCAGATGTTGCCCATGCTAAGCGGTCCCAGTAGAGCTGCGCCGGAAATTCTGGAAGCGTACGACAGTTGGAAGGAACCTGCCAAAAAAGTCGGGCTTGAAATCAAATCGATCAAACTGTCTGGTCGAGGCAGTTGGGAGGTACTTGTCAGCCCGCTTGGCAGCACCGGCACACTTGAACAAGTCGCCAGCGAGCCAGAACCAATCAGGGTAATCATGGGAAGCACCGAAGTGAAAGATAGATCAAACCGTTTTCTCAAGTTGTACGCTGACATTTTTCGACCGGTATCGGAAATGGTTGCAACTGTTGACTTACGCTATCGGGATGGAGTGTCAGTGACATGGAAGGGAACACCTCCGAAAATTCACGGAACCCAGACCATTTTGAATAGCGAAAACATTAAATCATGAGAGCAAATAGACAAAACATTCAAGACCACACCATTGTAGGGCTGGATATCGGAACTGCAACCGTAACCTTTGTTGTGTGCACGCAGCATGACGAGGGAATTGAAGTCATTGGTATTGGCGAGAGCCCGACAGAAGGTATGCAGCGCGGCATGGTGTCCAACATTGAAGCGCTGGTTGAGTCTATTGAGAGCGCTAAGGCGAAAGCATCGAGCATGTGTATGCGCGAAATTGACAGGGTGATGGTCGGCATCACAGGTTCTCACATTCGGGGAACCAACTCAACTGGAGTTGTCGCAATTCGGGGTAATGAAGTAACAATCGATGACATTGATCGAGTTACGGAAGCTGCACAAGCCGTGCCGATCTCAAGTGGTGAAAAACTGCTCCATATCCTGTCGCAGCAGTACATCGTTGATGGTCAGACAGGCATCCGGCACCCACTTGGAATGTGTGGTGTCCGGCTGGAAGCAAATGCTCATGTGGTCACTGGCAGTGTGAGTTCGATCGAAAACCTTTTCAAGTGTGTTCGGTCGTGCAACCTTCAGGTGGACAACGTCATCATTAATCATATTGCTTCTGGTCAGGCAGTACTGTCTGAGGACGAGAAGGCGCTCGGAGTTGCTTTGCTGGACATTGGCCACGGTACAACAGACTTTGCAGTCTATAGCGAAGGGTCCATTGTCCACTCCGCAACCTTTACGACTGCGGGATCAATGATTACACAGGACATTGCGGTCCATTTGCACACGTCGCAACAGGAAGCCAATCGCATCAAGCAAACTTACGGTGGTGCCTATACGAGTTCGGTCGACTACAGCGAATCATTTGAATTGACGGTTATCGGTGAACAACGCGCGAGGCAAGCCAGCCGTAAATACCTTGTCGAGGTAATTGAAGCACGATTGACTGAAATCTTTCGTTTGGTGAAAGAAGAACTGGAACAATCTGGGAAAATTGATCTGATTCGTTCAGGACTGGTTCTGACCGGTGGCACCTCCAAGCTCATTGACATTGAAAAACTGGCCACTACGATTTTGGGAATTCCAGTACGGCTGGGTACGACAAATTACACAGGAGAGATGTGTGAACTAGTCGGTGACCCATCGTTCGCGACTGGACTGGGTCTATGTGAGTATGGCTCCTTGATTGAGGAGATGGAAACTGATTTGATTGGCCAAAGAAATATCAAAAATCTGCCCGGAAACACGGCAAGCAGGGCAGTGAGTTTTATACGAAAGCTGTTCATGCGAGAGGATCATGACCTGTTGCAGCCACATGCATAACCAATTTACATGGTGCTCCGCGGTAGTTTGACGGAGTCGACAGTGTGAGTTTAGTGAGACGACAAGTGAATTAACAAGGTTTTTACAAAAAGGGGATCTTAACAATGGAATTTACAAAAAAGAGATTTGTACTGCAAACGCAAAATGAGATTCATCATGACGCCAGGATCAAGGTTGTTGGAATCGGTGGCGGCGGTAGCAATGCTGTCGATTACATGATTCCAGAACTGATTGAAGATGTTGAGTGTTATGTTGCAAATACTGATGCTCAGGCATTGGCGAAGTCGAAGACCGCCAATAAACTGCAATTTGGCACCAGCACAACCAAGGGACGAGGTGCGGGGTTTAATCCGCAACGAGGTCGCGAGGCGGCAATGGAAGATTGCCAAAACTTTATCGACTTTCTTGGTGAAGCCGAAATGGTGTTCATCACCGCCGGTTTGGGTGGTGGTACCGGTACCGGCGCTGCACCGGTATTTGCTCGGGCAATCAAGGAACTCGACCCAGAGATACTCGTCGTTGCAGTCGTAACGATCCCATTTTCTTTCGAAGGTGCGCGTCGCATGGAGTATGCTCAGGCTGGTGCGAGTGAACTGAGAGATTCAGTTGACTCAATCATCACCATTGCCAATGACAAAATTTTGTTGGGCGATATTCCTTTGTCTGATGCTTACGGATCTGCGAACAATGTACTGTTGAGCGCAGTACGGGGCATATCAGATTTAATTGTTCGTACCGGATTTATCAATGTTGATTTCGCGGACGTGAAAACAATCATGTCAGAAGAAGGATTGGTGATAATGGCGCACGGCAGTGCCAGCGGTGAAGATCGGGCACAAAAAGTGGCACAAAGCGTTTTGAGCCACCCGTTGCTGGAAGGTATCGATCTGTCCAATGCGCAGGGACTTTTAGTCAACGTGACTGCGAGTTCGAATATTTCAGCCAATGAATACAAGCAAATTGGAGAAATGATTCAGAACGCCGCATCAAATGCCGAGTCCATTGTTTCAGGTTTGGTATTTGATGATGAAATTGGTGACGAAATTCGAGTCACGGTCGTAGCCAGTGGGCTGACGCAGCCCGAAGATGGAAGTCTTAGTTTAGAGGAGAACGCGGAGCAGCACGAAGAATTATCGATAGGTGAGATGCGTGATGAGTTCGACCACTTGCACATGGAAAGTGAAGCAGCTGAAGAGGAAGCTGTGACAAGTCCGTTTATTGACGACGCCGAAGATGATCAGGAAGAAAATTTGCTGGAGATGAGCCACGTGCCAAGCATCTTGAAAAATCGCGGAAATTTACGACCCGAAAAGCAATTGAACGGGTCGGCTGGAACATGATAGATTGAAATTCGGCAGTGTATGACTCGGTACAAATCGCTTATAAAATGGCAATTAGAGCGACTTTAAGCAGAATTAATGAGCAGTTTGTCATAACCTGCGATTGTTTTGTCGATACAATATCGCAAAATCAGTAACTTACTGATGGATGAGAATCGTCGGGCATTCGAAACTATTGAAGTCAATACAGTATGTCACGTAAGTTTGTACTTTATGGTTAACTGCACTGAGTCGACTGCAGAAAATAAAAAAAACGGCATAATTGTAAAAGAAAAATCTACAATGTGTTGGGTTTTGTATACAATATATACATCTCGCATTAGGAACATATCTGGAATATAGCGTATGATCAGACAGAGAACCTTAAAAAATGAAATAACAGGCGCAGGTGTCGGACTTCATAAAGGCGTGAAGATTCAGATGAAACTAAAACCTGCACCAGTTAATACAGGAATTGTATTTAGGAGGACTGATCTCAATCCAGTTGTAGAGATTCCAGCGTGTGTCGAAAATGTTTCCTGTACCCGGTTATCTACCACGATTGGTGTCAATGGTGCCGAGGTTTCTACAGTCGAACATTTGATGTCAGCGTTTGCTGGTTTGGGCGTTGACAATGCCTATGTTGATGTGACAGCGGGTGAAGTCCCAATTATGGACGGTAGTTCGCATCCTTTCGTGTTTTTGATGGAAGCAGGTGGCCTTGAACTGCAATCCGCTCCCAAGAAGTTCATTCGCATCAAACGAGCCGTGACCGTTCAGGAAGGCGATATGTGGGCAAAATTAGAGCCCTACCACGGATTTAAAATTTCTTTTACCATCGACTTTGACCACCCAGTGATCAAAAACTCCAATCAGAGAGTCGAGGTTGACTTTGCGACTGCATCCTACAAAAACTATATTTCGCGAGCCCGAACGTTTGGGTTTGTTTCCGAGTTAGAAAATTTACACTCAAAGGGATTGGCCCGAGGCGCCAGCATCAGAAATGCTGTTGTAATGAATGATTACCATGTGATGAATGAAGATCAGTTGCGCTACGAAGATGAGTGCGCCCGTCACAAAGTACTTGACGCAATTGGAGATATTTATCTTTTAGGTCACCCCTTGATTGGTTCCTTTTCTGCTCACAAGTCAGGTCACTATTTGAACAATCAGCTGTTGGTCGCCCTGAAGCAGGACGAAACTGCTTGGGAACTGATTGATTACGAACGATACGAAGATATGCCGTCATCAATTCTTCGGCTGGACCCGGCAATCGCTTAGAGCTAGCTAAAACAATTTCAAACAAAAAGAACCGCTTCATTGAAGCGGTTCTTTTTGTTACGGTGCTCGCAATTTAGCAGCACACAATTTTTTGGGAGAATCGTGTTGTATTGCCCACGACAATTGAAGTAAAAATGTTATATTCAAATTAATCTAATTCGTCTAAATCAGGAAATTGATATGAGTGCAGAAAAAAGTAACAAATCAACTCCGGAAAATTCACGTAAGCGTGTAAAAAAATCAGTATATGAGAGCGAACTGTTTCGAATGCAGTTGGAACTTGTAAAGATGCAGGAATGGGTGAAAGAGAATGGTCTGAAAGTCGTGGTAATTTTTGAAGG
>JAJEHQ010000029.1 GCA_022823625.1 Gammaproteobacteria bacterium
CATATATTACAGATTTTCAGCACCGCCCTGTTCGAGAAAACCTCTTTAAATCAGCTGTTTACGGACTACGGCTACAAACACACAGATCGCCCGTACCCTAACCAGTTGAATTTGTTTGGTTTTTAAACGAGACACTATTGAATGGAGAACCCAATTCATTCTTGGTAAGAGTGGACTGTCAAATTACTCTTTGGTGCGTGTTTTTCAGGCGATGCGGGAATTTTCGCGGGTTGATTAATATACAGAATAGCGGTGAGGGTGGACTGAATATATGGCTTGGTGGGGACGAGCATTAGGCGGCACGATGGGGTTTGCTTTTGGCGGCCCGATTGGTGCCATACTGGGATATGTCGTTGGAGGATTTTTCGACAAGGGGTTGAAGAAAAATTTAGAAGGCGGCTTCAGTCCAAATGACCGACGTCAGGTCGCGTTCTATGCATCCACATTTTCGGTGCTCGGCTATATTTCCAAAGTTGATGGATATGTCAGTCCTCATGAAATCAAGTTTGCCGAGTTCGTTATGGAGCGAATGTCGCTCAGTGAAGAGCAACGTGAATTTGCCATCAAACTTTTTAGGGAGGGCAAGAAAGACAATTTTGAATTGATGCCGGTACTGCAGCAGTTCGCCAAAGAGTGTGGTAATCGACGTAGTGTCAAGAGAGTATTTCTCGAGATTCAGATTTCTGGTGCTATGGCGGATGGAAAGCTGGACGATATTGAGATAGATGTTCTTCGAACGATTGCTGATGTACTGGGACTTAGTCGAGAGTTTCCTGGCATTCTCGAGAGTATTACCAGCGGTTCAGCAGGCTCTTCTTCCGGTGAAATCAAGCCTCTCGCGGAAGACTATAAGCTGCTCGGTTTGACTGAAGGCGCTACCAGAGAAGAAGTCAAGCGAGCTTATCGCCGAAAAATGAGTCAATACCACCCAGATAAGTTGGTTGCAAAAGGATTGCCCGAAGAAATGATGGAAATCGCCACAGAAAAAACCAAACAGTTTCGGGCAGCATACGACAGAATTCAAAAAAATCTAAAGGCTAGAGCTACTGTTCACTAGCCCATTTAGCGATTGGTATCGCTAGTTCATTTCAAATTAATGCAAGTAAAAGGAGATAACAATGCCTAAGGTAATGCGAGTCTATGAGAACGGAGAGGCATCTGTGATGAAATGGGAGGATGTCGACCCTGGCAGTCCCGGAAATGGTGAGGTGCTGGTGCGACATACTGCCGTCGGACTGAATTTCATTGATGTTTACTTTCGTGCAGGCGTTTATCCGGCCCCTGGATTTCCATTTACCCCTGGCCTTGAAGGTGCTGGAGTAGTTGACGCGACAGGTTCAGATGTCACAGATCTCTCGGTGGGTGACCGAGTAGCGTACGCGTCGCCCCCGCTTGGCGCATATGCCGAGGTACGCTGCATGCCAGCCGACAGAGTAGTGAAAATTCCTGACAATATCGACGATGAAACAGCTGCTGGAATGATGCTTAAAGGTCTGACCGCTCAATATTTGCTACGTCAGGTATACAAAGTTCAATCCGGCGATACGATACTTTTCCACGCAGCTGCGGGTGGTGTGGGTTTGATCGCCTGTCAATGGGCAAAGCACTTAGGAGCAACGGTCATCGGAACGGTTGGTACTGAAGAAAAAGCTGAAAATGCCGCGGCTCACGGTTGTGATTTTCCAATTGTATATACACAGGAAAATTTCGTTCAACGCGTTCAAGAGATTACCGACGGAAAGGGCGTGCCTGTGGTATACGACTCCGTTGGAATCACCACGTTTGAAGGATCGCTTGATTGTCTGCGTCCAAAAGGTATGCTGGTCAGCTTTGGTCAATCATCAGGAGAAATCGAAAGTTTCAATCCAGTTTTGCTTCGAGTGAAGGGTTCGCTGTATTTAACTCGTCCGACGCTGATGACCTATACTGCTGAACGCGAAGATCTGGTTTCTATGACAGAGGAACTGATTTCAGTGATCAAATCCGGGGCTGTGACAATTCCTATCAATCAGCGCTATGCATTATCCGATGCTGTTCAGGCGCACACTGATCTGGAATCCCGCAAGACTCAAGGTGCAACTGTATTTCAAGTCTGAGGCAGTGCTCAAATCAGCCCATGGAAGGGCTGAACATCAACCATGTCTCCAGGACTCGCAGTTGTGTCGCTGTCATCTAGCAATACAAAGCAGTTCGCTTGTGACATGCTGCTAAGCAGTCCAGATCCTTGTTGCCCAGTACTGGACACGACTGGATTGCCGAGCTCATCGCGACTCAGAATTGCACGGTAGACTTCAGCTCGATTTGGTTTCTTCCTGAATGGCGTGGTCGCCCTAGCCTTTAGAACTGGAGTTGGGTGTAGATTATGCTCACCCATCAATTTACGAAGTGCCGGCTGTAGCAGGCGGTAGTACGTTACCATGACCGCCACCGGATTGCCGGGCAATCCAAAAAATAAAGCATCTCCTATTCTGCCAAATGCAAAAGGTCGTCCCGGTCGGATGGCAATTCGCCATAGGTCGATGGATCCGAGTTGTTCAAGAGCTTTGATGACGAAGTCAGCACTGCCAGTTGATACACCACCTGAAGTGATGATCAGATCAGCCTTTTTGCGGGCACTTGAGAGGGCTTCAAGAGTTTTGTCGTAGTCGTCTGGAATGACGCCAAGATTGATTACATTAGCGCCTGAATTCTGAAGTAAACCCATCAGAACATATCGGTTGCTGTCGTAAATGGAACCTGCGGCCAGTGTTTCGCCAGCATTCATAAGTTCGTCTCCAGTGGAGAAAACTGCAGCAATCGGTTTTCTGAAAACTTCAACTCGTCCAATTCCAGTTGATGCCAGTACGCCCAATTCAGCAGGACTGAGTTTGGTTCCGGAATCGACTGTGACCTCACCGCGCTTGAGATCTTCTCCGGCCTGTCTGACATTCGCAAACGCCTTGTGTCCGGGATTGATGATCGCCTGATCACCTTCAATTGTGACATCTTCCTGAATGATGACCGAATCAGTCCCTTTTGGCATCATGGCACCAGTCGTTACCCGAACTGTTTGATTTTCTCCACAAGTTCCATGCCATGGTTTGCCGGCTAGAGCTTCCCCTAAGATTTTGAATGCCTTGGTGTCTGTGCTCGGCAGTGCCTCTCCTGCAATTGCAAATCCATCCATGGCAGAATTTGCATGCGGTGGTACGTCAATCGAAGAAGTTGCGGCGTTTGCAAGAACACGTCCCAGCGCTTTGGGTAGTGAAACAACTTCCGTGGTACTGAGAGGACTGATTTGATCAAAAACCTGTTTTTCGGCTTCGGCAATGGGTACCAAACCGGACCTTGGGTCGAAACAGTCATTGAAATTTTGGGATTGTTGTTTCACTTTGAATCGCTCAGATTGCCAACACTCTCATTAGAATGGAAGTCGTAAAGGTTTGCGTATCTTTTTCAGAGCAATCGAAATTAGTTGAATTCGAATAAAATTTTATTTGAAAATTCACAACAGCAGAAAAATGCAGTATGAACGAAGATACCTTTAACCTACAAATTCGTAAATTTCTGAAAAGAGTCGGCATCCAGTCGCAGCGACAGATTGAACTGGCGGTTCGAGACGCCATAGATTCGGGCCAACTGACTGGTTCCGAAACGCTTAACGCAAAAGTTCAGCTTACGGTCGATGGCATTGATGTAGACCACACCATTGAAGACACCATCGCGCTGGAGTAACTTGCGAGTCATTCAAGTTCAATCGCGTATTGACTGAGCGGAGGTATGTCCCCGATTAACTGTCGGTCCAATAGGAACTTGGCAAATCCCTCATAGCGAGCCCGGTCGATTGCACCAGGACGAAGTGCAAATCGGGGCAAAGTGTCGCGCCAGGCGCGTCGGTTTAGTTCGTCATCCAGCTGACGGTCGTAACTGATGAAATTTTCCCATGCCAGGTCCGGGTGATTGATCATGTACTGCACACCCCTTTCCAGTGCGTCGATAAACTTACGCATACGAGGGTCTGCAACACTATCCTGATGGGCTACGATGATCAGTTCATCATATGCGGGAATGCCTTCTTCTTCCAGATAGAACGCTCGTCCTGGAACACCATGAATATCCATCTGATTGATTTCGAAATTTCGATAAGCTCCGATAACAGCATCGACCTGTTTGGACATCAGTGCGGGTGACAACGAAAAATTAACGTTAATCAGCGTTACTTCGTCAATCGTCAAGCCGTTCTCCTCAAGTACGGATGCCAGCAGCGCGTCTTCAAACCCGGCTACTGAGTAGCCAACTTTGCGGCCTTTCAGATCGCTAATCTGATTGATGTCTGAATCTGCCAGGACTACGATGCAATTGAGAGGTGTCGCCACCAGGGTACCAATTCTCACCAGTGGTAAGCCCTGATCAACTTGCAGGTGCAATTGCGGCTGGTAGGAAATAGCGACCTCCGCCTTTTTGGCGGCTACCAATTTTGGCGGGTCATTCGGATTGGCTGGCGCAATCAGTTCGACATCCAACCCAACTTCTTCAAAGAATCCTTGAGCATCCGCAACGTATAACGGACCATGATCGGGATTTACGTACCAGTCAAGCAGTACAGTGAATTTTTCCTCCGCATGGCTGGTATTGATTGCGGCCAGACACAAGAGGACAGTCATTAGTTTGAGTATCTTTTTCATAGTTCAATTAAGTTGTTTCAAGATTGGTTTCTGATTGCCAAAAAACTGTTCGTTTAACCAGATAGTCAATTCCAAAATAAAGAAAAACTGCAAAAGCTGCGAGCACCAATAGCGCAGCGAACATCAGATCAACCTGAGTTCTAGCATTGGCATGCAGCATCAGATAGCCGAGTCCAGTACTCGAACCTACCCATTCTCCGACCACAGCACCGATAGGTGCGATCGCAGCAGCAATTCGAAGACCTGACCCCAGGGAAGGTAAGGCCGCAGGTAATCGAATGTACTTGAGTGCGGTGTGATTGGAAGCACCCATAATTCTGGCGAGATTGATCCAGCCGGAGTCTGTGTTTCGCAATCCGTCGTAAAGCGCGGCAGTTACGGGGAAGTAAATAATGAGAGTGGCCATTGCAATCTTAGACCCCATACCAAATCCAAGCCATAGCATCAGAACTGGTGCAATTGCAAATACAGGCAAAGCCTGGCTTGCGACCAGTACAGGCAAAAACCAGTTTCGTACGTGCCGAAAACGAAGAATTGCCCAGGCACTCAGTGCTCCTATGGTACATCCCAGGAGTAATCCGAGTACGATTTCTACCATTGTTACGCTCGCGTGGAACATGATCTCATCAAAATGCCGAACGAGTGCCTGGCCGACATCGTAAGGCGGTGGCAAAATGAACGCGGGTGCCTGCGTTAACCAGACGACCAGCTGCCACAGAATGATCAAAACAGCAATAATGACAGCAAATCTACGCAGCATGCTGATTGACTTCTGGATGATTGAGCTGGTGCATCAGTTGAGTATAAGATTCACCCATTCGACTGTCTGCCAGCTGGCGTGGTGGGTCCCCGGGAGGTGTAACTGGGCTTGCAACCTGAGCCGGACGTCCATCGAGAACAAAAATCTGATCTGCCATGCGAAGCGCTTCGAGAGGGTCGTGTGTTACGAGCAGTGTCGTACGATTAGCCAGCAAACGGCTAGCTAATCCTTGAAGTTGATAGCGGGTGCTCGCGTCAAGACCTGAAAATGGTTCGTCGAGCAGATTTACAGGTCGCTGTTCCGCTAAAGTTCGGGCAAGTGCCACGCGTTGTCGCATTCCACCAGAGAGTTCATGCGGGTAGCGGTTCTCGACTCCTTCGAGTTCTACATCCTTTAGAAGTTGTTGTGCCTGATCTCGGTCCTGTTTGGTACGGTTGCCACGTAGCAGAGAACCAAGATTGATATTGTCAATGATCTTAAGCCATGGTAGCAGCAGGTCCTGCTGTGCCATCCATGCGATTCGTCCGCCTAGCGGTATTTCGTCATCAGTGACAACCGAACCACGAGCGACGTCGGACGGCAGAAGTCCAGCAATGAAATGCAGTAATGTCGATTTTCCAGAACCGCTTTTGCCAAGAAGACAGACCAATTTGCCGGATTCCAGTTCCAGCGAAAAGTCCTCAAATATGCATTCGTTTCCATAGCTGAGGCTAAGCTTCAACGCGACGGAAGTCATCAGATTTCGTTTAACTTGCCCGTGCTCGCAGAAAAGGCAGTCTTGAAATTTTGGACCATTCGATCTGTGTACTCTTTGTTTGCCTAAGCGAATCCACGATTCTTGCTGTGATGTCATCAATGCTGGCAAGATCATCCAATACGTCTTCGGATACTTGCTGTGCAGCCGTAAGTACGTCATCGGGAAACTGGCGTACTTGTACGCCGTGCTCCTCAACCAGCTTCTTCAGTGCCGGTGGATTGGCCCAATCAATTTCGGTTAATGCAAAACTGTGCTCTGCCAGGCAGGCGATCTCGATGATGTTCCGAACATCTTCAGGAAGACTATCCCAAAGTTCCCGATTAATCAAAAACTCTGCTGCGCCATTTGGTTCGTGAAATCCGGGAGCATAGTAGTACGGTGTGCTCTTGTAGAAACCCATAGCGAGGTCTGACCAGGGACCAAGCCATTCGGCTGCATCAACCACACCTGAGTGCAGTGACGTGGCAATATCAGGCGGCGGAATGTTGACTGTCAGTGCACCAAGGCGTCTAAATACTTCCCCGCCCAGTCCAGGCATTCGATATTTCAGTCCCTTCAAGTCTTCGAGCGAGTGAATCTCTTTTCTGAACCAGCCACCCATGCCGATGCCTGTATTCGATGCAAGGAAAGGCTTCACACCAAACGGCGCGTAGAGTTCATCCCATAAAGCCTGTCCACCATTGTGATAAATCCAGACCATATGTTCCTGAGGTGTCAAGCCAAAGGGAACTGCGGTGAACATCGCACTGGCACGCATTTTCCCCTGCCAGAAAAATGAAGCCGTGTGTCCCAGGTCTGCGGTACCGCTGCCAACGGCGTCCAGCACCTCAAAGGCAGATACCAGTTCACCTGCGCCGTAAACCGTGATTTTGATCTTTCCACCGCTCAACTGCTCGATTCGCTTTGCCAGCCGGGCGGCTGTTGCACCGGTTCCTGGACTGTTCTTGATCCAGGACATTGTCATGCTTAGTTTCAGCTGATCGGAGGCATAGGCAGGGGTCAGTGCGAGCGCTGAGGCACCAACTCCCGTAGCTTTAAGAAAATTCCTTCTTTTCACTTGGTACTCTCCTGGTCCCAAAACCGGTGAAAGTGGTGAACCGGGCCATTACCAGACCCGATGTTTAGTTTGTCGGCATCTTCAATTGCTGCGCTGATGAACTGCTTCGCTAAATCAACGGACAGGTTCAATCCGCATTTTCTTGCCAGTAATGCACAGACAGCTGAAGACAATGTGCAGCCTGTTCCATGCGTGTTCCCAGTAGTGAATCTGGGATAGGTCAGTGCAATTGCGTTGTTGCCATCGTGAAAAATGTCTGTACTTTCGGAGTCTGAGGTGCTGTGTCCGCCTTTCAGGAGTACGGAACCGCATCCGAGTGATAACAGACGCTGTGCTGCGTCATGCATATTCGATTCAACGTAGGCAGATTTGCGTCGAAGCAACCGGGCTGCTTCAGGTATGTTGGGTGTAATAATTGAAGCCATAGGAATCAGGATGGACTTCAGTGCATCAATTGCTTCATCCTGTAGGAGCGGGTCACCGCTTTTGGCCACCATTACAGGATCCAGAACAATATGACCGATTTCGTGATTGTTCAAAGAATTAGCGACGGATTCAATAATTTCAGAACGGTGGAGCATTCCTATTTTTACGGCGTCGACATCCAGATCGGATGCGACGGCATCAATTTGTTGAACGATGAATTCAGGTGAAACTTCGTAGATTCCTGTGACGCCACAGGTATTCTGGGCAGTCAGAGCTGTGATGACACTGGCACCGTATACACCCAATGCTGAAAACGTCTTCAGATCAGCTTGAATTCCGGCCCCGCCACCGCTGTCGGATCCGGCAATTGTCAGCGCAATTGGGGGATAACTCATGGACTCAATTTCCCGACGTTTGATATAAATGGATCGTGCGTCTGAGTTCGCGGGCAGCAGCTTCGGGATTATCAGATTCGCAGATTGCCGAAACCACCGCCACGCCGTCAACTTCAGTCGAAAGTACAGATTCCAGATTAGTCTGGTTGATACCGCTGATGGCGATAATTGGACAACTCGCTCCGCGAGACCTCAGGTGTCTGACGATGTTTTTCAGTTTTGTGAGACCAATTGGAGGATCGGGATTGGCTTTGCTTCGAGTCGTAAATACACCGCCGACACTTAAGTAACTCAGGTCCTGAGTAGGTGCTTTATCAGCTTCCTCCATTGATCGCACGGTCAGACCTATTTGAGCGTCGGGTCCGAGTGTGTGCCGAGCTTCGTGCACCGAGACATCATCCTGGCCGAGGTGAATGCAGTTTATGCCTGCGGCAGCCGCAACTTCAAGCCGATCGTTTACAAACACTGGCACATGAAGGGGACGAAGTGCCTGATCGACTTGCGCCGCGAGTTCAGTGTAACTTTGATCACACATTACTTTGGTTCTGATCTGAACTGTTGACACACCACCGGCGACCGCGTTTTTTGCAATATCGACTGGACTTTGGTGTCGACACTGTTCTGGATTGATAACCAGATATAGAGATGGGTCAATCTCCCACATCGGATATTCCGGGGGCATCAGTCTCTACTGGACTTGCATCGGTTTCGAGTTTTAAATTACTCAAGCAATCCAGGAAAGTAGCGAAAAATGTCCCTGGACCTTTGGCCATTTTGGATGCCCTTTCACCAAAAATCCCGTAAAGATACAAGGTTTTTAGTGCTGCACTGAACGGGTCCTTATATACAGTCAGCATCGCAGCCACCAAAACTGACAGTGTGCAACCCATCCCGGAAACCTGACTCATCCAAGGGTGCCCGAGTTTTTTCAGCTGGCAACTCCTTCGGGCTGAATCCACCCAATCAATTTCCCCTGTGGTAACCAGGACGGTGTTGTATGAACTACATAATTCAGATTTGTCTTTATCCAGGTGTTGGCAAAGGGCATTTATTTCAGCATGATTTCCACGGATTACCGAAGGATGGTGTTCCATTAGTTCTTCGCAGAAATCCAGGCGAAGATTGGAGCGTTCTATGAGGGTGGCATCCAGTACCCAGGGAATTGATTTGGTGTTGGCGCACTTTGCGGCGATTCGGATGGACCGTCGCCTTTCGTTGTTAAGCATGCCGAGATTGATACTGAGTGCATTCGCTGATTCAGTGAATTCGGTAACTTCAAAGGGGTCATTGGTCATCGAAGGCTGTGCACCAACTGCAAGCAATGCGTTTGCTGCGATGGGTGCTGCAACTTCGTTGATGATGCAGTGTACTCTAGGTTTGGCGTGGAAAACTTCGACGAAGGATTGGATGGATTCCAATTCCTCTCTGATTTCTTCGATTTCAGTCATCAAATTCCGCTCGCGGTTGTTGCAATTCGTTGCAGCGAGGGAAGGAGAATGATCGGTAAGCAGAATCTAAATGCATCCTGAATCCCTACGCCAGCATTAACTGGATCAGGTTCAACGGGTTGGTAAAATCCTATTTCTCAGCCCTTATGGGCACCCCGTCAAGATGTTTTTACATATTGTAGCACTGGCATTTGACTTGTGACCGCTTTTGGCGATCTGAAACTCAGCTTACAGCGTTCGTCACAATGCAGGACATATTCTGTGGTCTTCTTCCGGATACTCCAATTGTGTGGTAAGTGAACTGAATGCTTGCAGCTTGGCAACATGATCCCATTTTTTCCCAGCAGGGTCCATTCGACTAAATTCCGAATTCAGTCATATTCAGGGATAATTGTGCGATCGTGCCCGACAGTCAGTCTGCTAGTCAGCGTTTTCTTCAATCTTTGATGAGTAGTGAGTCTTTTGAATTACAGAAATTCGCTGGTGGTGGGGTAGGGGTAGAACAAATGATAGATGTATTAAAATGTAATGTTCCCGAACGGGTAATCTGATAACAAAATATCTCAACTACTATTAATAATTACCGTACGGTGTTATACTATTTGTTCAATATGACAACCCCAATGAACATTACCGTACGGTAATCTTAGAAATGAAGCATTCAACAAAATCCATTGGCTTGCTTGCTCGAGAAACAAGAAAGTTACAAGGACTTACGCAGAGTGATCTTGCGCTCGTTTGTGGTACTGGGAAAAGGTTTATTGTTGACTTGGAGAAAGGCAAACCTACGTGTGAATTCGCCAAGGTGCTCAACACCCTACAGACGCTTGGAATTGAAATTCAACTGATCCCACCTTCTATGTATGATCTTGAATGAGTCGCACCCTCGACATTTACTTATCCAACAAACTGGTTGGGCGTCTAATGCAGAAGAAGTCCGGACAGATTACCTTCAAATATGCCGAACGGTGGTTGGATGACATAAACTCATTTGCCATATCGATATCGTTGCCTCTTGGAAATGTACCATTCAACCAGAAAGAATGCAGAAGTTTCTTTGCGGGTATTCTACCGGAAGAATACAACCGGAGACTTATTGCTCGAATTCTTGGCATAAGTGCGCAAAACGACTTTGCGATGCTTGAAAAAATTGGCGGAGAATGTGCAGGAGCTCTGACAATTCTACCGAAAGGAATGCTACCTTCGGAAACGAGTTTCAAATATCAACCATTAGACGAATCAGACTTGGTTGACATCTTGAGACGCCTACCAACTCGGCCGTTGCTTGCCGGTCAATCGGGAGTTCGAATTTCACTAGCCGGCGCACAAGACAAAATCGCCTTGCGCGTTGATCAGAATGGACATTATTCACTTCCTCTCCATGGGGCGCCTAGTACACATATTTTGAAACCTTCCATTGACCGTTATCCCAACATCGTTAGTAACGAGTCATTTAGTTTGTCTCTCGCAAGGGCGATAGGAATTCCTACTGTTGATACCACCGTTAGACGGATTCAACACCTCGAGTTCATACTCGTAAAACGCTACGACCGAAAAACCGTGTCCGGCAAAGAATTTCCTGTGAGACTGCATCAGGAGGACTTTTGCCAAGCGTTGGGCATTCCTCCAGAACGGAAATATCAAAGTGAGGGTGGTCCCGGATTAGTTGACTGTGTCAAATTGCTACGAGCAGTTTCCAGCTTACCGGCGATTGACATTCAGAATTTTCTGAAACTTGTCATTTTCAATTTGATCATTGGCAATTGTGACGCACATGGAAAGAATTCTTCTTTGCTGTTTACCGAGCAGGGAGGATCAATATCGACCCGATTGGCTCCAGCATATGACGTGCTATCAACTGATTACTATGACGAGCTTACGAAAGTAATGGCGATGAAAGTGGGTAAGTCAAATCAATTTGATCACTTGAGAAGAAGGGATTTCGAGCGATTCGCAATTGCATCGGAAATTGGTGTTGCTGGATTCAAATATCTGAATGTCGAGGTAGCCGAAAACGTTAGAGACACTCTATCTGCCATAATTGGAGAATTTCCTGACATCCAGGCATTAGGCTCTCGAATTGACACAAGAGCCGCTCGACTGATAAAGATGTTAAAGGGGTAATTTCCAATTACAGAGGGCTGCAATCGCCTAACAAATGCCTGGAAATTTCCGGCCTGGTATCACATTGCCGGGTGTTTTACCATTTCTTTATATTCGCTGACTAAAGAATGAAATCGAATCGGCCATACCAGCCCTGGTCGGTTTTTTTCAAGTTCATCAGCAGTTCGTCTTTATAAATCCAGTCTTGTGAATTGTGAGCCTGCTGGTCTGGAAAGTATATCTGTGTGGTTAAAAGACGCGTGCCTTCCCCCTGAACTTTGACGTGGATGTGCTCTGTTCGTCCGGTATAGATTGTTGGCCGAATCGTAGTAAATTGATAGCTGCCCGCAGCATCTGTGTACTGATGCCCGCGATAGCGATAACCAACGTTATCGTATCGACCATTTTCGTCACAATGCCAGATATCAATGACTGCACCAACGACCGGACGACAATCAGAGGTCATAACCAGACCTTCGAGTACCAGTGTTGAACCCTTAGTATCAGGTTCTCTCAAATCACTGCGAAGCGGAGTTGAAGGCGTATAAAACGGACCGGCTGTCGTTGAGCGGGTACCAGATGTGCAAGGTCTGAGAGGCAGGAGTCCGAGATCTCGATCGGCTGCGGGTCCTGAGAACGCATAGCCGATGGATTTACTGTATGCACTTTTGGAAAGAGGTATCGCTAGGCACGCAGCTGCAATGCTGTTCAGAATACGTCGACGGGTGTTGAATGTAGAAGACATTTTTTATTGATGAGTTCGATAAAGGTAGTTAGTCAGATTGCTTCAACTTTGATGATAGCAGAGAACTGACGAAATATTGAATTGAGCATTAAATTTGTGTATTTTGAGGTCTTATAAGTCCCTTTCATCATACAAAGTTTTCTTCCGCTAAACATCTAAAATCGCTGTAAATACGGCTATCATTCTCGACTGATTTTTTTGAGCGCGAGCAATACATGACAGAGACATCGCAAATTGAAAATCTGAAAATCGCACGCATAGAGACATTCACCAAACTGAAGGTTGGTTTTGTTCGCGTTGTCGCTGATACAGGTGATGAAGGTTGGGGACAGGTATCAACCTATAACGCTGATATCACCTGTCAAATTCTGCATCGCCAGGTTGCTCCTTGGGCACTGGGTGAAGGTACTGGCAATTTAGATTTGCTGCTTGACACAATCTATGAACGGGAACATAAGTTTCCCGGAAGTTACATGTGTCGCGCATTGGCTGGCCTCGATACGGCAATCTGGGATCTTCGCGGAAAGAGGCAGGCAAAACCGGTCGTTGAACTTCTAGGTGGAACACCCGGTCCACTTAGAGTGTACGGTTCATCCATGAAGAGAGACATTACACCCGAGGAGGAATTGAAGCGATTCCAGATACTTCGTGATGCTTATGGTTATGATGCGTTTAAATTTCGTGTGGGTGATGAATGCGGGCGTGATGTTGACTATTGGCCAGGTCGAACCGAAGCGATTGTGCCTTGTATTCGTAATGGACTTGATGATCAGGTTGCCTTGCTCGTTGATGCCAACAGCGGGTTTTCGCCACCGCGAGCGATCGAAGTCGGACGGATGCTGGAGGACAATGGTATTTCACATTTTGAGGAACCCTGTCCTTACTGGGAATTCGAACAGACCAAGCAGGTAACCGATGCGCTGAAAATCGATGTGACGGGAGGGGAACAGGACTGCTATTTGCCAACTTGGCGTCGTATGATCGAGATGCGAGCAGTTGATATATTGCAGCCAGATATCTGTTATGTCGGTGGTATTTCAAGAGCGCTTCGCGTCTCGAAAATGGCGAAACCGGCTGGATTACCGGTTACTCCGCATGCAGCCAATTTGTCTATGGTCACAATTTTCACCATGCACTTTCTAAAAGCTATTGAAAATGCAGGGAAATATCTTGAATTTGCTATAGAAGGTGAGGACGTTTATCCCTGGCAACAGGATTTGTTTCTTAATCCCCCTTTCGATGTTGTTGATGGACACGTCACTGTTCCTTCCGAACCCGGCTGGGGAGTTGAGATCAATCCGGATTGGCTGAATAGTGCTGAATATCAGAAAAGTGAGTTAAACTGATTGCTGACTGGGGTTGTAGCACAGGCTCCAGAAGCCCTCTTCCAAAACGGTTGCTGCGCGAAAAGTTTCTTTTAATTCTTCAATTCGCGCCATGCCGCCTCGCTCGCGGCTGATGCGTTCCAGTACACTGATCGTTTTAATGGCCAGTTCCTGGTATTCTTCTGAACTGTACATTTCGATCCATTCTCGGTAAGGGTTTTGCTCAAGTACCGAATGATAATCCAAGGCGAGTCGGTTGCCAATTTCGGCGTACCCAACCACACAAGGCATCAGGGCGACATAGAGGTCTAGAATATCTCCAGACAGTCCTTTATCCAATACATACCGCGTATAGGCAAGATTGGCCTGAGCTTCGGAAGAGTTTTCAAGCTGTGCCTGCGACACACCGAAACGTTCGCTGAACAGGACATGCAGATTCATTTCTGTGTTCAGGGTTGAATGAAGTATTTCAGTTGCCCACTGCATATCCGGCACACTGCTCGATTTGTACACTGCTAAGGCCCATGCCCTTGAAAAATGAATGAGAAAAATATAGTCCTGCTCCAAGTAGTAACGAAATGAATCTATTGGTAAGGTGCCAGCGCCAACTTCGTTGACGAAGTCGTGATGACAGTATGCTTCCCATTCATCGGCACAGGCACGTTTGAGTTGATCATAAATAGAAGTGGCGTAGAGGTTTTTGTTCATTTGACAGATGCAGAAAGTCGACGGACTCCAACTTCAGACAGCGAGACCGTTGGGTGAAAATTCAGTGCAATTGTACTTGCTTGCCTGCATAAGAAATTTCGACAATGCCACCTGCGAGTTTCTTTTGATAGTAGGTAAATGAGAAGGAGTGACTTTACTTCTGGTAGTACGAGCGCTGCGCTTGAAAGATATATTAATGATCCTACACGGTTGGATAACCACCATCAGCCTGCAATCAGGCAGATTAACCATCCACGTTACGCGGATTCTAAAATCTGCACCGATTTAGCTTATTGTGTAGCAAGTATGTAATTCCCCAAATTGATTGTTAGTTATGAATGAGCGAGTCACAGCAGAAAACTGGTACAAAACAAAGAAATTAGCAGATGAAGTGACCCTGATCTGCGAATATTGGGTCAAGGAATATTACCGCTGCAATATTTGGCATGTGAGAGGCCGAGACCGCGATATGCTGGTTGACAGCGGCATGGGTGTAGTCAGTCTTCGGGAACAGATTCCTCTGCTCACTAAGAAACCCTGTCTGGCGGTCGCCAGTCATACCCATTTCGACCATATAGGCGCTCATAGTGAATTCGAACACCGCCTCGTTCATCATCTAGAAGCGGATGTGATTGCCAACCCGACCGCGAAGACGACTCTGAGCGATATTTATGTTTCCGACGATATGTTCCACGCATTGCCGCCAGGTCCTTTTCAATCTACCGAATATGCAGTAAAGAAAGCACCTGCCACACAACTGCTTGAGGATGGAGATTTGATCGATCTTGGCAATCGACAGTTCCTTGTCATCCACACCCCAGGACATTCGCCCGGCGGAATTTCGTTGTTTGAAAAAAGCACAGGTATTCTTTTTTCGGGAGACCTTGTATATGACGGGCCGCTGGTAGAAAACAATTACAATTCAGATGCGGCAGACTACTATCGTAGCATGGTTCGCTTACTGGACCTGCCTGTCAAAATTGTCCACGCTGGACACTTTCCAAGTTATGACAGGGCACGGCATCAGGCCATAATCCGAGCGTGGCTTGATGAGAAGGATGCCGGTTGACAAATCTGGTGGATTTCAATCTCATCCAGCCAATTTGAATAATCTGAATTATCAGATGTGCACTATTTCACCCTAGCGGATATTTCTTTCGTTTGATCAGTCGGTGATCGTGCTGCCGACTCCGGAATCCGCGATCTGAAAATATGAAACTCTAAGTCAAAACGATTCACATGCAATTTTTGGGACTTATCAGCCGAAATGTTCAAGGCATCCTGTACCTCTTCTTGGCATTGATTTTTTTAACAGTTAGCGATGCAATTATCAAATGGCTGAGTCCATATTATCCGCTGCATGAACTGACGTTGGTTAAGGCGACAATTGGATTGGTAGTGATATTACTGTTTGCTCATTTCTTTGGCGGTTTATCACGGCTGAAAACCAAACGTCCATGGCTGCACTTGTTGCGTGGGTTTTTGTACGTTCTTTCAGATGCTTTTTATTTCCTGGGGCTGGCAGCCATACCAATGGCGATGACGGTGACCCTTTTCTTCTGTGCACCGTTGTTTGTATGCCTGATTGCAAAGATCTTTCTGCGCGAGACGATTGGACTTCAAAGGTGGCTGGCAATATTCGTGGGGATGGTTGGCGTGTTAGTTATCGCTCTGCCGAGCGGTGTCGAAATCAACTGGAATGTCGTCTTTCCCGTGTTGTCGGCGGTCACGTATGCGTTGATGGTCATCATGACGCGAAAACTTGGGATTAGTGATTCTGCGGGTACGATGAGCGTTTACACTCTGATTTCATTCATATTGCTGAGCATAGTGAGTGGAATCCTAATTGGAGATGGTCAATTCAACGTGTTTAACCAGGTCGCATTGGAGTTTCTGCTCCGGGCCTGGCAGTGGCCAAGTCTTAGCGTATATCAACTGTTGACCATCTGTGGGGTTGTATCCGCAGTGGGAGTATACCTGCTGTCCCAGTCTTATCGAATTGGTGAAGCTTCTGTCGTTGTACCTTTTGAGTACGCGTCGCTGCCCCTAGCAATATTGGCGGGATTTTTGGTTTGGGGAGATTTGCCAGGATTGAGAGATTACATTGGCAGTGCGCTGATCATTGGCAGCGGACTTGTTGTGATCCTGTTCGAAATTCGTATGAGCCGTAAGATTCCGCTTTCCAAGACTGGATAATGCCCAGTTATACTTCTCATCGCCTGGATTCGCGTTCGCATTCTCATCTTGTCGAAGACCAACTTGTATGCGCCCTATTGGAATGCATCGGGGCTTGTTGGTTAAGTGTGTCCAACTGATTGGATAGTCACCAACTCTGAATTATCTCGAAACTAAATTCCTGGTAATTGGTATATTAGGCTAAACATCTGAGTGCGGAAAAGAACCGGCTTCACCATCGATTCTGATTTGCATCTCCATTTCCTCAATGAATTGGTCTAACTCTGGACAACAGGTTACAAACGGTAGTTTGAAGGGTGTTTACTTCCTGAATATAGGCGTTTGATTAAACGGGAACTTATAACTATGGCATTGGATGTTGATAAAGCGAGGCGGGAAACGCCAGGTTGTTTTGGGCTGGTGCATCTGCACCATTCAGGATCAGCGCTGATGCCGAATCCGGTAGTTGATGCAGTGCGTACGCATCTCGACCTTGAAATCTTTCGAGGTGGATATGAAGCCGAAGACTACGCGCGTGAAAAGCTTAACAATACCTATCAGTCTATTGCACGGATGCTCAACTGTAAGGAGTCGGAAATCGCGCTGAGCGAAAGTGCATCGGTCTCGTGGAATAGTGCGTTTTACGGTATCGCTCAGACGTTTCGTAAAGGTGACAGAGTACTTACATCCCGCGCCGAGTATGTGTCCAATATGATTGCCTATCAACAGGTGGCGGAGCGTACTGGGATTAAAGTTTCTGTGGTTCCAGACGACAAGGATGGACAATTGGATTGTCGAGCGCTTGAAACATTGATCGATCGGAAAGTCAAACTGATCGCAGTAACCCACGTTCCAACGTACAACGGACTGGTCAATCCTGTCAACAATATTGGACAGATTGCAAACGATTATCAGATTCCCTATCTGGTTGATGCCTGTCAATCAGTCGGCCAAATGCCTTTGGATGTTGTCCAGATGGGTTGCGATGCGCTTTCGGCAACAGGCAGGAAATTTTTGAGAGGCCCTCGCGGAACAGGATTTTTATATATTCGGGAACAGTCAATGGATAAAATTCCGCCATCGGTTTTGGATCTGCATTCAGCGACCTGGGTTGAGCGCGACAGGTACGAGTTGCAATCCGGAGCGCGACGCTACGAACTCTTTGAATCCAATATTGCTGCTAGAATCGGGCTCGGTGTTGCAGTCGATTATGCGATGTCATTGGGATTGCCGGAAATTTATTCTCGCATTCGATTTCTAGCTGATCGATTGCGTGAACTTTTGAGTGAAATTGACGGTGTAACCGTTTGGGACAAAGGTGTCGAAAAGTGCGGTATTGTCACATTTTCAATTGCAGGAACGGATGCAGAAAAATTTCAGATGGTGATGCGTGAGAAAAATATCAACATCGGCGTGTCAAAACGAAACTGTGCACTGATTGATTTTGATGATTGGGGTGTAGACGCTCTGATTCGTAGCCCGGTTCACTACTACAACACTGAAGACGAAATCGAATTCTTTGCCAAAGAGGTGCGCAAAAAGGCTGCCTCACCTGACTGATTCGACTCCGCTAGAGTCGGGCATCAATCATTTGTGCGCTTTCCCAAGCGTGCATCACTTTTTTTCTGGACAATCCCCAGCGGTAGCCTCCTAGCTCACCGGATCGTCGAATCACGCGGTGACAGGGAATGATATAGGAAACCGGGTTTCGTCCAACCGCAGACGCAACCGCTCGAACAGCACTTGGGTGATCGACGCTCGTTGCAACCTGGCTATAAGAAATGTGTTCTGCTGGTGGAATGTTAACAAGCGCCTCCCACACGCGAATTTGCAGGTTGGTGCCTCTGACATGCACCATGATCGACTGCGGCTCATCAAATACGTGTTCGAAAATTTGTTTAACGATAGATCCAGTCGATTTTCTATTTTCCACAAATGATGCGGCTTGCCACTGGCTTCTCAATTCATCCAGCCCATCTTCTCGTTCATGAAAACTGAGCCAGCAAACCCCTTTATCGGTACAGGCCAATAGGCAGATTCCGAATGGAGTGTGATGCCAGCCATATTCAATTTGCAGAGAATGGCCATGTTTTCGATACTCAAGTGCTGACATTGCATAAACACTGACCATCAGTTCGTGCAACCGTCCGGACCCGGATAACCCGGCATCTAGTGCAACATCAAACACAGAAGCTTGACTTCTGAGTAAGTCTCCGCACACCTTGGCAGTCAAGTATTGCACATATCTCTTTGGTGAAATACCCGCCCACTGTTTGAATAGCCGTTGAAAATGGAATTCACTGAGTCCCACGTGAGATGCAATATCCTGAAGCGATGGCTGATCTACTGCATGGTCCTCAATAAATTCAATGGCTTGTTCAATCCGTTTGTAATTGTCCATAAACTCTTAACCGCTAACTCACTGGTATGAATGACATCAGGCTATATTGTTGCTGTTTTGTTGGCGTCTTTCAATCCGATTCTTGCTATAAAATGCGATTTCACCTGATTTTACAATCCTGATTACCTGCACAAAACACGCAACTAAAAATGAGTAATTCCTTGCCTGAAAAAGCCCGAGTGGTTGTCATTGGTGGCGGTGCGGTCGGCACAAGCGTACTCTATCATCTCGCCAAAGCAGGTTGGGAAGACCTGGTTCTTCTAGAGCGTCGAGAACTCGGCTGCGGTACGACATGGCATGCGGCGGGCTTAGTCGGTCAGCTGCGCAACAGTCTCAATTTAACCAAACTCGCTCAGTATACAGCCGAACTTTTTGAAGGCCTTGAAGCAGAAACTGGTCAGCCAACCGGATTTCGGCAAAATGGCTCGATATCTGTAGCATCCGATGAACATCGCTTCGAAGAGCTGAAACGTTCAGTAACCATGGCTCGGGCATTTGGACTCGAAGCGTCGGTGATTTCGCCCGCCGAAGCAAAGGAACTTTACCCAATATTGAATATTGACGACTTGGTTGGTGCGGTCTTTATTGACAAAGACGGTCAAATTAACCCGCTTGATGTTGTTCAGGCTTATGCCAAAGGCGCCAGAGCAAACGGCGCTCGAATACTGGAAAACATTAAGGTAACCGGCATTCTGACCGATAGTGGGGCAGTCCGTGGAGTTTCAACGGATCAGGGTGACATCATGACCGACATTGTGGTGAATTGTGCTGGAATGTGGGCTAGGGAAGTTGGTTTGATGTGTGGAGTCGAAATTCCCCTGCATGCTGCCGAACACTTCTATGTAGTGACCGAACCGATTGATGAATTGCCCGGCAATCTCCCGGTCATGCGCGATCCAACGGGATTTACATATTACAAGGAAGATGCTGGGAAATTACTGGTTGGCGCCTTTGAGCCTAACGCAAAGCCATGGGGAATGGACGGCATCCCGGATGATTTTAGCTTTGATCAGTTAAAGGAGGACTGGGATCATTTTGAACCTGCGCTCAACAATGCTTTGCATCGGGTTCCGCTCCTCAACAATGTTGGAATTCATACATTTTTCTGTGGACCGGAGAGCTTCACTCCCGACAACCTGTACTATTTGGGAGAAGCACCAAACTTAAAGAACTTCTATATCGCAGCTGGATTCAATTCTATCGGCATCCAGTCATCAGGCGGTGCCGGAAAAGTTATGTCCGAATGGATTTCGAAAGGCCATCCAGCGAACGATTATTGGGACATTGATATTCGAAGAATAGCTCCATTTCAGAACAACAGCCAATACCTGAAAGAGAGAATTTCCGAAACTCTCGGATTGCTCTACGATATGCACTGGCCTTTCCGTCAGCCGGTATCCTCCCGTAATGTGCGAAAATCACCTTTGCACGACCGGCTAGCCGCACGCGGTGCGTGTTTCGGGGAAACGTACGGCTGGGAGCGAGCAGACTGGTATGCACCTGGCGTCGAGTCGCCGCAGTACGAATATTCCTATGGCAGACAAAACTGGTTTGAGAATAATCGCGCAGAACATGAAGCGGTTCGTACCAACGTTGGAATTTTTGATCAGACCTCGTTTGCAAAGTTTATGGTAGAGGGGCGAGATGCCGAGCGCTACCTGAATCGAATCTGTGCCAACAACGTTGCTGTCGAATCCGGCAGGGTGGTCTATACACAATGGCTGAATGAGCGAGGCGGTATCGAAGCAGACCTCACTGTCACACGTCTGGCAGAAAACCGTTATCTGGTTGTGACCGGTGCAGCGGTTCATCTTCGCGACCTGTCATGGCTGAAAAAACATATCAGCGATGATATGCATGTCGTAGTGACGGACGTCACGTCAGGTTTTTCGGTGCTTTCAATCATGGGTCCGAATTCCCGCGAACTACTTTCCCGGGTGACTTCCGCAGATCTCTCTAACGAGAGTTTTCCATTCCTTTCGTCAAAGGAAATTGAGCTTGGGATGGCCTATGGACGAGCCTCAAGAATTACATTTGTCGGTGAGCTTGGCTGGGAACTCTATATTAGTATCGACTTTGTCCAGCATGTTTACGACGAAATTGTCGCTGCAGGTGATAGTCTGGGGCTGACGCATTGCGGATATCTGGCACTGAATTCACTGCGAATTGAAAAGGCTTATCGGCACTTTGGTCATGACATTGCCGACGAAGATTCTCCGCTTGAAGCCGGGTTGGGATTTGCTGTTTCGTGGGATAAACCTGGCGGATTCATCGGCAAGGAAGCCATCGAGCCTCAACGCGGTAAGCCATTGCAGCGAAGACTTGTACAATTTGCATTTGAGAACCCGCAGCCCCTAATCTATCACGAAGAACCGATTTTCCGGGATGGCGACTTGGTGGGTCGGACGACCTCTGCAATGTTTGGTCATACTATTGGTTCGTGCATTGGGCTTGGCTACGTCAATTGTCAGGACGGTGTGACACCAGAATTCATCAGTTCCGGACAATTCGAAATCGAAGTTGCCTGTGAACGCTTTCCGGTCAAGGCATCACTGCGACCCATGTATGATCCCAGGTCTGAGCGGCCTAAAACATAAAGCGTGTCGCTCGTAAATTTAGCGCTCAGATGTGTGAGTGCTGGCAGACATCATCAAAATAAAACATACCTTCTACCTTGAGCAGAACTGACTACGCAAAACTACAGGCCCAGTACATGTTGCAGTGTTGGGCTAAGCAAAACAACTATGAACCCATCGAGGTTAGAAGTACAGAGGGTTGCTGGATATACACAACGGATGGGCGTAAAATTTTTGATCTTCGTAGTGCGCATGAATGCATCAATATTGGATTTCGACACCCAAAGGTGTTGCAAGCGATGCAACAACAGATGGAAAGTGTCGTTTACGTCACCGATGATTTTGCCTCACCATCCACCGCGAAGCTTGCACAGAGACTGTCAGAATTAGCCCCTGGTAGTTCAGAAAAGAAAGTGTACTTTTGCCAGAGTGGCGCGGCTGCAGTTGAAGCTGCCATTCATGGAGCACGGCTTCACAAGTACAACCAGATCGTTCTCGATAAAAAATTCATTCCGGATGCCCCTCAGCAATACCCTTATCCTTACAAAATCATAAGTCGCTACCGATCCTGGCATGGTGCAACAAATGCTGCGACTTCAGCCAGTGGTGATCCCAGAAGATGGTTTACCGAGCCACTAACTGCACCAGGATTCATTTTTGCGCCTGATGCGGGTGGCCCGCACTCACCTTTTGGTGCCGACGAAGTCGACAAAAACCTCAGTTATCTTGACTATTTGATTGAACAGGAAGGGGGTAGTAACGCAGTCGTTGGTGTACTCGTTGAACCGATCGTTGGAAGCAACGGCATTATGCTACCGCCAACTGGATATCTGGAAAAGTTGCAGGACTTGTGCTCGAAATGGGAACTGCTTCTGATTGTTGATGAAACCATGACCGGCATGGGGCGCACTGGTAAGATGTTTGCTTGTGAACACTACGGTATTGAGCCAGATGTGATTATCATGGGGAAAGCACTTGGTGCCTATTGTCCAATGGCAGCGGTCATCTTTAACAGCAAATTTGCAAATTCGTTTGATGAGAATTACTTTGGACATGGGCAGAGCTATTCTGGACATGCATTGGGGGCTGCCGCTGCGTTAGCTTCTATTGATGTGCTTTTCGAGGATCACCTGCTTGAGCATGCAGAATCTATGGGAAAGTTGATCGAGGATAGACTGCATGAAATGACAAAAAAGTATGACTTTGTATCACATATACAGGGTTTGGGACTATTCTGGACAGTCCATATTGCGGGCGAGAGTGCTAACACACCTGTTCGTCGCGCAACAGAAAAGTATCAAGAAAATTTAGTGGCAACCATTTCAAAATATCTTCTTGATCAACACAATATTTACACGCCTAGTGACAAATTTGGGATTTGGATCGTGCCTCCATTAGTCGTTAATGCAGAAGAAGTTGACTGGATATTGAATTGTGTTGATGACGCACTTGATCAGGTTGATTGATTTTTGACAAAGGGCTCGAAAATGTTCGAAACTTTCCAAGCTCAATTTCTAATTTTCAATTGGCCTTCCGGTTTGATTTTGAATTGGTTTCTAAAAAACTCCTGTGGTGGTTGAATCGATGTCCAGAGAACTATTTCAGAATGATGCGTACCTGAGAGCCTGTGACGCGGTTGTAGTCGACTCCAACCCCAAAGAAAAGTGGTTTTCAGTTGACCAGACTGTGTTTTATCCACTAGGTGGTGGTCAGCCAGGGGATACGGGCGTTGCGTTTCACAAGAATGATGCTGAGTTTGCAATTGTAGATACCCGCCGGGCACGTGACACGGGGGAAATCCTTCATTTTGTTGATGAAGTTACTGAATTGCCGGAGTCCGGCACGGAACTTCACCTGGAGATTAACTGGGAGCGACGGTACCTGCATATGCGCGTACACAGTTGTCTACACTTATTGAGCGCTACGGTGCCGGGTAAAATTACAGGTGCACAGGTGTATGCTGGTCGTGGTCGAGTTGACTTTGATGTGCGCTACCCCCAGGAAAAGCACTATATCGCTGAATCTCTGAACGTGCTGATCCAAAAGGAAGCTCGTCGAATCAGTCGAGTCTGTACACGTGCAGAGATTGAGGCAACCCCTTCGTTGATGAACAACCTTTCGGTCCCGCTACCCGAAGGAGTGGACGTGATCAAACTGGTGCACTTTGAGAATCTAGACATTCAGCCCTGTGGAGGAACTCACGTTGCCAATACCATGGAGATTGGTGAAGTCAAAGTGGACAAAATCGAAAGCAAGGGGAAACGCAACAGACGGGTTTCAATTTCACTTGTTGATACGGCCGTTGAACCCAACTACTGAAGCAGAGGAGGTTTGAAATGTATACTGGAAGTTGCTTGTGCGGAACAGTGAGTTTTAATTTTGATGGAGAGATTCGCAGGTTTCACCACTGTCACTGTCGAACCTGTCGCAAAGCTCACGCAACCGTGTATGGTTCTAGTGCATTGGTTGATGAAACAAAGTTTCAGATCTTAAGCGGTGAAGAATCTATTTCTCAGTATGAATCTTCACCCGGTAAGATACGCTACTTTTGTAAGAATTGCGGTACGCATGTTTTTGCACGTTGCGATCGCGACGCCAATTGCGTGATTCTAAGGCTGGGAGCTTTGGATGGAGACCTCGGTATCAAGGCGATCGGGCATATCTGGGTCAGTCACAAGCCAGACTGGTACGAAATCACCGATGATTTACCACAAAGCCCTGAGTGGTAATGAAATAAAAACCTAGACAAGTACATAGACAGTTAGATAAATGACAGCTAAGAAACCTCAATTACACCGCGGGCTTAAGGGCGTCTATTTTGAGCGCTCTGCTGTTTCATCAATCGATGGCAGAGCTGGAGATTTGCGCTATCGTGGCTATTCGATTCACGAACTGGCTGAAAATTCGTCGTTTGAGGAAACGGCTTACCTGCTGATATTTGGTGAGTTGCCCACGAGTGAACAATTGAATCAATTTGACAGCCGACTAAAGGCGGAACGTTCTTTACCCGCACCAATATTTGACATGATCAGCGTGATGCAGAGTGCGCATCCGATGGAAGTTCTGAGAACCTGTGTTTCTGCACTTGGTTCCTTTGACGCCTCACCGGGTGATTCTTCACGTGAAGCGATTATTGAAAAAGGGATTCGTCTGACTTCTCAGGTGCCAATGATCGTCGCAACTCACGATCGGATCAGAAATGGCAAAGACCCAATCGATCCCGATGAGTCAATGAGTCATGCAGCTCACTTTCTTTACCAGTTAACTGGAAAGCAGCCTGGTGAAGAGGCAATTGAACTCTTTGACAAAGATTTGGTATTGCACGCCGAGCACGGTTCCAATGCCTCTGCATTTACAGCTCGTGTCGTTACAGGAACCGATGCCAATTTTTATGCCTCAGTAACTGCGGGGATTGCCGCACTATCTGGGCCTGCACATGGCGGTGCCGCAGAAAATGTGATGATCATGGCTCAGGAAGTCGGCAAGCCCGAAAATGCAGTTGAATACGTGAAAGAACGACGCAGAAACCGGCTCCCCATTATGGGATTCGGACACCGGGTTTATCGAGCGGAGGACCCGCGCGCCCGACATATGAAAGAAGGTGTCAAACAACTTTCCGAACAAATGGGGCAACCCTACTGGTATGAAATTCTTCAAGCGCTGGTTGAAGCAATGAAACCCTGGTCGCGTCACGGTGTCAATGTCAATGTAGATTTTTATTCCGGTGTTGTATATCACCTGCACGGAATTGCTGTTGATTTGTTCGTACCAATATTTGCTATCGGGCGAACGCCGGGCTGGATCGTGCAAATTCTGGAGCAGCTGGAAACAAATATTCTAATTCGGCCGCTCACTCTCTACAATGGCTCTAAGCCTAGGAAATACATTCCGATTGATGAGCGCGATTGAGTGTTTTGCTCATTAGTTGATGTAGCCTGCTGATTACTCGTCTACTAAGAAAAAATAGTTACATCTTTTCCCTGAGTTTCCTCACGGTGCTGAGAAAACGTGTAGATAGTATTTCTCGATTCATGTGCCGTCCTTCCGCTACGACATGTCGTCCGGCTGACCATACATCCCTCACCAAACTATTGTTTCCGCAGAATACAAAACTGTCCAATATCAAGTCATCTGATTTGTCGGCTAACAGTACGTGATCTGAATCAAGAGCAAGCAGGTCAGCCAACTTTCCTTCTTCAATGGCTCCACAATTTCGATTCAACGATTGTGCGCCACCTGTAGTCACGCTGTCGTAAAGATGTCTTCCACAAGATGAGTTTGGGTTCGCAAATACATTTCTGGCCCCTATTTTGAGTCTTTGCAAATATTCCAGTGTTCTCAACTCCTCACAGAGGGAAATCAAAATATTGGCATCGCTCCCAACTCCAAATCGCCCCTTATTCTTGAAATAGGTTCCTCCATTGAAGGTACCGTCCCCCAGATTGGCTTCGGTGATAGGACAGATTCCAGCAACTGCCTTGCTTTTCGCCAGTCTTTCGGTTTCGCTCCCCGTCATGTGAGTTGCGTGAACAATAGTCCACCGTTCATCAATGTTCTTGTTGTCAACAAGCCAATCCACCGGACGGACTCCAAACGTTGACTTGAACTCCTCAATTTCTTTCGGCTGTTCAGCAACGTGGATGTGAATCACTGAATCCGGTACCAGAGATTCAGCGAATCTCAATCCTTCGGGATCAACAGCCCTTAACGAATGGGCAGCCACTCCCAGATTGCAATCGGAAGGCAAACTTGCAACTGCGTCGCCAGCAAGCTGAAATAACTTTTCAAACTCTGCGGGGCTGTTCCCAAACGTCTTCTGTTCGCGAACAAGTTCTCGTTTGTCACAACCACCGTACTGATAAAACACAGGGAGCAATGTCAATCCAATACCTGATTCTTCACTCGCTGCGGTAATTCGACATGAGTTCTCAGCAATGTTTTGAAATTGTAAGCCGCCTGGATGATGATGTACATAGTGAAATTCTGCAACTGCAGCGAATCCGCTTTCCAGCATTTCCATCTGTGCGAAAGCAGTGATTGCTTGAATATCTTCCGGTTTCAATAAATCCAGAAATCGATAGACAACCCATCGCCATGTCCAAAAGTCATCTTCTGACCCACCGGCTCGATGCTCTGACAAACCTGCCAATGCTCGATGAAAACCATGGCTATGCACATTGGATGGGGCCGGCAGAAGAATATCTACGCGATAGCCTTCGGGAGCAGCATTGGATTTAACGGAAGAGATGCATCCGTTTTGATCAATTTCAATCTGTACGTTTTTCTGCCAACCTGTTGAAAGTAAAGCAGTATCAGCCCAGATTGTATTCATATGACTCCCTGTTTATCTCACGATTGTTGTTTGCTTCTGGCCTTTCTAACAAAGGGTAAATTGACTAGCGTGCCGGAGTGAGAATTTTTTTCATCAATTCTGATTGTTACTTCGTCTCCAGGATGCAGTGTCGATTTGACCAGAGCAAGCCCAATATTGCACTCGAGCCGATAGGAGAAACTAAGGCTGGTTATATGACCAACTCTTTCTTTGCCATTTCGAATTTCAAACCAGTTTCGATTAAGCAGTCTTGGCAAGTCAGCCGAAAATCTGATGCCGAGTTGTTGCCTTTTTACACCGTTTTGTTTTATGCGTCGTAAAGCTGAGATGCCAATCACCGATTTAGGAAGATCAAGATTCACATAATGACCTAATCGAACTTCGAATGGGTTTGTTGAGTCATCAGTATCAGTTCCAATGCTGAGCAGACCGGATTCTATTCTCTCAGAGTGATTAGGAGTACCTGGTTTGATATCCCACGGTTGACCGGCTTCTCTTACGAACTTCCAAAGCCTCAACCCCTTTGAACTGTCTTGCAGATACAGTTCAAAACCACCCTGCTTGGACCATCCAGAGCGTGATACCAGCACTGGAATTCCTTCGATTGATGTGTTGCGAAATTCAAAGTGGCGCAAATTTCTGACCCACTCTCCAAATATTGCAGAAACGACATTGACTGCCTTTGGTCCCTGAATAGCCAGCGGAGAAACATCAGGTTCTGTTACTTCAACTTTCAGATTGCGCTCAGCTGCAATCGCTCTGGCAAACAGAAGGATATTGGAGTCCGCAATGGAAAACCAATAGAGATTCTCATCGACTCTGTTGACGACCGGATCATTGATGAGCGTTCCAGAATGATTACAGATGGGAGCATACTTTGCTCTTCCGACTGACAATCCAGTTAAATCTCTGACAGTGAGAATATGAGCGAGATGGGTTGCATCAGTCCCGCTCAGTTGCACCTGGCGCTGAGCAGCGACATCCCACATAGAAACTCCATTAACCAGTCGCCAGTATTCACCTTCAGGATCACCATAACTGGTTGGGAGAAGCATTTGATTGTATGAAGTAAAGCTACTCACTCCCTCTGCGACGGTAGCATCGTAGTACGGAGATGCACGGACTCTGGGTGAAGGATTAACTGTATACATAAAGGTTTTTGCCACAAACAGGTAAATATTTTTATGCAAATCGCCTTGATTCACGGCAGGTGATCGAAATTAAATAAACCACTTCCACTTCCAATCGACCGCGTATGTAGAGTGTAGATTGTGAGAGTTTGCGGATCTTTTTTGACTACTTAATAGTAGCCAGAAGTACTACTGTTGCTTTGACGATATCGTCAACTGTTGCACCACGCGAAAGGTCGCTGATGGGTCTGGCAAAGCCTTGCAATATTGGGCCGATCGCCCGTGCTCCCGCTAGATATTGGGTCAGCTTATAGCCAATATTGCCAGCGTTAAGATCTGGAAAGATAAACACATTGGCTCGACCTGCCACTGGGCCTGGATCTTCCAGCTTCAATGATGCGGTCCGCTTGTCGAATGCCGCATCGAATTGAAATTCACCATCAACCGGCATATCCGGAATCCGTTCCTTGGTCAGATCAACGGCTAAAGCAACTTTACTCACCATTTCGTGTTGAGCGCTACCTTTCGAAGAAAATGACAGGAATGCAATTCGAGGGTCATCATTTAGAAGAAGCTTTGCATTCAAGGCGGTACTACATGCAATGTCAGTCAGTTGTTCTGCTGTCGGGTTGATATTAACTGCACAATCAGCAAAGATGAGATCTCGCGATTCAGCAGAATCTGTGCCCGGTAGAGTCATGAGAAAGTAGCTTGAAGCAGTCCTGACATTCTCTGCGGTGCCGATAATCATCAGTCCGGCTTGGATTACACTAGATGTTGTAACCGAAGAGCCAGCAATCATTGCATGAGCATCACCGCTTCTCACCATCATGGCGCTGTACATCAGCGGCTTTTGCATCAGGCGTTGCGCAACGGCAGGTTTGAGTGGCCGCCGACCCTCGGTGCAAAGAGTGATGAATCGATCCATATTGCGGGTATCGGAAGCGGGATCTACGATACCAATACCGTCAAGTGAAACATTAACGCTGTTCGCAATGGAGCGAATCTTTTCTTCATCGCCAGTAAGAATTGGCGAAGCAATTTCCTGCTCCGCCAAAAATCGTGCGGCGTGAATCATGCGCTCATCCGCTGCCTCAGCCAGCACGACAATGTGCTGTTTTCCCTGCGTGAGCTCTATCAGATCAAAGAGATCGCTCACAAGCTCAGGCCGCTATACGTAGGCTTTATATTTATCGAGATGGCGAACGGGCATGCTCAGCGCATCTCGTCGGAACGGGTCGCCAAGTTCCCGTGTGCACATAATCTCGACAACTGTTGTTTTGCCTTCACTTTGAGCAGTACAGGCTTCTCTCAATGCATCGCCCACCATATCCAGATTGTCGACGACGATTCCTTCCGCACCCATGGCCTTTGCAATTCCAGCCCAGCTTGGATTGTCTAGATTGACGCCTTCAAATCGCCGACCGTAGAAGTCTACCTGGTTTTTCTTTTCTGCTCCCCATTGCCGGTTATTGAATACGATGGGAGTTACTGGAATATTTTCTCTAACACAAGTCAAAATTTCACCCATGCTCATTGCCCAGGCGCCATCACCAACATATGCAATGGCAGCGCGTCGAGGATCTGCGACCTTGACACCCATAATGGTCGGGAACGCGTAACCACAGTTTCCAAAACTCATCGCTGCAAAAAAGCTACGCGACTTCTCAAATCTTAGATAGCTGTTCGAAACTGAACAGATATTTCCGATATCGGTTGAAATCGCAGCATTGGACGGTGTTGCTTTTTCAAGTTCCCGGAGCACCTGACGAGGGTGTAAGTAGATTGCGTCTTCAGCAGAGACCAGTTGACTCCAGTCGTCACGTTCTTCAGTCCACTCGTTCAGTTCTTTCTCCCAAGCCTGTTTTTCTTGGGCAATTTCCTGTTCCCTTTCATCTCGGTTCTGCATGCAGGCAATCTTTTCCCGATTTTTCAACCGCTCAAGAATGGCAGATGCAGATTCACCTGCCTGCCCGCAGATTCCGACTGCGATTTTCTTGACCAGTCCAATTTTGCGATAATCGACATCAATTTGAATGATTTTTGCATCTTTTGGCCAGTAGTCCATACCATGTTGTGGCAAAGTACCAAATGGACCAAGTCGGGTACCAAGTGCTACAACAACATCCGCTTTCGAGATGAGCCGCATGCCAGCTTTTGACCCTTGATATCCGAGTGGGCCGCACCACAACTTGTGGCTGGCCGGAAACGAATCATTGTGCAGGTAGCTGTTCACGACTGGTGCGGATAGATATTCAGCCAGTTCCATGCAGGAGTCCACCGCGTCGTCCATGATGACACCGCCACCGGAAAGAATCACTGGAAATTCAGCTTCGGCAAGAATTCGTGCAGCATCGTCGAGTGCCGATGATCCGCCAGCACCGCGTTCAATTATTTGTGGCTCAGGAATGTCGATATCCACATCACCATAAAAATGATCACGTGGAATGTTTAGTTGCGTTGGTCCTCGCTCTGCCATCGCCATGTCAAAGCATCGACCGGTTAATTCTGCCATGCGTCCAGGGCCATTCACATGAGCCTGATATTTGGTGATTTTGGAAAAAATCGGCAATTGCTCGGTTTCCTGAAATCCACCAAGGCCGATTGTTCCACTACCGGTTTCGGGAGTAATCGCAACAACCGGAGAATGCGCCCAGTAGGCGGCTGCAATTGCAGTAACGAAATTGGTAATACCTGGTCCGTTTTGACCAATACAAACGCCATGTCTGCCGCTCACACGGGCGTATCCATCCGCCATATGCGCGGAACCTTGTTCATGGACGGTTGGTATAAACCGAATTCCCGCAGCTGGAAATATATCCAGTGAATCCATATATGCGGATCCGACGATTCCGAATACATCGGTAACGCCGTAGGAAGCCAGAGTTTCCACAAAAGCCTCACTTGACGTCATCTTTGGCATGACTTTCTCCTGTTTCTTTCTTTTTGGGTGGTTTGATGTAGCAGACGACTAGGCTGCGGTTAGCGCAGTTTCGGCGGAAACGTAGTCATAGCCAAGACTTTCGGCAACTTCACGGTAAGTGACCTTACCATGACAGACGTTTAGTCCCGCCCTAAGATTGGAGTCTTGCTGGAGTGCCTTTTTATATCCTAAATTGGCAATATTTGCGCAGAATGGTAGTACGACATTATTCAGGGCATACGTTGAAGTTTTCGGAACTGCGCCTGGCATATTGGCTACGCAGTAGTGTGTCACGTCGTGGACTCGGTACGTTGGCTCAGAATGAGTGGTCGCACGGGACGTTTCAAAACAGCCTCCCTGGTCAATGGCAACGTCTACCACAACAGAATTTGGCCGCATTTGACGAATCATTTCCTTACTCACCAATTTAGGCGCAGTTGCGCCAGGTATAAGCACGGCGCCAATCACGAGATCAGCGTCAACGATGTGTTTTTCAAGCATGCTGCGAGTTGAATAAACCCCATTAGTGGAGCGACCGAACTGCACCCAGTGATTGTCGAGCACCTGTACATTTCGGTCAAGCACCCACACATCGGCACCCATACCGACAGCAATGTGAGTCGCGTGCGTCCCTACAACACCGCCACCGATGATGACGACTTTGGCCGGTTCAACGCCAGGTACACCGCCTAATAGCATCCCGGTGCCCCCGTGAGGGCGTTCAAGGCACCAGGCACCTTCCTGCACTGCCATCCGCCCGGCGACTTTAGACATTGGCGCGAGAATCGGTAAGGCGCCGCTGTCATCAGTAACAGTTTCATAGGCAATGCATACTGCACCACTGTTGACCAAATCACGTGTCTGCTCCGGGTCTGGAGCCAAATGTAAATAAGTGAATAGAATCTGATTTTCGCGTAGCCATGCTCGCTCAGGTGCAAGCGGCTCTTTGACTTTAACGATCATTTCTGCATGTTCGAAGACTTCTTGTGCAGTATCCAGAACAGTTGCCCCAACTTTTCTGTAGTCGTCGTCGCTCGCACTAATGCCAATTCCGGCATTTGTTTCAACAGCAATGTCGTGTCCCATTTCGGTGAGTTCTCGTACACTTTCGGGTACCAACCCGACTCGAAATTCGTCTGTTTTTGTTTCTTTCGGGACTCCAATTCGCATAGTGAAATGCTCCCATGAATTTCAGAATGATTGTCGTAAAAAATGATGCCACTATGATAGTTTAGAGGCTCAAGTTTTTCGTTGATAGGTTCTGAAAAATCCCAATAGATTTCGGTAAGTTTTCATTCGGTTTTGTTGAGGTTTCCGAGTCTAGTTGAGAATTTTGCGGATACCATAAAATGGAAGGTTATCAAGATTGTAAAATTGAACGTCTGATTACACAATTGTCACATGACCAAATTTAATCTGATTTGACCTGGAGGAGTTGAGACGATGCGACTGGACCATCAGTCAATGGAAAACTTGTGGATGCCGTTCACGAGTAATCGTGATTTTAAAGCAGACCCGAGGATTGTTGCACGGGGCAAAGGCGTATATCTTTACACAGCTGAAGGAATGCCAATCATCGATGCCTCGTCAGGACTTTTTTGTTGTGCGGCCGGACACAGTCGGCCCGAAATTGCAGATGCGGTACATCGACAACTTGCCACCCTGGCTTACACCGCGCCGTTCCAATTGGGACATGAATTGTCGTTTGAACTGGCTCACCGGCTCGCTGAGTTAACGCCAGAAGGAATGAATCGTGTTTTCTTCGTCAATTCGGGGTCGGAGGCTATTGATACTGCGATCAAGATTGCATTGGCCTACCACTACGCACGCGGAGAAGGGCAGCGTCAACGGCTGGTTTCTCGAGAGCGAGCGTATCACGGCGTAAACCTTGGTGGTACCAGCTTGAGCGGAATGGTGAAAAATCGCCAGGCATTTGGTTTGGGGCTTGCAGGAATTGCACATATTCGGCATACCTGGCTGCCAGAGAATCGCTACCAGCGCAACCAGCCTGCTGATGGTGCTGAACTGGCAGACGATCTTGAAAAAATTGTGCAGAACTTTGGGGCTGACTCAATAGCTGCCTGCTTTGTCGAACCCATTGCCGGTTCAACGGGCTGTCTGGTGCCTCCAGTTGGTTACCTGGAAAGGTTGCGGGAGATCTGTGATCAACACGGCATTCTACTGGTGTTTGATGAAGTAATTTGTGGGTTTGGAAGAACCGGTGAACCCTTTGCTTCACAAACTTTTGGCGTAACACCCGACATCATGACGCTAGCAAAAGCGTTGACCAATGCCGCCCAGCCGATGGGTGCAATTGTCGTTGGCCAACATGTCTACGATAGCATCGTCAATGCCGCACCAGATCGGGTGATTGAATTGTTTCATGGTTATACTTACTCTGGACATCCTGCAGCTTGTGCCGCCGGCCTTGCAACTTTGGATATCTACCGCGATGAAAAGTTGTTTGAGCGCGGTAAATCCTTATCGGTTTACTTCCAGGATTCAATTTTCGCCCTCCAGGAGTTCGATATTGTGACGGATATTCGCGGCTACGGAATGATTGCCGGAATAGATCTCGCACCTTCAGGCGGACCAGGCAATGTTGGCATTACGGTACAGAAAAAACTATTTCATGCAGGGCTGCATGTCAAGGCAACGGGTGATGCGTTGATTGTCGCACCGCCGCTAATTTCGACTGAAGCGAACATTGATGAAATTAGTGATAAACTGAAAAAGGTTCTGCAAAGTTCATCATAGTTTGACAAAAATCGCCAACAGTGTATGAGTTTCGATTATGATTTATGTGATAGCAAGATCTATCAAATTCCATGAAGGACACCAGGTGCCAGGCACACTGGAATATTGCAGTAAGCATTAACCTCATAAAATCAATTTACATATATCGAGAGGTGTTTGTAGTATGTCAATAAAGGTAAAAGGCAACTTGAGTCGCCGACAGTTTTTGAAAACAGGTGCAGCCGCCAGTGTGGTTGCGACCGGTCCATGGGTCATCAGTTCAAAAGTACTTGCCTCATCCGGTGAACTCAATGTATTAATGTGGTCTGATTATCTTCCGGAAGATTTTTTAGCTCAATTTAATGAAGAGTCTGGTATCACGGTGAACTACACCGGGATTGGATCGAACGAAGAAATCATCAACAAGATGAAGGCGACAAAGGGCAAAGGGTTTGATATTTGCAGCCCAACCAATGTTCGTTCCGGACAGTGGGTTGATCTTGATTTGCTGCAGTCTTGGGATTATGGACGAATCTCCAATCTAGATAATGCGAATCCGGCGATGCTTTCGGTCGGTGACCGCGAGTGGAATTTTGGCGATGCCGGTTCACATTGGCTGCCGCATATCTGGGGCACCGAAGCCGTATCCTGGCGAACCGATCTCTATACACCGCCGGGTGGTGAACCTAGTTATGGGAATATCTGGGACGGATCAGCAGAAGGCAATACCATGATTCGGCCACATTCTGGTATGCTGGGTGCCGGACTTTATATGGAAACCATTGGCGAACTGGAACCCGGGGATGTATGGCGAGCGTACGCGGACGAAGGTATCATGCGCCCCATCTGGGAGAAGATTACGCAGTTCTGCATTGCCAACAAACCGCAAATCAAGCTCTTTTGGAATGATGCCGATACCCAGAAAAACGGTTTTCTGAACGACGGTGTGCTGGTTGGACAGACTTGGGATGGACCGCCGTTGGCAATGAAAACCGACGGTGAACCTGTACACTATCAGGCCCCGAAAGAAGGTGCGCTGGCATGGGTTGATGGAATGTCACTTTCCAAGTCAGCCGCAAATATTGATCAGGCTTATGCGTTTGTTGAGTTCTGCTTTAGAAGAGAGCCAGCAGGTCGGGCAATTGACACGCATGGCTACAATTCCGCAGTGATCGGCGCCGACGCTTTTGCAGGCGACAGTTACAAGAAGAATTTCGCAGAGGCTTATCCGGGCACAGCATTGGCTAATCTCAATCCTTGGCCGGCAGAACCGCAGTGGTATGCCGATGTGCGCACGGAGTATCGCAATAAATTTGTGAACGCCTGATCTAGGAATCATCCTGATAATTCGACACCCGCTCAGTCGGGTGTCGAAATCCAACAATCCCCCTGATACAGGAGGTGTGGGTGATGAGTGCAGATGTGAAACTTGAATCCGTCTGGATTCGATTTGGCGATTTTATTGCTGCTCGAGATGTCAATCTGCATATCAAGGGCGGCGAATTTTTCACCATTCTCGGTCCCTCAGGCTGCGGCAAAACCACTCTGCTGCGTGCCGTTTCCGGTTTTCTGACCCCCTCGGAAGGTAGTGTATTAATCGGTGGTGAGAACATGGCCGGAATCGGGCCGAATCGCCGACCTACTGCCTTAATCTTTCAAAATCTGGCCCTGTTTCCCTTGATGACGATCTGGGAAAACATCACTTTTTCACTCGAAGTAAATGGAGTCAGGAAAGCTCAGCGAAAAAAACGTGCGGACGAACTGCTTGAACTGATTGCACTGCCGGGTCAGGGCGAGAAGATGGTTAGCGAACTGTCAGGTGGGCAGAAACAACGGGTGGCCATTGCTCGGGCACTTTGCGCACAGCCGGAAGTGCTTCTACTAGATGAACCGCTCAGTGCGCTTGATCTTAAACTTCGCCAGCATATGCGTACTGAACTGCGCTCTATCCAACAGCAGGTTGGAATTACCTTCATCTACATCACCCATGACCAGGGTGAAGCGCTGACCATGTCAGATCATGTAGCAGTGATGCGGGAAGGGATTATTGAACAGGTTAGTGATGGCACAACCATCTATGATGAGCCTGATACTGCATTTGTGGCGTCATTTGTCGGTGAAAACAACCGGTTTGCCGGAAAGGTTGCAAATGTAACGGATGGCATTGCGCAGGTCAGCACACCTGAGGGTTCAATTCGGGCACGCTGCAGTAAAAATCCAGATTCAAATGTAAAGACTGGAGACGATGTCTATGTTTTCGTCCGTCCTGAATCACTTCGCTTTGTAAGTGGTAATTCAATAGACAATCAGATGAAAGCGAGTGTTTATCATGAAGAATTTGAAGGCAATATGTGGCAGGTTTTTCTTGATATCAGTTCAACTCGAAAAAGGGTAAAGATGTCTTACGTGAACGATGGTTCCATCCGGTCACAAAGCGGAGAAAAGGATTTACCAGTCGGATTCTCCAGCGACGCGGCAATAGTGTTGCCACAGGGACCGCTTGCTGCCGAATAGCATTCGCGATCTTGCCATGAGCTTTTCAAATTACTGGCGAGCGTTCTTCCAAAAAAACGGCGCGGCGCTTGCGCTGTTTTTGATCATTGCAGTGGGCATGTGGCTGTTCATGATGATCATACTGCCGCAGCTGTTCATGTTGGACTTTTCCATCAGGGCCAATGTCCCTCCGCCGAAATTCGGAACAGAAGAGCACTACTACACACTCGAGCACTACAAATACATGATATTTGGCAGTGCTCAATCTACTGACTCATTCAACATCATTGATGTGACGGTATTTTTCCGCACAATTGGTGCAGCAATTTTCGTTACGCTGATCGATGTTGCCTTGTGCTACCCAATTGCCTACTACCTTGCACATGTTGCAACTGGCGGTTGGAGTCGACTCATGGTACTATCGTTAATCGTACCATTTTGGATTAACGAGATTCTTAGGGCATTTGCGTTCAAGATCATTTTCGGTTCAACTGGCGTAATCAACAACTTTCTCGTTTCGATTGGAATATTGGATCAGCCTTACGATTTCATTCGCAACGACATTGCACTGTGGGCAGGCCTGAGTTATGCATTCATCCTGCTAATGATTTTTCCAATTTTCAACGCCATTGAAAGTCTCGACAAGAATCAGATTGAAGCGGCGCGTGATCTGGGTGCACCCTGGTGGAGAATTCACTGGCGGATTGTTGTACCCCATGCAAAACCGGGCATATCTTCCGGCTGCACAATGGTGTTCATGCTGACAGCAGGTGCCTTGGCAGCGCCCCAGATTCTGGGTGGACCAAGCAGCTTGTGGTTTACCCAGATAATTTACCAGGGATTCAACCAGGCCGGCAACTGGGCAAGAGGTTCAGCCTACGCAATTATCTTGCTTGTTTCCTGTATTGTGCTGGTATTGGTAATGATGAAGATAGCCAAGGTGAAGTTTGGTGAAATGATGAAATGATCCAGGGACGCATACAAAATTTCCTGGTGATTGGATTCGTCGCCCTTTTCTTCGTTTATCTATTCGGCCCATTGATCGTGATGGGCCTGACCGCTTTCAACACGTCCGGATTTCCCAGAGTATCGCCGTGGGAGTGCTTTACGGTGGAGTGGTTTGACGTTCTGATGGAAGACACCCGCTTGGTAACCGGGGTCAGAAATAGTCTATTGATCGGCATCGGCGTTGTAATTTTGGCGGTTCCCATTGGTCTGGCCGGCGCCTTGATGCTGATGCAAATTGGACCAAGACTTCGCCCCTGGCTGTACACAGTCACCATTGCACCCATCTTGGTTCCTGGGGTGGTATTGGGTATATCGACTCTGCTTTTTTGGGACCGAATAGGGCTGATGTTTGGTGCTGGGGAAGATACGATCTTCTATGATGGCATTTTTCTGACGATTGTAGGACAGGCGACTTTCATCTCGGCTTACGCGATGCTGATTTTTATTGCGCGTCTACAGAGATTTGATCCCGCGTTGGAAGAGGCGGCACTGGACCTTGGTGCCTCGCACACACAGACGTTCCGCAAAATCCTACTGCCGTTCTTGCGACCAGCCATCGGTTCTGCTGCGGTACTCGCATTTCTGGCTTCATTCGAGAACTACAACACGACGATATTTACGATCGTATCAAGTAGTACCCTGACCACAGTGTTGGCTAGCAAGGTTCGCTACGGAATTGACCCTTCGATCAGTGCGTTGGCAGTATCGATTGTCTTCTTGACGTTGGTTGGGGCGGTTCTTTATGAAATCTCCAAACGACGGGAAACGCGACGGGCCAGGGCTCAGATGGCGGTGGCGCGGGGAGAAGCAACAGAAGTAAAAAAGCAGCGGCCTTTTTTGACAGAACCGGCATTCATCTTGTTCGTACTGATTGTAGTCGCTGGCCTGGGCACCGTTTACTTTTCTGGCACGGTCGGTGTTGAAGAATGCAAAATTATTGTGAAGGAACAGCGTCAGGCTGAAATTAAACGAAAAGTCGAAAGACGTCAGCAACAGCAGATGTTTCAATCAGCAGTTGACGCACAAAGTGAATCTTCGAGTGATCAAGAGGAAACTCAAGAAGATTCAAAAGTGACTGCCAAAGGTACGGAAGGTTATCAAAGTGTATTCTCTCCCGGTAATTTGCAGGGTGAGGTAGAAACCGAGGCTGAAGAAGAGGAGCCCGTGAAAGGTACAGAGGGCTACCTGAACGTATTCTCGCCAGGAAATTTGGTCAACCCTTCCAGTGATGAACCCGACGAGGAAAAGCCGGTTAAAGGCACAGAGGGTTACCAAAACGTTTTTGCTCCAGAAAATCTGACTGATCAAGTACCAGCGGAAAATTCTGGCAATTGATTCTATTTTTTAAATTGAGGTTGCATATCCAATGTTGACTACCTGTATCGGTGCATTTCCCAAGCCCGACTTTCTAGAACTTCCTGACTGGTTCAACATTCCTGATGGGCCCGATTCTGCAGAACCGACCAAGAGTTGGGAAGCGGCACTCGCGGCCTTGGGAGATTCAGCAGAAGATACGATAAGAGAAGCCTCAAAACAGGTGATGGCTGATCAGGTAGAGGCGGGTATTGATATCCCAACCGATGGAGAGGTGAAGCGGGAAAACTACATCCACTACCACTGCCGACACCTGGAAGGCATTGACTTTTCTCACCTGACTGTACGCGAGTTGCGTGGTGGTGCGTATTCTGCAGAACTTCCGACGATTAACAGACCAATCAAGGTCCGCGACACTGGCTTTCTGGCTGAAGACTGGAAGCTCGCTCAGTCATACACGAATCGTCCAGTCAAAATTACCATGCCTGGACCGATGACGGTAACCGACACCAATGCTAATGAGTACTATGCTTCAGATAAGGAACTCGGAGCTGATATTGCTGACGCACTCAACAAGGAAGTACTGGCTTTGGCTGACGCAGGTTGCATCCATATTCAAGTTGATGAACCAGTATTCGCCAGAAAACCTGAAAACGCACTGGATTTTGGGGTTGAAAACCTTGAACGGGTTTTTCATGGGGCGCCTGATCACGTCGTAAGGACGATGCATATGTGCTGCGGTTACCCAGACAGGTTAGATCGGCTGGACTATCCCAAAGCTGATCCACACGCTTACTTCCAAATCATTGAAGCAGTCGATCAAAGTTCGGTTCAGGTTGTATCGATCGAAGATGCCCACAGGCACAATGATTTAAGTCTCTTAGACCGAATTCAAAACACAACAGTAATTTTGGGAGTTGTTGCGATTTCACTCAGCAGAGTCGAATCGGTTGAAGAAATTGTTGATCGGCTAAAGACCGCGCTGGATCATATTGACAGCGACCGTCTGATTGCGGCTCCTGATTGTGGGCTAGGCCTACTTGGTCGTGAACTGACTCGGGCAAAGTTAAAGAACATGTGTAAAGCTGCGCACCAGATTTAATCAACAGGGAAACCTCTAGCTAGTGAAAATGATCACATGCAAGAGGTGTGCCGAGTGTTGCTGATTTCTGATCCTATTTCTGAACAGATATGTGTGCAGTGTCATGCTGTGCAACTGTCACAGCGTTCAGCCGAAGCGAAACGGATAATTGCTCTAGACTTATAGGGTAGGCGGGTGGCGAACTGTTTTTTTTCTTACTGACGAATCAATATAGATATTGCTAGTAAACCTCACTATCCGCGGCTGGCTGATCACCTCGCCCGCATGGAAAAATAATCTAATTTGAATCTGTTTCATAGTCTGCCTATCACCGTTTTTTTCGTTGTCTAACACGCCCGAAGACGGCAAAATGTGAAGCTCGTCGGAGCGTCGATTTGTTGCATTGGTACAAGCGAAGTTGACGGAATGAATCCTCAGTTTTCATAGGATAATCCTTTGTCATTTTTCATTGTTTGCATCAGTATTTTTCAAGTCAAAGCTTGAACAAAGAGGCAAAATGCATAGATTATCATACTGGTAAGATTACAGGCTGTTAGCCTGGGAAAATAGATAACGCTGGCTGCATTTCAGACAGTATTTTGCTGGTGCGGAACTCAGCTGCAGAAAGCCGATAGGAGGAGAAACGACATGCCGACAGTCAGAGACAATCCACTGCAGATTCCGGCTGGGCAAGAGGGCCTTGCGAGGTTTATTCAAACAAAAGATCGCAATGCGCCACCTTATTTTGCGGGACGCAAGCGGCTTCTGTCGGACATTGAGGATGCCTGCATGAATGTTTGGCACTGTCATGAAAACAGGCTGACGCAGGACAAGGGTTTGACCCGGATGGTTTACGGTGCGCCCGGTGCGGGCAAGTCATCTATTCTGGAGTATCTGCGGTACACCTGGGAGCAGGGCGCATACATGACATTGGATGCGGCCGGCCGCGAGCGGCCGGGACCGACTCCGTCGCTGATGTACTTCGGCAGCGCCGAAGCCTATCTGCTCGAAGAGTTCTTTGAAAAACTGGTGGATGTAGTAACGCAGGGCCAGACAAAGGACGTGTTTGCCCAAATCAGCGAGACCCTGCGCGTCAGCGGCGGCGGGGATGCGTTGTTGGTTAAAGGCGGCATTGAGCATGAGACGACAAAACGTCATGATGCTGTCAGAGCCACTTTGGCGGCGGTGGCGAAGGCGCTGCCACCCAGTAAGTGGAAGCGACCTGTGGTGGTCGCCATTGATGAAGCGCAGAATATGCCTGGCGATGAGAACTCGCCAGTGGGTTTGCTGCTTCAGGCGTTTCACGAAAGCCATGCCAATCTACCGGTGATTGTGCTGCTGGCGGGGCTGTCGGACACGAAGATGCGGGTCAGGAAACTGGGGCTGTCCCGACTTTCAGATGGAAACGCCAATTCACTGAACGGTTTGGATACGGCTGAGGTGGCGGAACTGAAGGCGGGGTTCTGCGCCCATTTTGAGATTGATCTGGGGAGATATTCCGATGACTTCGATGCGCTGCTGCAGCGGACAGACGGATGGGCGGCGCATCTGCAGAACTGTCTGCGGGCATTCAGCAAGGTGTATCTGGAAGCGCAATGCAGGATTGAGGCGGTGGACTTTACGAGGGTCGAACAGCTGAGCCAGGGATCGCGCATGCGTTACTATCACGCCCGTAGAAGCAATGCGATGAAAGACTCTGCGGGACTGCTGGGAATGTTGATGGCACAGATGACAGGAAGTGAGAAGCGGGAGCATATTCTGGACATGATTCAACGGATTGCAGATGACAATGCCAGCAGCCGGAGCCGAATTTTGCGATTGCCGCGCGGCATGACTGAAGATGATTACTATAACGACCTGATTCACAGCGGTGCGCTACAGGAGCGCGATGACGAAAAGGTGGTGTGTCCAATCCCGAGCTTCCGCCAGTTTCTGATTGAGTTGTCCAGGCCCGTCACTGGTGCCGATTCAGCGGATGACGCCGGACATTCATTGCGCGAGGCGCCGCAACAGCTTCACTACGGCTTCACTTGGGATGCGCTGCAGCGCATTGAAGCGGCACATGAGATTCAGCCAGCGCCTTGAATGCAAATGGTGCAAAAACCCGTTATGGAGAAAATTCAATTGATTGATGCCGGTGCGAGTAGCATCATCATTTGGGAAGCCAATTCTCTCTAGTCCGAATCAATGCGCCGACAGAGGTGTTTGAAAACCGTCTGTGCCGGTGCGTGACGCATCGCCCACAGATATTTGTTTTTTTTTCGGCCGCTTGATATTTCCCTAAATTTTAGGCAACAAAGAGTTGTCTATATTGTGACAATGATTTCGCAGATTACTGCTGAATTCGGTAGCTGCCAATAATTGATGATGGCGTACAACAGCATACGCCCTCCTTTGTTATACTTTTACTATTGAGGTTTATCCCGGGCCATTACGGAGGCCAAAATACTCATGGATATGCAAGTACAAAAAACTCTTTATCACTTTGTCAATGGCCAGAAGGTTGAAGGCACCAGCGGCCGCACAGGAGATGTGTTTAACCCAGCTATTGGTCAGGTGGTCAAACAGGTACCTTTGGCCAGTTCGGCAGAAGTCAGTGCCGCAATTGAGGTCGCTGCTGACGCATTGCCAGCCTGGTCAGCGACTCCACCAGCAAGTCGGGCGCAAGTCATGTTCGCGTTCCGAGAAATCGTCAAGAATAACATAGAAGAACTGGCAGCAGGTCTGTCTGCAGAACATGGCAAGACACTGGAAGATGCCAAGGGATCGATCGGCCGCGGACTTGAGGTTGTTGAGTTTGCCTGCGGTATTCCGCAGTTGCTCAAGGGAGAGATGTCTGAACGGGTTGCGAAAGGTGTCGAGAGCTATTCCATCCGGCAGCCAGTTGGTGTGTGTGCTGGAATTACACCATTCAATTTCCCGGCTATGGTGCCAATGTGGATGTTTCCCGTTGCAATCGCCTGCGGAAACACCTTCGTACTCAAGCCATCTGAAAAAGATCCAACATGCCCGTTGATGCTCGCACAAATGATGCAGGAAGCGGGACTACCGGACGGCGTTCTGAATGTAGTCAATGGTGACAAGGAAGCAGTTGATACACTGCTCTCCCATCCTAGAGTCGACGCCATCAGTTTTGTTGGTTCAACTGCGGTCGGTGAGTACATCTATCAGACCGGGTGCAAGCACGGAAAGCGCGTGCAAGCTCTTTGTGGCGCGAAAAACCACATGGTGGTTATGTCGGATGCAGATATGGATCAAGTCGTTGATGCCGCCATCGGAGCAGGTTACGGTTCTGCTGGAGAACGCTGTATGGCGATATCAGTCATCGTTGCGGTTGGTGACGACACCGCTGATGAACTGGTCGAACGGTTGAAACCACGTGTTAAAGATCTGGTAGTTGGACCGTATACCGATGCTGGAGCGGAGATGGGTCCTCTCGTCACTCCTGATCACTGTGCAAAGGTTAGGTCTTATGTTGACCTTGGTGTGTCAGAAGGAGCGGATCTTGTTGTGGATGGACGAGATTTTTCGCTTGAGGGCTATGAAGACGGTGCTTTTCTTGGTGGATGCCTGTTCGACAACGTGAAACCCGACATGAAAATCTACACCGATGAGATATTTGGACCGGTGTTGAGTGTTGTAAGAGCCGACAGTTATGATGAAGCCGTTCGCCTGGTTAGCGATCATGAATATGGCAATGGCGCAGCTATTTTTACACGGGATGGCGGTCGCGCACAGAACTTTATTTCGAATGTTCGAATCGGAATGGTGGGTGTCAATGTACCTATTCCAGTGCCGGTCGCTTACCATAGTTTCGGCGGCTGGAAGCGTTCACTTTTTGGTGATCACTATATGCACGGACCTGAAGGGGTTCGTTTCTATACGCGAATGAAAACTATTACAGCGAGGTGGCCGGAAGCAATTGAATCAGGCGCCAAGTTTCATTTCAAACGCGGTAGCGAAGACAATTAAATTCAACTCGTTGAATACTTGATGCCAGACTGTTGTCAGGACAGTCTGGCATTTTCAATAGATTCGGGACATCTTACAGTCTGGAATCAAGTTGCAGGTTGTCAATCAATCTGACCTCTCCAACTCTGGCAGCGATTAATGCGATTGCGTGGCTAATTGTTCCGACTGGCGAATTCGCCTGCCAGTTCACTGGATTGCGAACATCGGCGTAATCAACCTGAAGCGGGACTGGCAGGTTGTCTCGCATCGCCATCCTTAATTGATCGCATTCTCGACAGCCGCTATCCCATAAAGCTTTCGCTGAATATAGTGCCTTTGAGATGTTTGTGGCGAGTGCTAACTCTGATTTGGACAGCAAAGCGTTTCTTGACGACAGCGCTAACCCGTGTTCATCCCGTACGGTTTTACAGGTTCGAATTTCCGGATAACCGAGATTTTTGGCAAGGTCTCTGACAACCAGTGTCTGCTGATAATCCTTGAGCCCGAAATACGCTCGACAGTCTCCGGTAAATTTGAACAGTCGTTCAACTACCGTACAGACTCCTTCCAGATGTCCGGGTCTGAATTCGCCTTCGAGTCCAGTTGCAAATCGGCCCGGGTCAAGAAGCGTAACCTCTTCGATTGATTCCGCTTCCGGGAACATGTCTCTATTCGTGCCACCGAAGACCATGTCGCAACCAATCTCATCCAACAGACGGTAATCCAAATCAATGGCGCGGGGATAGTTGGAGTAATCGTCGGCTTCGTTAAATTGCAGAGGATTAACAAAAATGCTGGCGCAGGTGACATCGTTTTCATCGATGGCGCACCTGACCAAGGAAAGGTGACCCTCATGCAACGCACCCATGGTCGGAACAAATCCTATGGTTTTATTAAGTTCGCGTTGTTCACGACACCACTGGGTCGCAGAAGCCGGATCTTGCAGAACGGTCAGCACTGGGGTCTTCCCGGCCGTAAAGCCAGGGTCAGTTCATCGTCAGTAGAATTTTTCCGATGTGAGAACCTGATTCAATTCGTTTATGAGCCGCGCGCACCTCGTCCATGGGAAATACCGAATCAATTATGGGTTTGATTTTGCCTTCATCGAGCAGTGGCCATGCGCGCGTGCGGAGCTCATCGGCTATTTCCGCTTTCTGTTCGACGGTCCTCGGTCGAAGCGTTGATCCGGTTATCGTCAGTCTCTTTGTCATTATTGGCAAGACATTAATTTGCGCTCTGAATCCGCCTTGGGTGGCAATGATCACCATCCGGCCTTCATCGGCGAGACACTTGATATTTTTCGCAACGTACTCTCCGGAGATGATGTCCAAGATGAGATTGACACCTTTACCGTTGGTTCGTGTCTTTATTTCATCTACAAATTCAGTCGTTCTGTAGTTGATTGCCAGGGTTGCACCGAATTCAATGCAGGCAGCGCACTTCTCATCGGAACCTGCAGTTGCAAAAACTTCTGCACCAAACGCTTTGGCCAGCTGGATCGCGGTTGATCCAATGCCACTGGTTCCTCCATGAATCAGGCACCTCTCTCCTGCTTTTAGCTTTCCTCGCATAAAAAGATTAGTCCACACAGTAAAGAATGTTTCAGGCAGCGCACCCGCGTCAACGAGTGACATACCAGTTGGTACTGGTAAACAGGAAGTTGCCGGTGCCACACAGTATTCTGCATAACCACCTCCAGCAAGCAGCGCACAGACTTCATCGCCTACAGAAAGGTTACTGACATCAGATCCAATTTTGGCAACGGTACCCGAAACCTCAAGCCCCAGGATATCAGACGCCCCAGGCGGTGGTGGATAGTTTCCATTTCGTTGCATCACATCGGCGCGATTCAGGCCAGCTGCCGCCACCTTGATCAACACTTCGTGGTCTTTTAGATCCGGAATTTGACGGGTGCCTATTTCAAGCACTTCGGCGCCGCCGGGCTCTGTGACTTCGACGACTCGCATTGGCTTGTTATTCATAGGAAACGGCCTTCAAATTTGACTTGTATCTCGCAATTTTGTCGATGTAGGAACGGTTGAATTGCCTAAGCATATCCACCTCTTTCTGATTCAACTGCCTGATTACGCGCCCCGGTGCTCCGACAACGAGACTGTTGTCTGGAATGACTTTACCGTCGGCGATCAGTGCACTGGCACCGATCAGGCAGTTTTTGCCAATTCTGGCATTGTTTAGCACGACAGCATTAATTCCGATCAATGCTCCATCACCAATTGTGCAGCCGTGAAGCATTGCCTGGTGACCCACCGTTACATTTGAGCCGATGTCCAACGGACATCCCGGGTCAGTGTGCATTACACAGCAGTCCTGAATATTGGTGCCGTCTCCAACCGTGATGCGTTCGTTATCACCTCGCAGTACTGCACCAAACCAAATGCCGACATTACTGCCGAGTACAACATCTCCGATTACAGATGCTCCCGGCGCGATATAGACGTTTTCACCGCACTGCGGTGTACCGTTATCGAGGGAATATATGATCATTTAGGGAAGGGGAGAGAGTGTCTGGAAGATTCCGATTCCTAAATAGAAGGGCTTTCAAAAGTGTCGCCATTGCCGGATTGAGGCGTTCAGAGAAGGGCGTTTTGATAACGTATTTCACTTCATAGATTTCAGACTTCTCGCTCGATTCAAGCAGGTAGTCGTCACTGGTGCGTAATTCGTCAACCAGGTTCAATTCAAGCGCTCGTGTGCCATACCAGTGCTCTCCTGTTGAAATCTTGTCTATGTCCAATTGAGGTCGATTTTCTTGAACGAAGTCCTTAAACAGATCATGTACTTCATTCAGTTCTTCTACAAACTTTGCTTTACCCTGTTCGGTGGGTTCAGCAAAGATTCCAACAGTACGTTTGTATTCACCAGCAGTGTACTGGTGAAAGTCAATGTCGTTCTTTTCGAGCACCTTGTGAAAATTGGGGAACTGCGCAAGCACCCCGACTGAACCAACTACGGCAAAGGGTGCCGCAATTATTTTGTCGGCAACGCAAGCCATCATGTAACCCCCACTTGCAGCTACCTTGTCAACAGCAGTGGTCAGAGAAATCCCTTTGTCCTTGATACGCTTGAGTTGTGATGCCGCTAACCCATAGCCGTGAATAACACCACCTCGACTTTCGACATTGACAACAACTTCATCGCCAGGTTCAGAAACGGTTAGAACCGCCGTAATTTCTTCGCGTAGTCGATCAATTTCAGACGCCTCCAGATCACCTTTGAATTTGAGAACAAAAATGCGATTTTTGTCTTCATCGGGTTCTACTTTTCCTTTGGCAATCGCTTTACGTTCCTTTTTCTGTTTCTTGACCTTATCCTTGAATTCTTTCTTGGAGAGATAAGCCGAATTAATGGTATTGGACATTGTCTCGTAGCGTCTGTTGATATGGTTGATCTCCAGATGCTCTTTTTGGTGTTGACGCTGTCTAGATGCGAGTGATGCGACCAGAATGATTGGGATAACGACCGCAATAATTACGATCAGGGTCTTTGCAAAGAACAGTAAGAATTCGATGAGGTATTCCATAGTTATTTTTTCAGTGATGGAGATTCAAATCAGACTTTCGGGAAGTATCGTAGCTAAATCTGGAGACTTTAACTTGAATGACGGCTAGTTGGCATCATTCAGGGTCGTCACAAGGTACATCCGGTACCCACATGTAGCCGTCCGGATCAATCAGGTAACACTCGCGAAGTCCATGAGGTTTGTCCGCAGCTTCTGCAAAGACAGTGTATCCATACTTATGCGCTTTTTTTGAAGCTTGGTCGGGATCACATCCATGTAATCGAATTTCTGCGCCTATTCCCCGTTTATCTGTCTGTGAAATGAGGTCATACAGTGGATTTTCAAGGTAAGTATGATCTGCATGTAGCATCCACTCGGCTCCACAGGCTTGCAGCACTGCGATATCAGGATCAGCGTATACAACTGAGGCGTCAAGCACCCTCGTTTGAAATTCAACTGCTGTTTCTATATTCTGTACCAGCAAATTGATGGTGAGAGCTTTGAGTGAGCGTCCATAATCTGGTGCTGACATCCAGGCATCGCCTTCACGGAGTTTCATAGTCAATCCTTCAAATTCCAATTAGTTTCTTTTAGCCCAAGAGTCTCGTAGGGTAACTGTTCGATGGAATACAGGTTTTTCATTGTCACCATTTTGCGAGGCCAGTACAAAATACCCGCTTCTTTCGAACTGGTAGCGCGTTCCTGGAGTTGCCGATTCGATCTGCGGTTCAATCATGGCATTGACAACTTTTAGCGAATCTGGATTAATCAATTCAGCAAAATCGGCATCTTTCGTTCCGGCGGGGTTCGGAACAGTAAACAGTCGATCATATAGATTGACTTCTGATTCGATGGCGTTCGCCTGCGAAACCCAGTGGATCGTGCCGCGCACTTTGCGTCCGTCTGGTGCAAATCCGCCGCGGCTTTCGGGATCATAACGACACCGAAGTTCCATAACATTGCCAGCCTGGTCCTTGATAACCTCGGTACAGGTGACAAGATAAGCGTATCGCAGTCGAACTTCGGCACCTGGTGCCAGTCTAAAGAACTTTCTCGGTGGATCTTCCAGAAAATCACTTCGCTCGACAAAAATACGCTTGGAAAAGAGTACTTTCCTATTTCCGAGTTCAGGACGTTTCGGATGATTCTGAGCGGGTAACCAATCGACTTCATCTTCAGGATAGTTTTCGATCGTGACGGGAAGGGGATCTAGCACAGCCATCAATCGAGGTGCTGTATAGTCCAGGTCTTCCCGAATGCAGTTTTCCAGAACACTCATCTCTACTTCATTGAAGTTCTTGGTGATACCTACACGCTCGCAAAAATCCAGAATGGAAGCATTTGTATAGCCCCGGTTTCGAAGGCCAGATAACGTTGGCATGCGAGGATCATTCCATCCTGCTACCAACTCATCTTCAACGAGCTTAGTCAGCCATCGTTTACTCAAAACGGTGTATTCGAGCGAGAGGCGGGAAAATTCAGTTTGTTCCGGCCGTGATGGTGCGCTGACGTTTTCGACACACCAGTCATAAAGAGGCCGATGATCCTCAAACTCCATGGTACACAGCGAATGGGTCACTCCCTCAATAGCATCTGACAGGCTATGGGCGAAATCGTAAAGTGGATAGATGCACCACTTATCGCCAGCGATGGGATGAGATTCGTGCTTAATTCTGTAAAGCACCGGATCTCGCATATTGATATTTCCAGAACTCATGTCGATCTTGGCTCGCAGGACATGAGTGTTTTCCGGAAATTCCCCATCTTTCATACGGGTAAAAAGGGCGAGATTTTCCTCTATTGATCGGTCCCGATAGGGGCTGTTCCTCCCAGGTTCCGTCAGAGTGCCGCGATATTCGCGAATTTCATCTGGGGACAGGCTGTCGACGTAGGCTTTTCCATTTTCGATCAACTCGACTGCAAACTCGTAAAGCTGGTCAAAATAATCGGATGCATGAAGGATATTGCCATCCTTCGCATACCCTAACCACTGGACGTCATAAATGATTGAATTGACATAGTCAATGTTTTCCTTACTTGGATTGGTATCGTCAAAGCGAAAGTTGCACACACCGTTGTAATCATCCGCGATACCAAAGTTAAGGCAGATTGACTTGGCGTGCCCAATGTGCAGGTAACCATTCGGCTCTGGCGGAAAACGTGTAACTACGCGTCCGTTATGTTTGTTATTGGCAATATCTCTGTCGATGATTTGCCTGATAAAATTAGATGTTTTCAATCTTTACGAATTATCTCTGCGTTGGGAAGAGGTAATCAGACCTTTTTGACACCGGATATGAAGCCGAAACGATGTTATTGCAGCCATTCCAATTTATGACAAATTAGGCGAATAAATGAAAATAGCTTTTTTGATGGATCCGCTGGAAACTGTCAAGGCCTACAAGGACACGACATATTACTTGATGCTGGCTGCAAGGGAGCGTGGCAACGCTGTATTTTATTTTAATCAATCTTCGATGCAACTCGGAAACGAAGGACTTTCGGCGATGGTTGAATATCTTGACGTTCACGACTCGATCGATAAACCATTCTCGATCCTAGAGCGTCACACAGAGAATATTGGCGACATGAACGTCGTTGTGATCCGTACAGATCCACCGTTTGATCGAAGCTACATGTATTCGACTCTGATGCTGGATCGAGTTATGCCGAAAACGCTGGTAGTTAACCGTCCTTCAGGTATCCGGAATTGGAATGAAAAGTTGGCAGCGCTTCACTATCCGGAACTTACTCCCGAAACCCTGGTGTCTCGCGATGTCGATTCAATTTTGAAGTTTCTTTCCAGGCACGAACACATTACACTTAAACCGGTTGACGGCCATGGTGGGAAAGGTATTATCTTTCTCCGAACTGACAGTAAAGATCTAGCAGAAAGAATTGAACAGATAACAAGAAAAGGTAGCCATTGGATCATTGCACAGGAATACTTGTCAGATGCAAAGAGAGGCGATAAGCGAATCTTGCTGGTTAATGGTGAGCCAATTGGTGCAGTACTCAGGGTACATGCTGAGGGACAGGAATTGAACAATCTGGATCAGGGTGGGGAGGCGGTTCCAGATGAGCTGGACGATCGAGATTATGAAATTTGCGAAGCGATCAAACCCGGACTTATTGAGCAGGGGATATTCTTTTGCGGAATTGATGTGATTGGTGGCAAACTGATCGAAGTAAATGTAACCAGTCCAACTTGCCTGCAGGAACTATGCCAATTTTCTGGTGTTGCACATCACCACAATATCATTGAACAACTAGAAGAGCTTTCAAATTAGCACATCGAACTAGTGAAGATTCACTGTTTTTCAGTCTTATTGATAGTCGCGAAATCAGACACATCAAGTTCCTTGACTTAAATTTGCAAATTCATGCAACACCAAATGACTCAACTTAACTCCGAATTCATTTCCGTCTCTGTAGCATGTCAGTTGTAACTCGATTTGCACCAAGCCCTACAGGTAAGCTTCATATAGGCTCGGTGCGCACTGCACTATTTTCCTGGTTGTATGCGCGTAGGCATCGGGGGGAATTTCTGTTACGAATTGAAGACACGGACCGCCAGCGATCAACTGAGGAAGCAACACAATTGATCTTTGATTCAATGAGCTGGCTTGGGTTGGAATACAACCGTAAGCCAGTTTTTCAGTCGCAGCGACTGGAAAGTTATCGCGCGAAAGCGTCTGAATTGGTCGAAGCGGGTAAAGCCTATTACTGTACCTGTACCAAAGAGAGACTGGACGCAATAAGAGCAGATGCAATTGCCAAAAATTTGAAGCCGAGATATGACAATAAGTGTCGTAATTTAGGCTTGAAGCCGACTACAGGTACACTTTACACGATACGTTTTCGAAATCCAATGGATGGCACCGTTGTGGTAGACGATATGGTTCAAGGTCGGGTTGACTATCAGAACGCCGAGTTGGATGATCTGATCATCATTCGAACTGACGGTACACCAACTTATAACTTTGCCGTCGTCGTCGATGAAATTGACATGGGATGTACACATGTCATTCGCGGTGATGACCATCTGAACAATACGCCGCGTCAAATTAATCTATTTCACGCGTTCGGTAAACCTGTGCCAGTTTTTGGGCATGTCCCAATGATCTTGTCCCCCGAAGGACGGAAGCTATCGAAGAGAGAGAACGAAGCGAGTGTCCTGGAATGGCGTTCGGAAGGCTACTTACCTGAAGCGGTACTCAATTATCTTGTGCGTCTTGGGTGGTCGCATGGGGATCAGGAACTATTTTCCGTCAAAGAGATGATAGAAAACTTTGATGTCAAGAAAATTCATCGGTCACCAGCATCTCTGGACCACAAAAAGTTCCAGTGGATTAATCATCAGCACATGATGAAACTGTCTCCAGCCAAAGCAATCAAATTGGCAGTACCTTTTTTCAAGGAGAGAGGTATCGAAGTAGATGATTCGGAACGAAGTCAACAAATATTTGAAGCTCAGCAATCACGCTCTCATACATTGCTTGAGTTTGTGGAGAAGAGCGTCTATTTCTTTAGTGATGTCAAAGAATACGATGAAAAAGCAGCGGCAAAGCACTTGACCTCGAAGTCAAAACCACTTCTGGCAGAGTTACGACAGTCACTAGCAAGTCTTCCTGATTGGAACAGTTCAGCGATTCACGCAAAAATTTCTGAAATTGTGCAAGAGCGAGAAATTGGGTTTGGCGCCATTGCACAGCCGGTCCGCATTGCTCTGACTGGCAGTACGGTTTCACCTGGAATTGATGTTACAATCGAATTAGTTGGTCGGGAAATAGTATTGCAGCGAATGGATTTTGCAATTGAGTGGATTGACAAGCGATCCGGCTGAGGAATCAGTTTATCCAGCGTATCCAAAAGAAACTGCAGCGACAATCAATATAATGTTGCGTTTCGATATAGCGAGCGGGGCCATAGCTCAGTTGGGAGAGCGCTACAATGGCATTGTAGAGGTCGGCGGTTCGATCCCGCCTGGCTCCACCATTGAAACTGATTCGCACCTTTATCCCCCTTAGGTGCGAATTTATCTTCCAAAATGGAGAGCTTTTAAAAGGTTGTGTGTGCTATGTAATAGGGCCTTTCGCGTTCCAGTAGAACTGGCTTGAGTTTTACAGGCCCAAATACATTGCACAGTGCTAGAGCCTATTGTTCAATTTTCCATTTAAGAAGTCTGTGAGTAGCACCGTATTGAGAATGCTTACAGAATGGAACCGGCGCAAACACATCTTACCAGCGGTTTTTTCCGGGGCCGCAGCGAAGACAGAGAAACGCTCCTCTTCAACCGCCATGCAAATCGCTGGCACTGTGCCGGCTGGACCCACAGGCTTGGGTGGTTGATCCAGATTGACAATAGCGCGTGACCGTGGATACCGACTTCTTGATCAATGAGTTCAAAGTCACCTACCTGGTCAGTAAATTGTGCTTCTTGTGCAACTATTCCAGAGCCACTACCATCTGCGCAAAAGCGCGTTTCGCAACACCTCAGCCAACAAGCGCCGTTCGGGATCCAATTGATCTAGGTTAATGGCGACAGCGGTTTCATGGCCGAGTTCGAATCGTTCCGTCAGGAACTGAACATCCCGCACTATGTGCTACCGCCCCAATTGCCCAAATTGAACGGCTACGTGGAGCGTATCACTGGTACTAATTGCTACGAGGTTTGTCAGCTTTACTATGGCGACCTGAATGTCGGTTCGCTCAATCTGGAGCTTGAACGATATTAACATAAATACAATCATTACCGCCCACACTACGGCGCTTGAAAAGTTCAGCCCCATGGAAACCTATAATTTACAGTCCAATCAATACGCACTCGTTACCTGACTGTCTCACTCACACTGAACTAGTACATGCCCACTAAACATAAAGATATTTCTGATATTGTGGCAGAGAACGAAATCAAGCATTTGGAGAATGCGATCGAAAGTTGGGTGAGGCAGCATGATCTCTGGGATGATTGTGGTTTCCATAAATATCTTGATTTCTTTGATGCTGAACCTTGGAAAGATAAACCAGTGGTGACCATATTCACGTCTTCTGGTGATTTTAATTACTTGTTTGATGGTACGGAGTATACCGATCACTTGTACGAAGACTTCACATCACTTATTGATCAAAATGGATATTGGTTTGAACGTGATTCTGGTCGAGTGTACATTGTTGCTGAAGACTCAACAAAAAACGAAATGTACAAAAATTATTTTCATTGGCAATGGGTGTGCAGTTTATTAAGAGAAGACTTTAATGACATACATCATGAAGTGTTCGATTACTTTTCCAATAAACCTGAACGATTTCATTCATTAAATAGTAGAGAGTTCGAAATACTCGTCTATGAAGCACTGAGGAATCAAGGATTCAACGTAGAGCTTGGGCCACGCAGTGGCGACGGTGGCATTGATATAAGAATGCTTCAGAGAGATCCTATAGGAGACATTATGACAGTAGTTTAAATAAAACGTTGTCGTCATGACCGTAAAATCGGGTTAGAGGCAATTCAAGCGTTGCACGGTGCAAAAGTAGCCGAGGGTTTACACGAAAGTGTTTTTGTTACAAGTTCAGATTATCTGCCAAGTGCAAAAAGGTTTGCTGCTCGACAGAACGTATCAATGCAGTTGTACACATCAAATGAAGTAGTTGAGTGGTGCCAGCGAGCACGGCAAGGAATTATTTAAAATAAAGCAACGTTGGTATCGCTCGACCACATTAAAAATAGATTGCAGGATGCTACCCTCAATCCGCAAGAATATATCCTTCATGCACACACAGGGGTAACTATGGTAATGAATTCGTTTGCGCTAATTCTGAAAGAAGCTAAACATGCTGCGCTGCTAATGGAACTTCCTACGCGTATTGTAACTGACGATGGATACCGACACAGAGGAACAGAATTGCCCGTCGTTGATTTATCAGCGTTGAATAATCATACGTCAAAAACCATATTTAGAGCCAAGAAAAAATGGTGGGAAGGAGAAAAACAGCCCTCATTTTGGACTGGAGAAAGTTTCTATAGAAAATGGGGTGGAGAGCCTCAATACTTCGATTACTGCGATTAGTTTGTTGTTCTCGAATAAGCCCCTAAAATGGTAAACTGTCGCGATTTGAATCTACTCCGATTTGGTAGAAGATTCCGAATTACACTTCACTCAAATTCTTGCAATATTGCTCTATACCTCAGGACAATCAGGATATCGAATGAATAGGGTAACTTAAGCAATGGAAAATTTTTACGAGATGTTTGTCAAATGAGTGCAGCGTCTGAATTAGATTAGTTGTGATATTCGTTGGAACGGGAATATCGCCTAGTGTAAACACCACCATAAGTTCGAACAAATTCTGTGCAGAGAACTTACAGTAAATTACCTGAACATATTGTTTGAGAGATTCATTGTTCCGAATGTACAATAGTTGGCAACTCGAGTGCATCTCCCATACCCAGTCTTTCTCCACATTCGAAACAGTTAGAATTACGCCTAGGCATTACACTTTGCGAGACGTTTCTTAGAAAATGATGATGTTGATAGATCAATTCTCTATTCCCGGAACGCAGGTCAAGATAATCGAATAAAAAGTCATTTACCGCATTTGCAGCTGCAACTGCATTCAATGTAATCACGCTAGGATTCGGTTCTTCGACACCATATGCTTGGTTCTTTCTTTCTTCGTCGGTTTTCAACTCTATTGCTAGTTGCGTGGTATCAATTAATCCATTGCACCAAAGACATCCTTTTCCAGGTCTTAACTGGCGTACTGCACACATTGCGTCTTCTATACTGCCGGATGAACTAGGTCTGATTTTGGCACCCATCTGAACTGATGGAATTAGATACTGGTGAGTCAACGCATTAACTAGCAGTCGAGCGCGCATTGAATCGGCGGCTAGAAAAATAAAATCACAATTACGCAATTTCATTGCGGTTGAATTCTCAGCAACATCGCAGGAAATTGCATCAATTTTTATTTGATTGGAGATTTCTCGCGCATGCCGGACAGCAATTTGAGTTTTAAGTTGCCCCGTTTCGATGTCAGTGCCTGTCGCACCGACAACGCGTGAGAGATTTGTCTTTTCGATTCTATCTGGATCAACTAGTACTAAATGTCCGACACCCAAACGTGCCAAATACTCGACCACTAACGATCCTATTCCTCCTAATCCTACTACGGCAATCTTGCTCTTTTCTAAAATTGTTTGACCACGTCTGCCGAACATGCGAACCTGCCTGTCATGTGTTTCCTGCACTTCGGAATTCATTCTTGGTTTGGAATAAGACCGTTTGATCGTTTGACCTATCACACGATACGCCCCAAGTGTTCGACGGCTCCCATCAGGAAGCCAAACGTCAGCAGCAACAGCACGACGACTAAAAACCAGTGCACCAACAGGCACTCCATTACCGATATCCAGTAGCGCTGGGTAACCTCTTTCATGGGATTCAATATCAATGTTGCTAAAGCTAACCTGTTTATCAGAGTTATGATTGTGAACTGCTAGATATGCGAGTCGTTCATTGCGACAATGAATTATTTGACGGTGAATGAATGACGGAGTCAAGGCGCGATAACCGAATTTTCCAGGAACGTAGTCTGTTCCATACTTTGCAAGTTCAACATGTTGAATCACGAGACGTAGTGAATTACTGCTGGCAACAATACCTGCATGCAATACCGCTCCATATTCGTCATGATCTCCGGGAAATAGGTGTGCCCTGAGTAAGTTATGATCGTCAGAAGTTATTAGGACATCGCAGGTATTTCCCATGTTCATTGATAGTGTTCCACGAAGTCAATTACTTTTAAGAATTTTGATACAGCAGTTTGTGGCGAATTCTGAACTTGATTGTTTCGTCGAGAAATTTGAATTGCTGGACGCCCCAAAAATTCATGCCCAATGGTAATTGGAGCAGCAAATCCTTTTCCGTTAGCACGGCAAACACTAGCATCAATAAACATCGGATAAATATCCGAATAAGGGTAAAGTGCGGTAATGTGTCCACCAATCCAAGTAATCTGCGGCACATACAGACTACCAATTCGAACACTTTCGACGAAGACATAGGCACCGCCACCGCCGTCTTCGGTAACTTGTACCGAAGACGGCGAGAAAGCTGACTTCAACTCTTCAATTGCCTTAACGATCGCTTGCTTCAAATTACTGCTTAGTTAGTCGATCAGCTGTTGTCGTCAGGTGTAATTGCTGTGAAATTCTGATGATCGTAAAGTTCAATCTTGTCGTCATCACCGATTATCTTCCCGGTACCGTTGGGCAGTTCCAACTGTAAAACAAAGTTAAGCTGAATCTCGACACCCTCTTTAATTGCAGCTTCTTTAATCTCCAGTCCAGTTGTGGGACCTGGTAGCATTTTTACTTTGTGACTGTTTACTGTGATGATAACTGTATCTAGTTTCACATTTTCAACACGATCCTTGTTAATAACCATTCTTTCAGAATTCATATTAGTTGCTCCATTGACATATAATTGCTAACTAGCAATAGTATACTGTTTGCTAATTAGGATGTCAATTGCTTTTTAGCAATATTTTTGATGTGCTGAGTATTTTCAAGAATCGCAGATTTAATTGTTATGGCTGAACGTACAGAGTTTGATTTTGAAGCATTTTATAAAGCACTGAAAGCGACAGTTCTGGTACGCAATACCAATTGGAAGGAAGTCAGCAGGCAAACAGGTGTATCGCAGACAACATTATCCAGAATGTCTAAGAGTCGTCAGCCTGACGCTGCCAGCCTCACAGCACTATCAGCGTGGTCTGGATTGAATCCGACAGAATTCACTACCACACCTAAGCATGAGAGAGAACCCATCGCTATGGTGACCAAGTTGCTGAGAGAGGACCCGAATTTGGACAGCGCTGGTGCAGACGCTTTGGAAACAATAATTACAGCAGCATATGATCGATTCAAGCGTGCATCAGTAGATGATTAGTCAATAGGTTTCTTAGATCGCGAAGCCGCTGGTAGCGAAAATCGCAACTCAATTACAGATTCCTGATTTTGTTTTATATCTTCGGTAATCTGTGGGATCGTTTCATTAAGCATATTTTTTTCATACTTCTCCAAATCATCGGGTTCAACAGGCTTAGCCTTGCATTTTTTGAGATAAGTTTTTAAACCCTTGTTCATATCTCCTTCCTCGTCTTTACTCAATCAGTACTTTGAAATCACGTTCAGTGCTACGCTCTTACCGGTCGAAGATTCGACTCGATTCGACTCATTGGAACATTTAATGAACGCTTAAGGTCCAAGAATTCAGCACCAATGGAAGCGGTTGACCGGTCAAACACAATTGCGATTTTTTCATTATGCGACAACCAAACAGGATTGTTATCTTTTGGACTCGCAGTTGCATCAATTATTGATCGTCCCGCAATATGTCCGTTAGCCCACTGACTACTAGTGGCGTATTCCACTACCCAGATGAATTGTGCAGAATTCAGACGCATAATTAAACCTACTAATATCTCGCCCATCTGAGATCGGTTTTCATGGGCGAACCGTCTGAGTGCCGAGATTGTAGTAATAAAATATCTTCGCAGACAAACTTCATCAGACGGTAGATTCAGATTTCTTACATGCAGTGAGTAAAGTGCCTGCTTGGAAATTGACTCCACCGCGTGTGCGGGATAGTAGATTTTTTCAGGAAGGGCTACAATGAATGCATCAAAATTTTTAGCTGTGTAGGTATCAGATTCTTCTTCGGTGCTCAAATTTACGCAGCTGTACGGCAACCGATTGTCATCTATCGCAACAAAAGAGTTTACTTGCGACCATACGTGACAACTGCGAAGAGAACTATCTGTTGCCGCAGTGCGCCACTCGCAACCTGCAATTACAATTGCATGCTGATGGCTGTTAATTGCCACAAATAACGGAAATCCGGATTCGAGATAGGCGAGCAACTGGGCATTAAATATAGACTCTTGCTTCCGCTGTTTTACAACAATTACAGGGAAGCAATCTGCGGCTTGAAAGATCCGTTCCGCTTCGTAAATGTCCAGTCCAAGTGACGGGGTAAGCCCACCGGGATTAAAAGGTGTAGCGAGCTCAGTAATGTCATGCATTAAAAATTCACGGTGTGGGGGAAAGCGCTCACTATAGTGGCGAAGGATTGCCCAGCACGAGACATGCGCACAGACAGTGATATCTGTGTGTTGGGCCATGGAAGGGAAACCCCAAACAAAAAGAGTATGGCCGAGCAGGTGAACTTGATGACACGACTGAATTACTTGCCCACGAGCGCCAACTCGAATATCTGGGGATAAAACTGATCGACCGAGGGTTGCGAAATTGGTAGGGCGAAGAACAATATAACCAAAATAGTGATCACCTAACTCTTCGTCTGAACATTTCAAGTCCGTTCGAATTTCATCGAATTCCACACGTCCATCAAAGAAATGTAGCCTTACACAGTCATCTCGGTAAGGACGTCCCTTTTTCGCATAAAAGTTGTAAAACGTACTTCGATAGTCTTTATCTACGTAATGACGTTCTATCAGGATAAACTTTACAGCAGGTGCTATATGCTCTTTTAATTTCTCAGCTATTACATTTGGTCCGAACTCTTCGTCCAGCAGATCAACCAGTTTTAAGTAGTCTTCGGGTTCACGGATTGCTAACCAATCGTAACTTTCCAAATGCGTCATCCCATTGAAGAAATTCCTCTAGCAACTATTGATATGTAGGATTATAAACTTGGACTAGCTACTGTCATTTGTTTTAAAACCTGCTAAAAGTTAAATTGGATTTTGCGCGGTACCTCGGCAAAACTACCCCGCGGAGTTGAAGATTATTCTGAAATCGTTGGACAGGGAGCGACCCAAGGGATGGTTGGAGATGGATGCCGCCATCCGGAACCTCAACGATGAGGAACGAGATACTCTTTCGAAGTGCATCACTAGCCTGAAGGTAACGCTGGGACGGCACAAATACCGCCGAATGCTGTTCTTCAACGGGATACGTTTACAGGTATGGGTATGTGCAAGTGGCTGGTTGCCTCCGAAACAGGAAGTGCGTCGTCAAGCGGAGGTAGCATGTTTAGTAACGGAGATGCAGCAGACTCAAGTGCTTTGTTTAATTTTCAACAGAAAAAGGAAGCTGAGCAACGTTGCTTGTATGTACTTTGCAGCACCGAGTAAGAACCGAAGCGACTACTTTGAGTTGGAGAGACTAGCGACCACGCAGCGGGCTAGAACAGTTAGCAGTCAGAACCTAGCGAGAGTGCGTTGGGACTAGCGATGAATTACTTGTACTACTACAATTGTGTTTGAGCCAGTAGGTGTTGCCAACATTTCTGAGTTAGGTGTATATCAATGAACGACAAACAACACTGTTTAATTTGGAACACTCCCGCTTCGGTTCTAACTACTAGCAACGGCCTAAGTTCGAAATGGAATTCACCCCGAGTTGGAGGTGAATACGCACATTCTGTAGATGTGGAAGATCAAATTAAGGAACTAGAAGATTGCGACAAGGTAAAACTCACTACTTGGCTGATAGAACAACGGAATTTCGGAATTCAGACACCAAAAATCACCGGTGACGTGATTTCAATGGTTCAACAAAGGAAAATTTCTGTCGTCAACGAGCGGACAGACAAAATTCTCAAATTTTTGGAAGCCATCTCACCGAGTGCAGGGCGAAATTTTTCCATCCAATGTTTGGTCGGTTTGGGTTATGAACTAGACCCAACTCTAATGGAAAAAAGTTATGCAAACTATTTTGATCTATTGTGTCAATCGGAATCAGTAGACTACACGGAACTAGAATTTCTTTTCGATTTTTTACAAAGAAGCGGCTATCTCGAATTTCGGGAACACCGGGGAGAGTTGTTCTTCCAATTTACTGTGGAAGGATACCAGCGTTTGGAAAAAATATCGCAAATAAATTCTGCATCGTCAAATGCCTTTGTAGCAATGTGGTTTGACAATTCTCTAATGGATGCATGGGAAAAAGGTTTTGAGCCAGCAATCTCCGATGCTGGATACAAACCCGTTCGGATAGATCAAATAGAGCATATTGATAGAATTGACGATCGGATAATCGCTGAAATTCGGCGATCACGGTTTGTAGTCGCTGATTTCACTCACAGAATATTTGATGCCGATTACCCACCAGAAGCGTGCGGGGCACGTGGCGGGGTCTACTACGAAGCAGGCTATGCTCATGGTCTTGGTATTGATGTAATCTTTACATGTCGTAAAGACTTAATAAAACTCCTTCATTTCGATACACAACAGTACAACCACATAAGCTGGGAAGCTCCAGATGACTTAAGAACCGCTTTAACTGCAAGGATTGCTGCTGTAATTGGAGATGGCCCACTTAAACAATAGTCAATAGCAACTACTCGCCGACTCTTATTTTGTTGAGTAGTTTGGTCTGAATCTAATTCTAAATAAAAACAGGATAACTTTTTCGTTTTACAGTGCGGCGTTAGGTAGATGCGAAGTGGTTAATCACACCCCATAGCTTGTCGTCGCCGAAAACCCTTGATCGAATGTCTTTGTTCGATCTATACCGCGTCGCTGACAGCTTGCAAGATGACAAACTTCTCAAAGGGTTGCTCAATCAAATAGGTTGGTCTATCGAAGATCTGAGACGGTTGAAACTAATTAAACGTTGATAATTTTTTTCAAAAGAAAAAGGGGGTGACCACTATTCCAGGGGCACCCTTTTCTTATTCAGCGCAGCCACTCTGCACAAAATAGAGTTCAGCAATATCTGGATAACGTTGCTACAGCTATAGAAAGATCGTCAATAAAAGAAATGGTCTCGTTGGGAGTAAGCGCATCGTTGTAGACAACAGTTATAGTTTCCAACACTACATAATAAGAACGGATATCGAACTCAAATTGAAGTTCTTCCGTTTTTAAACCAGGTAGAACCACAGTCAGTGAATTCCGACCCTCTTTGAATTCTAAATCTGTTTTGGTATTGGTGCGGGTACCAGCATCCACCGTAGCGTCAGTAAAATTATCCAGACAGTTTAGAAAATAGCCTAAGCTAATTCCTCAAGGTCATCTGCACCTGGACGCAGGAGCATGAGTTTGTTATAGACTCCGCCAGTCCTCGCTTGTACCTTACCCGTTTTCCGATTGAGCGTATGCCGTTTGCAGAGCAACAATAAAAGCAAACGTACAAACTTTCAAAATACGAGTTTTCATAAGCTGCTCCAATAACTTCAGACCAGAATAAAGAACATTGTAGAATAAAGAATGCAAACATTTTGCGGTTTCCCGTGAGTCGGGTTACCCATCGAATACAACAGCCTTTGAAGGCAAAGGGTAGCTCCCTGAGCCAGGTGAATACATGGGAACTTCTTTACCGCAAGATGTTTGCAACGGCCCGGCACCCTTTGCCGAGTCGCAACAACTTGGGGAGGGATCTATGAAACGCCTGACTATCATAATCATTTCATTTCTTCTAACCGGATGTCTGGCAGCAACTGCAAAAAACGTCCGCCAATCTGATCTTGATGCTTGGGTGGGAGTACCTGTTAAAGCTTTAGACGTACATCCCATGTTTCTGACGATGCGTTTGGAACGCTCATTTACAGAGGATGGTCTTGAAATCCGCAATTACGTCAACGAAGGGACCCGAAATATATGTACAACGATAGGGTACAACCTGGTTTGCAAAGAACAAAGTGGTGGATGTCACAACATTTTCTATATTCATGATGGATATGTCATGGAATACAGACCGACCGGTGCAGGCGGGGCTCGTTGCTACACGGATGAACGTACAAGACCGCAGGGGGTGTGGTAAGGTGAATACAAAAAGTTGCGCTTCCATTACAATCCTAATCATAGTTGTACTTGTCTGTTCTTCAGTTTTGGCTTCTGAAGAAGATCGCATTAAAAGAGCAATGGAAGCGATAGAAATAGAAATTGACAGGGAGATTGAGATAGACAGAAAAATGTTTCAGTTGTGGAACGATTGCAAGCCTGTTGGAATTTACGTTGAAACTCGATTTGAAGGAGAATCCGGACATACCGGTATTTCTCAACTAACTGAAGACTACGTAAAATGGTTGTAATGAACCAACTGATTGAATCCGGTTTGCACGATTCCGTTTCTGAATATCCAGATACGTTATTTGCAATAGAATCGCATACGACTAAAGACTTGAGATACATGTACATCCAAATAAGCCTGAACAAGGGTTTTGAAACCGACTATACCTTTATCACAGGTTATTTTGCCAAGACATGGTACAAAGGAGGGTTGTTCCATACTTTCAGTGATCCAGAAATTGTTATGTACGTAATTTCTAAACTGGTGGAACAATTCATCGATGAATACCTTCGGGTAAATGCTGAATCATGCTGAGGAATATAAAGTGAAATATTTTAAAAAACAATAAGTTAAGTTTTCTCTTTCAGTTCTTCGGCGAGTCTTTCAAACAATGGGTGAAGTGATTCCGATCGACGAACGAGACCAATTGTTTCGGAGAACCTCTCGTGCATTAATTCCGCTTGTTCGAGTTAGAAATAGCTATCTGTTTTAAATACGTTTCAGCGGTACGCAATCCAACCGGACAGCAGTTTTCACGGTTGGATGAAAGTTTTCATGCAATGAAACTACCGTCACCTGAAGCAGCATGCAACAGGTGACGGTCTATGGACAAGTTTTCCAGTGACTTGCGAAAATTGGCTTCAACTGCCAGAACCCGGAATGATGTCCGAGTACGGAACTTCGGTAGTCAAAGATTGTGACTCCGGTTTCCATGACATACTCAATTGCATGAAGCCAATTCTCGCTTATTACCAGTCGAACTACGGACTCAGTCTTTACGACCCGGCGTTCAATTTGCGGTAATTTACAATTTCACCACTCTTCACACGGGCGAAATAAGAATCCATCTCCTTCTTGACAATTGGTGCTAGAAAGTAGATTCCCAGAATATTGGGAATGGCCATTGCGAAAATCATTGCATCAGAGAAATCGAGGACCGAGGTCAAAGGAATTGAGCATCCAATCACCACGAAAATGCAGAATATGACTTTGAAGCTAATATCTGTCGCCTTTGACTCCCCAAAGCAATAAGTCCACCCCTTGAGTCCATAGTAGGACCAGGAAATCATTGTCGAGAATGCAAAAAGCACCACAGCCAATGCGAGTGGAGTTGGGAACCATGCGACTGATCTCATCATCGCTTCGGATGTCAATCCAACGCCAGTGAGATGTGACACTGTTGGGTCGCCGTATACTGTCGTAAGGATCACTAGCGCAGTAATCGTACAAATAACGACTGTATCGATAAAGGGTTCAAGCAATGAAACCAGCCCTTCAGTGACTGGTTCTTTTGTTCGAACTGCCGAATGCGCAATTGCTGCCGAACCAATGCCTGCTTCGTTTGAAAATGCAGCACGTTGAAAACCGAGAATCAAGACCCCGATGAATCCACCGGCCATACCTTCAGGACTAAACGCATTAGTGAAGATGGAAGAGATGGCAAACGGTATGCGGTCGAAATTCATTCCCAGCACAATAAGGGCACCGATCACATAGATGATTGCCATGAATGGCACGACTTTTTCAGTCACCTTTGCGATGCTCTTGATTCCGCCTATGATGACGACACCAACCAAAACGGCAAATACAAGACCGAACAACCATCCTTTGCCTACCAACCAGCTATTTTCGCCGCCGGTGACATTGACAAATTGAACATACGCCTGATTGGCCTGAAACATGTTGCCAGCACCCAGACAACCAAATACAACCGTAATGGCGAAGAATATTGCAAGGACTTTACCAAGTGAAGGTTTTCCGAGTTCAGCCAGTCCTTTTTTCAAAGAGTACATCGGACCACCTGAGACTGACCCATCAGGATTCTCATTTCGGTATTTAACACCCAACGTACATTCGCAGAACTTACTTGACATGCCCAGCAGGCCTGCCACAATCATCCAGAAAACAGCGCCTGGGCCGCCCAAGACGATTAACACTGGCACAGCACCGATGTTTCCTACCCCAACTGTTCCTGAAAGTGCTGTTGCCAAGGCCTGAAAGTGTGAAACTTCACCTTGATCGTCAGGTTTTGAATAGTCACCACGTACCAGTCTCAGTGCTTGTGTAAAGCCGCGAATATTCACCAATCGAAAATAGAATGTGCAGAATACGGCCCCTATTACGAGCCACGCTACAACCAGTTTCAAATCTGATCCAAAAAATGGAACGGAAAAGAATACAGCGTTGTAGATAACTGCATTGATCGGCGACATGATTTTGTCGACCGCTGCATCTATTCCAGTTTTCTCTTCGACTACTATCGCCTCTGGTGGTTGTATACCAGTGACCCATGAACGATAGCCTAAACCAGGAATTTCGATTCCTTTCACCCACTCCTGCATCGATGAAAGTTCTCGTTCCTGAGTTTGGGCATATACAGGCAATGAAATCAGTGCGATGATCCCAGTAACACAAAAAATGCCTATCAAAGCTTTCATTAATCTAGTTTTCATTTCAGAATTACCCCCATAAATGAACTAATCTGTTTAATCTGTTATGGGATTACCGTCACTGGTATCTTTGCTGTTTGTACTAGATTGCTTGCTACGCTACCGAAAAGAAGTCTCGAAATACCAGATCCTCCGGTACGACCTACGAAAATTTGCGAAGCACCTCTATCCTTCGCAATGTAATTTAGAGTCTTTGCCGGGTGTCCATGAAGCACCAACCCTTCGATATCATTGTTGCCGCTCTTGAGCCTATTCAGCAATGGTTCCATCAGTTTTGAATTTGCTGTTTCGATTTCTTCCTCTCTTCGCTTGTGTCGTACCTCATTTTCTTCTGCTGTGCTAAAAGAATATGGAGACCACTCAATCACATAAGCAATCAAAAGTTTAGCTCCTTGAGCTTGCGCAACATTAGCAGCAAACTCAGCGGCTCGTTCACCCGGTTCGCTACCATCAATCCCTACTAACAAGATATTTGACATAACAATCACCTCAGATTGTGATTCTACGGCAGCAAAAGCTGCTTGCCGATTTTTTACCCCTTCATATTGACTCCAGATTCTGATGCTACAGAACCGCAGTCAGCAATTTGACGTTTCAGCAGTTTAATAACTGCAGAGGAAGTCTATTAATGTATTGTAAGGAAAAACTTTAAATTTACACACCTACTTTGAATGACTTGTTTAACCAATCAGGAATTTTGTGTATCTCTGCTATCAAATTCATTGGTGATTCCTTGCGCTCTGGTAAAACTGATTCCAATTCGATAGGTCCAAGTACATTGCGCAGTACCATGGTCGATCGCTCAGTTCTCCGTTCGAGAAGTCTTTAAATTTGGTTTTGTCTTTCCTCAATCCACTCATCCGTTGGTTTTGGGTGACCTTTAAATTCGTGCATTTTCATGAAGTTGATGCTGAAAGTTTCGCAGTAGTAGACTCCATCGGAGCCAATATCTGTTGCAAAGAACATCGCAAAAAGGCTTAAACGAAAACACCTCACATCTAAAGATTACCATGTAATTATGACAAATTATGTCATAATTACTAGGATGATAAAGAGATACATATACAACGAAATACGAGAACGCTTAGCTCAATTTCCTGCTGTCGTATTGTTAGGGGCTCGGCAGGTTGGTAAAACAACTCTGGCGATACAAGTAGCCAAAGATCAGAAGAGCATATATCTGGACTTGGAAGACCCTAAAGACCGACGCAAACTTTCAGATCCCAATCAGTATCTAGAAGCGCATGTCGATAAACTCGTGATATTGGATGAAGTTCATCGAATTCCAGGCTTGTTTCAGTCCTTGCGTGGATCGATTGATAGGGGGCGGGAAAGAGGATTCAAGGCGGGTCGATTCTTGTTGCTGGGGTCTGCTTCACTGGCTCTCTTGAAACAAACCGGTGAGAGCCTAGCTGGTCGAGTGGCTTACGTCGAATTATCACCGTTTGGATTAATGGAGGTGGATTCCCGCGATATGGAAAAGCTATGGATTCTCGGAGGATTTCCGGACAGTTTTCTGGCACGATCAGAAAAGAAAAGTTTGCTATGGCGAAACAACTTCATTCGAACATACATGGAGCGAGATATCCCTGATCTGGGACCACGTATTCCGGCAGAAACACTATATCGTTTCTGGACAATGTTAGCCCACAATCAGGGTGGAATTCTCAATGCAGCGCAACTCGCTCGCAGTCTATCTGTGTCGGGCAAGACAATAGCGAGATATCTCGATCTAATGGTTGATTTGCTACTGATAAGGCGACTACCACCGTTACACGCGAATGTCCTGAAACGGTTGGTGAGAACTCCAAAATACTACGTACGTGATAGCGGAATTGTTCATGCGTTGCTCGATATTTCGAACAGAGATGCGCTGTTTCGTCACCCGATACGGGGAGCCAGTTGGGAAGGCTATGTTTTGGATAACATTCAGGCAGTAGTTTCGGAGAGGGTATTGCCAAGTTTTTACCGCACGTCAGCGGGTGCGGAAATTGATTTGATTTTGGAATTTCCCGGAATGATGGAAAAGTGGGCTATAGAAATAAAGTCGGGTTCTGCTCCTAGCCTGAGTCGTGGATTTTACAATGCAATTGAAGACATTGAGCCAGACCGCGCATATGTTGTTTATACGGGAGACGAAAACTACCCTATTTCAGATACGGTGACCGCGATGGGGTTGAGGAGTTTTCTAACGCTGCTTGCAAAGAAATGTCGAACATAGTGCATTGCAGGGCGTCTTGACATGGTCAATCGTTACCAGTAGATGGTTGTGCAGAATGCAACAATTCTCCATCTCCGTTTCCATTCAATGCGTTCCACAAAATTTTCCAATTGCACCTCATTTTCAATTCAACGAAAATGGGTAGTTTCTCAAACTGTCTGGTGATTTCTAAAGTTTTAAGGGGAAATGGCAGGAGTCAGAGCTGGATTGCAGGGAAAGGCTTAAATAACAACTTGTTGTTTTAATTGATATAAAATTATTTTACCCCAAATTCAAAGGGTTGCGCTTAAATAAGATTAGGCCCAAAAAGGTAGATAACTCGCAAACTTGCGGGAACTACCGTTACGATGATCAGGTTTAATCAAACCCTCTTCTATAGTTGTCGAAATCAGCTGAGAAACAATAGCACTCTTGCTGTCCGATAGTCCAAAACGCTTACGCAAGGACTGGTTTGTCATATGCTCCGACATAACCCACTTCAATGCGCAGTGTTGATAACACGCCCTAATCCGTTCACCTGAGGTCATTTGATTGAATTCCTTGTGACCAAAAATTGTGACCAGAGTGCGCTTGTATACAGTACGAAAATCTGGGGCTGGCAGTTGAAATGCTTCCACCTCGTGAATAACCCGGTCGATACCGCTACTTTTCTCCTCACATATCCCCATCTTTCGCATAATCCTGGCCATATCCTCATTTCGAGAGATGGAACCATCAATGAAACGTTCTATAGGAACAACAGGCTCTCCTGGATTTGAAATGTCTACTCGGTCTGAATAAATTTCAACCATCATCGATGTACCGCTAATTGTGAAATCCTGATGGATGAGTGCATTCGCTACTAACTCACGAACTGCGATTTCCGGGATTAATTTAACTTCTCTTCTAATTGCTGCTTCAACAACCTCATTCTGAGGCAGTTGCGACATTACAAAATGAACTAGACCACGAAAGCCTACCGCATAGCCCTTGGTTCCGGTTTGATCAAGTCGAGTATCCAGTTTTGATGTTCCTGTATATGCTACCACTCTTGGGGCCTTGCGAGCTAAGTCAGGGAAATCCGTTAGCCGTTTAGCTAGAAGTAACGCACCTAGTCGACGAATCGAGTAACCTGAGTTCTGATGATGATCAATCAGTCGATCATTAACCAATCTCTCAATCACACCATTCTGTTCCGTAGGATAAGGCAACCCGAGCAATTCGAAGTATGTCTGCGTATCCAAAAGTTCTACGATTTGTTGACTGCTCAGTCTAGTCTTTGACGGATTTTCAAGCCAATTTGGTGCACCTTCTGAAAAAATTTTACGCAACTGGTCTTCGCTCATCGGATTCAATGCCTGTCCGACGCGCATCAGATAAACACCGTCTAGATGATAGGCTGTGCCTTTGGGCCGGGATGGAATGTGGAAGACTAAAACACGACCATCTGGATGGTCAACTTCTTCAACATCGACCCGAAAACCAATTTTCTGAAAAATCTTTTCTTCAATACCCACAGGGTTTTGAAAGGCTTGCGTTCCAACAACAGGTCTCGGTGGTTGATCAGCGATTCCAAGTAAAAGTTGTCCGCCACCATCATTAGCAATCGCGACACAGTACCTCATCAGCCTTTGGTTACTGAACTGAGTTTTTGCTTCTTTGAATTCCAAAGACCTGTTCTCAGAATAGCTCTGACGCCAAATGTCTATCATGTTCGGTGTTGTTACCATATGATTCGAGATTCTATCTATGGTTATTCATTTCGGGTCGAATTCGATTTTATGCTATCGGACACATCTTCTGGCTTGCTTGTTTTACAGGTGCTCCATTTTCCATTCAATGAAACCGAGTTGTTTCTTAATCTATTTGGTGTTTTCTGAAATTTATGGGAAAGATGAAAGGATTGGAGCTGATTTGCAGGGAAAGGATTAAATAAGAACTTGTTGATATTATTGACATAAATTTATATTACCCCCAATTCGAAGGGTTGCGCTTAAATAAGATTAGGTTCCAAATGGCAGATAGCTCACACGCCTGCGGGACCTGCCGTTATGATGTTCGGGTTTAATCAAACCATCTTCGATGGTTGTTGATGTCACCTGAGAAACAATAGCACTCTAAGTCGGACGATTGAAATGGATATGCAAATTGGTTCAATATGCTTGATTGACTAGTAAACGGGCGGTATGGACGATAAATATCCGCGTGTATTGCATTATTCCATGCTCAACCCAATAGGTATTGTCAATAAAAATATCATAATTGATATAAATATATTAGGTAATTATCCCTTGACAACAAGTAAATTGTTCAACCGATGTATACATCACATTCGTGACTTATAATCGGGGATTATGGCAAGTCAAACTACCCCCTGTACCATTTATCCCGGTACTAATCGACTTACCATTATCAGTTATACCTTTATTGAAGTTTCAGGCCATTTCACTTGGAACGGAGTGCGGAGCACGAAGTGGAAAGCGAAATGGCCTGGTGTCAGACTTCAGT
>JAJEHQ010000003.1 GCA_022823625.1 Gammaproteobacteria bacterium
CCGGATTCATACCAGTCTGGGGTTTCAGAGTCCGGTGGAGTTTGAAGCACAGCTGACTCAGCCCAAAACCATGCCGCCATTTTCACGTGAAAATGGCGGCATGGTCAGTTTAAACGTCTCTACCAAATCGGGGTAGGTTCACTTCTTACTTTGCAATTCACTATCGGCTGAGACAATTCGGCCTTTGAATACCCAAGTGATTTCGCTTGTGAGTACCTGACAAGTAGTCAGGTTTTTTAGAAAATATTTCAGACGAAAATTTGCTCGAATGTGGCAGTTTGACAACCCAAGTACGGTCATTACATTGATTCAGAAATAGGAACAGCAAAATAGCAAAAAATTCTAATTCTTCCACGACAAAGCCAACGCAAACACATACTTTGGAATCACGTTCCATTAAGAGCAAATGCGCCTCAAATTTCACTCCCGGAAAGTGGTTCACAGACAACGCCATTTATATTGACCTGAACAAAGTGCAATGAAAGAAATTATGTGGTTTGAGTCCATTTAATCCGAATTTCTTTTTCATCGGCAGCAAGGATACGAAGCAAAATGAAAATTTTACCGATTCACCTGTATCCCGACTTTTCAAGGTCTAAGAAACTTCTCGTGCTGACAAACCTTTGCCTATGACAAATAACATGAATTCCAATGCTCTAATTTTTCCTACTTTATATCCCGCATAGCGACAAAATAAATTTTGTACCGTATTAAGTGCCTCTACGACTGTTTGACTTTCCAACACAGAATGGCAGAAATCTAGATAGCATCCAAAAACTTGTATGTTTTTCATTTGGTAGTGGTGCCCCTGCTTCCCAAATTTCTTTGCAACATTACTGTCCCAAATAGGGAAGAACTCAGGGTTGATGAAATGCAATGACTTACTAAGACCAACGCAAGAACCGTTTATTGGAGAAGATTCAAAACCTATTACGAAGTTCTTTGCATCTCCCGACGTTTTGACATGAAATGCATGCAAAATTGTCTTTTTATCTTTGTGCTTGATTTCGTCGTTGATATCACACTTCGTCAGTGTGGCAGGCATCCAGCCATAGGCCATATGTGCAACAGCCATAATTGCATGTTCTCGAAAGTCTGAGCCAGCAATAGCCTGTTCACAGAGAGATTGACTGACTTTTATAAGAGAACAGTAGGAATTCAAATAATGATTCATGTATTGATCACAATTTGAAGGACACAACGCAGATTTAATATCTTGCAATCTGCCCTCGAACTCAATCTCGATTTCATTGATTGCTAATTCTGTGTTCATGGGTCTATACCTCAATTATTTGTTCTCTACAACTACTCTCCCACTACTAATTGGAGGGTGAATTCTCGTGGAGTAGAGTCGACTACTAGCGTAGCAATGTAAGGACAATGGGGAATCCGTTGTTAGCAGTTTTCATAAATTACCAATGTCTCACTCCATGCCGTACTCTGCGTTTCCAACAGTCGCTCATCAAACCAGACTTGCAGTTTTCCGTGTCCGGGGTCAGACAAACCTCTGCTATTCGCTCGCAACCCAACAAGGAAATTGATCGACATGCTTATATCCGTCGCTATATTCCGAAGCAGACTAGGTGCAATTTCCCGGCCGTGATCCATCGGTACAGTGGTAACTCGTCTATCTGGATGTTGTAATTGTTTGTGTGTCAATCCCAACACTTGATATTTAAATACAAAGCGAATGCACACTCTTTACTCAACCTACAATTCCGAACAGCACTCATCTCCATTCTTTTGCTAATCTGATCGAAAACTTCTTCGAATTCTACGTATTGAGCAAATTGCTGTTCAACTAGGCTTGACTCAGGGGAGACAACGAATACAACTTAGCTGACACCAGCTGCAATGGCTTTTTCAATTGCATACAGAATTAGCGGGCGAACATCATCCGGAAACATTTCTCCGGTAACTGCTTTTGTAGCAGGCAAGACGATTGATTTCGAACTGAATTGAGCATTACTCAAGTATTAGATTCGTTATTCACCAATTTTCATCAGTGATATCAACGGGGTTATAACCGCACAATGCGCATTTATTTTCCTCAACGATATAACTTTGCCTTCTACAACCAGGGCAAGGTTCAAGCGCCCAATCTCCCGTATCGTTGTAAGAAAGGTAATATTCGTGATACTTTTCGTTGATTAGTGCTGCCTCAAATATAGTCTCTCGCTCATGAATTGCACCACATGATGAGCATAAAAGTTCGATCGAATATTCGTCTGCATTTCCTTCATCTAGTTGCATGATGAGTGAGGAACCACAGGACGGGCAACTAAGCTGCTCTATGGCTTGTTCAAGAATTGGTGAACCGAAGCTAACTGAACCAAAGGAACTAATACATCTAGCATGCTCTTTTTCATAAACTTCATTGGCTTCAAGTAGAGCCTGCCATGTTTTCTGCCCAAGTAATGCAATAGGCAATTCGTTTAAGTGATCAACTACTAAACGATGAACGAGGACGAAAGTACCTGATAAAGCTTCCCGAAGCAGTGGCTCAGGTTTCTTACTGTAGAAATGTTCAATTTCGTTTCTTATCTCAGATATTCTGTTTAGACGATTCCAGTCTAATGACAACCCTAAACTTTCAAACCGTTCCTGAATTTGCGTTCGATTGACTGTTTTCCGCCCCTTGCCAACAAATATGATGGTTCCATCATCCCCTTTTGAAGGAAGTATTCTAGACTTGATTAACACATCATTTGAGTTCTTTGGGCTATGTCTTACCAGAACTTCTTTGCATAAGAGGAGAATGCCAGCATAAATATTACGGATGGCTGAAAGAGACCGCGCATACTGACCTGAGTGAAGATCCTTGACACCCATACTAATTGATAGAATGGCGTTTCCAATTAGGCTATCAGTCATAGTAGCTGCCTTGCAAGCTAGTCATATGTGTCTACGTTTACTCCCAATTCTTCCGCAGAAATTGATTGTGCCATGAAACTTTAATGATCGCATTCTATTGCAATAACTTCGCCAATGGTAGAGCGGCTATCCACTGATTTTAGATTTGATGCACAACTGTACTCTCACAATTTGAGTTATGCCCAAATGTAGTGCGTGCCGGGGGTAGAAAAAAAAGCGGCGTATCTGGTTAAATGTAGAAAACCACTTTTACAACCAACCAGAGAGGTACGCCACTATGGATAAGGATAACCTAATTGAATTTGAAAGTCGAGACATTTCACCTGATGTTGTGACCGAATTGGTTCGCACCGGTGCCAGACGGATACTGGCGCAGGACCTGAAGCTTGAGGTGGAGGGATTTCTCGCTCAGTATGAGGGACAGTATGCTGGGAACGGGCTCAGGGCGGTGGTTCGAAGTGGCTGGCAGACTGAGCGTGATATACAGACTGGTACTGGGCCGGTTTCGGCTCGGATTCCGAAGGTTCGCTCGAACACCGGCGAGCCGGTGTCGTTCCGCTCGGCACTGATTCCACCGTATGTCCGAAAGACGGCGACGGTTGAGGCGTTTGTGCCGTGGCTTTATCTGAAGGGTGTGTCAAGCGGTGAGATGGTGGATACCCTGAAGGTTCTGTTGGGCGGCGGGGCGCAGGGTTTTTCAGCCTCATCGGTGTCCCGACTGACGCAGCAGTGGAATGAGGAACTCAGGCGATGGCAGCAGCGCGGCAAAGTGATGGAGGGAGTGAAATTTATTAACGGAATTGAGTTGAATTACAATGACACCGACCAGGTAGCCGCTTAGTGACGCTTTCCGTCACGCACTACATTTGGGCATAACTCACAAAAAACTAAAGAAATAAGGCGCGTTGAGTTCCTTCAGCTGGAATATGTATGTCATCCGGGACAAAAAAATGAAGAGTTTTTCCCGAAAGGACTATACCTAGTCAATTGAATCTCTATATCGGATATCTAGGAGATCTCTCACGCTGGCAATGTACTATTAGTCAAGCCACAATTACGACGTGGAATTAGGTAGTGATATTGGCATCCTTGTGCAGGAATTTGCAATTTGGTATCGTAATTTACACGTCTCGCGTGAAGTAAATTCCGAGTTAACAGTAGAACATAAACGCAAGAACTCATGGCTTGTTAGGGGACTTCGAATTGCAGTTATTTATGACAAATGCGATTCCAAGATCCAACCTTTGCATCATTAGGTTAGCGTTGATGAATTGAACATAGCTTTAGCGGAAAACTTAACAATAAGGACGAGTATAGAAATAAAGATTCGAATGCTCAGACTAACGAAAGGAATATTTATCCATTGCTCCGATGAGCGATTCGTCTTGTATTCTTTTATGTTGATGGAATAAATTAATTACTTGATCAAACAATATTATGTCGGAAAAAAAGATTACATTCCTTATCGACAATTTATCCGAGGGACTAGATGTTGAAGTGAAGAATTGGCTCAACGGGTTAAAGTCGAATGAGGACAAATCCACCTTAGCTAAAGAAATCATAGCATTGGCCAACAGTGGTGGTGGACACATATTCATTGGATTTGACGATCAAGGCGATCAGTTCGTTGAAGTTCAAGCACAGGGCGGCGAGTTTGATGCATTTACTCAAGATAGTATCGCTAATGTAGTAAACAAGTATGTATCACCACCATGTCAATGTTCTGTAAGCTACCATCGACAAAAGGATTCAACTATCACACATCCCGTAATTACCGTTCCGGGTGACCATCGCACCCCAGTGTGGGCGAAACATGGAGGACCTGATAATAAAAATCTTCAACCTGAATCTGTGTATGTTCGACGACCGGGCGGAGCCAGTGAACGTGCAAGAACTCAAGATGATTGGGAAAAGTTGTTGGATAGATTAGTCAAGGCTCGACAAAATGAATTGCTTAGCGCGATGCGTAACGTTCTGAATCCTCCACAAAGAGTAATTCGACCAGAGGAGAGTCTCGATCTATGGGACAAAAAGTGTCTTAATCTTTGGATCGAAAAGATCAGCGCACTTCCTGATTCTGACGCACGACGCAATGAAAAGGGATACTGGACGGTGTCATTCGCGATCGAAACTTTTAATCGACCAAGCTTGACAACTTTAAGAAAGAAACTGGCGAACGAGATTCCGATCTATTCGGATTGGCCACCATTTACATTCTTAACTGACCATCCTCGGAGTCCTTCTGCACGGGGCGATGAAATTGAAGCTTGGCTTGCCCGTAACCAATCGGTTGATGAGTTTGTAAGTGAAGACGTTTATGCAGACTACTGGCGGCTATCAAATCGCGGTAAAGGTTTTTTACTCCGACCGATGCAAGAAGATCGCGCAGGCTTTTTATCTAACTTCTATCCAAAACCGGTAGGTCCATATTTTGATTGGACTCTTCCAATTTACCGAATGACCGAAATTCTAAAGTTTGTGGAGTCACTCGCAGGACACTTTGCTGACAGGAATTCTAAGTTCTCATTATTTCTCAACTACTATGGAACAAATAGCAGGAAACTCGTAAATTGTTCCCATAAATATTACCTGTCCGAAGGAGCTGAGTGTTCTCATTCGCAACTGACTGCTAGGCTGGATGGTGTGGTGTCTCAAATTGGAATGACTCTAGAGGAAGCTATATTCACTTTATTGAGACCAATTTACGAACAGTTCAACTTTACGGAACTCCCGAAAGAATTGGTAGATTCCGTTGTTCAAGATACCCTATCAAACCAAAGCATGTAGAATGTCCCGTTTTAGAATTCAAATCTAGCGAGTTACCGATGAATTGCAACAACTCATCCTAATTTGGTGACGAGACAATACCTATTCCAAAAATAAAGGAGAAAATGCAATTGTGCCGCACAGGTTGTGTGCAATTGGTAGAATCAACTTGCACTGAGTCAAAATCGTATGCTGAATTTTTTTGCAAAATTTCTTCTGGTATCGACATCCCTGTTTCCTGTGTTCGTTGCAATGGCCATAAGTCAGTTCGAACGGGACTATCCTTGGACGATCTGGATATTGTGGCTTGTAGCAGCAACAACATTGGTGTTGATAGCAATAATGTCAGATTAGTAAATAGTGGATTTCTTACATGGTTGATTAGACATGAAATTAATGCTTTGCTTATACTACTAGTCGTTTGGACAGCAACAGTGATTTGGTCAATCCACAGAATGTCGACAACAGATCGATCTTGAATCCGTTAAACTTCTGAATCGAGTTGTTTCACCGAAATTGTGTGTTGCAATAAAATCGACGGTCGTTTCGGTCGTTGTCTTATCAGGCTTTTGAATTAGAATTAGACGCTATGTTTTAACCTGTTTCCCACAAATTATTGGGGGTACGTATAGATAATATAAGCGTATTTTCAGTAATTAACAGTAGGAGGAACAGGCATGAACGAGAGTAGAGTCGACTAATGGCGCGGTGAACGTTAGGTTGATGGGGGAATCTGTAGCTAGCAGTTTTCACGAAAAACTAGTGCCTCAATCCACGCCGTTATCTCCGTTTCCAGTATTATGCCGAGTGGACCTTAATGCCGAGTCATTTGCAAAAGTCCGCATGGCGGCTTGGTTCTCCCACAAAAACACTCGGCATTAAATCCTGTCAGTCAGGTTCTGTAAAGAATTTCCATAAGCTCATCTCTTGCTCTCGGGAACTTTTCTGGTTTAATCGATGGAGGGGTAACCGCCTCAAGTATTTCCAGTTTGTCAGCCGGACTGGCTCGCAGATACATTTCGGTTGTCTTGATGTCCGCATGACCCAGCCACAACGACACTATTCGGATGTCGCGCGTAGCTGTCAGTATGGTCATTGCAGTTGAATGACATGCGGGGTGATGCGTTTGCTCTTTAATGATGGCATGCTTTGTGAGGCTGTGTGCTATTACCAAAAATGCCCACACAATGGGGCAGATCCCGCGCCATCACGGTGCGCTGGCGTTACTACGCCATGGCTGGCCAGATCGTCCGGCATGCCCGCCAGTGGACTTTGAAAGTCAATCCGGCGTGTCGCCTCCGGCTGACTCAGGCAATCGACACGATCCGCACCTTCCAGTTCCCGTAACGCAGGCTCTCTGGGTCTGATCCCACCACCTGTGGACTCCATTCCGGCAGGCCGGAAGAACGTCGTACGTCCGCAAACCAGCCGAGCGCGCATCCACCGCACCAGAAACCAGTAAAATCCTCGTGGACTGGCTTGACCTCCCGTTTCCCGGTTGGAAACTGAAACGGATAAAGCCCACAATGGACTCCAACACGTTACAATCGCTGGATTGGCTGTCATCAATTGCTCTATTTACGGATTTTGGAGCCATTCCAGCCTGACACTATGATTCCGTATAATTTACCTGCGGGGAATCCATTTCATTAATTCCAGTGTTTCACAATTGCTTAGACGATTGTATAGATAGTGGTTTTGATTACAGTGCCGCATACGAGAAATATGGTTCAGAATGGGCTAACGAACAGCTTGAAATAGCGTTTGATTTGTGCTGGGACCATTGCGAAGCGAAAATTCGAACTGACAATGTAAATACGAACGAAACTCCCGCAAGCAAGTCGACCGTACCGGCTAACGAAGATGCGACTTCAGGGACGAGAGAATTTTGGGGTGCTGCTGTATTTGGAGCAGACTATGACTCTGGGACCACATCATATGGGTTGAGTTGGAATTATCCATCGCAAGAAAGTGCGATTCAGGCAGCAATTTATGAGTGCTCTCGCAGAATACCAGAGGAGAATTGCGATCAGTCTCTTGGCAACATTATCGATAGATTCTCAACGTCTGCTCCATATGAGAGCGATTTTGTTTTTAGAACTCGGTGCTTCGCAGTCGTATCCTTTACACCACCTGGCTACAACTTAAAATTGTACACCGGAGTAGCTGGAGAGACTAAAATGCAAGCTGAGTCTCGGGCAAACAAGAAAGTAAGTGAGTGGGGAAATAGAGCGTTTCCTGAACAGTCCGTTTGCAATTCACAGTGAATACTCTTGAAATTTGAACTTACGATTCGATAGTTTTTCGAGTTTGTATTTAACGAATGCTCGTATCCAAAATGGATACACCCGCATCGTCATATATGGAAATCCTCCTCAAAAGCAAGATTTAACTGTAATTCGATGACATGATTGAGTTGCTCTCGTATCACCAAGGTGTTCGGCGATTGGTCTTGCGTCTGTTCAACGGTATCCGCGCGTTTTAACATACCAGTAATTTTACAGATCGCCACGCACATTGCTAATCATTTCAGTGCACTCAGGCAGTTGGTTAACCGCTCTTTGGTCCCATTGATGAGTAGTGTTGAACTGATTCTTGAACCTTCGACAACACCGTAAACGGGTTGTGTTTGAGTAATTACGTTCGAAATATGGCGCTGGTGAGCGATATTTTAGAAAAATTCGGGGAATCGCCCTGCAAGGCTTTGTGTGAGGGCCTAGTCGAGCGTTTGTTTGAACGCTTGGGCATTTCCGACCGATATTGTCGCCGAAAATCTGCTGCTTAGTCTCCAGTCAATTTTTTTTACATCAAGCACTGCATGATGTTTGAATCCTTCCATATGAGTGATGCAAAAAACAATTCGACCGTCTACATCGGCCAAATGACAACCTGGGCGATTGTCACAAGGCTTACAGTTGGTTGTCCGACGTTTATTTCGGAACTGTTGTAGTCGGCTGGGCAGAAATTGTCGTCGTCGCTGGCTTTCACTTCGCCTCAACAAGCGTTGACATCCTAGCCCGCATTTTTCGTGTGCCGTGGAAAGGCGCTTTTCTCTGGTGGGTGCGAATCCCACCCAACAACTGTCGCTCCGGTTGGTAGCGGCTAGAGCGAATCATGGAGGTAAAACATGGTTTGAAGCACATTAGTTTAACGGGTCGTTTTAGACGATTCAGCGAACATACGGGCTGGAACGCGAGTGAACGTTGAGCAGGCCTCGAGACGAAGCAATGCGGAAGCCGATTCCTCGTTATTGGGAAGAAGGCCGATGGCGCATTGGGAAGCGAGCGACAAGTGCACCGATGTGTTTCCGCCGGGGTAATGACGCTGGCACGTATGGAGGATGAGAGAAGTGGCAACACGGGAAGCCCTGGCAATGGTGCGGTACACTAAACTGGTAATCAGCGAGGATGGGACTGGGTTGTCAGGGTAGCGGATAGGTTCGTAATACCGAAGATGCGGAGTAATGTCTGCGGAGGAAAACAGCCTCAGGCATGGAAGGATACGCAAAGATGGAAGAATGCGGGAGTGGCTTTGCCTATAACCTCGCATTAAGTGTGGAATATTCGGAACGTATCACTATGTGAAAGTCAAGGAGCCGAATTTTATTTGGGTCGGTGATGTCGGGGCGTAATCAGGCTTGACATCGCACTGACATTGTTGCACAGATAGGATAGTCGATGTACCAAGACTACTTTTTTGCGGTTAATTTCCGGTTCCATCTTCTGTACTTGTTTCAGTGTTCTGTGTGCGAGATGCATGATGCCGCTGGAGAGCTCGATGCCGGAAAACGGTACGCCGCGTTCGGTGAGCGGCTACTGGAAAAGGAGATCACGGCATGGAGTGAGGTACTGGCACATAGTGGAAACTTCCAGTAAACAGTTTCCCCCACTGTCCTAACTTAAACCGCGCCAGTAGTCGACTCAACCTGGTAAATAGTTGAATACGCCTCTGAACATGGTATTAAGTTTAAGGTAAAACTTTGCTCAAGAACGCCTCGACATCCATTATAGGAATGTCATATTGACGCGCCTTTCGTGCCTTGCCCGAATGACTTGCCGGGTCAGCTGCTACGAGGACATCGCAATTACGCTTCGTCACACTTGTCACTGGTATCAGACGTGCAATTGTTGCTTTGTACTCAAGTTCCGATCTGGAAATTGTTGTTCCACCGACAAAGGCAGTGCCTGTAAAACAGACGTACATGCCTTCGTAAAGGTCGCTGTTCTCAGCTAAACCAGTGATTTCTGGAAACGGTTCTTTATCTAATTCTAAGGCTTGTGCAATTTTCTCAATGTATGCGAACTCTGTCGGAGTCACGATTCCGTCTCGTTCGGCACATGCGATAATGGTTGCCAAGTGGAGTCTCTTCAGTTCAATCACATCTTCGTCAGTGAGCTTCAATTCCGCCTGGAGATTCCGCAAATATCGATGTTCGTCGCGATCGATTACAGCGTCATCCAAAACATAGTTCAGTGCGTAGCGATAGATTCCAGTGGGCTGGTTATTCCATGGAGACTCTGTATATGAAATGATTCGTTGAGATAGGGAAGGCAATTTGTTTGATACGTTTCGTCTTAGTGTGCGAGGATTTGGTTCTCCTTGAGGGACAATTGATGAAGGTTGCAAATCGCTTAAATCAATGACATTGTCGCGAACCAATTGACCAAATATCTGAGCGGTTGCTCTTGCATCACCTAAAGCGCAATGCGCAAGATGGTTCACGTTGTATTCCTTGCACGCTAGTTCTAGTTTCAATCCAGTGTTTTTGTACGTACAAATTCCTTCACCGAATCTACCGTAGTTCCCGAGTCGCGAAAATTCGTTAGACAACATTTTTTTGTCAAACGACCAATTGTGAGCAACGGGTACTGCACCATCCAGACGATGGGCAACTACTGGAGCTATATCGGCAAAAGTTGGCGCTGATTCAACCATAGTCGCAGTAATTCCATGTACATGAGTGGCTGTAATATCACGCTCGGGATTAATGAGTGTGTCATACTCCTCGGCAGTTTTTAATGTTTCAGGGTCGAGAGTAATAAGAGCCATTTCAATAACTCGGTCTTGGTTGCCGAATCCTGTCGTTTCGACATCTACGACAACAAACTTGGTGTAGTTCAAGATTTTCATATCGACATTCTCTTGGAGATTGAAAAAATTGTCAAAACTCAATTATGATGCAAGAATTTGGATTATCTCCAGCAAGTGCATATAACCAAAGTAGGTAAAGTTCTACATATTCTCGCCAACCGTTGACTTGAGTGTTTTACATTAAAACATTCAGTAACCGAACTAATCTTGCATCCAATTTGTTCATTAATTTGAACGGGTTCGCGAACATAACACTTACCGGGTTCCGTAGTTAATGTTCATATTACAATGTGCGGAAATTTGTCGCTTAAGGATGATGACCAATGTTGCTTGACAAAGAATTAGTGGATTACGAAGCAGTCAGTGCGGGAAAAGCAGGAAAAAAACTCGTTTCTTTCATCAAGGAAAAAGAGATTGTTGGTGACCTGCTTTCGTTGGATTACACTGAGGCGATAATACTTGTTCATGACGCCATGCGCCAATCTGTTGGGGGGTTACCTCTGGGATGTTTTTTACTAGCTACCAGATTGGAAGTCAATGCCGCCCCCGACCCGGATGATGAAGACACCGCGCTGATATTGCTGCGTGTCGCAGGTCAAGCAACCCTACCCAATAGGGCAGATACCGAACAATGGCGGTTCGACGCTGCGCTTCGTTCCATTGATTCAGATCAACAATGGGATGCCGAAAAGAATGCTGATCAATTTACATTGAATCTTTTGCGTCATGCGGGAATTCGATGCCGAGTGCTGGGAACGTTTCGCTATGTTCTATCGGTGGGGAAATGGAATCTGAACTTTGGTGCTGATATATCCAACTTTTATTCAGGGCAGGGAATGAAAGTGTTCAAACCGATGGGGGACGCTCTGAAAGAAATAGTCAACTTCACGAAACCAACGGGCAAAATGCACGAGCTGTCAGGATCAATGGAAACCATTGGAAATGTTCGCTATGCGTCAACTCAAATATCGTTTGATCAATCTCAAGAAAATGTCCCAGTATCAATGGAACCGACTGATTTGCTGGCGCGAAGGACTGCGCTATTCGGAATGAGTCGTAGCGGGAAATCTAATACGATCAAAACGCTTGTGGAGTCGCTCTTTAAATTGAGGAAGTTCAACTCTGAGAAAGGCAGAATTGGACAGTTGATTTTTGATGTGAACGGAGAGTATTGCAACGACAATCCGCAAGACGAAGGATGCTTAAGAAATATCAGCGAAAGTGACGTAGTAACCTATGGTCTGTTTACTCATCCGCATGACCCGAGGAGGCGTTTAATCAAGATCAATTTCTTCGGAGAAGATGTATCTGATTGGAGTGATCAAGACAGCGTCAATTCAGCACTCAACATGATGCGCGCAGGAAAGTCTGTCATCGATGATCATTTGTCCGATGCCAATGCTCAGTATAAAAAGAATTTCAGAGCTACAAGTCTTGATACACCTGAATCGCTTGAGGCTAGAAATATACAAACGCGATTTAGACGGACTGTTTGCGTCTATCGAGCGATACTTTATCTTGCTGGATTCAATCCGCCTACTCAACTACGCGAAGCTTGGATTAGTGGGCTGTTTAGCAGGGATTTTAGGGATGCGCTTGAACAATATGGAAAAAGTTACGCCGCTAGGACTCTCGCAAAAAGTTCTGCATCCTGGGATGACTTTAGCGGTGCGGTCAAAGATCTTCATGAGTTTATCTTAGGTGCTGGTAAAGCGAGTTATGAAAATTTCAATTCGCAATATAAACAAAGCCACAATGGTAAAGACTGGGCTGACGATACACTGCGTGGTTTGCTTTCAATTCTTGATTATGTTGGCGGTGTCAATTCAATACGAGAGGTGCGAAATCGACATGACCCAATTGTGCGAGATGACTACGCAGAAAAAATCGTAGATGAACTCATAAACGGAAATCTTGTTATCGTGGATCAATCAATTGGGGCACCTGAGGAGGTTAAAATTACCTCCGAACGTGTAATGGAGAAGTTGTTTAATCGACAAAAGGTTGCATTTACCAATCCTAAACGAAATGATCAAGGTGAAATTGTCAGAGATGGTTCTGGCAATATAGTACCTCCGCCAGACGTTATTGTCTATGCTGAGGAAGCGCACAACCTGCTTCCATCTAAAGATGCAGATCTAGGCTCGATCTGGGCGCGGTGTGCGAAGGAAGGATCAAAATTTCGTATTGGTCTTGTCTATTCAACTCAGGAACCCAGTTCTATCCTTTCAAACATTCTCAAAAATACGGATAACTGGTTTGTCGCTCATTTGAACAATCAAGACGAAACTCGGGAGCTTCGAAAATATTACGATTTTGAATTATTTGTCGATCAGATTTTGAAGGTGCCTGACACCGGGTTCGTCCGAATGCGGTGCCTTTCAAACCCGTTTATTGTACCGGTACAGATAAAAAAATTCGTCTGTGACAATTACACCGACTATCAACAAACAGACGAAAAATTTTGATGCCATTTTTTAAAGAAACGGCGACAGGGGACAGTTTAATCTGGCTGCAGAATAGTCAGGTTCTTCGTGAGTTCGAGGAATCTATATTCGTAAAACCAATAGCAGCGCCGATTCAACCTCCTATGTTGCAAGTTGTTCGGTCTGATTGGCTTCCATCTCGTGTTATCGCCATTGATGGATCACATCTAACCCATCGAGTTAACAATGGATTGCCAGGCGCGGAAGCCGGGTTGGTGATGATTTCTGTCGTCGTGATCAAACTTGAATTGCTCGGCAAACAATTACCAGGCACGATACTCAGTCCAGCATTTTTCAGAGACATGGAAAATGTACAGACTCTAGAGTCTGCGATGCCGGGAATCGGTGTGACTCGAGTCAATGTAGAAGATGACACACCAATTGATTTTTACAGGCAAAAAGTTTACGACACTCTATTGAGTTCTGTCGGTAAAGATCACGAAACGTTGCTGGATACCTTGCACGAAATCTGTGAAAATGACCAATTTATGCCGCGAATTTCTTGCCCAATAACTGACTGTGAGCGAGGCTATGAATATAGGCAGGGCGAATATTACTGTAGTTGCAGCAGAAAAGAAAAACTGTTCGAAACGGACGTGTTGAGGTTGCACGAATACTTTGACGATAACCGCACAAGTGTTGAGGCGATTAGCCGCTTGCGCTCCGTGCTTGAAGTTTTGATTTTGATAAATATTTTGAGATTTTTTGCTGAGCGCGCGCCAGACTATCTGAAGGACTGTGCGTTCGTTCTGGATGGACCTCTGGCTATTTTTGGAACGACAGCATCAATACTGAGACCTGTCAGGAAAGAGATTACGAGAATTTCAAAAATTGCGAGACAGCACAACGGCAAAGACATCGTGCTGTTTGGCATCGAAAAAACTGGGAGGATGAAAGAGCATTGGGAGCAACTTGACTATGATGATGATCGAGGGCCGAGATCTCGCTTTCCAGACCAAACAGTTATTGTTCCGGATCATGCTTATATACAAGCAAACATTGCGCCATCCAATCTAAGTGGAAAACCATTTGGTCAGGATACTCATTTTGGTCGAGTTGTTCTCTATAAAACCTCAAGAGGAAAACAAATTGTGGTTTATACAGGGATGTTGAACGACATTTCATCTGATTTTCGATCAAATATGTCAGAATGCTATCCAAGGCTCGGTGACACTCTTAACGTGGTGGATAATTTGGCGACTTATATTTACGAAGATGGATTCTTGCCTCTAATTCGCGCACACGCTCATGCAGCTATCCCACTCAAAAGAGGCACAGACATAATAAAAAGCTTGTTTGAAGACAAATGAATCGACATCCGAGTAAGTTCGGAAATGCAACTGGTCGGTGGGCTGGATTCGGTCCGTATTACGCTATGTTCCCTGTCAAGTTCGCTAGTACGGTAATCGACTGTATGTCTTCTCCAGGCAGTCGGATTCTCGACCCATTTTGTGGACGCGGAACTGTCCCCTATATTGCTCAAACAACTGGACGAGAGTCATTGGGAATTGACGTCAATCCGGTTGCCTGGGTATTTTCGAAAGTGAAAACTGATCCAGAGGTTGATGTTGACAAATTGCTGAATAGGGTGCGAGAGGTGCAGAAAAATGTTTGCGGTGACGATAGTGTACCAGTCAATGAGTTTCAAGAGTGGGCGTGGAGCAGCGAAGTACTTGGATTCTTGAATGCAGCGCGACGGACTTTGGATTGGCGTTCCAACAGGACTGATCGAACATTAATGGGGTTTCTCCTGGTTAGTGTGCACGCCAGTAAGGGAGCAGGACTGAGCAATCAAATGCAAAACTCCCGTTCTATGGGACCCGATTACGCGGTCAGGTGGTGGAAATCACGATCGCTTCGACCTCCTGAATATGATCCGGTAACGCGAATAGGAGAAAAGATTGCGTGGCGTTACAAGCATGGGGTGGTTGGTTCAACTGACAATACCAAAATTGAACTTGGGGATTCCATGAAAATTCTTGAGCAACAAAATGGCGCACAATTTGATATGCTCTTTACATCCCCGCCGTATTGCAAGGTTACCGACTATCGTCAGGACAGCTGGATCAGGCTGTGGCTGCTGAATGAATCGGGGCCGTTACCGGATTGGAAAAAAGATCCACTCGTTCACAATTCCGAGTCCTATAAAGAGTTAATCAATTCTGTACTATCCATCGCTAAGCAGCGGTTGACGCCCAGAGCCATTGTTTGGATTAGAACGGACTCAAGAAAATATACAAAACAGGTAACCTTAGCAGCGGTTAGAAGAAATTGGCCAAAGAGGAAGTTGCTGATTCGACAAGATATTCCAAAAAATGGTACGCAAACCGATCACTACAAAAATGGTTCGTCATCTAAGCGACTAGGAGAAGTCGATATAGTATTACCCGGCAATCGACAACTTCCATTCCAAGGATCAATTTGGGAAGAGCTAAAGATCGGCTATATACCTAACATCTGATCGTAGGAGACATTCGTTGATTTTTGCCAATTTAAGCCTGCCGAAGTGTCGACTCATCAATCAGAACCTTCAGAACAGTGTTTTCCGGTAAGTTCGCTGTGCTTTCGAATACAACAATCGTTTGCGTGTCGATACGGTAGAAAAGTCTTCAAGAAAATTATTCTGTCTGTTACCCACTTCGATACTCTTAAATATTTCACGTGCAGGAATTTCGATGTCATAAATACAGGATCGACTCCCAGAATTCAGATTTATTGCCAGTGAAATTATTTGATTGTTTTTAAGCACTTTGCTGATGGCTTCTTATGGAAATAACACTGAGAATTGGCGTTGTCACTTCTTCCTTTGAGCTAACCTTCAACTCTCCAATATTGAATACGCTAGCCCAAATTCTTCCACCCTCAATAAACACTGGGACGATTATCTTGCAATCCCGGCACAGGAAAAACTGGGCTTTGCGACACTTTTAGATTACATATTGTCATAACGCGTCTTGTCTAAACTAGGTTGGGATCCATGGATAGATTTCAAACAATAATTGATTCCTCTATCAGAGTATTTGACTCCGCATATACGGATGAGGTATCTCAATTCTTTGTCGAGATCATCATTTTGATATTGGGTATTGCAGTAGTTGCAAGAATATTTGCGTGTTTTAATCGATTGAAATTTTTCAGATTTCTTGCGAATTACTTGGGGTTTTTGGATAAATCCGCGCCTGCACTATTGATGACCATTGGTGTGCTCGGAACATTCACCGGCATACTCCTAGGTTTATTAGATTTCAATGTCGAGAATATTGATGAAAGTGTGCCGGAACTGCTATCAGGATTGAACATTGCTTTTACCACAAGTATTTTTGGCATCGTTGCCGCGGTTAGCCTGAAACTCATCCAGACTGTTACACCCTCACCCGATAAAGGAGTGGTTGGTGTTACACCCGAAAAAATCCATACAACTTTGGAATCCATAAAAACAGCAATAGTTGATGGTGCGGAGCAAGAACGAACAGCTCTACAAGAACTCCGAAAGTCTATATCCGCAGAGGACGATAGCAGCCTGCTTACCCAAGTTCAAAAACTTCGTATCGATCTAAAAGATGGTTTAGGTGAGTTAAAGCAGGAATTTTGGAATTTTGCTAAGACAATGGCAGAAAATAATTCCAAAGCACTCATTGAAGTCCTTGAGAGTGTTATACGGGATTTCAACACGCAATTGAATGAGCAATTTGGTGACAACTTTAAACAATTGAATGAAGCTGTTGCTGCTCTACTGACCTGGCAAGAAAATTATCGCAAGCATGTTGAAACCCTACAGGATGAATTCACTAAAGTTCAGCAGGGTATATTGGCTTCGGAAGAGGCCATTCGAAATATTTCGTCACATACCGAATCAATTCCAGACACACTTCAGAAACTAGAAAAAATTGTCGATAACACCCATGAATCTATTGTAGATTTGAACGGACATCTGGATGCAGTATCTGGATTAAGGGATAAGGCGCTACAAGCATTTCCGACAATTGACGAAAACTTGAAACAAATAACCGACGACTTAACAAACTCTATCAATGAAGTTGTCAGGAACACATCTGATGCACTTTCTAAACAACAAGAATCGAACAATTCTTTATTTCATGCATTGGACAAAATTCCAAAAATGGTAGATGAGCGAATGACCGAATTTGACGAACGTGTGAAAAATGAACTAGAAAAGAATATTCAAGTATTGGCGAGTAATCTAGTTTCACTGTCGGAAAAATTTGTTGAAGACTACACTCCACTCACAAATAAGCTACGTGAAGTAGTTAGGATTGCGGAGAACAAGTGATGGCGATGGAAAGATTTTTTGGACAAGGGGTCTCATCTGAAGAAGAAAACTGGATTTCAATTTCCGATCTTATGGCTGGGTTAATGGTAATTTTCCTTTTTATCGCAATAACTTATATCCGACCGATAATTGAAATTCAGAATCAAATCCGCGAAATAGTCGTAGCATGGAATGATTCGGAACTTGAAATTTATGACGCACTGGAGCGGGAGTTTAAAGACGATTTGCCAAAATGGCATGCAGAATTGGACCCAGAAACGCTTGCCGTACGATTTAAGGCTCCAGATGTCTTGTTTGATTCTGGAACAGCAAATCTTAAACCTGAATTCGAGGAAATATTGAGTGATTTCTTTCCGCGTTACATCAAACTACTCTACGTATTTCGAGAGGCGATTAGCGAGATTCGAATTGAAGGTCACACATCATCAGAATGGGAGGGCGCATTAACTGATGATGAGGCGTACTTCAATAACATGGTGCTTTCACAAGCTCGAACGAGGACAGTGCTTGTATATTCCCTCGGATTGCAAGAGGTTGTTGAATACAAGGAATGGGCAAGAGATCAGCTTACTGCGAATGGATTATCCTCAAGCCAATTGATATATGTTAGTCAGCAAGAAGACAAAATCCAATCACGACGAGTTGAATTTAGAGTGAGAACTAATAGCAAAGAACAAATCGTTAAGGTTCTGGAAACTATCGAGTGAGAAACCAGATTCAAGATGGATATTGACATTGATCAATTGTTCAAACCTCTGCTTAATGAGATGGGTGCTAAACGTTCTATTTGGTTTCCCCTTAGTCAGCTTAAAGCTCGTGAAGAGGTGCACAAAAGACTTCTACAAGGTGTTGAAATGTCAAATCCTTGGGAGCAACTCCACTTCACTCCTGAAGGATTTTTAACTCATGAAGAAGAACAAATTGTTCTGTATATCAAAGATACTCAGTTAGAGAAAGTTATGCTTCTAAATTCCCCTGAAGATACGCGACGATTCCATATTCGTAACTGCAAAACGTTGCAACAGATGTTTATAGACAATCGTATTGACAGATATGTAGCAACGAATAGAAGCGATGGAAAATTTTCAGTTGACGCCGCAGATTCAAAGCAATCTATCGATGCTACGCTATTTATTTGCAAAAATTGTCTAATTGAATTGAACTGGAAAGGGTATGTTGATCTCGGAAAACCTGCGAATATATGGAAAGGATTTTGTTTAAGAGAATTCTTTGCTGAATATTCAACATTTTTTGTTAATATGCCCAAATATACTGAACACACTAGTCCCCGATCAGGATACACAAAAGACTGGCCTCGAATTAGCAGGCAATATAAAGAACAGCGAGGTTGGCGCTGCGAACAGTGCGAAGTAGAGCTGTCAGACTCTCGTCATAGGAGTTTGTTGCATGTACATCACATGAATGGGCGAAGCGAAGATAATAACCATAGCAATCTTAGAGCATTGTGTAGACTTTGCCATTCGAAACAACCACTTCATCAACGCTGTAGACCACCAATAGAGGAACAGAAATTAATTGAGAATTTACGTCAGCAGCAAAGTGTGTAACCCGAGCGACTTGTGATAGGCGGAAATGAAGTGCGATTCAGCTTTCGTCTTTAAATTACTCATACAATCACTTTGCTCGGTTGCTTAGGTCCTCGCAATTGGATTATCCTTCTTTGACACATTGTCCCTGCCTGAATATCACATGTAGTATGCTGTTTCGGAATCAACAACCCTTGCAGCGTATCTGAATATGAGTTGGTTGCTGAGCCATGGTGGTTAGAGACTAACTGTAAAATTAAATGCGGTCCAGTTTTTCTAGAGTTATTAGGGAAAGTAGATGAAACCAAAAGAAAAGTGTGTTGTGACCACCACGTACTACTGGATTTATTTCTTGATTTCAGAATCAACTGCAGGTAGGTATAACAGGTCAAATCAAGATAGAAAATGTTGAATCATGGTACCACAAAGAAAGTGGTGACACTTGCAGCAAAGATATCTTCCGATATTTGGCACCGTCTCTCTCTCGCCCATCAACTGCGTGCTCGCCTAGGGGAGGAGACAATAACAGATCTGCTAATCCTAGAAATGCTGCAATATCAGAGATCTAACGCCTTCTTTGTCTACCACCCGACAGGGCAAGAGGAGTCGTGCTATGGTGCTGATATGTTACTTTGGATTGTCCGAAGAAACGGAGGAAGCCGTTTCCTGGCCATACAGTCCAAAAAACTCTACCCCAACGGTCACTACACCGCCCTCAACCACTACAGGAGTGACGGGACCCGTCAAATTGATCTCCTGGAGAACTTCGCTCGCCAGTACCATGCTATACCGTTATATCTCCTTTATAACCACTACAATTCTTACAACTGGAAAAAATTTTGGCATTGTTGCAATTCAGCTGAAATCGAACAACTGGGTTGTACCTTAGCGCCAAGCTGGAAGATAAAACGTGCGATCAATCAGCGAGGGCAACGGAAGTTTACAGCGATTCACGCGAGTGCGAATGTACGACCGTGGCGCTGCATATTCGACTGCGATCAAGCTGAACAGCAGATAAATCAATTTGTAACTAGCCACAAACAGAAACTCCCCATCCAAGGTCGCGAATCCGATACTGCACCAACAGCTGAATTGAACTCGTATCCTGAACTTCTTTCGATTGACTGGAGCGAATTCCTATCTATGGATGCAGGTCCGTTGTCTAGTGTAGTTTTGGATAGCCTGCGCATGCAGATTGAAAGATATACGGACAATACCAGACTAAAAGAGGGGGAAAATCCGGTCTACCCCCGTAAGTTACTCATCGTCGATTACAGCTCTGTAGTCGAAGAGGGTGAAGCGCAACCTTCAAATAGGACACAAGAGTAGGTTAACCACCATACTTACGAAACGGGCGAATCAATTGATTAGCATATCAATCAACAAAGGAGTATATGGGTGACGCGAGACGAAATTGAAAAAGCCCTGCTTGCAGGGAGCGCTGTCATAGTCGATTCAGCAGCTGGAGACACCATCAAATTGGACTCGCGCCGTGCTAGACGCATGGTGGAATTAATTTTCAACGAACTACGGTCATCAACTGCCGATGACCTTGTCAAAGACGCGAAGTTTTTTGGTTTGCTCGAGAATGTGTTTGGTGAGAGTGTTGACAATATGGGGTCGGATATCGCCGGAAGCTACAGAGCAGATGTCGAGGAGGCAGACGAAAAATCCCGATCGTGGCGGCTGAAGAAAGTGGAAACTCGGGGATTTGGTGGTTTGAATGCTGTACCAGACGACGTATTTGAGTTTGATGTCACGGGTCGAGATACTTGTATTGAGGGTCAGAACGGCAGTGGAAAAAGTTCGTTAGCCAACGCGATACTATTTGCCATGATTGGCAAAGTCCACCGCGACCAATACGGCATATGGGAAGATGCTAAGCGATCAGAGCCTGTGATGTCCGATGACGGAGAAAAATTAGCGGATTGGCCTCCAATCGCGGTTTATCCCTTCACGTGGAAAAATGGAATTTCATCTGTGGATGTCTCGGTCACACTGACATTTGGGAATAATTTGGACGAAGAAGAAATAACAGCAACACGTCGTCTCCATGGCGAGCCCAACTCGCTTAATGAGGAGGTGTCCATTGACCCAAGACTTACGGCGGTTCCTACACTTGTGGAAGCAGGGTTGCTGATGCCAATGCGGATTCAGCACATTCGGATGCCTAAGCGCGACGACAATGATCAACTTGTGGGTCTGATTCGCCAACTAATCGGTTTGGAGCCCTTGCTCAATGTAGCGAACCTAGTGGATAAGCTCTGCCACGGAAATCAGCGATTTCTGAAATACGCCCGAGATAATGATTCCGAAGGTAAGAAAGAAATCATTTATAGACTGTTGAAAGAAGCACAGGAAAAAATTGAAGAGTTGGACACGGGACTCGACCTGCACGTCGATATAGAAGCCAGAAAACCAATTTCCAGTGATTACCTAAAGAATCTTGACGAAGCGAAAGAGGCGTTGACACGTAAACAGGCGGAAGGCTTTCAGGCACTTTCTGGGCTCGCGTTCAAAGAATTCGACCCAAATCAAGCTGAACATCGGCTACGTGTCATGAAGTCAGTCAATAAACTTTATTTAGACGCTGACGACCAGAGCAACTCTAATGATTTACCTGCAGTTCTTAAGGAAATATCAACCCTTGCAAATCGGGTTGAGGAGCAAAAACTCGAAGATTTAAAATTTACGTTGGAAAAAGCGCAAAATGATCTAGCCAAAGCCGTCAAGTGGTCACACCAGCAGAAGAAAGACACGCTATTGCGGCTCAAGGCCGTGGCGGCGGAACATTTTGAAGATTGCAACGACCCACTGTGCCCACTGTGCGAACAATCGATCAAAGGGGTTGAGCATCGAAGCTTAGTCGAAGATCTTCGCACTCTGCAATCTGAAGCTGAGGTGGCCCAAAGTCGTCTTGCCGATGCCTGCCGGCGAATCGAACAATATATTAAACAGGCAGCTCTGATTGTAGTTCCAGAATTATTCATGCAGGTTAAGCGTTTCGCCGTTAAGCGGAGCATCGAGAGTGACGTGCGATCGACTTTCGTAGAAGCTATCCATGTAGCTAAATACCTTCCTGGATTTGCTGAGGTAGCCCAAGACGCGATCAATGCAGCTTTCGCTGCGGTCGACGAGGTCGAGTTTGGTTCCGAGCTACCGGCGCCCGACGAAGGAGACGACGAAGCGAGGGTCAGAAGAATTATTGATCATATGAATGACATCATCCGAACGGCCGAGAACTGGCAACACTTTCACCAAAAATTTCAGGAAAGTTGGGACCGCTTGTTTTCACAGAATGAAGAGCAGACACTTACTACTCGTATTCTCCAGCTTAGGGAAATGATCAACGGTACGGAGCCATTCCAGACGGCTAACGAGAAAGTTGAGCTTGCATTGGAGACTGCCTGCGAATACAACGAGATCGTCAAACGGCAGGTATTACGGGAGGAAATAGCGGAAGAATTGAAGGCTCTTCGGAAGCTTCGAACGCTTGTCAATTTGACGACCCGTCAGACAATCGACGATGTCTCCTATATGGCAAAAGAAATCCACCAGCAAATATACAATCCTGAATTACTCAGCTATGAAAAAGCCGAAGTTTCAGAGTTTCGGGGCCGACAGTCACTGAATTTTCAAGCTAAGCTTGGGGATGATCTGAAATGGAGAATCGACGCGTCACTATTAGCAAATGTTTCTTGGATGCGAGGGATTTTGTGGTCGTTTGTGTTCGCAATTCGGCACCGGGCAATTAGTCATGCCGGGAATTGTCCATTTGAACTTATGGTGCTGGACGATCCGCAGATTACCTTCGATACCCGTAACTTGAAAGGGTGGGCTGAATTCTTAGGCTCTTCTGATGGGCTGAGACAGCGTCAGGCCTGTCAAATCCTAGTGACTACACACAGCATGCCTTTTGCACTGGAAATGACGGCCATGTGCGAAATCAAAATGCTTGCGATTGAGACTGGTCAACCGTGGTCGAAACCAACACAAATTGTGGAAGGTGATTTTGCCAGAGTACGTTTCGATAAGATGATGACAGAGAACTCGGATGATCGTGCGCGTTTTCTAATCAGTGACATTCGAGTGTTGGCCGAGACATTGTTAAAGCATGCAATCGAGCCCTTCGATCCTTCATTTGTACAGAAGCCGCAGGCAACGTTTGGGAGCATGATTGAGCGAATTGCAAATCAGAACGCAAACGGGCAACCGCATTATACGGATCGCGTATTTGATAAGTTGTTGGGTGTGAAAGCTACATATCCAAATGATTTTACCCGGCTGAATGAACCGCATCACTCGGCCTCAGAAACTATAACTGTTCGCGAGGGGAAACTAGCTTATGAATTTTGGCGTGATAAACTTTTTCCCGCCGTTCATAAAGTATGGGAGGAGTTTCGATTTCTGCAGAAGTCTATAGTCGGAGAAACTGCTGCGATTCTTCTGCCGGCGAATTGTAATCACAAACCGCCTCGCTCTATAGACCTTGCCGCTGTTCAACCAAAAATCCTGGGGCGAGTGTCGGCTTATTCAGATGGGCGCGCTGCGTCGGCGATACGAATCGATCATTTGAGCAATGGCGATGCAATCAACATGAACGACCGAGCTTCGTATCGTCTTGAGAAGGATACTCTCTCACCCGTTGCCCGGGTTGGAGATATTCTGCTCACCCGCTTGGATAGGCAATGTCGTTCTCCCAACTTGGTCGTTGAGGATCGAGGCACACACCAAGTTGCGCGACGATGGCTTAGAAATGCGGAAGCGCCCTCTCTAGCCATACTTGCTGCATCATCTTCGAATCCGAGGGAGGTTCCGCCAGTAATCATATCTCGGACGAAGGGTGCAAATCGGCGCAAGATCGTTGGTGTCTTGTTCACCGCAAACCGACAACCACCGGGAGAAAGGATTGAGCCTGACGCCGAAGCCACAAGTCTGGAGGCTAATAATGGAATTGTGGCTGATCTCGTCGCCGATACCGATGTTTTTGAAGTTCAGGGTAGTAGCGCCGAACCGATAGCTTTGGACCGACAATACTTGTTAGCCAAATCGGCAAGGGATGATCTTGCAATAGCTCTACGTGAATTGGATGGCAAGCCAGTTATCGTTGAGGATGACGAAAACTGCGCCTACTTCAAACGTTTGCGAGTATTGGATTCGAAATCAGTCGTGCTCGAAAGTCTTGACAAGACTGGTTATGAAGATATAGTCCGTCTTTCAACTGACACGGAACAACCTAGTCCTCTGCTGGTCCGTGTTCGAGAGGTGGTGGGTGTTTTGTTCGACAAGTTGTAATCTTGTGAATCTCTATAGGTACCATACGCCTGTGGTAATTTGAGGATGTACTGACTGACATGTGTTGGAATTTCTGAAACCCGAACAGATCAAAACCAAGCGTTTGATACGTTTGCCGAGTCAGACAAAGGCAGGTATCCGCAAGTAGTCGAAATCCGGCTCAAAACCATGGTGAACCGATAGCGATTTATAGTATTCCACCTCTACATTGGGTGAGCGTATGCACCTCTAATCCGATCGAGTCGACTTTCGCGACGATCCGGCACCGCACGAAGCAGTCAAAGGGTTGTCGGACACGAACGACGATGCTGAGCATGATGTACAAGCTGGGGATGTGTGCTGAGAAAAAATGGCGACAGCTGCGCGGGTTCAGGCAGCAGGGCAAAGTGATGGAGGGAGTGAAATTCATTAACGGATTCGAGTTGAATTAAAATGACACCGACCAGGTAGCCGCTTAGTGACGAATCCCGTGACGTAATAGATTTGACAATATCTCAGCGGAATCTAGAGATATACAAAGAGAATCCCATACTTTATTGTGGATAACAAGCGCGGGGCATATTGGAGTCATTACCATCAACTGTAAACAAACTCACGATACAGTTAATTCGAGCGCAATCAATCGCATCATGAGTTTTTTAGAGAGTGGTAAGTTACTACATCGCTAATTGGTCAATTATTCACTGATTTGGAACAGGTGAAATCACTGTGTGTGATGAAAGCCTGCGGGGATTTGCACGGCTGTAGAGATTCTCAAGAACTCACGTATATGGCAGGAAATTGGTTTTACAGAGCGGAGTAAATTCGTTGGAAAAACAGCTTTTTCGAGATTTGCTCAAATCTAGATCTATTTTCTTTTTCAACGCTTCGATTTCGGGTAATCTGTTAATTTGTCCATGAGATTTATCGACGTTTTTGACGATTTCTTCTAATTCTGGTGTTCCTAATTTCGATTCTTCTCGCAGCAAGTGCCAAATAGCCAGAAATTTTATAGATTTATCATTGAGTTCATCTGCAATTTTAATGGCATCAATATACAAATCTCTTCCCTTACTAAACTCACCTCTCCGATACTCAACTAGTCCATTTGTAGCAATTTGTACAGCCTTTCGGTTTTTGGGCAGTTGCATAGAGTTCAATTGATTTAGTTTTTTCGTAGCTTTTTCAATGTCGCCAATGTAAGCGTATGCAACTACTTGATTATTTATTACCATTGGATCATTTGGAATCCGTACAGCTGCCCGGTCTAAAAATGTTAACGCTTTGTCTCCATTTTCTAATGCGACAAGCGAAATAAATGCTCCAAAAACAAGCGGCATTAAAGATGTCGGTTCCATTTCATTCCATTTGATGCATGCGGAAATTGCGTGCTCCCAGTTAAATGCTTGTCTTTCGCGCAACACCAATGCTTCTGGAGCGAGTTCAATCTCAAACAATTCTTCGGGAATACTTGGAGCCCAACCTTTGATTGATGCCCACTCAGCTTGTGTAAAGGAATTCTCATTAGGGTCTCTAATGCTAAGCTTCATCAATTTACGTGCTTTACTATATCTGCCATCAGCAAACAACACGGTTGCTGCAGCACCACATAATTCAGCTGAGTGTCGAGGTTCCCATACATCCTTCGTAACTTGATCAATTGCATATTTTAAGTATTTGCTTGATACACCCCCGACGTCAGAAAGAGATATTTCTGTTGCCTGTAGCCAAGGATCACGAGTTATTGAATTTGATTTGCGGAGTAAGTACAATCCTCTATCTAAGTCGCCAGAATTTTCAAAAAATCGCGCTGCCGCTCGTAATACAAATCTATTCTCAGGAGCCAATTCTACCGCTATCTGTATACACTTAAATGAAGGTTCATTTTGGCCTAGTAGTGTATAAAGTCTTGCTAATTCCATCCAAGAAATTGCATCCCGAGGAGCGGTTCGTACCCGAATTTTCAATTTCGAAATATTTCTATAGATTGAAATAATGTTTCCAAGATTGCTAAATGTTGCATCATCTTCAATCGAGGACATCACACTTCCATTAAGTACCAATTTTGAAGCTCGAATGATGGCAGGAGCCACTTGATTACTTGATTCAATTAAGAAATTGGCTGCATTTTCTACTTCACTATTCACACCTACTACAATGCCACTAGAAATTAGCTCTGCAGCATTTTCGATATTACGTTCCCTTTGCCATCTGGCAACCAATTCACTCAATAAAATACTAGTGTTGAAATTTACGGGCTGACTTGTAGATTTCCGGGAAAATTGCAATTCTCCATGATCCGCAGATTGTGACAAAGTTCTCCAACGCGGTAAGAGTTTTCTATTGTTATAAGGCGTACTTCCGTTCATTGTTAAATTGATGTTCTGTGGATTCTGTGGTCATAAATTCTTGCGTGGAGAACAAGGTAGTTGAATCGACTGATATACCGTTCCAAATTGAACGGGTTTCCTGCATCACCAACTATGGCGTGAGTTCTGGGATGTCCTCTTTTTCCAGGGTTTGGCTGACACAACTCACGTACACAATCGATCATGTCTTCGACAAACTTTTCTTGAACACCAATATGATCATTGATTTTTTCCAAAGCAGTTGCAAAAGCCTGTTCAACGTGAGAGATGACTTCACTATAGTTTCCTTCGTAATTGCCATTCCATTTTGGAGGACGTAATTCGTCAGGCAATACTGTTATGAGCCATGCTGTCAACTGCAAACCTGTTAACAGTGATACTGCGAAACTTCCAAGCATGTATATATCAGACGATAATCTACGTACATTGAACTCTGGATCAAGGTATCCATAGGCAATTTCAGGTGGTGCGTATCCCCAATCACCAGGCCAATCCTCCAACTCATGCAACACATATTGACCTTTGCGAACAGATCTTCCCAAGTCTGCTATTTTCAGCCCCTGGTCGCTAAAAATCAGTGCATTTGAAGGTTTAATATCCTGATGCGAAATTTGCTTAGTATGCAATTGATTCATCCCCACGGTGGCTTGATGCATACATTCCATTATCCATGCGAAAGGAGGTCGCATTCGTGCAGAAATAACTGATCTTACTGTTTTTTCTGCTATTTCGAAAATTATGTACGGAACAATTTCAGCTTTCATCGGATCACCTAATTCCACTGTGCCGAAATCTAGCGCTGTCACGATACGGGACATCGGGCGACAAATTTCGAGCAGTTCCTTTTCATACAAGAAAGCCTCGGTTAGCTTGTGCAATTCTGTCGTGGGATCAACTGCACCTAAAGCCCCACTAAAATCAAGCGCTTTTAAGAATCCAGATTTTCCATCTTGGTGACTTACTTCATAACAAATGGAAAATTTACCACCTGTATTGCCAACATAGTTGCCAACCATATCCCCTACTTTCCACTTGTCTTTGAGTTGAAGTCCACTTAGACAATTAGCAGGATTCCTCATTGTGTATTGCTCCCTGTTGGTATGAATCTGAATTAAACTTATTTGCTACAGAGGTTATGAATTTGGTGGAGATACACGCTTGCGTTTCATTTCAACCATGTACTCATCACAATTCCGTCGACCCAGCTCCGCGTATGACTTTAACCGCATCGTTCATGGCTTTCTGCAGGATTTGCAGTTTTAATGTACGACTTTTCTATAGATGTTAGGTTGCAGATTCCAGTCCTCTATACGTGCTACAACATTCGAAATTCGTAGCTCGTTTTCCAGTATTAGATTGAGCATCTATGTTTGGTTTGCAAAGGTATCTTGATTCTATCATCGTGGCCCGCTGCTCTTAATGTGCGCAATGATGTGAGGTCGTTACAGACATTGAATAAACCCTCGTTCATTCGTAGAGCTTATGCACTTAGGAAATCAGTTTAATGTGTAGTTATATATGGTATCAATTAGCTCACTTGTCAAGCAAGTGAGATATTTACAAATGTAGTACGTGTGAACCTACCCCGATTTGGTAGAGATGTTTAAATTATCCATGCTGCCATTTTCACATGAAAATGACTGCATGTTTTTAGGTTGAGTCAGCTGCGCTTCAAACTCCACTGGACTCTGAAATCCCAGAGTGGTATGGATTCTGCCGGTGTTGTACCAGGATTCAATGTACTCAATCGCTGTTTCCACCGGAACATAGATTGGATTGAACTCCTTGCAAAACAAATGTTCTTATTCCCTTTGGGAGCATTATCAAGGTATTCACTTTGAGATTTCAACCAATTGTTGAGTATTCAATGTCCAATTGAAGCAAGCTGGCAAGTGGTGCTCTCTGCAAATATATTGCATGTGTATGCAATTCGATACCAGCCATCAAAATTGTTGATCATTCGGTCAATTAATACGTCTTCCATTTCGGACACAATTGTTTTTGTCTTCTAGTCTACCAGTTCAGTTTAGAGTTGGGAATTCCTCAACTACTGTTAACCAAGTTTCGTTCGATGCGTCCGTCCAATTCGCTCAATATCCTCTTGGTTGATCCCGGTTCTTCGGTAAATTTCGGCCAATTGCTTACGGTGGCAATCACACTATCGAAAACGCAACGAGCGGAAGTTTTCTTGACGCTGGAAGACTCGGCAAATCTCAATAATTCCTGCCGTTCGAATTCGCTGCGCTTGCCAACGAAACTCATCTGGTGGTTTCGATCCACAGACCTGAAGGGTTAAAGGCGTAAACCACGTCGAAAGCCGGTGACAGCCGCCATTGACCGGCCGGGTTCATCAGAAATGCTATGTTTTTGACATGGTCATCCTGGTTGCGCGCTACGATATTAAATACTGTGCGACGGTACTGTTGTTCAACAACCGACATTCCAAGCTTCAGTTGACGGATGGTCTGGATCGCCTGCTCATAGGCATAGTTTCTAGGTTGATTAAAGTCGAAGTGTCGCAATGCGCCAAGTGATTGCATGTGGACTTTGCGTCCATTATCATCTCTGTCGAAACGCCGGGTCATGAAATGGCTTCGACCTCCTTCGTGATGAAGACGGCATTCCGTCATATCAATTCCGGCTTGCCGAGCCATCAGGTAATAAGCATATTCGATTCGGCCATATCCTTGGGAGTCAGCCAGTTTTTCAGTTAGGCTGGATCTGTCGTTGATACCCTGCTAACAAGATCGACTAGTTGAGAGATTTCTATGCTACTGCGCCAGTCATCGCGCAGAATCGGATAAAACTCTAGGGCGCCAATTCCACGATTTCCAACGTAGCACAATTGGTCGACAAGATTAAAATTCTTGAGACCATGGCCAGTCTCGGCTAGCCATACTTTAACTAACGTATTGCCGAATGTATCGGGTAATGAGTCGCATACAAGTCCCGGTAAACCTCTGAACGTTTCTGCATTCAGTGCGGGAAACGAATAAGGTGTCTCCCGCACAGGCATGACAATCGGTGAAATTTCGATTCCCGCCGAGAGAAACTTAGGATCGTACTGAAAGATTCCGATTAAGCGAACTGAGTCCTAGGAAATCGTACCAATTCGTCGCCCCCACAGGTTTACACTAGCATCGGACACAATTACGGCTCACCCCATGACCATGGCGTATTATCGGGGACCGATTTGGTAGGTCGGGCGCGTTTACGCTCTTGTCGACGCGAGTCCATGCGTTCAATTGGCCGAATTTCATGTGATGGAGGAGCACCTAGAAGTTCATCAGTTAAATCAAGGGCGATAACGATGCGCAGAAAGCTGTCAAGACTGGACGACTGACCTGCCTCTAACCGACGTAGCGTACGCAGTCCGATTCCTGCTTCTTCGGCCAGAGATTTCTGCGTGATGTTCCGGGACAGGCGAACTTTAGCTAAACGATTACCGACTTCGTTTCTCAGACTGTGTGGTGATTCTGGTACTTGATAAACAGCCATTAATAGCCTCTTAAATAAATTTAACAATATAAAAGGTCATATATTACCTATTAAAAGTTTCATTTTTCAAATTGTTAAATACTTCAACATAACACGGGATGAATGGTAGAAGTTACAAAGGAGGATTGGATGAAATCAAGTGATGTCATCTTCCACCGACTGATGCACAACACCCACCTTATCAATCTGAAAGTAGAGTTGAGTCGATACGATTTGATTTCATTTGCTTCTCTGCTGTTCGTGTAGCAGAGAAGGTGGGAGTGTCGACTGAGATATCGGCTTACAACAGCCCAACACTGCGTAATTGCCGATTGACAGTTCGCTTTACATGCTCGAAATGAGGTACTTCATTTGCTAAATGATTATCGAGTTCCTTTTCCCAGTAACGCTGGTACTGTTGTAAACGCAACTGATATCTCGTTTCAAAATCACTCGGGTTCAATTTTCGATGTGTCGCTTTCTGTCGAAAAATATCCTCCGCATCACTCGGACTGATACTACCGTTTTCGAATAAGAACCAGAGATCAAATAAATCTCTGCACTGCATGCGCTGCATGATACATCGTAGCTTCTCGGCAGCAATCTCTACGAGTGGATACACCGAAACTGCAATCGAATCTGGTAAATCCGACCAGCGTGGTAAAAGGCACATAGTGTCAACGTTTAGGACAAGTTCATCGTCTGTGATATCGATTTTCAAGAATCGTTGTCGACCCAGTGGTCCTTGATACGCAATTCTCTTCGGCTCGTCACCAGTCAGATTCAATCCTTCAACAGCACCTGTACTCGTGAAAGTGCTGTTTCGATGGTCGCGTGGGCACCATCAATTTCATCATCGACCACCGAAAAATCCAGATTAGTGGAATAACGATATTCTTCAAAGTAGCAAAGTCTTAGCGCTGTTCCACCCTTGAACACGAGACCATGGTTTTCGTCAATCGATCCAAGAGTGGCTATGAGGTAGGCTAACACCTAATCCCGTTCTACAGTTATTGCTGGCACACTATCACGGGCCGCCTGTTGAGTAAATTGAGCAAGACTGCTCAATGGCTGATCACTGCAAGGAGTTCTTCAACAGATCTTGACCATCGTATGCGCCATCGACGATCCCGCCAAATCGTGTAGTCATCAGTTCCAGGTTCGAGATTGAGATCCGCCGAAATTGGTTTGATAGGTTGGAGCGTACCGCGAATTGGTTCCAATTCCAAGGCGTCAGCGAGTGATCCCAATCGCCGTAGTGCCGCTGCCCAACCTAACCGACGGGCGTAGTCCAGGAGAATCTCAGCGCTGAGTTCGTGTGCGGCTGTGGCGAAAGTCTCCGCTAACACCTCAATCCCACCGACAAGCAACGGACGTTGCGCCGCATCCAGAATGGCACGATGACGATCCGAGATGTAGGAGGGGCCCCACTGCACACGTCCTATCTCAAGCTTTTCGGGTGGCTCTATGATAACTCGAAGCGGCTGACCGGAGAGTGTCTTGGTTCGAACACGACGGGTAGTTGCAACTTGGATGGTCCGTGGTGGATGGACTAATAAGTCATGCTCGTAAAGGGCGGTTCGATAGGCGATACGATGTGGCACTTTATGCATCGCCGCTCCAACTGACAATGCGATATCTTCGTTTACAGTCGGTATACCGAGCATACCCAGTTGACGCACAACATAGTGCCCTCGCCGCACGCGATTGACCAGACCAGATTTCTCCATGCGCTTGAGGAGGTTTGCGGTGGCCGTTTTCGACTTACCGAGACGATTAACCAATTCATCGAAAGTGAACGTCAAACACCCTTCTGCAACCAACTCGTTAGCAAGTGCTAGACTTTGTTGATGTGGATCGAAGTACATAAAATAAGGAATTACATGAATAACTACCTATTTTACATCATGTAGATATCAACGCGTTATTCACTTAATCAGTGAATAAATGCCATAATTTAATAATAACTCAATGGAGCCATCGTTTCTTTTTGGTTCGCTAATGTTGAGCATAATCAACCAATCACTTATCTTGCTTGTTCTTTGGAAAGTTTTGGATCCAAAGAATGGTAGAAGTTCAGTTTCTACACGAACGGCTCAGTTGTCTTCATAATTTAGCCATCCACAATATCCACCAGTTTGAGTCTAGACTGGGCCAGAAAACTAACAATCAAATACACAATTTTGATTTTGCCCCTTCACACACTGCTTTTGGAGCATAACTCGAATTGGCGACAAATTTCTCTAGAAACTTTGAAATTGAACTTTGAAAGTGAAAGATAAAGTTTTAACGCCAGACTTTTCTTATGTCGAGTGTAGATGCACCTCAAGAATTTCTCGCCTTAAATGCTTTTCACTACCAAGTTCATTCAAATCGACCTCCACCAGAACGCAGTAATCAAAAAAGATGGGCTAAGCCATCATATCTGAAGTTTGTTGTCTGATTCTCTCGTACCTTACAAGATTGATTCATCGAAAATCATGGAATTCTTTTGAAAGATATTGTTGAGGCACGAGTATTGCATTTGCGCTTCATTTTTTAAATCAATCAACAAAATATAGGACAAACTTTGAAATTGATTTATCGCCGACAAAGATGAAATTCTGCCTACTGATTTATAATTATTAACATCATATTCATACTAAATCTGCATTGACCTGCCTATCCCCAAAGTGAATTTTATTTGGGGAAATCGGATGCCCAAAGTTTTGAAATCTCCCAAACTTAATCAGTCCAGCAAAGTGGCTATGGCTATTGGAATGTTGGGAATTTTGCTGCTTTGGTTTATATCTGCCTGGCTTATGCTCGCGTTGGTCACTTACTCTCCTTCTGACCCGGGTATGAGTTGGAGTTCTACGTCTACAGATATTGTCATTTCAAATTCTGGTGGGCGAATTGGCGCATTGGTGGCAGATGTCGGCAGGACTGTTTTTGGATTTACGATATTTTTGTTGCCTGTCGTGATGGCTATTGCTGGTTGGTTCTGGTTAAGAAAGTTACTTAGGAACGAATCGACTCGAAACTATGCAGTTATTTTCTTTGCACTTGGGATTGTCTTTACATTACTCAGCGGTAGTGGTTTGGAGAATCTGCACGCTACGTATCAATCCCAAAATCACATAGGAGGCATCGCTGGGTATGAAGTATCGCGGCTTCTTGATAGGTACCTAGACCCTCAGTACGCCACTGCTCTATTGATTGTCATTTTTGTAGTTGGTTCTACATTCTGTAGTCTTATCCCTTGGCTTAGAATCTTCAATACTACTGGAAAATCAATATTCGCAATTTTCGGTCTATTTGTAGGGGGAGTGAGTCGACGTTCAAAATTGCCTAGAGAAAAAACCGCAGACAAGGGAGCAGAAAAAAGCAAATCCCGATCCGTTTCCAAATTTAAACTAAGTTCATTATTGGAAAGAAACGCAGAAACTGCGGGTTCACACAAGACAAATCAGGTACCAAAAGCGAAAACTCCAACCAGACGGACTAAACCGAATCTCGGTCAACGGAAAGAGCCAGTCATCGTACCGATTGATACTTCTGGTGGTAGACCAAAACCAGCGCCAAAGTCTCCCAGCAAACCGAAACGAAAAACATCTCAGCGAGTAGAACCGCAGGTGGAAGCGTCACTAGTCCCACCAGAAGATGACTTTCCTGATACCTCCATATTGGACCCAACAGAGACTTCTGCCTATGCCTATTCTCAAGAAGAAATCACTGAGATGGGTGAAAGAATTGAATCAATGTTGAGTGAGTTTAATGTTGAGGTTACAGTGCGCAACGCACAACCAGGTCCAGTCATTACCCAGTTTGAGATTGAACCTGCTGCTGGTGTGAAAGCCATCCAAATCGTTAATCTTGCGAACGATCTCGCACGGACCTTGGCAGTACAGAGTGTACGTGTCGTCGACAAAGTACCAGGAACTTCTTATGTTGGCTTGGAAGTGCCGAATAAGCTTCGTGAAACGGTTAGATTAGTCGATGGGCTGGAATCAGAGGCGTATAAAGAATCTGATCACCCGCTAACCATTGTGTTGGGGAAAGATATACGCGGCCAAACCGTGGTTGCAAACCTTGCTGCAATGCCACACTTATTGATTGCAGGTACGACGGGTGCTGGTAAGTCTGTTTGTCTAAATGCCATATTATTGAGTTTTCTCTTTAAGTCAAGCCCAGATCAACTGCGTCTGATCATGGTGGACCCGAAGATGCTTGAGTTTTCTGTTTATGAGGGTGTTCCGCATCTGCTGGCGCCCGTCATTACCGATATGAATAAGACCAATAATGCACTCCATTGGTGCATTTCAGAGATGGAGAGAAGATTTGCATTGATGGCGGGACTTGGCGTAAGGAGTATGGAAAACTACAATGACCACGTCAAAAAAGCTAGATTGCCAGTTTTAGACCCGACTGTTGTTGATCCGGAAAATGCAGAGCCACTGAAGCTGTTTCCATATATTGTTCTAGTGATCGATGAATTATCCGACCTGATTATGGTAATGGGAAAGAAGGCTGAGGAGTTGATCATTCGAATCGCACAAAGAGCACGTGCTGCAGGAATTCATTTGATTGTAGCAACGCAGAGACCGTCGACAGATGTGATACGCGGAGTTCTAAAGGCAAACATTCCAACCAGAATCGCTTTCAGAGTCGCGTCGAATGCGGATTCCAGAACAATATTGGATCAGACAGGGGCAGAGCATTTGCTCGGGAAGGGCGATATGTTGTTTATCCCACCAGGCAGTTCTTCGCTTATGCGAGTCCATGGTGCCTTTGTGTCTGATGATGAAGTGAAAAGAGTGGTTGATCACCTTAAGCGGGATGGTGAACCAAGCTATGATGACAATGTAACTGAATCTTTGGAGGGGGAAGCCAGTGCGCAAGGTATCTTTTCCAATGGAAGCGAGGCTGTTGATGAAATGTATGAGCAGGCGCTAGACATTGTCAGTCGTTCAAAGACAACTTCAATTTCAAAGATACAACGTGAGTTACGAATTGGCTATAACCGAGCTGCGAGAATCATTGATTCAATGGAAAGCGAAGGTGTCGTCAGTTCACCGCAAAGCGGCGGTGTGCGGAATGTGTTGATTTCAAATCCGGATAATTGAAAGTGCTCAAATCTCGTAGAAAGCTAAGAACAATTGTTGCCGTATTGTCTTTGCAATTAGTCCCACTTGGTGCAGCAGGTTCAACTGCTCTGGAAAGAATGTCTGACTTTTTCTCGAACCAAAGCACATACTTTGCTGAATTCAATCAAGTGATTCTGGATGAGGGACTCAATCAAATCGAGGAAAGTACGGGTCTAATGTGGCTCTCCCGGCCAAATCAATTTCGCTGGGAGTATCTTGAACCATACGAACAAACCATCGTCAGCGATGGCGCTGGTGTATGGGTTTATGATGCTGAACTTGAGCAGGCGAGCGTTAGAAATTTATCCGACGTTATCGATCAGACCGCAGCAGAGATAATCACTGGAGCAGGAAATATTGAAGATAAATATTTAGTTGATGATTTGGGTACCCAGGGTTCACTAGCATGGGTTTCCATTAGTCCCATTGACCAGGAAACCTCTCAGTTTGAATCGATGCGATTGGGATTCGATGAAATTACCTTGAGAACGATGGAAATTTTGGATGCCCTAGGAGATACGACTCGAATTCAAATGTTTGATGTTGTACTTGGAAGCGATTTTCAAGATAAAGTATTTCAGTTTGAACTACCGGAAGGTGTAGATCTGATTGACTCGCGGGAGACTTCGGACGAGTCTCAATAATTTCTATTCTTGGAAAATTCCAGTTCTCAAGAAAATTTGGCGCTAACTCCTTTAGCGGAGTTAATGAGACCAAAAATCCTCGACGATGTATATGGCCAAGACCATATATTAGCACCCGGCAAACCTCTCCGGGCGGCAGTCAAAAACAAAGTCCCTCATTCCATGGTATTTTGGGGTCCTCCTGGTAGCGGCAAAACGACTCTAGCGCGCATTATTTCGAATGAATTTGAAGCTCAACTTTTGACGCTTTCCGCTGTTGAAAGCGGAATCAAGGACATTCGGCAAGCGATTACTGAAGGACAGAAGGCTAGGCGGGAAAATAGGGCGACAGTACTGTTTGTCGATGAAGTCCATCGTTTCAACAAATCACAGCAGGATGCATTTCTACCGCATATTGAGTGTGGAGATTTGATTTTTATTGGTGCGACGACAGAAAATCCCGGGTTTGAATTAAACAGTGCACTACTGTCTCGACTCAAAGTCTATGTACTAAAGAAACTGCAGTTGGATGATTTGCAGAAGATTATCGATCGTAGTATCCAATTGGGTTCCAAATTTCTACCACCAGATTTTGATATATCGGATGAGGCACGGGAAATATTGGTTCAGTGTGCTGGCGGGGATGCACGTAGAGTTCTGAACTTCATTGAAGTTGCTGCAAGCTTCGTTCAAGCTCAAGGAGTAAGTAAGGTAAATGCTAATCTTGCAGCAGAAATTGCCGGGCAGCCACTCTCGCGCTTTGACAAGCGGGGTGATACGTTCTTTGAGTTGATCTCTGCGATGCACAAGTCGGTACGAGGGTCCGATCCGGATGCTTCACTCTACTGGCTGGCACGCATGTTTACTGGCGGGTGCGACCCGCTTTATGTCGCAAGAAGAGTCGTTCGGATTGCAAGTGAAGATATTGGTAATGCCGATCCAAATGCTCTCAATGTAGCATTGAATGCCTGGGATACATACCATCGGTTAGGAACACCTGAAGGTGAATTAGCAATCGCGCAAGCCGTTGTGTACCTAGCCTGCTGCCCAAAGAGCAATGCCGTTTACTCAGCCTTTAATCTGGCAAGCGAAGATGCCAAAACCCACGGTAGTCTAGATGTTCCAATGCATCTGAGAAATGCCCCAACCCGCATGATGAAGGATTTGGGTTATGGAGCCAAATATCGATATGCGCATGATGAACAAGGCGGCTATGCACATGGTGAAACCTATTTTCCCTCCGGGATGGAGAGAAAACACTACTACAAGCCCGTTGAACGTGGAGTCGAGAAACGGATCAAGGCGTATATGGAAAAGCTGCGAAGACAAGACAAATCAGCATCAAATTGATATCCCTTTTTTCACACAGAAAATCATCAACTGAGAACTCTCTGGGTCATAGCAACCTTTCTATGTACAACCGTCACTACTTCCCCCTGATTCGATTTTAGACGATTGTGGGAACGTTCCCATAAATACGATATTGTGATCACGAACTAATTGTGTAACTGACAAGAAATTTGACGGATTACAATAATGCATGATACAGAGCTTTAAAAGTAGAGCGTTAAGACGATTTTTCGAACAAGGAGACGAAAGCCGAATTCGTGCTGACCACCGAGAAAAAGTGCGCGACATCTTAGCGCGGTTGAATGCAGCTGTCACACCAGAAGACATGAACCTGCCTGGTTTCAAGTTACATCGTTTGAAAGGCGATTTTGCAAATTACTGGGCTGTTACGGTGCGAGCCAACTGGCGCATTATTTTTCGTTTTGACGAAGGTGATGCATTTGGTGTTGATTATCTGGATTATCACTAGAAACTGGAGGAGAAGATATGTTGATGCACAATCCACCCCATCCTGGCAATGTCGTCAGGCGTCAGTGCCTTGAACCCTTGGGGCTTACTGTAGCTGAGGCTGCCAAAGGGCTCGGTGTCTCGCGCAACACACTTTCCATGCTACTCAACGGTCGAATGAAAGTATCAACAGAGATGGCCATCCGATTATCTCAAGGGTTTGGAGGTAGTCCGGAAAGCTGGTTACAACAGCAGATGCAGTATGACCTATGGCATGTGCAGCAACGCAAGAAAAATATTGAAGTGCGGAATTTCAAAGCTGCGTAGGGTTGTAGTCAATCGTAGCGTTTGACTATTACTTTCCTACCGATGAAATTCTTCCCCCTGAATCGATTTTAGCCGACTGAGGTAGCCACCGACGATTCATAGAAGTCCAAGCCAAGCCGATTGGCACTATGTTTCTATCGATATCGGCATAATCGTAGTGAAAGGGACATTGGGATGGCGAGGATCAAACAACGCGTCAGCGGCACGTTCGAAAACGCACACCATGCGCAGGCTTACTGCCGCATCTCCAGCTATCTGCAGACAATGTTCAACAAGGGCTATAACTCACTGGCCGCGGTGCAAATCGCCTTAAACGGCAATGCAGCTAATATGCTGCGTGATTCTAAATAAAATCATCTTCAATACCCATATCCAAAACCCGCCTGCCTAGGTAGGGAAGTAGTTACGTACAACCTATAATTTGCTTTGATTCCATTTCTATTTCAAAACATCGACTATCAATCCAACAAATGCCAGTAAATTCGACAATACCTAGAGGGAAGCATGCTTGATCAACATTTTCTGCGAGCCGAGTACAAAGCTATTGCGGAAAAACTGAAACCTAGGGGATATGAACTTGATATCCCTTACTACGAAGATCTTGAGTCTCGAAGGAGGTCAGTTCAGTCTGAAACAGAAACTGCTCGTAATCAGAAAAATGAACTGTCAAAGCAAATTGGGAAGTTGAAATCTAGAGGTGAAGACACTTCAAATCTGATGACAGATGTCGAGAAAATTGGCGCGAATCTAAAAGGACTGGAGCAGGAATTTTCAGACATTCAGAGCGAATTCCAATCTTTCATGTCTGGTATCCCGAATGTCGCTCACGAAAGCGTCCCAATTGGGGGTTCGGAAGAGGACAATGTGGAGATTCGTCGGGTAGGGGAGCCCAGACAGTTTGACTTTGAACCCAAGGATCACGTCGCTCTCGGAGAGGGAATGGGTATGCTGGACTTTGAGTTGGCCAGCAAATTATCAGGTGCTAGATTCGTGCTCATGAGGAATCAACTAGCTGCGCTACACAGAGCAATTTCGCAGTTGATGATTGACACACATACAAGAGAACATGGCTATGAGGAGATAAATCTGCCTTTTATTGTTAATGCCGATATCTTGTATGGCACAGGCCAACTGCCAAAGTTTCAAGACGACCAGTTTCATATTGATGACGAATCGCGTGATTTTTACTTGATACCAACAGCTGAGGTGCCACTGACGAATATTGTCAAGAATTGCATTATTGAAGAAGCCGATTTGCCGATGAAGTTTGTTGCCCATACGCCTTGCTTTAGAAAAGAAGCTGGGTCTTATGGTAAAGATACCCGTGGCATGATTCGTCAGCATCAATTCGAGAAGGTTGAATTGGTGCACATCGTCAGACCTGAGGATTCCTATCAAACCTTGGAAGAGTTGACTGCCAATGCCGAAAAAATACTGAAGTTGTTGGCCCTCCCGTATCGAGTGATCGTTCTATGTACAGGGGATATGGGATTTAGTGCCGCCAAGACCTACGATATTGAAGTCTGGCTACCAGGCCAACAAAAATATCGTGAAATTTCGTCTTGTAGTAATTGTGAGGGCTTTCAGGCTAGAAGAATGAAAGCGAGAGTGCGCAAATCAGACACTAGAAAATTGGAACCCTTGCATACATTAAACGGTTCAGGCCTTGCAGTAGGTCGTACCTTTATTGCAGTAATTGAAAATTATCAGAGAGAAGACGGAAGTATTACAGTTCCAGAGGTACTACAACCGTACATGAATGGAGTTTCATCCATCGGGCCTGCATAGAAGACCGATTGGTTAAGTCGATCGGTTAACGCTTTGTGCGACCGGATTTCCTCGGCAGATACAAGTCAGTGATAGTGCCCTCGTAAGCTTCTGCAGCGAAACAGATTGTTTCGGATAGGGTGGGGTGCGGATGGATTGTCAGTGCAAGGTCTGCAGCGTCAGAACCCATTTCTATTGCGAGTGCCGCCTCTGCAATTAATTCACCGGCATTCACGCCAACAATACCAGCACCAAGTAGCCGCTTGGACTCTGGATCAAATAGCAACTTTGTCATTCCCTCTGGTCGCGACATGGACAGCGCACGCCCACTGGCAAGCCATGGAAAGATGCCTTTTTCGTAAGGAGTACCGTTTCGCTTCGCTTCTTTCTCTGTCAAACCAACCCATGCGATTTCCGGGTCCGTATAAGCAACTGACGGAATGAGCGAGGTGTCGAAACCAGATTTCATTCCAGCTATCACTTCCGCTGCAACCTTCCCTTGATGGGTTGCTTTATGAGCCAACATAGGCTGACCTGTAATGTCGCCAATAGCAAAAATACCGTCAACATTGGTGCGCTGCTGTCGATCAACTGCGATAAAACCGTGATTATCCACTTGAATTCCAGCCGAACTCGCATTGATCAGATTGCCATTTGGGGTACGCCCGACAGCAGCGAGGATCATGTCGAACTCTTCTGTCGATTGACCTTTATCGCTACTAAATTCAACGGACAATCTGTCTTTATCTGAACTGACTGACACGACTCGAGTTTTCGTGAGGATCTGTTCGTATTGTTTCTGGATTCGTTTTGTCAGTGGCTTCGTTAAATCAATGTCCGCTTCTGCAATTAGGCTATCCAGCACTTCGACAACTGAGACTTTTGAACCGAGTTCGTGGTAAACCGTACCCAGTTCAAGCCCGATAATCCCACCACCAATAATCAATAATCGTTCAGGAATATCACTTAACGTGAGAGCTCCAGTTGAATCAACAATTCTGGGATCATCTGGAAGGAAAGGCAATGTAGCTGGTCGAGAGCCGGCCGCGATGATTGCATCTCGAAACGACACTTTAGTTTCTTTGTCGTCCTGAACGACACTCAGCGTTTCAGCATCAAGGAATTGACCGTGTCCGTGGACAACCTGAACTCCTCTTTGTTTCGCGAGGGCACTTAATCCACCCGTTAATTGCCCGACAACTTTCTCGACCCACGTGCGCATTTGTTGGGAATTGATATCGGGTTTTTCAAACTTAACACCGCATTGCTCAATTTCATTCGCTTCACAGATTACTTTGGCAACATGAAGCAATGCTTTGGAGGGGATGCAGCCAACATTAAGGCATACGCCACCCAAGCTCGGGTAGCGCTCAATCAATACAGTCTTTTTCCCGAGGTCAGCAGCGCGGAATGCTGCCGTATAACCACCAGGTCCCGAGCCTAAAACAGCAACTTCGGTATCGATTTGCATGACTTGATTTGACCTACTTTTTCATCTTAATTAATCGCTTTAACGAGTTGTTGTTAAAGCAATATTCGTCTAGAGTCATAAAGTAGATCGCAGACAAATTTCAAGAAACGAGCTGCTTCTGCACCATCGATCACTCGATGATCATAGGAAAGCGAAAGCGGCAGCATCGTCTTCCAGACAATTCCGCTTTCTCCTGGATAGGGTTGCAATTTGTGTCGGCTGACTCCCAAAATTGCTACTTCAGGAGGATTGATGATTGGAGTAAAAAAACGCCCGCCAATCCCGCCGAGACTTGAAACCGTAAAGCAGCCACCTTGAAAATCTGACGGCGATAACTTTCCTTCACGAGCAGCCGCACTCACTTGTTGCAATGATTTTGCGATTTCCACCACACCAAGATTATGGATTTCTTTTATTACTGGAACCACTAGGCCATTTGGCGTATCAACAGCAACGCCAATGTTGATGTACTTCTTTAGGATCAGACTTTGTGTATCCGCAGACAGCGATGAATTGAAAGTCGGGTAGTGTTGCAATGCACTAACAATTGCTTTACAGATGAAGGAAAGAATGGTGACTCGCGTCCCAGACACCCTCTGTTCGGCATCAATTTCTTTTCGAAAGAGATCAAGCTCAGTGATGTCAGCCTCATCATGGTTTGTAACATGAGGTATATCGAGCCAGGACCGATGCAGCCGATCACCAGTAATCTTCTTGATTTTGTTTAATTTGACAGTTTCAAATTCACCAAATTTAGAAAAGTCAACTTCTGGAATTGGTGGTGGGCCAAATGATTGGCTAACTGTTTGTGTTGGAAGATCTGTCAACGCACCTTTGATGTATTTCACAACATCTTCTTTGAGAATTCGTGCCTTCGGCCCCGTTCCGCGAATTTGCGATAAATCGGCTCCTAACTCTCGAGCGAAACGACGGACAGATGGACTGGCATGCGGAGTCTTACCTTTTGATCGCTCAACTGGTGGTGGTAATGAAGGTGGAAGCGATGGTAGGTTTGTACTGTCTGCCGTTGGGACAGATGGTTCCCAATCCTCTTGTTCAGGCGTGGACTTGTCTATTTCCTTTGATTCAATTGGTTGAGTTGGCGAATCTTGAGTATCAATCGTAGAATCTGATGCACTTGTTTCGACTGTTATCAGGTAGTCATCTTGTGAAATTTTGTCGCCAATTTTGACGCCCAACTCTGTGACTTTTCCAGCGACGGGGGAAGGCACTTCCATGGTTGCCTTGTCACTTTCCAATGTCAGAATCGGATCTTCAGAAGCCAGCACATCGCCTACATCAACATGCAATTCAATTATTTCAACATCTGAAAAATCGCCAATATCTGGTAAACGCACCTCCAGCGAACTTCTGTTGCTGGATTGGCTATCCGTTTGCTGTGCTGTTGATGAAATGGTTTGGTCGCTATCCTGTTCGTTTTCCACAGTATCTTCAACAGAGCTGGATGAAGTTTCGACCGAGATAAGCAAATCGCCTTCAGAGATTTTGTCGCCAACTGATACCGCTATTTCAGTTACCTTGCCAGCGGTTGGGGAGGGAACCTCCATAGTTGCCTTGTCGCTCTCCAAGGTCAAAATTGGATCTTCAACCTCAAGAACTGCTCCGACAGAGACGTGCAATTCAATAATTTCTACATCAGAGAAATCACCGATATCAGGAAGCTGTACCTTTTCGATTGGACTCATCTTTATTTCAGACTATGGAATTGATGCTTGATTAGTTGACAAGTTAACGATGTGTGCTCTACCAATTTACCGGTAGTCAAAACTGAGTAGAGCATAACGAAAATCTGCCGCCAGTAATCCTTGAGGACCTAGAGTGTTATCGGGTCTGGTTTATTCGGCTCGATCTGAAGATTCTTCAATGCTTGTTCAACCTTCTTAGCGGTTATTTTCCCATCCTCCTTGAGAGCATTCAATGCGGTTGCCACAACATGGTTTCGATTAACTTCAAAAAATTTACGCAGGTTGACTCGGGTGTCCGAACGACCAAAACCATCTGTGCCCAGGACATGGTAACTGCGTGGCACAAACCCGCGAATTTGATCAGCATAAACCTGCATATAGTCGGTCGCGGCGATAATGGGTCCTTCCGAATCTTCCAAACAGGTTTCCACATAGCTCTTACGACGTTCTTCAACTGGATGCAAGCGGCTCCAGCGATTGGCTGAATGTCCATCTCTGGCTAGTTCATTGAAACTTGTTACGCTCCAAACGTCAGCAGCAACCGAGTGGTCTGATTCAAGAATTTCAGCGGCTGCAATCACCTCTCGCAATATTGTGCCACTACCCATAAGCTGAACTCGATTCTTGTATTTTTTCTCTGACCGCTTGAACAGATACATTCCCTTGACGATACCTTCTTCAACACCTTCTGGCATCGCAGGATGCTCGTAGTTTTCGTTCATGCAGGTAATGTAGAAATAAACCGACTCGTCTTCCTGATACATGCGGCGTAAACCGTCGTGAATGATGACTGCAAGTTCATAAACAAACGTTGGATCATAGGAAACACAGGTCGGAATGGTCGATGCCAGCACATGACTGTGTCCATCCTGATGCTGCAAACCCTCTCCAGCCAGTGTAGTTCGACCCGCTGTTCCGCCAATCAAAAATCCACGTGCGTGGCTGTCAGCAGCTGCCCATGCCAGATCTCCAACCCGTTGAAATCCAAACATTGAATAAAAAATGTAAAACGGAATCATTCGAATGCCGTGGTTGCTTCCAGAAGTACCTGCAGCAATCCACGAACAAATTGCGCCTGCTTCATTGATGCCTTCCTGCAAAACCTGTCCTTCTTTAGATTCCCGATAGAACATCAACTGATCTGAATCTTCAGGCTCGTAAAGTTGTCCGAAGGGTGAGTAAATTCCCAACTGTCGGAACATCCCTTCCATACCAAAAGTTCTAGATTCATCTGGAACGATTGGTACGATGTTGCGCCCAATCTCCTTGTCTCGAATAATGCTTGTCAAAATTCTGACAAAACCCATCGTTGTCGATATTTCACGACCACCTGTACCTTTGAGTTGATTCGAAAAAATCTCAAGGTCCGGAATTTTGAGAGAACCAGGAATGGGGCGGCGCACCGGTAATGAACCACCAAGTTTTTTTCGCTGATTCAGCATGTACTGAATTTCAGGGCTATCTTCCGGTGGTCGATAGAAAGGTGCGGAAGCAACTTCTTCATCGGTGAGCGGAATTCGGAATCGATCCCTGAACGAAACCAGTGCGTCTTCACCCAGCTTTTTCTGCTGGTGGGTAATATTTTGACCTTCACCAGCTTCGCCCATACCATAGCCTTTGACTGTCTTCGCCAATATTACGGTTGGCTGGCCTTCGTGTTTCGTTGCTGCTGCATATGCTGCGTAAACCTTATGCGGATCATGGCCACCTCGATTGAGACGCCAAATGTCCTCATCGGTCATGTTTGATACCATTTCGCGAAGTTCTTCATACTTGCCAAAGAAGTGCTCGCGGGTGTAAGCCCCACCTTTCGCTTTAAATGCCTGGTATTCGCCGTCTACGGCTTCTTCCATTCGCCTCTTTAGTAGCCCCTTGGTATCCCGCATGAGTAGGGGATCCCAGTATGAGCCCCAGATCAACTTGATCACGTTCCAGCCGGAACCTCTGAAGTCCCCTTCGAGTTCCTGGATAATTTTGGCATTACCACGAACCGGCCCATCCAGACGCTGCAAGTTGCAATTGACGACAAATATCAAGTTGTCTAACTGCTCCCGACCAGCGAGCGACAAGGCTCCCATGGATTCGGGTTCGTCCATTTCACCATCGCCCACGAATACCCATACCTTACGATTGGAGGTGTCGCAGAATCCACGATTGTGCAGGTATTTCATGAATCGGGCCTGGTAGATCGCCATAATTGGCCCTAGACCCATGGATACAGTTGGAAACTGCCAAAAGTCAGGTTTTAGTCGCGGATGTGGGTAAGATGGCCAGCCTTTACCATCAGCTTCGCGTCTGAAGTTGTCGAGGTCATCTTCACTAAGGCGTCCCTCAAGAAACGCACGGGCATAGATTCCAGGAGCTGAATGCCCCTGAATAAATACGAGGTCACCACCATGATTCTCACTTGGTGCGTGCCAAAAATGGTTAAAGCCGACATCGTACAGGGTAGCGGAAGATGCGAAACTGGCGATGTGTCCTCCGAGCTCAGTCGATACTCGATTGGCCCGGACGACTATGGCCAAAGCGTTCCACCGAATCAGCGAACGAATTCGCCATTCAAGTGAATGGTCGCCATCACTTCTCTCTTCCTGCGTCAGCCCTATGGTGTTGAGGTAAGCAGTTGTTGGTCGATGAGGAATATGAACACCAGAGCGTCTGGCACTTTCAATAAGCTGTTCAATGAGAAAGTGAGCCCTTTCATGGCCTTCGCGTTCAATGACGCTAGACAGAGCTTCTAACCACTCTTCAGTTTCGATCGGATCGATGTCAGCAAAAGGTAATGTTTCAGCCATCAATTACTCGTAATTTGAGATAGTCAACTACACAAATTTATACATTAATCGCGAGCCCTTCAATTCTCAAATTGGTGAGCAAAAAGGTCCTGATTTAACGAGGTGGTTTAAGTCTATTTGATTTCGAGAATTGATTCTTTCATGCCTGACTTTTCCAGAACTTCAGCCAGACACCTGCCAGTATGTGAATCTTGATTTTGAATAACGGATTCTGGTGAACCGGCCACTACAATCTGGCCACCATCTGCTCCACCTTCAGGCCCTAGATCAATGATCCAGTCGGCCGACTTAATGACTTCCAGGTTGTGCTCAATAACGATAACGGTATTACCGCGGTCACGAAGTTCCAACAGTACCGATAGCAGTTGTTTGATGTCTTCGAAATGCAATCCTGTAGTAGGTTCATCAAGGAGGTAAAGTGAATTACCCGTGTCTTTCTTTGATAGTTCTAGTGACAGTTTGACGCGCTGCGCTTCTCCACCTGAAAGGGTGGTGGCGCTTTGACCGAGTCTGATGTACTCAAGTCCGACATCACTCAGCGTCTTCAATCTACGGGCAACAGGTGTGATGGCGCTGAACAGTTCCAACGCGTCGCTGACAGAGAGCTCCAGCACCTCGGCAATATTGAGCCCTTTGTAGGTGATTTCCAAAGTCTCCCTGTTGAATCGTGAACCGTTGCAAACCTTACATCGCACAAACATATCCGGTAGAAAATGCATTTCGACCCGTACTAAACCATCACCTTTGCATGATTCGCACCGACCACCTGGAACATTGAATGAAAAGCGACCGGGACCATAGCCGCGTGCACGAGCTTCCACAGTTCTGGCAAAAAGGTTTCGAATGGTCCCAAAAAGACCAGTGTAGGTTGCTGGATTAGACCGAGGCGTGCGCCCAATTGGTTGTTGATCAATACGAATGATTTTGTCGATCAATTCGAGTCCAAGAATTCGATCATATGCTGCAGCCGTCAGCTTGGTTCGATTCAATCTAGAGGCGACAGCAGGATAAATTGTTTCGTTGATCAAAGTGGATTTTCCGGACCCCGAGACGCCGGTAACACAACAGAAAAGCCCGAGAGGAAGATCAACGTTCAACCGCTTCAGATTGTTGCCCCGAGCACCTTCTATTCGAAGTACTCGATTTGAGTCGAATGGAGTTCTCAACAGTGGAATTGAAATCTGATTTTTGCCGCTAAGGTACGCACCTGTCAACGAACCTGGAGCATTTACAATTTCATGTGGCGTACCTGTAGCCATCACGTGGCCACCCTGTGCACCCGCTCTTGGACCAAGGTCCACAATGTAATCAGCGCTGCGAATAGTATTTTCGTCGTGTTCGACAACGACCAGAGTATTACCCAAATCACGTAATCTGTGAAGGGTATCCAAAAGTCGCTGATTATCCCGGTTATGTAGCCCAATTGATGGTTCATCAAGTACATAAGTTACCCCAACCAGTCCTGATCCGACTTGCGATGCAAGACGAATACGTTGCAGTTCACCGCCTGAAAGTGAATTGGTTGCGCGGTCAAGTGTTACATAGGTAAGCCCAACGCTGGATAGAAACTGTAGTCTGGTCTTAATATCTCTAATGATTCGCTCTGCAACTGTCTTTTTATGATCGTCATACCGAATCGTTTGAAACCAGCTTAGTGCTTTGCTCACATTCATGCTCGTGATGAAGTGAATGGGCTTGTCATCGACGAACACATTCCTTGCACCAATTGACAAACGGCTGCCGCCACATTCTGAACAAGGTTTAGTTTCGAGATACTTGGACAATTCTTCGCGTACGGCATCCGAACTGGATTCCCGCAGTCGTCGTTCAAAATTCGGAATGACACCTTCAAAAGGACGCACACTTCGGTAGGTTTTGCCGTTTTCGCTAAGGTATCGCATCGAAATTTTCTGATTCCCAGTCCCGAATAGTACGATTTTCTGTATTTCTTTTGGCAGTGACTCAAATGCTTGATCTAGATCGAATTTATAGTGTTTGGCTACCGATTCCAACATGCTGTAGTAATAACGATGACGCACATTCCACTCCGCTAGCGCACCCATGGAAATGCTCAAATTAGGATCCAGAACAATACGTTCCGAATCAAAACGGGATGTGTAGCCAAGTCCACTGCAGCTAGAACACGCTCCTCGAGGATTATTGAATGAAAAGATTCGAGGTTCTAATTCGTCAAGCACGTAGCCACAATATGGACACCCAAACCGGGTGCTGAATACCTCTCCTTTGTGCTCTATTGAACCTTCGTTATCAACCTTGCAGCAGATTAGCAATCCATCAGACAGTTGTGTAGCATTTTCCACGGAATCAGCCAACCGTTGACGGGTTTGCGGCTTGACAACTATTCGATCAACAATGACATCAACTGAATGTGTGGTGTTCTTGTCCAGTTTCGGAACATTCTCAATTTCATAGGTCTCTCCATCAACTCTTACTCGGACGTAGCCAATTTTTCTAAGATCAGAAATAGTTTGATCGTGTGTGCCTTTTTTGCTGCGGATTAGTGGAGAGATGAGTGCGACTCGCGTACCTTCCGGTAAACTCAAAATTTGGTCGACAATTTCAGAAATTGGTTTTGCAGCGAGTACGGAATTATGAGTAGGACAGCGCGGTTCACCCACTCTGGCGTAAAGCAGTCTTAGGTAGTCATAGATTTCTGTTACAGTCCCGACAGTTGAGCGTGGGCTGAATCGAGTGGCTTGCTGGTGAATACTGATTGCAGGTGAAAGCCCCTCAATAGAGTCAACATCAGGCTTGTCCATCAATGACAGAAACTGTCGAGCGTAGGAGGACAGGGATTCGACATAGCGGCGCTGTCCTTCAGCATAAATTGTGTCGTATGCGAGTGACGATTTACCCGAACCAGAAAGACCAGTAACGACATTCAGGCAATTGCGCGGCAACTCAACGAAGATGTTTTTAAGGTTGTGCGTTCGAGCGCCTCTGACAATTATTTTGTCGTTATTCTTCATACTAAATTCAGTATTCGCAAAATCTTAATATGTTACTCTTCCTCAATCAGATTAGCAAACAGATTAAAATGCCACTTCCTGTTTGATCCCGGTGAAACAATGTCCTGCATGAAGATAGGCAGACCCGGGATTTTTATTGTTGCATTATTTCCTGCGTACTGTTATCTTCCGTCTCCAATTTGATTTCGATTGATTTCTGTGTCTGAAAATCGTTTGACAAAATTCGAAAGAAATACAATCGCAACGCTTTCAAGCGTTCTGGCCATGCGCTTGATTGGGCTGTTTATGATCTTGCCCGTCCTTGCCCTATACACCAATGAATTTACGCACGGAACGCCTTACCTGATTGGAATTGCGCTTGGAATATACGGCTTGACCCAGGCGATTTTTCAAGTGCCATTTGGTACCGCTTCAGATCGGTGGGGAAGGCGGCCACTGATTGTTTTGGGTTTGATCATATTCGCCATCGGCAGTATTGTGGCAGCACTGTCTACTTCAATTTTTGGAATCATTCTGGGTCGTGCACTACAAGGTGCAGGAACTATCTCAGCAGTTGTTCTGGCGATGGTCGGAGATGTAGTTCGGGAGCCCCAAAGGCCAAAGTCTATGGCGTTTGTGGGGGTGTCCATTGGAACAGCGTTTACGTTGTCTCTGATGCTTGGTCCTTTACTTGACTCATGGGTCGGAATACAGGGATTATTCTGGATCGCTGCTGCATTGGCAGCAGTCGGTGTGTTAATGGTGTTGACCCTGTTACCGAGCAAAGATAAGGCAGATTCAATTCAGACGGAACAGCATACAGAAACAAAGACAGGGCTGTTTGACCGAGAATTAGTTACACTCTATGTAGGGACGATGGCCATTCACGTGGTAATGACAGCGCTGTTTCTGGCATTCCCAATAAAGTTCATTGAGGTCTCCGGTTTCGCACGCGATGAAATCTGGAAAGTATTTGTGCCAGTTTTGGTAGCCTCTGTGCTTGTAATGGTTCCCTTGATTCGTTACAGTTCAAAAAAGAAACAATCAGGTCAGGTGATAATGCTAGGTGGACTGATCTTGCTAGTTGCACAAGGTGTCCTGCATTTGGGTTCGCTTGACGGAACTGTGGTGATGCTGGTTATGGGACTGTGGCTGTTTTTTGTCGGTTTTAATACATTGGAGGCGCTACTTCCATCGACTACGGTAACAAAAGCACCGGAAAAAATGCGCGGTACGGTTATGGGTGTTTTTAATGCCTGTACGTTTATTGGCACTTTTCTAGGTGGTGTTTTTGGTGGCCTTGTTTACACAAGACATGAATCTGCAGGTGTATTTCTGTTTGCAGCATTGGTTATACTGATATGGCTTGCCTTCAAGCTAATTATCAGCCGAAAGTTGGCTTGAATTTTGGCATCCAATAACAAAAAACATAAATCATTTGAAACTGAGGTTTAAGAGAAAATATGGCTGGCCCTGGATTAAATAAAGTCACCCTGATAGGGAACTTGGGGGCAGATCCTGAACGACGTATGACCCAAAACGGTCGAGTTATCGCAAACTTAAGAATTGCGACCACTGAATCCTGGATGGACAGAGAAACTCGGGAACGCAGAAACCGTACGGAATGGCACCGTGTTGTATTTTTCGGACCTGTCGCAGAAACAATTCTGAAGTACACACGAAAAGGAAGCAAACTCTATGTGGAAGGCCAATTGCAAACGCGAAAATGGCAGGATCAGAGTGGTCAGGATCGATATACAACCGAAATTATTGGTCGGGAATTTGTATTTCTTGACCGGGTGGAAGACGGCGCTCCACGCACCGAGTCTGACCCATTTTCGTCGAGTGAATCAAGTGGGTCTGGAACCGGATCTGGGACGAAAGAACCAATGGATGATGACTTCGATTCCGATATTCCCTGGTGATTTGGAAGATCGTTTCTGCCTAGATACAAGTCGTATCTTATTCTGACTCCAAAGAGTCGCGAGCTCTTAGTTTGGCGGCGATGTATTCAGACTGGGGAATGTGCAATAGCCCCTTGATCTTGCGCATCAGGTGGTGTTCATTTGGGTTGATGTGCTGATCAGTCAGAACAACTTTCCACATTGCCTCAATTAAGTTAACCTTCGCCTTGAAATCCCAATTATTGTTGATGATTGAAGTCAATTCATGCAGGCAGGTGGCCTGGTCTAATTCCTGTTGAGCTGATTCCAGCGTTTGTTTGATATGAGATGCATCAATATTCAGTACATTGACCAGCGTCTGTTCAATTTGAGCCAGTTCAGATTCATCGAAATGATCATCTGCACGGGCAGTTTCGATAAGCAGTGCAGTCGCAGCCGATGATGGACTCCAAGTCCGGTCGCGTTTCATATCTGAGTCTTCAACCAGAAGCATCGACGATAAGTTTTGTCTAAGTTTCGACAGCACGGCAAATCAATAAGCAGGCTATTTCAAATAAAATACATAACCAATTTTACCTGACCAGCAGCATCGTTGAAATGAACACTAGCAAACGGCAACAGCAGTAGGATTCAAGTGGCACCAAAACTAAGAGTTGGTATCGCTGGAGTCGGTTTCATTGGTAAATTGCACGCCGAACATTTTGCAGCGAATGAACATGTGGAATTGGTTGGGATTGCCGATGTTGACTTGGAACGGAGTCGATTTATTGCTGATTTGCTAGGATGTTATAGCTACACTGAACCCGCAGAACTTCTTGGCAAGATTGATGCTGTGAGTATCGCTGTCCCTACGGTTATGCATCGTGAAGTCGCAGAAATATTTCTTAGGGAAGGGGTGCACATGCTGATGGAAAAGCCGCTTGCAGCGTCTGTTGCTGATGCCGAAGCGCTTGTTGAATTGGCACACCAGAATTCCGCCAAATTGTTGGTTGGGCATCAGGAGCGATTTAATTCAGCGATTATGGAAATCGCACACCGAATTGATCGGCCGGCATTTATCGAAGCCAACCGACACGGAAAATTCGCAGGACGAGGTGGCGATGTCGATGTCATTACAGATTTGATGATTCACGACATCGATCTGGTTTTGGCGATGATCAATGCACCCGTCAAGTCTGTTTCCGCACTCGGATCATCAGTCATTACATCGCATGTAGACATCGCAAATGCCCGAATTGAGTTTGAGAATGATGTCGTCGCGAATGTAACGGCCTCAAGAGTCGCAAATGACAGGCTGCGAAACTTCAAGATCTATATGAGACAGCAGTTGCTGGAATTGGATTTGCTTGACCAGTCGATTTTACTGACCAATCGATCCTATGATCAGAAGGATCGATATTCACACAATACATCAACACAGCAGATTGATACCATCCCTACCTTAACACTCAAAAACGAGATTGATCATTTCGTGGAAATCCTACGAAATGGTGGTGAGCCCTTTGTGTCGGGTGAAGACGCAGTATTGGCACTACGTGTAGCACAAATGGTTCGCGAGCAAATTGGCCAGCATTAATGCCCAATTCAACAAATATTCCCTACTTTGATCTGACTCACCAGTTTGCGAACTATCGGACCGCTTGGTTGGAAGAAATTGAGCGTCTCGGACAAACCGGCAACTTCATTCTCGGATCAGCAGTCAATAAGCTTGAATCTGAACTTGCAGAGTATCTGGGTGTAAATCATGTTGTAACTGTCGCAAATGGCACGGATGCCATCGTCATTGCCTTGCGAGCGTTTGGAGTCGGTTCCGGCGATACTGTAATTGTGCCGAACTTTACATTTTATGCATCAGTCGAAGCCATATCTCTGGTTGGAGCCAAACCTCGACTTGTTGACATCTGTCAGGATGACTTTAATATTGATCCGAAAAAAATTCGCGAAGCAGTTGATGATCGCGTGAAGGCCATCCTGCCTGTCCATCTATTCGGCCTTCCAGCGAACATGAAGGAAATCAATTCCATTGGTGAGGAGTACGGTATTCCTGTAATTGAAGATGTTGCCCAGGCCTTTGGTAGTGTCTATCGTGATGCGTTTGGTGGAAATATAGGGGACTTCGGATGTTTCAGCTTTTACCCGACAAAGGTGTTGGGTGCCTATGGCGATGGCGGGATGATCACCACAAACTGTGAGGAGTATGCTGAGAAGGTGAGACTGTTAAGGAACCACGGAATCACTGAACCGAACCAGCACGAATTAATCGGCTGTACAAGTCGGTTAGATGCGGTTCAGGCAGTGCTATTGAGTCTCAAACTCAAGTCAGTTTCTCAGGTGATCAAGCGAAGACGCGAACTGGCAGATCGATACCGCCAATTATTGCAAGATTATCCCGTTGAAATACCGAAAGATTTACCTGACAGAAAGCACGTCTTCAACATCTTTACCATCAGATCACCTGAACGAAACAAGATTGCTGATTCGCTGCAGTCACACAAAATCGGTTACCAGATTTACTATCCAATGCCCATCCACAATCAAATTCCATATCAGGGACTAGGATATTCGGACGAAGAGTTTCCAAAAACGATGCAAGCCTGCAGGGACGTGCTTTCTTTACCACTTTACCCTGAAATGCCAGACCAGCATGTTGATCGAATTTGCGAAGTTGTTTGCGCAACGCTCGATTAAAGTTGCCATTCTGACTACGGCTTTGCTGATGACTCAAGCCGGCATTAGTAATGCTGGAGAATGCAAGTTATCAACGCGACACTGGGCGAGTATGCACCATGCACTCATTTCACTCCACCACATAAATGGCGAGGAAACTGATCTTCGCGTGAAAATTGCGGATGAGCCGGGGGAGAGAGCTGCGGGATATCAGCACATCTGTCCCCAGATCATTGACCAAAGCGCAATTCTCTTTGTTTATCCTTCACCCCAAAATCGCAGTTTTCACATGAATAATGTCCATGCTGAACTCGACATTGGATTCTTTGATTCGGACGGGCTGCTTTTCCTGGTGATGCGAATGAAACCACCGTTGAAGGAAGGTTCAAGCTCGAATATCTATTCCCCTGGGCGAGATATCAAATACGCACTGGAAACGAAGGCTGGATACTTTGCCGAACACCGATTGCAACCTGGCGAAGTCACTCTCGAAATTCGTTGAAATTCAAGATTGGAGGTCGGTGTTGATTCCGAGTTCCCTCAACTGTTGGAATGTATCTTCAAGGTTAATGTGAAGGATGGCGTTTCCGCCCGCTGCCTGCCACTCATTCGTATTTTTTATGTAGTCGTCGATCAAAATGTTTGGGATTTGATTCGAAACAGCGAAATTCTGTTTTTTAGTTCGACGATTGACAAGATGGATTCGCTCAGGATCCGTTAATCCAATGTTGTTGCGAAGCCACTTTCTTTTTCCCGGATCACTGTTTGGGTCAGAGTAGGGGAGCGAAGAAAGAATATGACCACGATAGTGTTCGACGATTCGCCAGACTTCTTTACCACCTGCCATCCACTCGAGGTTCTCCCAAAAGTCAGCCTGTTCGCGACAAAGAGTCCACATTTGGGAAACGGACAGTGTCTCAATTGGTTTATCGGTTAGCCTCTGAATGGCAGAAAAGAAGTTGCACAAAACACCGTCCATATCGCAATAGATGATGGGTTGAATAGCCATCATTGAATAGTCAGGTTGACTTATTTTGCTCGAATTGAGGGAAACCTATACGTCAAGTCCACCGTCAATCATCGATGGCTTAAGAGGTTCGCCAAACTGTAGATTGCGCGACGCTCGTCTCCCCAGAATCTGTTCAAAATACTTTGGCTTCATTCCGAGTCCCGGACGAATTGAACGAATATTTGATTCTGTAAATTCTTCACCTTTTGAAATTGGAGATACGACATACAGAGAGCGACGCATCTTGAGTACTTTCTTTTCGGAAGAAGTCGGCTCGAAGCTAGGATGACCGACTGCGACTTTTGCAATTCGTGCTGCCTGCACCAATTCCGCAAGTTCCGCAGGTTCCAACGAAAATGCACTATCAACGCCACCATCAGAGCGGGACAGTGTAAAGTGCTTTTCGATCAGATTGGCACCAAGTGCGATTGCGATGGCCGGAACAGTTGTACCAGGAGTGTGATCAGACAATCCGGTCAACACGTCAAAGCGATCTGCAATCTCTGCCATTGTTGCGAGATTCGATTCTTTGGGATCAGTTGGATAGGCGGAAGTGCAGTGCAAAACAACAATATCCTCTGCTCCCGCACTGCGAGCTGCTTCAATTGCTTCCGAAATCTCTTCTAGATTTGCCATCCCGGTAGACATGATGATGGGTTTACCAGTACGGGCAACACATTTAATCAGGGGCAGGTCGATTAATTCTGGAGACGCAATTTTGTATGCTGGAGCACCAAGACTCTCAAGTAAATCTACCGCTGTAGGATCGAATGGAGACGAAAAGATAGTCAATCCAATTTTTTTTGCATGATCAAAAATCGGACCATGCCAGTCCCAGGGGGTATAGGCTTCTTCATAAAGATCGTAAAGTTGACGCCCGTCCCAAAGTCCTCCTCTAACGATGAACTCGGGAGCAGAATGATTAATCGTAATTGTGTCAGCGCGGTAGGTTTGAATTTTTACGGCGTTTGCACCAGCTGCTTTCACAGCATCAAGAATCCTGAAGGCTCGCTCAATATTGCCGTTGTGGTTGGCTGACATCTCTGCCACGATATAGGGCGGATGTTCGGGTCCAATCGAGCAATTGTCTATGCGAATTGATTTAGCCATTTCTAAAGATTCCCAATTACAAATCGATGGTTACCGATTGATTCTTCAAACATTCAATAGGTTCAAATTTAACATGTCAACTCATAATCTAATGCTTCGCATAATTAAACTTTGATATCTCTTTGAATATGAAAGATCTTTATACAAAGTATTATCTGTCTTTCTTAGCCGAGAAAGTGCTGATTATACTGGTTCCCATACCTCTTGGCGTGTAGCTCAATCTGGTTGCAACTCATTGAACCTAGGAAAATTTAACCGTAAATCGGGACGGTTTTCAAATGCTCTTCAATGGCACGGACAATCTTGTTGTCAAGTGGTAAATGTGTCTTTTCTGAGTTCCAATACTGGTGGAACAGTTCAACGGTTTCGTGCGCCGTGTCAAGTACCAGTTTGGCTGGTAATCGCACCTTGGCAGCGAGATGAAGAAGTTCGTCTTCTGAAAATTGATCGAAACGTTTGGATCGACTGAAAGTGAGTGCGGCTCTGTCATCTGAGATGTAGGGAATCGTCGAAACGAAATCGTAGGCAGGCGCCAACGATGCATTGCGCTTGTTCGGATAGATGAGAGACCAATTCTTAAGGTGCATGTCAGCATTTCCAATTAGGGAATTGAAGGTCAATCTGCGTATGAACTCAGCTATGTCGACATCACTTCCTTCGTTTTTAATAACGTTAGCGACATTACGCACACTTGCCTTTGTGTATTTATTCTCCGGATAGATGTTGAAGACCTGAGCGAAGTCCTCAGTATGAATGGGAGTACCGTCTTCCAACCGGTCAAATCGCATTATCGCGAATGCTTTTCCTCGTATCGTGCCAATCCCTTCAGGAAGATTTACGATCATATCCGGTTCAATGAGTCGTATTTCTGGCACATCCATACCAATCAGCTTGGCAATTGACATCATCGAGTACTCATTTTCAGGTATGCCTTCATATTGGAGTGATGGTAATTTAACGATCCAAGACCCGCCCATACCATGTGCTGGGATTGTCAATCCACCGCTAGCCGCTTCAATGGCGGAAAACTTTAATTGAACACCCGCGAGCGAAAATCGTAGTACGTTCGAGTGTCGCGAGTCAGAAATTTCACCAGAATTATCAACATCTGGTAACCATGCTTCGTCCCCAACCGGCTTAACGGTAACAGCTCCAGGTAAGTCGTAGCCCAATGACCAAAGTAAAAAAAAATCGCGTATTTCTTTGACACCGACATTAGCTGCGAGATAGCTACGCAAACGCCCTTCCGGTAGTAGATTCGAAAAGTAGGGTTGTACCCTTGTCTGGACAGTTCTGAACTTCGTGATGAGTTCTCCAAACTGGTCTTTGAATGCTAATCCAAGCACAGGCCGGTTCTCATCAGAGATATAGCTCTCCTCGAATGAAAACAGCGTCCGATCACCTGGTAGAAGCGTTAGAGTACCTGTTGTGACACCGTGAAGCAGAACTTCCAGAATACGAATTTCAGTCATTATCATCGTAATCTAGAGAGTAGGCAGGCCTCACTGATTCTATGCCTAGGTTTGTTTCCCTCATGTCCGGTGAGCGTTTTCCAAATTGTTGTATTACTGCATGCACTACGGGAACAGAATTTCGGGGAACAAGCTCAATTTCCAAGTTCAATGCACGGGCAAGTTCGACGAGGCTTGATACACGTAGATCAACAGCACCATTTTCAATTTTAGAAATGTGACTTTGAGGAATCCCGACCTTGAAACTAAGTGTACGCTGATTCAATCCTTGAGTTTTGCGGGCGGTTCTAAGTGCACGAGTGATATGTTCGATAGAGTATGTCATTATGATATTCAATTACATATATTATTCAATATTTATATTGTATTATATATCAGATAAACAGCAAAATCTCATGCTTTCCGAACTGCACCAATCACAAGCCTTAATTACAGCGTTACTCAAACAAAGACGACATTCTCAAATCAACGTAAGCGAATTATTGGACTAGGACGGACAGGTTTTATTGATTTCTAGAACTAAGTTCAATTTCGGCCAAATTGACGTGGTGTGCGTTCTGATTGAAGCTGCCAAGAAGTTCCTGTTCAAAATTCCCAAGAACGAGGAGTGATGGGTTGCCAGTCTACCATCATTTGGTAGATCGACCAGCTTAGTCCAAGCGGTTTGAACTAGTTCTTGTAATGAATTTTTTCGTCAACGCACTGCGACAAAAGTGCATTGAGACTGAGGCTTATCTAGAGCGAATACGCATTATGTGTCTTAGAATATAACTTTTATTTATCAAAGATTTATTTTAGACATTTCATCTAATAAGTATGAAGAAATTGAAATTCTGTATTTGAAAATTGCTCTAAATCAGTAAGTGTGAAAACCCACAAACAAAATTAAAATGATTGACTGGTCTTGTTGATAGACCATAGAACAGAAAATGGAGAGCTAACTTATGAATCCAGTAGAAACGCAATTACAAGATGGCATTTTCACAATTGCACTATCACGTCCGAAACAGTTCAATGCTTTGAACTGGGAGATGCTGAATGGTTTAGATGAAGCTGTTCAATTCATTGAAGGTAGTTCTGACGTTCGCTGTGTTGTTATCGAAGGAAAAGGGGATAACTTTATGGCAGGTGGCGACATCGTGTATTTTCACGACTTGATTGATACCGAAGCTGATGAGAAAAGAAAAATATTCAGTGAGTTAATATCGACTGTTCATCAACTGGTTGAAAGATTCGCAGATCTGCCAGTACCTGTCATTGCAAAGGTTCGAGGTGCAGCGGCAGGATTTGGGATCAGTTTGGTAGCCGGTTGCGACCTTGCCATTGGCACCAAAAACTCAATCTATACATCTGCTTACAATCTTCTGGGTACTTCTCCCGACGGCGGTAGCACTTTCTACATGCCTCGTTCTGTTGGAATGAAAAAAGCGATGGAAATAGCATTGCTGACAAAAAGGTACAGTGCCGATGAAGCGCTTGAGATCGGATTGATCAATCAGGTAGTTGATGATGAAGATCTGAATGCTACTGTTGAAAAAGTAGCGACCCAAATTGCAAAGTCTGCGCGTTTAGCTGTGTCAAACGCGAAAAGGTTGATCAGGCGGTCGTTCCAGAATGATCTCAACAATCAACTGAAGTTAGAGCAGGAACTGTTTTTGGATTGTGCAGTTTCGGGCGACTTTGCTGAGGGTGTTCGGGCCTTTGTTGAAAAAAGACCGGCTAAATTTGATTGAAAATAGAACGGAATAAAAATCGTTTTTGATGCTCAAAAATCCACTAATCTTGTACTTGAGATAGCACCTCTCAACTAAATTTGAGTTGTTATTTTGAGCCGAATCGGATAAATTAAACATTCTGGCTAACCACTTTACTCCTTGCCCTGTTAATGCCGGTAAAGTAGGGCTAATATCCGAGAGGAGATCTTATCTATGCGTCATTATGAAATTGTCGCTCTGGTGCATCCAGACCAGAGTGAGCAGCAGGATGAAATCATTGATCGCTACCGAAGAATCGTCGAAGATTCTGGCGGTACAGTACACCGTTGCGAAGACTGGGGTCGGCGAAAACTCGCCTATCCAATTCAGAAATTATTCAAAGCTGGGTACTTTCTGATGAATATCGAATGCGACCCTTCAGTTAAAGAGGAGATCGAAACGGTATTTCGTTACAACGATTCAATCATTCGAAGCTTGGTTCTGCGAAAGAACGGCCCAGTCACAGAGCAGTCGCCAATTCTCAAGCAGATTATCAAGAAGAAAGCTGATGAAAAGAGGCAAGCGGAAGAAGCAGCTGAGGAAGCGCGTAAGGCCGAAGAAGCCAGACAAGCCGAATTAGCTAAGGCTGAAGAAGCCAGACAAGCCGAATTAGCTGCTCAGAAAGAAGCTGCTGAAATCAAAGCGGAATCGACTGATGAAGAAAGTCAAAATGAAGATGAGAAAGACAGCGAAGATACGGAAAACGCTGTTGAGTCAATTAGTGCCGATGAGACAGATGATGATAAAGAAGAGGTGACGTCATGAACCGCCGGTCAAGAAAGAAAAAGTTTTGCTATTTCACCGCGAACGGAATTACCGAAATCGATTACAAAGATATAGAACTTTTGGAAAATTTCATCTCTGAATCCGGAAAAATTTTCCCCAGCCGCAGTACCGGGACTAAAGCAAGGTATCAGCGCCAGTTGACTAACGCAATCAAATTGGCTCGATATCTTTCTCTTATTCCCTACACCGATTCTCACGGTTAAGGTGAGTGAACTATGAAAGTAATTCTGCTTGAATCTGTTGTAAAGCTCGGTGAACTGGGTGACGCGGTTGAGGTCAAACCTGGATATGCTCGAAATTACTTGATTCCTCAACGAAAAGCGGTTCGAGCGACCGCTGAAGCGATGGCTGCTGTTGATAGCCGACGTGAGGAGCTGTTGAAGCAAGAAAAGGCTCGATTGGATGTTGCCAAGGTACGTGCGGAAAGTGCAGTCAAGGAACTCACAATTTCGAGACGTGTGATTGACGAAGAGGGACGTTTGTTCGGTTCAGTTGCAGCTAATGACATTGTTCAAGCTGCTGAAGAGCACGATACCGAAATACTTCGATCAGAGCTCCTGATGCCGGAGGGCAACATCAAAAACACAGGAGAGTTCACTATTCCTGTGGTTGTTCATCCGGAAGTACGATTCGAGATCGAGGTTACAGTTGTATCTGACAGTTCGGGTGAGTTGCCTGAAGAGTCTTCAATTTCCGAATCAGAATCCACCGATTCAAATGAATCTGCCGACGATGAGACATCGACGGAGTAAGTGAGTCGAGTGTCGAGGGATAGCTTACAACGAGAAGCTCCAGACGATCCCGCAATCGCGACCAGATACAACGAAAGTTCTTCTCTCTCTGGACAGCGGGTAATTCCGAATAATCTGTATGCTGAGCAAGCGTTGCTCGGCGCAATTCTTATCGACAACACTCAGTTTGATAGGATTACTGGCTATCTTGATACGAGTGACTTTTATCAACAAAAGCATCAAGCGATCTTTGGTGCTTTTTCAAGGTTGCTTGAAAAAGCTGAAAATGTTGATCTGGTAACAACTCGAACAGCTCTCGAACAATCCGGAGATTTGGAAAAAGCGGGTGGAATTGAATACTTGTTGGAACTGGCTAACGAGACGCCATATGCCGGAAATATTGAATCGTATGCCAAAATCGTACATGACTGTGGACTGTTGCGCAAGCTGCTACGCTGTACTCACGATATCCGGCGAATGGTTCTTGATTCAGGTGAATCTCCTGCCACAGAAGTGCTGAGTAAATCTCAACATTTGATTTACGAAATTGACAAGGAAGAAAAATCAAATGTCGGTCTAACGCCTTTCAAGGATTCAGCAGAAGTAGCATTCAAGAAGATTGAAGACCTGTTTCAGAATCCGTCAAGCGATGGAACGACTGGCGTACCTTCTGGATTTGTTGATCTCGACAAAAAGACGTTGGGATTTCAACCATCTGATCTCATCATTATCGCTGGGCGTCCCAGTATGGGGAAAACTGCATTAGCACTCAACATTGCCGAATATGCAGCAATCCAGAAAAAGCTTCGAGTCGCTATTTTTAGCCTTGAAATGTCAGGTGTTTCACTGGCGACTCGTTCGCTGTCGTCGTTAAGCACCATTGACTCAAAACGGATACGAGACGGCAAACTCGGCGAAGGGGTAGAGGCAGAAAACGCTTGGCAGCGACTAGCTGTTGCCTATGATCTGCTGAATGACGCACAAATATACATTGATGATACGTCCGGACTGTCACCGATCGAAATTTCCGCCCGTGCAAGACGCATGAAACGTGAAAGAGGCGGACTGGACCTGGTGATTGTGGATTACCTGCAATTGTTGCAGATGCAGAGCAAGGTTGAAAATCGGGTTCACGAAATCGCTGGGATTACTCGCGAACTGAAGTTTCTCGCAAAGGAGTTGGAGATTCCAGTCATTTGTTTGTCTCAGCTAAATCGGGCTGCTGAGAATCGTAATCGACCGATCATGGCAGATTTGCGCGACTCTGGGGCAATTGAACAGGATGCTGACTTGGTATTGTTCATTTATCGAGATGAGGTTTACAATCAAAATACCAAGGATCAAAACCTAGCCGAGATCATTATCGCCAAGCACCGTAATGGTGAAACAGGTATGGTAAAACTGTGGTTTGTTAAGGAGTGCACACGATTTGAAACCCCCGCCAATGATGATTACGATATCTAATAATCCATGTACCCAGAATTGAGCCAATCCTTCTAAGCCCAGGGATCATGCACGTTTATGGCTCAGTTAACCTAGCCGCATTACTGCACAATCTGTCGATAGCCCGCCAACATGCGCCAACTGCGCAAGTGATGGCAGTTGTAAAAAAGGATGGATACGGACATGGGCTGGTTCGGGTTGCAAAGACTCTTGAATCAAATGTCGACGGGTTCGCTGTTGCCAGCGTGGATGAGGCAGTCAATCTGAGAGAATTTTCAGTTGGTAAACCTATCACCATTCTCTCAGGGTTTAGTTCACCGGATCACATTGATTTGCTTACTCGCCACTCATTAGAGCCTGTCATCTACTGTGATGAGCAGTTCAAGATGCTGGAGTCGGCCAAATTTGATCAATTGGCGACTTGGATCAAGTTTGATACGGGAATGAATCGCTTGGGTTTCTCAATTGAAGACTTTGATAAACCGATCGAAAGGGCTATGTCAAATTCTTCAATTCGAATCAAGGGGCTGATGACGCATTTTGCGTGTGCTGATGAACTAAATTCACAGTTTACAAGTCAGCAGATCGATCGATTTCAACGCTATTCTTCAAACTGGCAGCATTCCGTAAGCCTCGCCAACTCAGCTGGTATATTGCGCTGGCCAGAAAGTCGGGTAGGGTGGATTAGACCTGGAATTATGCTTTACGGTGCTTCCCCCTTTCCTGAAATTCCCGCCCACCAACTTGGCCTCAAACCAGTGATGAACCTTTATTCGCGGATTATTTCCAAAAAGAAACTGCCAGCGGGTGAGAGCGTTGGTTATGGAGGCACTTGGAAGTGTATTGACGAAACTCAAATTGGAATTGTCGCAGCAGGATATGGAGACGGTTTTTTTCGAAGTGCCTCCAGCAAAGCTAAAGTTTTGATTAAAAACCGCAAGGTAAACGTAATCGGTCGCGTGTCGATGGATTCACTAGCGGTCGATTTAAACCAGGTTCCGAACGCAAGAGTCGGCACGCCAGTTAAACTGTTTGGAGACGGTCTGCCCGTCGAAGATTTGGCAGTTGCAGCTGGTACTATACCCTACGAAATCTTCACCAGCCTCAATCCTCGGACGGTCACGCTGACTGAAGATTGATGTTCTAATCAAATCGCAGCAACTCATTCAACGAAGTTTTACTGCGGGTTTTTTCATCGACCTGTTTGACAATTACTGCACAGTACAGACTGCAGCTTCCGTCAGAAGAGGGCAGTGATCCTGACACCACTACTGAACCTGGTGGTACATACCCAAAGGTTGTTTCCCCAGTATCTCGATTGAATATTTTTGTACTCTGACCGATGTACACGCCCATTGAAATCACAGAACCCTGGCCGACAATGACACCTTCAACGATTTCGCTTCTGGCACCAATAAAGCAGTTGTCTTCAATAATGGTTGGTGTTGCCTGAAGTGGTTCAAGCACTCCGCCTATTCCAGCACCACCGGACAGGTGTACATTCTTGCCAATTTGTGCGCAAGATCCCACTGTCGCCCAAGTGTCGACCATTGTTCCTTCATCAACGTATGCACCAATATTCACATAGCTCGGCATCAACACAACATTTCTGGCAATAAATGCACCATTACGGACAGTTGCTGGTGGAACGACACGGTATCCGCCAGCGATAAATTCCTGTTCGCCAAAATCGGTGAATTTCCGGTCGACCTTGTCATAATAAGTGGCGCCTCCATCACGTATGACGGAATTCTCTTTTATACGAAACGATAGCAATACAGCCTTTTTGACCCACTCATTCACATGCCATTGGCCGTTGAGTTTTTCGGCTACCCTAATTTTCCCGTCATTGAGTGCTGCAAGGGTTTCATCAATAGCCTCGCGTACATCAGCTGAGCAGTTATTTGGACTGATCGTCGAGCGATGATTAAACGCATCATTGATCGTTGATTCCAGATTACTCATGAATGCTCCTTGAGTTGAGTATTTTGTTAACTTGCTGAATGTGTCACGCTGTCCACAGCTTGCCGAATATCATCGGCAAGTACAGTTTGAGTTTTCTTGTCTGCTAGGTAGTTTCCATCCCGATCGACAATGAAAAATACATCTCGAACCCGAACACCACTGGTTGTAATTTTTGCAGACAGCAATTTGATTCTATGTTTCAACAGAGTTCGAACGACAAGGTACAAAAGTCCAGGTCTGTCTCTGGCGGAAATTTCCATCATTGTATAGTCGCTGCCGGGTGAGTGGGAAAATACCGCTCTCGTCGGAAACTGCATGTGTTGTGCAACCCGATGGGGTGCAACAGATCTTGGACTGTGTTCAATTTTGCGATTGATGATGGAATGGTAAACCTCGTCTTCACTGCTCCTTAGATATCTCTCTGACTGACTAGCGTACGAATCAGGGGTTAGCACGACAAATGTATACGCGGTCAGTCCGTTCGGCAGCGGATGCATTCTGGCTTCGACTACGTTCAGGTGTTGCCTGTCAAGTGCGCCCGCAACAATAGTGAAGAGTTCATCAGAACTGGTAGCAAATACAAGCACCTGAACAACTTCTATCGATGGGTGAGTACGAAAAGCAACCAGTGGAAAGTCAATCGCGCTGGCATTCGACAGCTGTTCAACATGCCATGCAATGGTGTTGGCATCGTAACTCAAGAAATAATCATCATCCAGCAATTCCCAAATCTTTTGGGCTGAAGTCTTTAACCGAGGCTGTTTATTCAACTGCGCAAGGGAGTCGAGTTGAACTTCCTGAATTCGTGGCATAACTTCATCGTGAGGCAGCGTATTGGTCAATAACGCTCTAGACGTTGCGAGAAACAGGTGTTCTAGCATTTTGCCTTTCCAGTCATTCCATACGCTGGGACCGGTGCCACGCATGTCGGCAATTGTCAATAGATACAGATTGTCGAGATGCTCCTGATTACCAACTTTGGTTGCAAATCTTGAAATGACCTCCGGGTCATTGAGATCTTCTCTTTGGCTGGTAAAACTCATGGCAAGATGATGCCGTACGAGCCAGGCAACAAAATGGGCATCGTACTCACTCATTTTTGCGTCCTTGCAAAATCTATAACTTTGAACTTCACCAAGTTGTGAGTGATCACCTCCCTGGCCTTTGGAAATGTCATGAAAAAGTCCTGCTAGGAAAAGACGTTCTGGTTTGACAAGTCGTTTCATGGCTTCCGAGGCAGCGGGTAGTTCTTGAGCTGCTTCCGGCCGGGTCAATTGGTGTAAGTGCCAAATGACGTTAAGAAGATGAGCGTCCACGGTATAGACATGAAACAGGTCATATTGCAATTGTCCTGTAATCTGCTTAAATTGCGGGATCAGTCTCCCCAGCAGATTTGTGTCATCCATTAGCTTAAGTGTTTCTATTAAACGTTGCTCTTTGCTGAAAATACTGATCAATGATGCTTGGACATCCTGTCTAAGCCTCAACTGCCGGTTGATGAGGCGCCTTTTTGAACGCATCAACCTTAGTGTGCTGGACCGAACGCCTCGTATTTTTTCATTGTTTTGAAACAGCGTGCAAGCTTCAACCAGAATCTGTGGAATTTGATCAATCTGAGCTGGGTCGGCAAAATCGAGATATCCGTCGACTAGTCTGAATCTTTCGTTAATTGCTTTGATCTTGAGGCGTTTTGGTGCGAATATTGTTTCGAATAGGTGTTGCTGAAGCATGGACGTAATATGCCGCAACTCTTTTACAGTGCGGAAATACGGTTTCATAAGCTTTTCGACGGCTTTGTTTGAATCATCATCAGAACAGCCAAAGTATTTTGCTAACTTGACTTGGTGGGCAAACAGAAGTCGATCTTCACGTCGGCTAGCGACGATGTGCAAAGCGTTTCGCATTTTCCAGAGATAGTTTCTGCCGCGAATAAGAGATTGATACTCTTCCTCAAGAAGAAAGCCGTGCTCAACCAATCCGTGTAGGTCGCGTTCACCGAAATATCGCATTGCAATCCACATGATGGTGTGGATATCTCGAAGTCCACCAGGTCCTTCCTTCACATTGGGTTCAAGATTGAAGGCTGTATCGGCAAATTTGTGATGTCTTGATTCTTGTTCATCTAACTTGGCCTGATAGAATTTTCGAACTGGCCATACCTTGCTCTTTTCCAATGTTGGTTTCAGTTGGGAAAACAGCTCTTTCGATCCTGCGCAGTAACGGGCTTCAAGCAAGTTGGTCATGACGGTGATGTCGTTACGAGACTGCTTGACACAATCCCCCAATGTCCTAATGCTGTGTCCGATTTCGTATCCAATATCCCAAAGAAAGCGAATAAATTGCTCAATCATCGGCGCATATTTATCCTGAACACCACTGTCAATTAGAATCAAGATGTCGATATCAGAGTAAGGATTCAGTTCTTCTCTTCCATAACCGCCAACCGCAACCAATGTCATGTCTTGGTCGCACGCAGGTTGTTGCATCATTTCGTTCCATGCGTCTTTCAAAATCGAATCGACAGAATTTACCCGAAACTGGACAAGGCGCGCCGGCCTGACGTTTCTGTCATGCATTTGATTGAGTTTGCGTGCGCTATCGCTGATGCGCTGACGAAAATTCTGGATGTTTGCGTCGATATGTAGAGCAGCAGTAGACACGTGCTTTCTCATTCAGGTTGGTTTGGTTGTTCCCTTAATATTTTTAAGGTGTAGAAGTCAGGCTGTTTGGGAATTGTCAGAATGTGTGAGAATTTCATACCCGGACTCGGTTACAAGAACAGTATGTTCCCACTGTGCTGAGAGGCTTCCATCACTAGTTACAACGGTCCACCTGTCTGCCTGAAGTCGGGTTTCTTTTTTTCCGGCGTTTATCATGGGTTCTACTGTAAAGGTCATACCAGGCAACAATTGAATTCCGGTATCGGGCTTCCCGTAGTGTAGGATGTGTGGTTCTTCGTGGAAACGACGTCCAATCCCATGCCCACAATACTCACGAACAACGGAATACCCATGAGATTCGGCGTGTTTCTGTACTACATATCCAAGATCACCTAAGCGAGTTCCCGGCTTTATGGTTTCAATTCCGCACATCATTGCCTCATAACAGATTCGGCTCAGTCGAGACGCTTTGATGGAAGGCTTTCCTGCAAAGTACATTCTGCTCGTGTCACCATGAAATTCATCTTTAATAACAGTGACATCGATATTGATTATGTCGCCTTTCTTTAGAGCTCTCGGGCCTGGAATGCCGTGACAGACCACATTGTTAATTGAGGTGCAAATGGACTTTGGAAATCCTCTGTAGTTTAACGGAGCGGGAATTGCATTAAGTTCATTGATGATGAAATCATGACAGATTGAATTGAGTTCATCCGTTGTAACACCAACTGCGACATGTTCTCCGATCATATCAAGCACAGAAGCGGCCAAGCGACCCGCAGTGCGCATCTTTTCAATTTCATCAGCGGATTTGATACTTATATTGGACACTAGTGTTCGCAGCAGTTGTTATTTCAGTCTCAGAGTAGCGGTGCAAGGTGCTATACACAAGGAATAAGATTGGCATATTTTAATCGGTGTGACTGACTAATTCGATTCGTGTCATAAACTCAAATTCGTAAATTAACCAAATTGAAAACCAGAAGATGTGTGCAATAGACAATTCTCTAGCCTAATAGCAAATCTTAGAGGAATATTGCACCGTTTGTTAGAATTCATAAAATCTGAATTTTGAGGCGATTGTACTCAAGGTAATTCGAAATAGCCTCAGTCCTAGGGGTGAGTGTCTTTGCAAACTCAGATAATTTTACTCAGCTGACTAACCGTTAGTTAGCGGGGTTTTCAGATATATATTTACTAAACGATGCGTTCAGTAAATACCAGCAATACATAGTAAAATGAGGCGCTTCATAATTTCACATGGAATTTCATTGCCTGTCAGGGTGCCTAATGGGTGGGCAGAGCAGTGCCATGGTTGTTAAACCCAAATCAAAGGAGAAAATTCGTGACTGACGTAACCATGCGCCAGCTGCTTGAAGTTGGCGTGCACTTCGGACATCAAACCCGCTTCTGGTGTCCCAAGATGGGCCCATACATCTTTGGGCATCGAAACAAAATTCACATCATCAATCTTGAAAAGACTCTGTCTATGTTCAATGATGCGATGAATTATCTCAGTGCTGTAGCCAGCAAGCGAGGTTCTGTAATGTTTGTCGGGACTAAATCTCAGGCCGGGGCAATCATTCAGGCGGAAGCGCAACGTGCTGGTTCACCGTATGTTTATCATCGATGGCTGGGCGGCATGCTTACGAACTATACAACAGTCAGGCAGTCTGTCGACCGATTGAAAGAACTTGAAGATCTGATTCAGTCTGAGAGTTATTCGAAGATGTCCAAGAAGGAGGCGATGAGAATCGAGCGGGAAAGATTTCGTTTGAATCGCAATCTTGCTGGTATTCGAAACATGAAAGGCCTTCCTGAAGCGTTGTTCGTTGTTGATGTTAAACATGAGAACATTGCAATTAAGGAAGCCAATAAACTGGGAATTCCAGTTGTTGCGATTGTTGATACGAACTGTGACCCTGAAGGAGTCGATTACGTCATACCTGGCAATGATGATTCAATCAGCGCAATCAAGCTTTATTGCAGATATGCGGCAGACGCGGTTCTAGATGGCTATGCTACCATTCAGAATGATCCATTCATCTACGATAGCGATGTTGAAGGGGATGTAGAAGCAATGGTTAATACAGGTGTGACGTCTGCCAAGGCGGCAGTTGCGCCAGATGACAGCGACCTTGTACCCGAGTTGGATAGCGACTCAGGTGAACCGCTTCCAGACGCAGATGGCACAGCAGTTGAAGCAGCGGCAACTGAACCGGAACGCGCAGTTGAAGAGGTAGCTACTGAGCCGGAACCTGTAGTTGAAGAGGTAGCCACAGAGCCGGAACCTGTAGTTGATCAGTCTGCGGATTCAGACTCAGAATCTGAAGAAGAGGAACAGAAGGCCGAAGCGACAGCCGAATAAGGCGAGTAGCATTCTTCGAAAATGCGGAGAAAAATCGGTGTTTTGTTTTCGCCGACAAGTCAGCGTGCGTAACTTACGTCGCAAAATTAGCTAATTCACTCGACCACGTTCAAGAAAAGCAGTGCGTTTTCTTACAAGAGGCGAGTGATCAATCAAAATCCACTATGGAGGGATAATCAATTGGAAATCACAGCAGTCATGGTAAAGGAACTTCGCGAAATGACTGGCGCGGGAATCATGGATTGCAAGAAAGTGCTAGCTGAATGTGGTGGCGACCAGGAAAAGGCAATTGAATTGCTGCGCATCAAAGGTGCGCAAAAAGCTGAATCGCGTGCTGGCCGAACCGCTACTGAAGGGATTGTTGTTTGCCAGGTGTCGCCGGAACGAGATTGCGGAGCACTGGTTGAAATCAATTCTGAAACTGACTTTGTGTCGCGTGGGGAGGTGTTTCGCGCCTTCGCACTGCCTTTGGCCGGTATCGCCCTTTCAATCGGTGAGGATTGCGAAGACCTCAATGTTTTGAATGGATTGCCCTTCGATGATTCAGGGAAGACTGTTGAAGATGCGCGCCAGGAAATGCTACTGAAAATCAGCGAGAACATTTCAATTCGTCGTATGACAGTCATCAAGGCAGCTACAGGTTCAAAAATCGGTAGCTATGTTCATCGTGAGAGGATTGGTGTTATGGTTGAGATTTCAGGTGGTGATTCGGACAGTATTGCCGACAGCATGGCAGTGCACGTTGCGGTCATGAAACCCAATTGGGTTGATGTCGGTGACATTCCTGCAGATGTAATTGAAGGTGAACGCAGAATCTATTTGAGCCAGGCGCAGGAAACTGGCAAGCCGGAATTTGTTCTTCAGAAAATTGTCGATGGCAAAATCAACAAGTTTTCAAATGAAAACACATTGATGAATCAACCATACTATGATGATGAAGATAAAAAAGTCAGCGTCCTGCTCAAAGAAGTCGGGGCATCAGTGACTCGTTTTTGCCTGATGGACCTTGGAAAGTAATACAACGTCATATCGTTTTGTCTGACGAACATTCAGCTGATTCAAGAATCGAAACTGTTCTCTACAAGCTGAGCGGAGAAATGCTCGGTGGTGAACGGGGCATTGGGCTGGATGCAGACGAACTGGACCGAGTTGCTTCAGAACTGACTTCCGTCGCCAGCGCGGGAATGAAAACAGGTGTTGTTGTCGGCGGTGGAAACCACTTTCGGGGGGCTCGAAATTCGGCTATCTCAGTTTCGACTCTGAGAGCGCATCAGATGGGTATGCTGTTCACCATCGCCAACGCGATCGCGTTGGAGCAGGCACTGCAGAGTTTGGGAACTGCAGCAGTCGTGCAGTCTTCCGTCGCGGTACCCTCAATCGTTGAACTGTTTGATGGTGTTTCGTTTACCCAACACCTGGACAACGGCGCAATTGTGGTCTTCGCTGGAGGCACCGGGTGCACACACTTCACTACAGATACAGCGGCGAGTCTGCGCGCTATCGAAATGAAAGCAGACATATTACTGAAAGCCACTGATGTCGAGGGTGTTTACGATAGCGATCCTGCAATTAACAGTGAAGCAAGGATGTATGAATCTTTGAGCTTTGACCAAGTTCTCGCGGATAATCTAACGGTAATGGATGCAGCGTCGATCGCGCTATGTAGAGAACATCAGATGCCAATTCGCGTATTTAATGGCTCCATACCCGGTAATATTAGTAAGGCCGGATTTGGCGGTGACGTGGGTACGTTAGTACACTTCTAATATTGGGGAATGAACAATGCTTGAAGAACTTGTTTCTGACGCCGAAGACAGGATGAAAAAATCAATCGCGAATTTACGATTGGAACTTTCGAAATTACGAACCGGACGGGCCAGTACTGCTTTGCTCGATCAGATTCGAGTAGATTACTATGGAACGTCTTCTCCGCTCAATCAGGTTTCCACCGTGACCGTGAGTGACCCGCGTACCATCAGTATCAGTCCTTGGGACAAGTCTATGATTCCTGTCATTGAAAAAGCCATCATGGAATCAGACCTGGGCTTAAATCCGATGAGTGCCAGTGAAACGATTCGTGTACCGATTCCCTCGCTGACAGAAGAGCGCCGGATTGAAATCACCAAAATTGCAAAATCTGAAGGTGAAAGCTGTAAAGTTGCGATCAGAAACATTCGAAGGTCCTGTAATAGTGACCTTAAGGAATGGCTGAAGGAAAAGGAGATTACCGAAGATGACGAGCGCTTAGGTCAAACCCAAGTTCAAACCCTGACCGATCGTTTTGTCGCTTCGGTTGACGAAATCGTCGCAGAGAAAGAAAAAGAGATCATGACGGTCTGATGCAATATCAGACTATCAAGATCCAATTCAGAGCACAATGACTGCTACTGATTCATCACCGTCAAGTTCAGTCCGACCGGTTCATATTGCTGTTGTCATGGATGGTAATGGACGCTGGGCCAAAAAGCGTGGTTTCAGTCGCTTGGAAGGTCATCGACGCGGCGTCGAAAATGTACGAGCAATGGTCGAAAATTGTGTTCGCCACGAAGTCCCCTATCTCACTTTATTTGCATTTAGCAGCGAAAACTGGCGTCGTCCAAAGAAGGAAGTTGCATGGCTGATGCGTTTGCTGGATGGCGCATTGGATCGTGAAGTGAAAACACTTCACTCCAATGGTGTGCGACTGCGATTCATTGGAGACCTTGCATCGTTAGCAGCTGGCATACAGAAAAAGATTCATCAGTCCTGTGAACTGACCCGGGAAAACTCAACACTTAATTTGACCATTGCACTCAACTACGGCGGACAGTGGGATCTCGTTCAGGCTTTCAGAAGAGTGTTAATGGCCGTTCAGCAAGGGGAAATCTGTCTGGACAACCTGTCTGCTGAATTGATAGCTGAAAATCTCAGCACTGCGCAAATACCTAACCCGGACCTTTTTATTCGGACAGGTGGTGAAAAGCGCATGAGCAACTTTCTCTTGTGGCAGTTGGCTTACACCGAGTTGTATTTCACGGATACTTACTGGCCGGATTTCGACACCAAAGAGTTTGAAATGGCACTTGAATCATTTGCAACGAGAGAAAGGCGTTTTGGTGGAGCGGAACATGATGCAATTGAAATGGAAGTTGAAGATGTTCATGCGTAATGCACCACTGAATGTTCTTTAGGAGCGCTTAAGTCAAGGTATTTGCAATAACCTTAATTTCTGACGTCAAGTGGGCAATGTAATTGAATTACAGGGAGCCTGCATATACTTTGATCATATCGGTCGTCAACTCCGACAGTCGCACGCGTGCGACTGAGGTATGCGTTGTAAATATGAAGCAGTGTCGATGGTTAGACACTGCGTTTATTCAGTAAGTACGTCAATGCTCAAGCAGAGAATCATCACTGGATTTGTTGTTGTTCTTGCACTGTTTTCGGGTGTTTACTTTCTGCCACCGTTCTGGTTTTTTATTGCCCTGACGGCAATCGGTGCCGCCGCTTCCATTGAATGGGCAAAAATGTATCAGTCAATGGGTAAGCTGGGTATCGCAATCTATCCGTGTGTGGTGATTGCGCTTTCCTTGGCCCTATACTACTTCCGAGACTATGCCATTCTGTTTTATTTGGTAGGTACAGCACTTTGGCTCGTTTTTACAGTAGTGGTAATTAATGCAGCAACTACGCCACCGCCCAAGTGGTTGACAGAATTTTCCGTATTCGCCATCATTTCGCTAGCTGTATTTGCAATGGCTCAACTGATGGTGATACCAAACGGGAAATTCTGGCTGATGGGAATGATTATTTTGGTTGGGGTTGCTGACTCTGTAGCATTTTTTGCGGGCAGACGATTTGGTAAATCAAAATTGGCGCCACATATTAGTCCTGGAAAAACCAGGGAGGGACTGATTGGAGGGTTACTTGCAGTGTGGGCTATCGCACTGATCTGCGGTGCACTTATTTGGAGTGAAGAATATTCCCAGATATTTGTATTTGCGTTGATATTCTTATTGTGTGCGTTGTTTTCAGTTGTCGGAGATTTATACTTGAGCTTACAGAAACGTATCTGTGGAGTCAAAGACAGTGGATCCATTCTCCCAGGACATGGTGGAATTCTGGATAGAATCGACAGTGCCCTTGCGGTGGCACCAGTCTATACACTGTGTGTGACAACCATTTTGGCCTAATTAAGCGCAGTGGTATGACCAGAACACTGACAGTTCTTGGATCGACAGGGAGTATCGGTCAACAGGCTCTTGATGTGGTGCGCCGCTACCCCAATGAATTTGACGTGCTTGCGCTGACCGCAAGTCGTGGTAGCGATGTGTTGGCGAGTTTATGCATTGAGTTCAATCCTTCGTATGCAGTTGTCGGAAGTCAACAGGAATCGGATCAACTACGGAGCAGGCTTAACGGGAAAGCCAAAGCTACGAAAATATTGGTAGACAATGACGAGGTTGAAGACAGTCAGGTATACAGCGCTGATGTTGTGGTGACCTCAATTGTTGGTGCTGCCGGTCTAAATCCAACCCTTAAGGCGATTGAAAATGGCAACACGGTTTTGATAACCAACAAGGAACCGGTCGTAATGCTAGGCCCAATGTTGCGTGATGAGGTTCGAAAACACGGAACCACCATTGTGCCGGTTGACAGCGAACACAACGCAATCTTTCAGTGCTGCTCGTCCAAATCAGGCGCTCGCTATGAGTGTTTTTTTCCGATTGACGGCCTTCGTCGTATTTTGCTGACTGGATCAGGAGGGCCTTTCAGAACCATTGATTTAAACAGTTTGCAAGCGGTTACACCTGAACAGGCAGTCGCTCACCCGGTATGGAATATGGGTCCGAAAATTTCAGTTGACTCTGCAACCATGATGAACAAGGGACTGGAAATCATCGAAGCACGCTGGCTCTTTGAAACTTCTGCTGATCAGATCCAGGTTGTTGTACATCCGCAGGGTATTGTGCATTCAATGGTTGAGTATATCGATGGTTCAGTTTTGGCTCAAATGGGAACACCCGATATGCGAGTCCCACTAACTTTTGGACTTTTTTGGCCACGGCGCGGAGAAAGTGGGTCTAAGCAGCTGGATATATTTGAAATGTCTGCAATGAGTTTTGAACCCCCAGACTACATTCGGTTTCCATGTCTAAAACTTGCCGCTGAAGTGGCGCGGTGTGAAGGCACTGCGCCGGCGGTGATGAATGCGGCAAACGAGGTCGCAGTGGAAGCTTTCCTTGAATCAAGAATTCGATTTACCGACATATACACCGTTGTTGCGCACTGTGTGGATGAAATGGGTAACGAGAATTGCGAATCAATCCCACAAGTAATTGATATTGATGGAGTAGCCAGAAACATTGCAAAGAAAAAGGTTTTTCAGTTGAGCACATGTTAATATTTGCCGCTGATGCCGGACATTTCAATTTACCATGGTTCCAATTCGTTGGGAAACTGTTGCTGGGGTGTATAAAATTACCGAGCGTTCGCAAGAGTAGTAGCGAATGACTGACAATATCACATCACAATGACGAATAATTTTTCTTGGTCAAAAATTTTATGGATCTGGCTTGCAGGAAAGCAACCTCAAAAATTGAGTCTCGAAAAGCTATCTGATGCCTGAAATTTTCAACAGCGTATTGTTTTTCGTAGTCGCAATTGGTGTGCTGATTACATTCCATGAGTACGGACACTATTGGGTTGCACGACGGATGGGTGTAATCGTGCTCAGATTTTCTGTGGGTTTTGGTCCAGTTATCTGGCGGTATCAGCCGAAGAATTCTCACACCGAATTTGTAGTGTCAGCAGTTCCGCTAGGTGGCTATGTTCGAATGCTTGACGAGTCCCAGCAGGAAGTGCCTGAAGAGTATTTGCCGGAGGCATTTAATCGTCAGCCACTGTATAAACGTTCTGCGATCGTAGCTGCGGGCCCATTGGCAAATTTTCTGCTTGCTGGTATTCTGTACGGCCTGACATTCATGATAGGAACTGAAGGGCTTCGCCCCGTGATCGGCACACTGATGGAGAATGGCTTGGCAGCAAATTCAGGGCTAATGGTTGGCGACGAAATTCGGACAATCGACGGAAAGTCCAATCGAAGCTGGGATGAGCATCACTTTTACTTGTTGGACAAGATTATCAGTGAGGAGACCGTTGTCTACGGTGTTGAAAATGATAGTGAGGTTCGGATAGTAAGTGTAAATTTTGGTGATCTCGAAGAAGTCGATCTTCAGTCCAGCAGCATTGACACCGTGATTGGTATGTATCCGGCAACGCCTCAAATTCGCCCAATCGTCGATCGCACTGTTGCGGGTTATCCAGCCGAAGCCGCTGGACTTCAGCCAGGCGATGAAATTATCAGTATCAATAATTCACCAGTGAACAGTTGGAATGATCTGGTGGGGCTAATCAGTCAGACGAACGAACGCGTGCTGAACGTTCGATTTTCCAGAGGTGGAATCGATCAGGAGGTGTTATTGGAACCGCGTATCGTTGAACGAAACGGAACCAGAGTAAAGCAGATCGGCATCGCAGTAAATGCCGAGCAGCAGTTACGGGATGCAAATGCGACCGTAAATTTGCGCTATGGCTTTATTGAATCGCTCACTCGCGGTTTTGAGACCATGTGGTCCACTACGGCACTCACGTTGAAAATGCTGGCTGGCATGGTCACTTTGCAGCAGTCTGCAGATTCAATTGGCGGACCCATCGCTATCGCAGAACATGCGGGTAAAGCCGCCGAAGCAGGCATAAACAATTACTTGACCTTCCTGGCGCTGCTAAGCGTAAGTTTGGGAATTTTAAACCTGTTGCCAATTCCAGTTCTAGATGGTGGGCACTTAATGTTCCACGCTTATGAAGCAATATCGGGTTCACCACCAACTGAACGAATGTTGATCGTTGCCAACCAGATTGGCTTATTCCTGTTGATTTGTTTGATGGGGTTTGCATTTTATAATGACCTTGCCAGAATTTTCTAACGATCATGTACTCGTGCTGCACCTAGATGACCTACATTCGTAAATACGCGCTACTGATACTTTTTGTACTGGCACTTCCAGTTCAGGCCATTGACACCTTCATCATTGGAGATATTCAAGTCGAGGGATTACAAAGAGTAACACCGGGTGCGGTTTTTGTCGCACTGCCTGTACGTGTTGGAGACGAGATGAATGATCTGGTTTCTTCCAACTCGATTCAGGCACTGTTCGAAACAGGTTACTTCGACGATGTTCAACTTTTACGCGATGGAGATACTCTGATTGTGTCGGTAGTGGAAAGACCGACAATTGCAGTGGTCACCTTTGATGGAAACAAAAAGATCAAAGATGAAGTCATTGAAAATGCCCTTAAAGTGGGAGGCTTGGCAGCTGGTGATGTTTACAATCCGGAGTTGGTGGAAAGCTTTACGGATGAACTCAGGGGTGCGTACTTTGAAGTCGGTCATTTTTCGGCACAAATCATACCGTCCGTCGCACCACTTGACCGAAACAGGGTTGAATTGAACTTTGTCATCAGTGAAGGTAAGGTTGCCCTGATTTCCGAAATTCAATTGGTTGGTAACAATCAGATTTCTGACGAAGAAATATTGGATGCGATAACCCTGACCAACAAGAAGACGCTTGGTATCTTAAATCGCAATAATCGCTATAACCGGGAACAACTACGCGCAGACCTTGAGACCATATCTACGCTTTATTTGAATCAAGGGTTTATTGAATTTTCATTGGATTCCGCTCATAGCTTCATTACGGAAGATCATGACAGAATTATGATTGTCATTATGATGACTGAAGGTGTTCAGTACAAGTTTGGTGAGTTGTCAATCGCTAGTTCTGATGAAGTTATGCCACAGGAAGAACTGGACAAACTGATTCAGGAACCCGAAGAAGAAATTTACTCATTTGAGGAAGTGAGCAATTCGCGTAACGCAATATCGGATTCATTCGCCAATTTGGGTTATGGGCGCGCTCAGGTTGACGCACTACCGACGATTCACGATGATGAGCGAAAAATCGATGTGAACTATGTAGTCAAACCTGGTAAACTCACTTATGTCCGTACCATTACTTTTCGTGGAAACTTCAGTACCACTGATGAAGTATTGCGAAGGGAGATGCGAGTGCTGGAAGGCGGTTTGTATACAGCGCGAGAAATTCAGCAGTCTCGCAATCGATTGAACCGCCTTGGTATCTTCAGCAGTGTTGACATGGACTTTGTCCCAGTCCCCGGTACTGATAATCAGGTAGACGTGGTTGTGAGTGTTGAAGAACGCTTGACAGGTTCACTGCTGTTTGGTGTTGGTTACAGCGAGACGGAGAAAGCAACCTTGAATTTCAGTGTTTCGCAGACTAACCTGTTTGGAACTGGTAAGAGACTTTCCCTCGGAGCCGAGTATGGAGACATTGAGCAAGCGTTGAATGTCGATTACACCAACCCATACTACACATTGGACGGAGTATCCAGGGGATTTACCTTTGACTACCGCGTACGAGATACATCCGATTCCGACACTGCACTAATCTACAAGATTGATTATTTGACCACGGGAATGAATTTTGCATTTCCAGTTTCCGAGGAAGGTGTTGTCGGAATGGGATTCGATATTTCTCAGGAAGATTTGTCTCTTACAGAAACTTTAAGAGCAACAACGGACTATCGAGTTGCTGATTACATTGGATCTGGTATAGAGACAACGGGCGGAAGCGCGGAAATCAGTTATCGTAGAGATACCCGAAATCGCGCCTTTTTTGCCACTGAAGGTAGCGACTTTTACACCGGTTTGCGGGCATCTGGTGGTGATAATCAGTATTTGTCAGTAACGACGAGTTACTCGCACTACTTTCCAATTGGAAAAAAGGCAGTGCTGCGTCTCAGTTCGCAGGTGGATGTGGCAAGCAATGATCTACCGTTCTACCGAAACTACTATATGTCGGGATCTGCGGAATTGCGCGGTTTTGACAGCGGTCTGATTGGAGCAAAACAGTTGTGTCGAAGTGATTCTCAATCTGACGATACCGTAGAAATCGACGGCCAATCATATATCGCTTGTGACTCTACTCGTTCACTTGGCGGTAATGTTAGAATGATTAGCCGTGCTGAACTGTTCTTTCCATTCTTTGGGTCTGACGAAATTGATGACAAGCGAATCGCACTATTCGTTGACCATGGTGGTACTTTTTTACGCACTGATGACTCTGTCTATAACGCGGCGAGTACAGCACTAGGTACCAGAGAAAAATTCAGCTTCGGGAATATGCGCAGTTCATTTGGAATTGGATTTGAATGGCTCTCACCCATTGGACCGTTTGGCATTCACTATGCCATCCCAATCAAAGATCAACCCGGCGATACAGCCGATAGATTTCAAATTAATTTAGGCACCTTTTTTGATTAAACGAACGTGATAAGCAAACCAAAACAATATTTTATTTTCAGTCTTGTACTGATCACGAGCGCGGTCTTCTTTCAGCAGTCTGTTGTTGCCCAGAATAGTAATAATCAGCCTCTTAAAATAGGCTATGTCAACGCCAACGAGGTTGTATCCAATGCACCGCAGGCCAAAATTGCGCTTGAAGAGTTAAATCAGAAGTACTCACCGCGGGAAGCTGAACTCCTCGATATGCAAACTGAGTTGAGGAAGCTTGAAGAGCAACTCTCAAATGCCGAAGGAAATAATTTGACGGGAGCAGAGATCAGCCAGCTGCGAACAGAGGCAAGAGCAATTGACAGAGAATTGGAGCGAGCATCTGCCGACCTGAATGAAGATTACAACTTCGACCGAAATAGACGTCTGGAAGAGTTGCAGGCACTGATCAGTGAGGTGATTCTGACAATGGCAAAGGAAGAAAATTTTGATCTGATCGTACAGAGTCCAGTGGTTTGGGCAAGTCCTCGAATCGATATTACTGGCGACATTTTGGAGCGACTGGAAGAGCTTTCACAACAGTGACGAGTGCGAGTGAATCGGCCCGAAAGTGGACACTCGCCGAGCTGGCGACATTCGTTGGAGGCGATGGTCGGGGTAATCTCGATACAACGGTTTCAAGTGTTGCCAAACTTGGAGATGCGACACCCGAATCAATCGGTTATTGTTCTTCTCCAGCACAAGCACGGCATTTAAACCACACTCAGGCGGGCATTGTCATTCTCAGTGAACAGTTTCAGCAGGATTACGACGGAGATTGCATCATTACAGAGCAGCCGCGCCTTGCATTTTCGCGAGTGGTGGATCTGCTTCATCCACCGGACAGCCTTCAATCGGGCATTCATGAAACTGCGGTAATTGGGATCGATTGTGCGATTGACGATTCGGCATACATTGGACCCAATGCCGTATTAGGTAATAGTGTTCAAATTGGCGATAAAGCGTGCATAGATGCCGGTACGGTTGTTCAAGACCAGGTCAAAATAGGCGATGAAAGCCGCGTCGGTGCAAATTCCACGATTTACCGTCGCACAAGAATTGGACGAAATTGTCGTTTCTCCGCTGGTGTTGTTCTAGGTGCTTCAGGTTTCAGTTTTGAGTGGGATGGTTCGCGTTGGGTGCCAATTCGCAACATTGGTGATTTAGTTATTGGTGACGACGTAGACATCGGTGCCTGCACGTCGATCGACCGGGGATCTGTCGGAGAAACTCGCTTACACAACGGTGTACGGATGGACAACAACTGCCATCTAGGACATAACGTTGAAATTGGAGAGAATACTTTGATTGTTGCCAACGTCAGTATTGGCGGCAGTACAGCCATAGGTCGCAGATGTGTCATTGGAGGGCATGTCGCCATCCGTGATAATATTGACATTGTCGACGACGTCACAATTCTAGGGAACAGTGTGGTTACCAAATCCATAACAGAGGCTGGAACGTATTCATCTGCTGTGCCAGCGCGAGCAGCGAAAAAGTGGAACCGTGCTTTGGCTCAACTGTATAGAATGGCGAACTGAACACAGAGCAAAATGTTTGATTATTTAGTTGAGAGATAGTCATGCCCTCACTTTCTATAAACGAAATCAGAGAAATTCTGCCTCATCGCTATCCAATGCTGATGGTGGACAGTGTCATCGATTATGCTGATGATTGGTTGCTTGCAACAAAAGCTGTTACTGTGAATGAACCTGTATTTCAGGGTCATTTTCCGAATCATCCGATATTTCCCGGTGTTCTGATTCTGGAATCCATGGTGCAGGCATCAGCCATCATGGCAAGTTTGGGACTTGGTGCAAAGGCAGATGATAGCAGGCTTTATTTATTCGCAGGCGTAGACAAGGTTCGATTTAAGCGTCCAGTCTTGCCCGGTAGCCTGATTCAGATTGAAACTCGAACGCTTCGTAAGATCAAACGTCTTTGGAAAACTGCAGCGACTGCGAAAGTTGAAGATCAGTTGGTTTGTTCAGCAGAATTGCTGTTCACATTTCAGGAACTGTAAATGATCGATTCGACGGCTGTTGTTTCGCCAAAGGCAAAGATTGGAAAAAACGTAAGAATCGAAAGCTACGCCATCGTTGAAGCGGATGTCGAAATTGGTGACAATTGCTGGCTCGGTCACCATTCGGTAGTTTACAGTCACACAAAGCTGGGCCACAGCAATCGCATCCACCCATTTGCTGTGCTCGGTGGAGATCCCCAGTCCTATACTTACAATGATGAATTAACGCGGCTCGAAATTGGTGATCTGAACAACATCCGAGAAATGGTTACGATCAGCCGAGGCACTGATCCAGGCGGAACTACTCGAATCGGCAGCAACAACATGATCATGTCATACTCACATATCGCGCATGACTGCCAGGTCGGTGACAACTGTGTATTTGCAAATGGAACAAACATTGCCGGTTTCGTAACGGTGGGAGACTACGCCTTTTTTGGCGGGTTCACTCTGGTTCATCAAAAGTGCAGGGTTGGTGCTCACTCAATCAGTGGAATCAATACGGTCTTGAGGAGGGATGCCCCACCTTATGTGCTTTGCGAAGGAAATCCGGCACGCGTAAAATATGTCAATGTCACGGGATTAAAACGACGTGGCTTTGAAGACACAACAATATCTGCACTCAAGGAGGTACTTAGAATGTATCTCCAGGGCAAAAAAGCAAAAGAAATGATTGCGTCTCTGAACGAGGAAACAAGAAAAAATCAATGTGTTCAGACGTTCGCTAACTTTTTGGAAACGAGTGAACGCGGAGTCATTCGCTAGGTCATTCGGTACAGACAGAATTTCTTGTAAATTCTGTCTGTACAGTTTGGATAAATTTTATGCTCGTTTGTTGACCTTAATCACCAGGTGAGACTTCGATGCGTATTGCTATGGTCGTCGCAGAAGCTTCTGGCGATAACATCGCAGCAAATTTGATTTGTACGATGAAAGCGCAGAATCCTGATGTAGAGGTGTCGGGAATCTGTGGTCCATCAATGATTCAACAGGGTGCAAGAGCGATATACAAACTGGACGATATCGCAAGTTTAGGAGTTGAGGGACTTTTCAGTCGACTGCACAAGATTCTCAAGATTCGAAGAGACTATGTCAACTCGCTGCTTGAGAATCCACCAGATGTGTTTGTAGGTATCGATGCACCAGACTTCAACCTCAAAATAGAAGAACGACTTAGAAAAGCAGGTATCCCGACTCTGCAGTATGTAGCACCGACCGTTTGGGCTTGGCGAGGATATCGTATTCATAAACTGAAGCGGGCAGTTTCACAGCTATTGACAATTTACCCATTCGAAGGCGAGTTAATTGAGCGTACAGGCATTCCCTACAAATATATAGGGCATCCACTGGCTGACCAGATTGCGGTTCGAAGCACCACAAACTACCGAGAGAAGTATGGACTGAATGAAGATGATTGGGTTGTGGCACTACTACCTGGGAGTCGAACGAACGAAGTCAAACGACTGGCAGCTATTTTTCTTCAGACAGCGACTGAACTTTTAAAAACCAAACCGAATCTGAAATTTATTGCACCGTTTACCAGTGAATCAACTCACACGACATTCGAAAATATTCGATGCGGCATGAATATCGACTTACCGGTACAAGTCGTTGTAAACGATTCTCTTGGAGTGATTGAGGCTTCTGACATAGTAATCGCCGCTTCAGGTACAGCAGCACTGGAGTCAGCCCTTTGTGGAAAGCCAGTCGTGGTGTCTTACCGCGTATCACTGATGACATACTGGATGGTCAGAGTGCTGAGCAAAACCCGACATTATTCCATGCTGAATCACTTTGACGGTGGCCCGACAATTCCAGAGTTCATGCAGAATCAATGCACGGTAGAAAATATCAGTCGCGAGACACTAAAGCTAATGAGTGATACAGGTTATCGCAACCATATACTTGAAAAGTTCAATTCTATCGCTCAACAGTTAAAGTGCAATGCAAATCAATTAGCTGCCCAAGAAATATTTCGATTGGCTGGACAATGAACAATTTATTGATCGCTGGAGTCGATGAAGCTGGAAGAGGTGCTCTAGCAGGTCCTGTTGTTTCGGCAGCGGTGTTGTTTTCTTCAGGGCCGGAAATATCTGGATTGACTGATTCAAAAAAGTTGAGCCATCGAGCTCGTCTTGATCTTGAGATGGAAATAAAGCGAAGCTGTGCCTGCTGGGCAGTAGGAATTGCGACCGCTGAGGAAATTGATCGATTGAATGTTTTAAAAGCGACACTGCTTTCAATGCGTCGCGCAGTCAATGGCTTGACAATTCGGCCGGATCATGTTCTGGTTGACGGTAATCATATGCCGGAAATTGATTATCCCGGTAAAGCGATTGTCCAGGGCGATTTGCATGAACCGGTAGTGTCAGCAGCATCGATAATTGCCAAGGTAACTCGTGATTCAATGATGCAGGTCTATGCGGTTGAATATCCTGGCTATGGCTTTGAAAGACATGTCGGATATGGCACAAAAATGCATCTGCAATCTCTTTCTGAATTGGGTGCAACGCCCATTCACAGAAAAACTTTTGCACCGGTCAATCAACTTGAGCAAACTCAAATTGAATTTTAGGAGGAGTTAATGAGCTTCGTGCACCTTCGCGTACACACAGAGTATTCGCTGTCAGATAGCATTATCAGCATCGACAGTCTTGTCTCACGTGCGGTTCAGTTAAAGATGCCCGCGGTCGGCATTACAGAACGGCAAAATGCGTTCAGTGCGATTAAAGCTTACAAGGCTTGTCGTAAGTACGGGATAAAGCCGATTCTTGGGGTTGAGATAGCAATTGAAAGTCTCCAGGTGCCGAGTTCTTCCTTCATGTTAGTCCTGATATGCCAATCACTCGAAGGATTTCAGGCAATGAGCCGGCTACTATCCAAAGCGCATCAGCGAATTAGACATGATGATCAAATCGTAGTTAATCCAGCGTGGCTGACGGAACCTGAATGTCGGGGACTCATTGCGCTATCTGCAGGACAACACGGTGAAGTAGGGGGCTATTTGTTGAAACATCAATTTGATGAGGCTCGTCATGTCCTGCAGAAGTTTCAGACAATTTTTCCACAGCGCTTTTACCTTGAAATTTCGAGAATAGACGAAGAGTTTGAGGAGATTTATAACGATGCCGTGCTTGATTTTGCTGACCAGACTAAAACACCTCTGGTTGCTACGCATCAGCCACGATTTTTAGATCGTGAAGAGTATGAGTTTCACGAGCTCAAAGTTACGATTCACGCACAGCAGACAGGCGGAGTCAACAAGCCCTTCAGTAGTTCTCATACCGCTGAACAGTATTTTTGTTCAGCCGAAGAAATTGCCGATAAGTATCAGGACATTCCCGACGCCGTTGAAAACTCGCTTGAAATTGCCAAAAGATGTAATCTCCAGTTGGATTTGAATCGAACCACACACATGCCGCCGTACCGTCCTCAAACAGGAGATATGGATATCAATGAATATTTACGAAAATCCAGTTATGAAGGGCTCGAAAGGCGGTTGCAAGGGAAACTCGACAAACGTTATACCGAAAGACTCGAACACGAAATTTCTATCATCATTACAACCAATTTTGCAGGGTATTTTTTGATTGTCTCGGACATCATTCGGTGGGCTAAGTCACAAGGTGTCTCAGTTGGTCCAGGGCGAGGTTCAGGTGCGGGTTCTTTAGTTGCCTATTGTCTTGATATTACTGCTGTAGATCCGATTGAGCATGATTTGATTTTCGAACGATTTCTGACACCAGATCGAATTTCTCCACCTGACTTTGACATTGACTTTTGCGTTTGGGACCGGGAAAAAGTTATTGAACACGTCACCGAGCAATATGGTCAGGATCGAGTCGCTCAGATCATCACCTACCAGACGATGGCTGCTCGTGCAGCTGTAAAGAATGTTGGTAGAGCGATAAGACCTGACTATCTTTTTTACGATCAGGTGGCTAAGCTAATTCCTGAGGAGTTGAACATCACACTTAAGCAGGCATTGAAGAAAAGTTCAGATTTGCGTAATCGCTACGAGAACGAGAATCGTATCAAGGAGTTAGTCGATAGTGCGATGGTTCTCGAAGGTAAAGTTCTGAATGTCAGCAAACATCCAGCTGGACTGGTGATTGCACCGACTCGAATTACCGATTTTGCACCATTGATGGCGGATACTGATAGCAACCGCGACACTACACACTTTGATAAAGACGACTTGGAGGATATCGGCCTTGTCAAGTTTGATTTTCTTGGGCTCAGGACTCTAACAATCATCGCGTTGACTTTACGCTATATCAACAGCAATCGGAATGGAGCAATGTCACCGCTGACAGAAGACGACATTCCAAACGACGATGAAGCAACCTACAAATACATCAGCAGTGGGCGAACTGCTGGAATATTTCAACTTGAATCTGGTGGTATGCAGCGGTTGATTCTTTCAATTCGACCTAGTCGTTTAAGCGATCTGGTGGCGTTGTTGGCGCTGTTTCGACCGGGTCCATTGCAGAACAAAATGGACAGGATGTATATCGAGAACCAGAGCAGGCACGAGTACGAAGTACCGCATCAGGACCTGAAAGAGGTTCTAGACGAGTCTCACGGAGTGATTCTATATCAGGAACAGGTTATGCAAATCGCTCAGATCATGTCCGGCTATACGCTGGCTGAAGCTGATACGCTCCGCAAAGCAATGGGGAAGAAGCTGAAACACGAAATGCAGGAGCAGCGGGAGCGTTTCGTCAGTGGTGCAGTGGAAAAGGGTTATGAAAAGAAGCTTGCCGGAAGCGTCTATGATTTGATCGAAAGTTTTGGTGGCTACGGATTCAATAAATCTCACTCAGTCGCCTATGCCATGTTGGCTTATCGAACAGCTTACCTGAAAACTCACTTTCGAGCATATTTTCTGGCTGCGTTCATGAACGTTGATAGGGATATTAAAACTATTGTCAAACTCTGTGCGGATGCAAAGGCTGAGGGCATAAAAATATTACCACCTGATATCAATCGTAGTGTTCATGACTTCATCGCGCTTGACGACGGTCACATTTTATTTGGACTTGGGGCAGTCAAGCGCATCGGAAAAGCAGTCGTAGATTCGATAGTAGAAGCTCGAAGTTTGGGCGGAGAGTTTAAAGATTTGACAGATTTTCGCGAGAGAAGCAATCTGAATATCGTAACCAAAATTGCATGTGAGGCACTTATTTTTGCCGGCGCTTTTGACCGGATTAACTCAGATAGAGGCGACCTGCTAAACAATATTGAGTATGTTCATGGAGTTGTTCAACGTCAGAATGAAGATGCGAGAGTAGGACAGCGATGTATGTTTGACGACAGTAATGTAAAAGACATCGAGGTTTCGCACGGCAACAACAAAGTGTGGTCCAAAGCTCAACTCCTTGCCAAAGAGTATGAAATTCTTGGCATGTACCTGAGTGGTCATCCAATGGAACTTTATGCTGATGATCTAAAGACTCTGGGCAAAGTGAAGCGTATTGCTGAAATTGATAAGACGACACAGGGTCAGATACTTGCTGCCGGTAGCATTTGCAATCGCACCCTGGTTGAACGACGCGGCGAGATGTCGGCATTCTTTGAAATTGAAGACGATTCGGGACGACTGTCTGTTGCACTCTATTCAGATGTCTCTAAAAATTTTCGTGAAATCATTAAGGTTAATCAGATTGTTGTTGTTAGAGGTTCGTTCGATAAATCCAGAAACGACTCACAAGCGAGACTGGAAGGAGTTCAGATTTCCTCCATCGAAGATATTCGCCGCAGTAGGGCGGCGGAGCTGAAACTGAAACTAAAATATGGCAAAGCGAAAGCAGAAGCGATCATAGAAGCGAAAAGATTGATGACGGCACAATCAGGCGAACACCATCACAAAGTGTCTGCGGAGTACACTGCTGAGGATGGTACGAAAATGGATTTCTTACTGAACGAAAGCTGGCGTGTCACAATCACTGATGATCTAGTTTTCAACCTGCGCGAGTTGCTTGGTGATGAAGCAGTTCGGGTGGACTACTCAAATGTTCACCTACCTTCTTGAAGGGCTTGGAATTTGAGCGATAGGTTTGATGAGTGCCCAGACAAACATGTCAAAATTTCTTGAATTCGAACGACCGGTTGAAGAGATCAAAGAAAAGATTGAAGAGCTTCGTCGATTTGACAGTGAAAACGATGTGGACTTCACTGAACAGATCGAAAGGCTTGAAAAACGTAGAGACAGTCTGGAACAGTCGATTTTTTCATCTTTGACACCTTGGCAAATCACCCAGCTTGCCAGACATCCGATGAGACCGTACACACTTGATTACATCGAACGGATATTCACGGATTTTCACGAGCTGCATGGCGATCGGGCATTTGCAGATGATCGTGCAATTGTAGCTGGCTTAGCCCGCTTTAATGAACGGGGAGTTGCAGTTATTGGGCACCAGAAAGGACGCGACACCAATTCAAAACTCACAAGAAATTTCGGTATGCCGAGACCGGAAGGATACCGAAAGGCCCAAAGGATTGTCAGGCTTGCTGAGCAGTTTTCTCTACCAATCTTTACCTTTATTGACACCCCGGGCGCTCATCCGGGTTTTGATGCTGAATCTCGAGGACAGAGCCAGGCTATTGCATCAAGTATGTTATCGCTGATACGGACAAAATGTCCGGTTATTGCCACTGTGATTGGAGAGGGAGGCTCTGGCGGGGCACTGGCGATTGGTATTGCTGACGAGGTTATTATGCTGGAATATGCCGTTTATTCAGTGATTTCTCCAGAAGGGTGTGCATCGATTCTCTGGAAAGATGTCAGTAAAGCTGCGGATGCAGCCGAAGTAATGGGCCTCACATCGCAAGCCCTTGCCAAGCACGGTTTGATAGATGTGATTGTCAAAGAACCACTCGGTGGTGCTCACCAGAATGTTCAAGATATGGCAAACAGAATCAAGAACCAGTTAGAAACCAGCCTTGAGAATTTGTCCTATCGATCCATTGATGAACTATTGGCTTTGCGTGATAAAAGACTCAGATCCTACGGAGAATTCTTGCCAGTCAGTTGAAAATATCACGTTGAATCTCGATCCACAGCAAGTATTACTTGAGCTAAGAAACATTTCAGAAGTCGATGGCGATTCGACTGTATATGTTGCTTATAGTGGAGGTGTCGATTCGACGGTTCTTTTACACCTTCTGAGTCGATTGAAAGACACCGTCAATTTCCAGCTGGTCGCCTTACACGTCAATCATGGATTAGACTCTCACGCGGATGAATGGTCTGCAAACTGTGCAAACTACTGCAAAAGGTTAGGCATTGAAATTCGTTCAACCCGACTTGATCTTGGAAAATTTCGTAAACGAACGAGTGAGTCTGATGCGCGCGCTGGTAGATATGAGTGGTTTAAGCAACAATTGGGAGAAAACGAACTTTTATTGACTGCTCACAACCAGAATGATCAGGCGGAAACATTCTTGCTCAATCTGATGCGGGGAGCTGGAGCACGAGGACTGGCCGCAATTCAACCTTGTACTCGCTTTGCTTCAGGATGGTTATTAAGACCGTTGTTAGCTTACCCCAGACAACAGATAGTCCAATATGCCAGCGTTCACGATTTGACTTATATCGATGATCCGAGCAATCTGGATGTCGGCTACGATCGAAATTATCTGCGTCACGTCGTGCTTTCATCGCTCAGCGAAAGGTGGCCCGCCGCGGTGCAGCAAATCCATAAAGCGACTGAGCAACTCACACAATCCCGTCACTTACTTGATGCACTGGCAAAACTGGATACTGAAGCCTGTCGTACTGAAGGGAGGGGATTTTTGAGTATTGGAAGTCAGTTGAATGTTTGTCAACTGCAAAATCTGGATCAATCTCGACAGGTAAATCTGCTCCGATACTGGGCACGAGAGAACTTAAAAAGCGAACCAGGACGAACTGCACTGAATGAGTTTATCAGTACAGCTTTGTTTCTCGACAAAGAATTTGCTGAACTTACATGGTCGAACCGGTGTATCTATCGTTATCAGAACGTTCTTTATCTTGCACGTACGGTAAAAAGCACCTGTCGGCTTGATCCAGTCGAGTGGGATTTAACCAAACCATTGATCCTGGAACAGGCAGGTCTAAAGTTGGTGCCCAAGCTGGTCAGGAAATCAGGCTTGAGTGCAGAAAAGTTAGCGGGTGGTGTGACTGTTCGATTTCGAACCGGAGCCGAGCGCATCAAGCTTCCTGACCGAGCGCATTCAAGTTCACTTAAGAAGTTGTTTCAACAGCACTTAATTCCACCATGGGAACGAAATCAACTGCCATTGATCTATTGTCAGGATGAGCTGGTCGCAGTCGTGCCCTGGCTCATATCTGGTCGATTCAAAGCTGTTAAAAATGAACCTGGAATTTCAATTTCAATTGACAGAATATGAGACGTACAAGTATGTACTTCAAAATAAATTCGAAAGTAAATTGAAATTTGTCTGGTAATTTGATGCGTTTTCTGGTAACCTATTATTCCGTCCGAAGCAAATGTTCCTCATTCGCTTCTTTTAACACATGTCTCTGAGAATTCCGACTGAGCGCAAAGTAACAAGTGCCTAAGTTTGTATTTGTAACCGGAGGAGTGGTGTCTTCACTTGGAAAGGGCATCGCATCTGCATCACTCGCCGCTTTACTTGAAGCTCGCAATGTATCAGTCACGCTAATCAAACTCGACCCGTACATTAATGTTGACCCGGGTACGATGAGCCCGTTTCAGCATGGCGAGGTGTTTGTCACTTATGATGGTGCAGAAACAGACCTTGATCTAGGTCACTACGAACGGTTTGTTAATGTTCCCATGCGCCAGGCGAACAACTTTACGACTGGCAGGGTATATGAACGCGTCATTCGCCGAGAGAGACAGGGTGACTATCTGGGAAAAACTGTACAGGTCATTCCTCATATTGTCGATGAGATCAGGACGTGTATTTTTGAAGGAGCCGGTGACCACGAAGTTGTATTTGTAGAAATTGGTGGTACGGTCGGTGATATTGAATCACTCCCATTCCTTGAAACCATTCGTCAGATGCGCATGGAACTCGGTACAGAAAATACGCTATTTGTGCACCTGACTTTGTTGCCGAAACTCGATTATGCAGGGGAAATAAAAACCAAACCGACTCAACATTCAGTTAAAGAGTTGCGTAGCATTGGTATCCAACCTGATATTTTGTTATGTCGCACTGAAATTGAAATTCCTGATGCAGAGCGTCAAAAAATCGCACTGTTTACCAACGTTTCAGAAAATTCAGTTATATCGGCGCTCACTGTGAACAACATTTATTCAATCCCACAGCTCTTTCATGAACAGGGTGTCGACAGTCTAATTGTTGAAAAACTGAAATTGAAGGCTGACTCAATTGATCTATCCGAATGGCGTGATGTAGTTGACCGAAGCAGCAATTTAACCGATTCACTAGAAATAGCTTTTGTTGGCAAGTATATGGAGATTGCCGATTGCTATAAATCTTTGGCTGAAGCATTTCGACATGCCGGTATGAGGACGCGTACTCGCATTGAAATAAAATATATCGATGCAGAAACAGTTGAGAAAGAGGGCGTTGGAATCCTTGATCAAGCCGATGGGATCGTTGTTCCAGGTGGTTTTGGGCAAAGAGGTACCGATGGCAAAATAGCTGCTGTCGAATATGCTCGGGTGAATAATGTGCCCTATCTGGGTATCTGCCTAGGCATGCAAATTGCCGCCATTGAGTTTGCTCGTAACGTCCTTAAACTGGAGAATGCCAATAGTACTGAATTTGACCCCAACACTCCTCATCCTGTAATTGCACTGGTGACTGAATGGCAAACACTTACCGGGGAGGTGGAAACGAGAGGGGAAAATGACGGACTCGGCGGCACTTTGAGGCTTGGCGCGCAGGAAGCGAAGCTAGCGGGTAACTCACTGGTACGTTCTATTTATGGGGAAGACAAAATCAAGGAACGGCACCGACACCGCTTTGAGTTCAATAACAGTTATCAAAAGCAGTTTAACGATGCCGGCATGAATTTTTCAGGCGTTTCAGTGGATGACCTGGTCGAAGTGATTGAATTGCCATCGCACAAATGGTTTGTTGGATGTCAGTTTCATCCAGAATTCACTTCAACTCCGCGCAAAGGACATCCATTATTTAAACATTTCGTTGAATCCATACTGGAAAGTAAGAAGTCGTCCATACCGATGCCTAAACGGGCTGCAATGGTTTGAAAATTGACAATGTTTCAGTCGGGAACGACCGACCGTTTTTCTTGTTTTCCGGTCCGTGTGTTATTGAGTCCGAAGGCTTCGCACTTGACACAGCAGGTGAAATCAGAAACATCTGCCGTAATCTAGACATACCATTTGTCTACAAATCCTCATATGACAAGGCAAACCGAACATCTATCGATTCATTTCGAGGTCCTGGTATTCATCAGGGACTTCAAATATTATCGAAAGTTCGTCAGGAAATTGGCGTTCAGGTATTAACGGATGTTCATTCGCCGGAAGAAGCATCAACAGCAGCAGATTACGTTGATGTGATTCAGACTCCAGCATTTTTGTGCCGTCAAACTGATCTCATCACAGCGGCTGCAAAATCCGGAAGACTGGTCAACATCAAAAAGGCACAGTTTCTTTCACCGCAGGAAATGGTTCATGTCGTTGACAAGGCTGTGAGTGCAGGGGGTAGCGACCGGATTTTAGTTTGTGAACGAGGCTCAAGTTACGGGTACAACAATTTGGTGGTCGACATGCGGTCACTTCAGATACTTCGAAAAACCAAGTGTCCGGTCGTTTTTGATGCGACGCATTCAGTGCAGTTGCCTGGTGGTAGCAATGGCAAATCGGGCGGACAGCGCGAATTCGTTCCGGCTTTGGCGCGTGCTGCTCTTGGGTGCGGAGTTGCGGGCCTGTTTATGGAAACACATCCCAATCCGGAATCAGCGCCTAGCGACGGCCCGAACTCATGGCCTCTTGCAGAGTTGGAACGGTTACTTGGAGACTTGAAAGCGATTGATTATGTTGTTAAGAATACGATTTCTGAAATTTAGTCTAACTGGGAAGTGGCACTAGTGACTTCACCAACAATTTCACGTATTTGTGGGTATGAAATTCTGGATTCGCGCGGTAATCCCACCGTGGAAGCCGAAGTTTATCTGAGCGACGGCACTATTGGGACCGCTGCGGTACCCTCCGGAGCATCAACTGGTATCAGAGAAGCTTTAGAACTACGGGACAAGGTTCCCAGTCGTTACCTTGGAAAAGGCGTATTGTCCGCAGTGAAAAACGTCAATACAGAAATTGCCCAGCAATTGTGTGGAATGTCACCTTTCGATCAAGCCGCTGTTGATCATTTAATGATCGAACTTGATGGAACCGACAAGAAATCCAGACTAGGTGCGAACGCAATTCTAGCAGTCTCGATGGCAGTTGCCCGTGCTGCGGCTAATTCACTCCGAGTTCCTTTGTATCGACAACTAGGTGGTGATGAGGCTGTAACCTTACCAGTACCGTATTTCAACATCCTGAATGGCGGAGCTCATGCCAACAACAACATTGATGTTCAGGAGTTCATGGTAGTGCCACAATGTGCCACAAATTTTCGTGAGGCGCTGCAAGTAGGCGTTGAAGTCTATCACACATTGCGGAAGCTATTGGATTCACAAGGGTACAGTACAGCAGTCGGCGATGAGGGTGGGTTTGCGCCTAATCTCGATTCGAATGAACATGCATTGAATTTCGTAATGGAGGCAGTGGGAAAAGCAGGCTACGACCCACAGACTGAGGTCGCGATTGCACTTGATGTTGCAAGTTCGGAGCTGGTCTCTGATGATGGTTATTATTTCAGTTCAGAAGATCAGCATTTCAGCAGTATAGAGTTAGCTGATCGTCTGGCCGAATGGACCAGTCGTTTTCCGATTGTGTCAATCGAAGATGGTATGGCCGAGGAGGATTGGCAGGGTTGGGCAGAGTTAACCAAACTGATTGGTGATCGAGTACAACTGGTCGGTGATGATTTATTTGTTACTGATGCGAATACGCTTCAATCAGGCATCGATCAGTCTGTTGCCAATGCGATCCTTGTCAAGCTCAATCAGATTGGTACGGTTACAGAAACACTGCAGACGATTTCTGTCGCACAAAAGGCAAAGTATGGAGTGATGATTTCTCATCGCTCCGGAGAAACTGAGGATAGCATCATCGCTGACCTGTCCGTTGCGACAGCGGCTGGACAAATAAAATCAGGGGCACCTTGCAGGTCCGATCGTACCACAAAATATAATCGGCTTTTGAAAATAGAATCTCAACTTGGAGATCAGGTGGTTTATGCTGGCATCTCCGGGTGACATCCTGGTGTCGTGTTCAAGTTAAACAAACGAGTGCTGATCATTGGAGCTTTGCTCGTGGTCGCTGCTGGACTGCAGTACACATTCTGGTTTGGGAAGAATTCAGTGAAAACACTGAAGGAAACAGAAGCGTTGATTGCAGCCGAGGACGCTCACATTGAGGGCTTAAGAAAGAGAAATCAGAAATTGGTGGCTGAAATTTTGGACCTCAAAAATGCCGAGGAGTCCATGGAAGAAAGGGCCAGAGTGGAACTTGGATATGTTAAAGAAGGCGAAGTGTTTTACCGCGTGGTGGAAACCGATAAGGCTGTAGAGTATTCGAGACCGGTCATCAACAACTCGGAATAATTCTTTTTGCTGTTCACATACTTAATGTAACGCAAGACGGAGAAGGCTGCCGAGAATGCGTAAAAGTTTCTGTAGGGCATTCAACCAAACTTTTTCAGGGGCTATTGCGGTTACGATTATTGGAGTTTCTGCCCTTACGCATGGGGGGCAGATTGAATCACACTACGAGACAACCAAATCCCACGTGATGATTATGCTCTGGGAAATTGGTGATTCTCGATACGGAACGCCGCCAGTACTCCAATACAACGAATCAACCCCTTCTATCAACGGCCCAAATGCGTATTATTTGCGGCCGACAGAACACGCTCCCGCAAGAATAGTGGTGGACGCGAGTCTCATGTGGGAGCTCAACGAAAACGAACGGTTTGCTGTTCTCGCTCACGAGCTTTCACATTGGATTTGGAACGATGGGTTTAACGGCGATACAAGCGCGGTCATGGAAAAGCGCGCAGACTGTACCACATACTTCATTCTCGAAAGAGTAGGAGCGGAGATCGATAAAGTGGACTTTTTTGCCATACGGCATTTACCAAAATCGCCTATCGACTATTTTTCGCTTGCTATGGGCGGATTGAGCGGTTGGTTTGATAACGTGGTCACATCCGAATTATCGCATCCCTATCAAGACGCTGATGCTTTACGGGAAATGGTGCGCGACCCAACAAAATACTCATGGAGGGATTGCGACGCATACGCTCGAAAGAAACGGTAAGACTTGCCATAACCCGCTCCCTGCCAATACTCACACTCCGAAACACAAGCATTCAAGTTTTATCGATGTCCTTGACGAATTGCGTTGGCCATCTGCCGACGATTCATTCTGCTTGTTGTCCGACAGATTTTGTGTTTTCCAACTCAGGAATTGAATAGGGAAGACGCTCAATTTGAAGCTCTAGCGGATGAGTATCTGAAAGCAGCAGATTTTCCTGACCGATAAATTTAATTGGTACGGAAATCAGCATGCTGGCCTGATTGGAGTCAGCATCAATGACAAAATTGACTACAGTTCCAGTCTGATTACCGGGAAGATCCGGACAGGATATTTCAGTACCAGGGACCGGTTTTGATTCTGCGCTGCTGCGTGCACTTACCATTCTCCGATTGATCCCACCTCGATAATGCAGTCTCGCGACTATTTCTTGTCCAGGGTAACAGCCCTTAGTCCAACTGACACCACCGATCAAATCAAGATTGATGGCTTGTGCAATCAAATTTTCACTGGTGTGCTGATTGAGCCATGGAATACCCGCATTAATTTCTTGTAACTGCCAAAATTCACTATCAGAAGGCTGGTCAAATACTTCAGTGTGAGATGAATCGGTGAGTATTCCAAATCGCATTTCAATACCAGGCATCTTTACTACAGTAAACTCATCAATCGTTTGTGTTTCCAGTACTGACTTCGGCAATTCTGATTCACTGATTTCTGAAAGTTGACGGCAACCGAAAAAACCAAGACCAGGCTCCAAATTTATATTAACCTTTGCGCGAAGTACGTATAGTCTCAAACGTTTTACTAAAGAGTCAACCAGTTCTTTGTCAACGACGATATAGAACCGGTCATTTCGCATAGTCAGCAGAAAATTTGCGATGACACGCCCCTTGGGATTTAGAAGCGCAGAAAATTGGGATTGATTCGGTGTTACTTCCGAAATGTCTGAAGTCAGCAATCGTTGAAAGAAAGATGCTGAATCATCTCCCGAAACTTCAATGACGCTCATCTCACTGAGAGCAAATAGATTGAAGTTCTTTGTATTCAAATCATTGTTCATCGTTCAATTTACGCTGGGTAGAATAATGTTGAGGAACCTTCTATTGATATTGGGATGATTATGGCAAATCACCAGTACCCATACAATATCCATGATTAGGATTGAAGTAAATTCTTTGATGGAATCGGCTCGACAAGGGGTAAGGAAGGCAATTTAGATTAGCAGCAGGTAATCCGGATACCAAACAGGATTGAAGTAGACGGTTATTGCTTACTGTTCTAACGCCGGTTAGTCTGACGCGGATTGAGAATCCAGTGCCCGCCCGAAGGATTGTATACCTGTTAAAAGTGTAAGCTTCTCCCAATCACCAATTTTCAGAAACGAATATTCATACAACCAGTGCAACCATTGCAGTAATTGAACCCAGATAAAATAAAATATTAGCGTAGAAAGGGGGACAGATTTTGCCTGAAACAGTACCATTTACTGACAAAACAGAGGTTCAAGACAAAAGGAATGAGACACTGTCTCCTAAAGATCATACTGAACCGAGTACCGAACAGACTGAATCTCAAACTGTTGACCCGACTCGCTACGGTGATTGGGAAATAAACGGTCGGTGCATTGACTTCTGATCGTTCTATGTAAGATCCTGTATTTCCACTTTCCCCAGTAGACCTTATGGATTCCGCGAAACGCCCCGTTTCACCCCATATTCAGATTTATCGGCCACAACTCACTTCTGTGCTGTCGATTATGCACAGAATTACCGGAGTTGGCTTGGGAGTCAGTGCGATTGTACTGACTATAGAACTCTTTGCGATCGCCTATGACCGGGAGTTTTTTGAAGCATCAATACAGTGGTTGTCAGGCTTTTGGGGTAGGCTGATTCTGTTTCTTTGGACGCTTGCGCTATTTTTTCATCTTTGTAATGGAATTCGACATCTGTTTTGGGATGTCGGGCGCGGACTTGAACTGGAACAGGTCTATCGAAGTGGATGGGGTGTCATTATTGGGTCTTTGACATTGACAGTCATTGTTTGGACTGTTGGGTACACAGCCTGCAGTTAGAGTTCGCATGAATTACCGTTCTCCACTCGCAAAAGTTTTGGGCCATGGATCTGCCAAGGAAGGATCTGCTCATTGGTGGTGGCAGCGTCTCACAGCCCTTGCTTTGATTCCATTGACTTTATGGTTCACTTATTCAGTCGCCAGACTGAGCGGTCCTTGCATGGAGGAAATTTACACATGGTTTGCATCTCCAATAACTTCGACCATGTTGATTGCCTTTATTGTTTCGCTTTTCTACCACACACAATTGGGCATACAGGTTGTATTGGAAGATTACGTTCGCCACGAGGGATTCAAGATTTTTTCCATATTGGCAGTTAAAGCCTTTTCAGCCATTCTGGTCATTTTGAGTACCATCTCAATCTTACAAGTGGCGCTGGGGTGATCGTCAAGTGAGTATCAGCGCCTATAAGATTATTGATCACAGTTACGATGTCGTCGTAGTCGGTGCTGGCGGCGCAGGTCTTAGAGCAACATTTGGCTGTGCTTTTGAAAACCTTTCTACCGCCTGCATAACTAAGGTTTTTCCTACCCGCAGCCACACTGTTGCTGCACAAGGTGGAATCAGTGCAGCGCTCGGAAACATGAGCGAAGATGACTGGCGTTGGCACATGTACGACACTGTCAAAGGGTCGGATTGGCTGGGTGATCAGGACGCGATTGAGTATATGTGTCGGGAAGCGCCTGATGCGGTTGTTGAACTGGAGCATTACGGTGTACCTTTTTCTCGAACTGAAGACGGACGCATTTATCAGCGCGCGTTTGGTGGTATGACAACTCACTACGGTGAAGGCCAGGCGATGCGAACTTGCGCAGCAGCCGACCGCACCGGACACGCTATGCTTCACACCCTATATCAACAGGCTCTCAAGCATCGTGCCGAGTTTTACCTGGAATACTTTGCGCTTGATCTGTTAATGGACAATGACGAGTGTCGTGGTGTATTGGCCTGGAATCTTGAACAGGGCACATTGCATCGATTTCAGGCAAAGATTGTAATTCTTGCCACGGGTGGTTATGGACGTGCGTACTTTTCATGCACATCGGCACATACTTGTACCGGTGATGGAAATGCGATGATTTTACGTGCCGGGTTGCCTTTGCAGGATATGGAATTTGTACAGTTTCATCCAACTGGAATTTATGGCTCCGGATGTCTGATTACTGAAGGTGCGAGAGGCGAAGGTGGCTATCTGACAAACTCGGATGGCGAGAGATTTATGGAACGCTATGCTCCCAATGCCAAAGATCTGGCATCAAGGGACGTAGTAAGTCGTTCCATGACGATGGAAATAAATGCCGGCCGTGGTGTCGGTTCAGAAGCTGATCACATTCATCTGCATCTTGAACACTTGGGACCAGACGTGATCAAAGAACGGCTTCCCGGTATTACAGAAACCTCCAAAATATTTGCCGGCGTCGATGCTACCCGCGAACCAATTCCCGTAATTCCGACTGTGCACTACAACATGGGCGGTATTCCGACAAACTTTAAAGCTGAAGTTGTAAACAAAAAAAGCGGTGACTACGATTATGTGATTCCAGGTTTGATGGCAATCGGTGAAACAGGTTGTGTCTCTGTTCATGGGGCCAATCGACTCGGATCAAATTCACTTCTTGACCTGGTTGTATTTGGTCGTGCTGCCGCTCTACGCGCTAAAGATCTACTGAAAAAAGATGAACGGCGCCGATCTCTTCCAAGAAATATTGAATCACCTGCTGTCGATCGATTTGATCGCATGCGATACAACGAAGGCTCAATACGCACGGCAGAAATTCGACTTGAGATGCAGAGAATCATGCAGCGACACTGTGCGGTGTTTCGTACGCAGGAGTTACTGGATGAAGGAAAAGAAAAAGTATTTGGCGTTTGGGAGAAGTTGAAAGACGTTGCAGTGTCAGATCGATCAATGATATGGAATACTGACTTGGTAGAAACGCTTGAACTAGATAATTTACTTCGACAGTCACTGGTTACAATTTATTCAGCTGCTAATCGCACGGAAAGTCGCGGTGCACATGCAAGAGAAGACTATCCTGACAGAGATGATGAACATTGGATGAAACACACCCTTTCCTGGTTAAGCGAATTTGGTGAAGTTTCATTGGAGTATCGTCCCGTTCACCTGTATACATTAACCGAAGATGTTCAGCTTGTCGCTCCAAAGGCGCGAGTGTATTAGCCGAGTAGTATGCAGTTATGGCAAAACTATCACTTCCAAAAAATTCAGTAGTCGGTCGAGGCCGTACCTATTCGGTTGAAAAGAAGTCTAACCGACTCAAGAAATTCAAGATCTACCGTTGGAATCCAGATGGTGATGCCAATCCCACCATGGATACCTACGAGTTGGACTTGGACAATTGCGGACGCATGGTGTTGGATGCATTGATCAAGATCAAAAATGAAGTCGATTCAACGCTTACATTTCGAAGATCATGCCGTGAGGGAATCTGCGGCTCCTGCGCCATGAACATTGATGGTACCAATACGCTTGCCTGCATCAAACCAATTGAGGAGATCAGGTCCACTGTCAAGATTTACCCGTTGCCACATTTGCCAGTGCTAAAAGATTTGGTGCCTGATATGACGCATTTCTATGCACAATATGCATCCATCAAGCCCTGGATTCAAAAACGATCCCCACCCTCAGCCGGACGGGAGAACCTTCAATCAGTTGAAGAACGCGAGAAACTTGACGGCCTCTATGAATGTATTCTGTGCGCTTGCTGTTCGACCAGTTGTCCAAGTTATTGGTGGAATAGTGATCGTTACCTTGGACCCGCGGTTCTTCTACAGGCGTATCGTTGGATAGCTGACAGTCGAGATGAAGCTGTCGGTGAACGGCTTGATGAATTGGAAGATCCGTTCAGACTGTATCGTTGCCATACGATTATGAACTGTACCAATACTTGTCCTAAACATCTAAATCCGGGCAAAGCGATCGCCGAAATCAAAAAGTTGATTGCGACACGTTCGTGACAGGTTCGATAGTCGATAAAGACATTCAGAAAAATCGACTCCTCTGGCGTTGCAGAAGAGGCACGCGCGAACTTGAACTACTGCTCTATCGTTACATTGACGAACATTACGATTCGCTTTCACAAGAAGAAATTCAATTGTTTAAAGAGTTTGTCGAACAGGATCACAATGATCTCAATAGTTGGCTTCTGAATCAGGAATTACCTCGTGATAACAATAGATTCAATAGTATTATTAAAGCAATGCTACATATTAACTGAAGGGCGATATCATGGCGAAAGTTCCTAAAGAATTGAAAGGTGGGAGACTATGGCTTGAGTTGCCTGAGTTGAATAAAGGTACCGCATTCACACGAAAAGAAAGAATAGAAGGCGGTTTACTGGGAATGGTCCCTTACAGCCAGGAAGAGTTATCCGCACAAGTCAATAGAGCCTATAAAGCCTATGCTGCCAAGGACTCCGATCTCGAAAAACATATTTTTCTGCGACAGTTGCAGACGATTAATGAAACTCTTTTCTATGAACTGATCATACAGCACGCTGCCAGTATGCTGCCAGTAATTTATACGCCGACGGTTGGTAATGCCTGTGAATTGTTTTCGGAAATTTACAGAAAACCTTTTGGCCTTTTTCTTAACTATCCGGAAAGAGAATTCATGGATGAAATTCTCGAAAACGTGGTGAACGATGATGTTGAAGTCATTGTGATGACTGATGGCGAGGCAATATTGGGAATTGGGGATCAGGGTGTCGGAGGCATGGGAATACCGATTGGCAAATTGAGCCTGTATTCTGCCTTGGGTGGTATCGATCCAAAGGTTACCTTGCCTGTCGTTTTGGATGTTGGAACCAATAATAACAAACTTTTGGAAAGTAATTTTTACGTGGGTTGGAAGCATGCTCGCATTCGCGGTCAGGAATATGATGATTTTGTTGAGCTTGTGCTTAGTTCAATTCACAGGAAGTGGCCGCATGCAGTGGTTCAATTTGAAGACTTTGGAGCATCAAATTCACTGCGTCTTTTGGATAAATACGTTGATCGCTTGTGTTGCTTCAACGACGACATACAAGGAACAGCCGCAATTACCGTCGGTTCTCTAATTGCTGCGAGTCGTGTAACTGGACGGTCTTTGACTGATTCAACGATCGTAATTGCCGGAGCCGGGGCTGCTGGTACGGGAATTGCACATGGGATTGTTCAAGACATGATGAGAAAGGGAATGGAAGAGGAATCGGCTCGGCGCAGGATTTGTATGTTAAACAGCAAGGGCTTGATTCGAAGCGATTCTCCCAACCTTCGACCACAGCAAATTCCATTTGCTCAGCCGCGTGATCGATTGGTAGACTGGAATGGTGATTTTCAACTGTTGGACGTTGTCAGGAATGTTCACCCCGATGTTCTTATAGGGGTTTCTGGACAGTCTGGTTATTTTTCCGAGGAAATTGTTCGAGAAATGACCAAAGTTTGCACTAGACCGTGTATTTTCCCATTGTCTAATCCTACTTCGAAAACTGAAGCCTATCCGGAAGATATTCTGAGATGGACGAACGGACGGGCAATCGTTGCAACTGGCAGTCCGTTTGACCAGGTGTCACTAAACGGGGTCAGTTATGAAATAGCTCAATGCAATAACGCTTATGCATTTCCAGGTATTGGGCTAGGCTTGAGTGCGATTAAAGCGAAAAAAGTCACCGATGAAATGCTGACTGTTGTTGCCAACGTTATTGGTCACGCGAAAGAGGGTGTTGAGGTACCCGGCACCTCAATCTTGCCGCCATTGGATAGTATTAGAAAACTAAGTAGAGAAGTCGCGATTGCAGTTGCCAATGTCGCTGTTGATCAGAACTTAACAGGGTGTGACTTGGATTGCTCAATTGAAGAGTTGGTCGACAGCAAGATGTGGTGCCCTGGTTATGGGGATTGATCTAGCTCCAGCTACCCACTTCTAGCTTTTGGAGTTTCTGAAGATTTGACAAGTACTGTGCTGGTTGCCTGATCAGCAGTTTCCGGGTAGTCAAGTACAAAGTGTAACCCCCGACTTTCCTTTCTGGCCAGTGCCGACCGAACAATGATTTCCGCAACTTGAATTAGATTTCTGAGTTCAATAAGATCGCGGTTGACCCGAAACTGACTGTAAAACTCGTGAACTTCTTCACCTAACATCAGAACTCTGCGTAGCGCTCGCTGAAGTCTTTTGGTGGTGCGAACGATTCCGACGTAGTTCCACATGAATCGCCTAAGTTCTTCCCAGTTATGGGCCACTACAATTAGTTCATTTGGGTCTGAGACCTGACTTTCATCCCAAAGCGGAATCGACTCGTCACGGATCGATGATCGAACTGGATTTTCCATAATGTGCTTTGAAGCTACGTCAGCGAAAACAATGCACTCTAGCAGAGAATTGCTTGCAAGGCGATTAGCACCGTGCAGACCCGTGTTTGCAGTTTCTCCAATGCAATAGAGACCGGGTAAATCTGTCCTCCCATTCAAGTCAACTTCAACACCGCCACAGGTATAGTGGGCAGCAGGCACCACAGGAATTGGTTGTTCGGCAATATTGATACCGAAATTCAGGCACTTCTGATAAATGTTGGGGAAATGCTTATACAAGAATTCTTTCGACTTCATGGTAATGTCGAGGTAAATGCAGTCTAAACCGCCGGCCTTCATTTCATGATCGATTGCTCGAGCGACAATATCACGTGGCGCCAGCTCTTCGCGAGGGTCGTATTTGTGCATAAATGCTGAACCATCGGGCAAAATCAATTTTCCACCTTCACCCCGAACGGTTTCAGAAATCAGAAATGACTTTGCATGAGGGTGAAATAGACAAGTCGGGTGAAACTGAACAAACTCCATATTTGCAACTGTGCAGCCAGCACGCCATGCCATTGCAATACCGTCACCAGTCGATGTGTCAGGGTTGCTGGTGTAGACGTAGGATTTTGATGCACCTCCCGTCGCCAGAATGACCGCGTCCGAAATGAAAGTGAAGACTTGTTCTTCCTTAATATTCAGCACATAGACTCCCAAGCAGCAGTCTGTCGCTGAAGGTTCCAGTTTCGACTGGGTAATCAGTTCGATTGCGATGTAGTTTTCATGAACTTCTATGTTCTTGTGATTCAGTATGTTCGAGACCAGTGTGCTTTCAACTTTCTTTCCTGTCGCGTCGGCAGCATGAACTACGCGGCGTTTGCTATGACCACCTTCTTTTGTCAGGTGAAATTCATTCAGTCGATTGCCTTCTCGTTCCCGTAAACTGAATGAAACGCCATTCTGAACCAGCCACTCAATTGAACTAGGTCCTTGCTTGACTACAAATTCCACAACATCGTGTTTGCACAGACCACCTCCGGCGTTCAATGTATCCTGAACATGCGATTCGTAGGAGTCTTCCATGCTGGATACCGCGGCAATTCCGCCTTGCGCGTAATAGCTGGAATTTTCCGCAAGAGCCTCCTTGGTTATGATTGCTATTTTGTATCCGGCGTTGGCTGACTTCAGTGCAAATGCCAGTCCGGCGAGACCACTGCCAACAACGATCAAGTCTGTACGCTTTTGCACTTGTCTAATTCTGCTGAGTCTTTAGATTCGAGAATATCGATGCGGAAAAAATTGTAAGAAATCATTGCAAAAGCAGTGACTCGGAACCACCTAGTACCTTTGCGCTAAAGGTTGCAGGTTCGAAAACCTATAATTAGTTTTACTCTGCACTTAATTCGCAAAGAGGCTTAATTGAATTGGGGCTTGCGAGCCCTTATTGACATTGAGTCATTAATGTTAGTCCATTTAATTCGCGACGGCATTCCTTTCGAAGAATCTTTTGTGATTCAGTTGGATAGAACATTCGAACCCATTATCTGTCACACTCTAGCAATGTAACTTCCATGAAAAGTAATGAAAGTCTGTCTGAGGTCGAACTGCTAAAGAGGGCAAAGACAGGAGATGAAGTTGCATTTAACCTGCTGTTTACTAAGCACCAGGGAATGGTTTCAAGATGGGTGGCCAGAAAATGCCGTGAGATGTACATCGACTCATCTGAGGTGAATGACATTGTTCAAGAGGTATGGTTAAACGCTTCGAAAGGTTTAAAGAATTTTCGCGGTGACAGCAAATTTTCGTCATGGCTTTTTACGATCGTACGCAATACCGTAATCAACCAGGCAGTAAAAAATTCGCGCTCAGGAAATATCTATACCATCAGTAAGTTGCAACAGCTAGATACCAACACACAGGATGGAGAGGACAGCCAACTGACAATCGATGATCTGGCTGTTGATGAAGATACACCAGAGGATGAGGGTATTGCCAATGAGTATTTACAGAAAGTCACGCAGATCATCGACAATTTACCGCCAAAATTGAGAGAGAGCATTATTCTACGAGAAATTGAAGGCCTCAGTTATGAGGAAATTTCTGTGCGAACTCATACAAAACTCGGAACGGTGAAAACACAACTTCACCGGGCAAGAGAACGTATTAATGAAGATCTGGAGCAGTGGAATCTAAGCGGTCGTGAGTAGGAGCAAATTTGATGTCTGAAAAAATTTCAGCACTTGTCGATGAAGTTGTCGACGAACAACATTTACCGGAACTCATCGAAGAACTGTGTGAGGACCCGTTGCTACAAGAACGATGGCAGCGGTACCATCTCATTCGCAGTGCGATTCGCGGTGAATGTACAACCGCTTATTTTGAATCAGTGTATGGAATCTCGGAAGTAGCGAGAGACATGGATGCACCATCTATGTTCGCTTTTGAACGCCAACGAAAAGCAAATGTTGGATGGGTACGAGATTTTCGTGAACGATGGGGTAGTTGGGTTAGTGGTTTTGGATTGGCTGCAGCATTAAGCGCAGCAGCTGTGTTCGGATTCGTATCAAACTCGATTTTTGATACCCAACTATCAGACCCACAGAAGTCCTACGCTGAATCGTTTTACTTGGGGAATGATGCACTTGTATGGCAAGCTCATTCGAGTCAGGATGCGCATGAGATTGTGAGTGCGAATTACCTCAATGAAACGTTGTTGGCACACAATGATTTCACCGGTTTATTTTCAATCAATGGACTGTCTAACTATGCCAGGATGGTTTCTTACAACAACTAGCCTCAATAGGTTACAGTCTTGTTCAAACTGAATTTCTTCCAAGCGTTCACTTCAATCGTCTCGCGGAACATCATATTGATACCGCTTTCAGTGTTGCTGAGTCTTCTGCCAGTACAAGCACATAGTGCAGATTCGATATCGGTGCTGTTGTCAAAATCTGCACAGGCTGCAGATTTAATCAGCTACAAGGGTACGTTCATTTATTCGAATGGGCTGGAACCGGAGACTATGCGCGTTTATCGTTTTGTCAGTTCCAGTGGATTTCAAGAACGAATTCAATCGCTGAATGGCGACAGTTCGGAAATCGTTCGGAATAGTAAAGGTGTGTGGTGCTATTTTCCAGATCGAAAAGAAGGATTTTTCAAATTTCGGGACGATCAATTGTTCCGAATGCCCAAAATTGATGCGGCATTGGTCCCAGAACTACAGAAGTACTACTTGATTACCATGGTCGGGCGAGAAAGAATCGCAAATCGTTGGACAAACCAACTGAAATTCATGCCAAAGGACTCCTATCGTTATGGTGTGAATCTTTGGATAGATGCTGAGTCTGGTTTACTTTTACGCTCTGACTTGTTCAATAAAGACCAGGAAGTGGTCGATTGGTACGCATTCGTTGACATAACGCTCGATGAGGAGATCCATGATTCCGATCTCCTGCCTACTGAATCAGGAACAGACTATCTTTGGAACTTCGATAGCGCAGGAGAAATAATGGTTGCCGATGCGTCAACACCACTGACCGTAACAATGCTTCCCGATGGATTTAAAAAAGTCAAGCATGTTCGCACTCAGTCAGAAGAAGACGAGAAAGAACAAATAGTTTTTACAGATGATTTAGCAACTGTGTCACTATTCATGCAGAAACTGAATCAGGATAAACCTGACGGATACTTTGTTGGTTCCAGTCAATTGGGTGCGGTAAACGCTTACGGTCGAGTGATTGACGGTTATCAGGTAACTGTCGTTGGTGAAGTTCCGTTCGATACAGTACGTGTAATCGGAGAATCCATCGAAATCAGGAATTGACGTTGAAAGTTAGCTCTGTTAAATGCTAACGGAATTTTGTTTAAGTTGTTCAAACGGCTCTCGCCAATCCTACATCAATCCCACAACTCACATGATTCGCTGACGCGGCTTTGAAGTCGCTACAGTGTGTCTGTTTGGAATCATCTTTCAAACCTCCGATTTCTATATCTAAAATCGTAGTTCCATAGCAACCGAATCCTGGTTGTGGAGCAATTGAAAAGATCGGTAAGATATAATTTCATATGTCCCAACATTATTTTTCCTGCACCTTGATTCAAATTTTTTATCCCGGCTTCTGAAGCCGATTTTTTAGAATCTGCCTTTTTGAATTAAAAAATTGAACGCTCCAGCCGATTTCACATTTGTTTTAGTTCTCGCTGTCTCAGTAACCGGTGCAATCTGGTTGATTGACATAATTTGGCGACTGTTAAAAAGGCACGTAATTTCAGTTCGGTATGAAACTGTATCGCGCGGTCGGTTGAGTTGGATTGTTGAGTATGCGCGTGTATTTTTCCCAGTATTGCTGATTGTCTTTGTATTACGCTCGTTTGTTGTTGAGCCTTTCAGAATTCCTTCCGGTTCCATGCTTCCAACGCTGGAAGTTGGTGACTTCATACTGGTCAACAAGTACGAATACGGAATTCGATTGCCAGTACTGAATAAAAAAATATTGAACATGGATGAACCTGACTACGGCGATGTCATGGTTTTTCGATTTCCGCATAACGAGTCAGTTAACTTCATTAAACGAGTAGTCGGACTGCCGGGAGACTCTATCGTATACGAGAATAAGCAAGTAACGGTGAACGGGAGAATCGTCGAACAAGATTTGAGTGGTGAATTTGTTATCGATTCGGGTCCTAACCGTAAAACACAGACACAGTTGCTCAGAGAGTCATTCGCCGATGGAGAATCTCACCGGATACTTCATGACGACAGACGGTCTTCCCGACCCTTGGTGTTCAAGGTGCCGGAGGATTCCTATTTTGTTTTGGGAGACAATAGAGACTACAGTAACGATAGCCGGGTTTGGGGATTCGTACCAGATGAAAACATCATTGGACGGGCGTTTTTCATATGGTTTAGTTGGAATTCTTCAGGGGATAGGGGAGTAGACTGGAACCGAATCGCGGCAGCGATCGAATAACTGCCAACAGTTTCTTGTGAATACGAATCGGATCAACAGTCTAACTGAAATTCTTGGTTATTCATTCAACGATCCAAGCTTGCTTCAGCGTGCATTGACACATCGTAGTGCTGATGGACCACACTACGAAACGCTGGAGTTTCTGGGCGATGGAATACTTTCAGCAATCGTTTCCAGCTATTTATTCGAAAGCCTTCCAGATGCTTCAGAAGGTGAATTGACGTTAAAACGAATCGGAATCGTCAACAATCACCAAGCGCTATTTAGTGTCGCTAAACGCATGAAAATTGGCGACTTCATAGTTGTCGACAAGGGGTTTGTCAAGTCAAACAAGAGAGCCTGGCAGAATTTGCTGGCGAATACCGTGGAAGCTTTGATTGGAGCTGTTTACCTCGACGGCGGAATGTCTGCGGCAACTGAATTTTTTTATCGACACTTTTCATCACTACTAAAAGATGTAAGCGTTGCTGCACATACAAACTTCAAATCACTGCTACAAGAATATCTACAAAGCCGAAGCCAGAGTGTACCACGATACGAGACGATTGAAGTTCAAGGCAGGGATCACGAACCTGTCTTTACGGTTCAATGCCATATTGAGATGTTGAGACAGCCCATTTCCGGTACGGGACAAACAGTCAAGGAAGCACAGCAAGTTGCAGCTGGACGAGCCTATGAATTACTCTGCAGGCGAACCGATTGACTCAGAATTCCGTTCGGGTATGATCGCTATTGCGGGACGCCCAAACGTTGGCAAATCAACATTGCTAAACAAATTTCTCGGTCAGAAAGTCAGTATCACTTCAAGAAAAGCCAATACAACCCGTCATCGAATTCTTGGTGTATTGAGCGAACCCGATTGTCAGTATGTTTTCATTGATACGCCAGGGTTTTCAACCCAGTCAAAACAATTGGTGGACCGTGCGATACAAAAAGTCGCGGTCGCTGGAATTATGGGTGTTGATCTTGTCCTGTTTCTAGTTGAAAGTCGAGGTTGGCACCCCCAAGATCTTCCAGTTTGGCGGCGAATTCAGTCGGAAAAACTGAATAGTATCGTTGTCATAACAAAAATCGATCTCTTGGCCAGGAAAGACCGACTATTACCCGTGATCAGCGAAATAGCACAAGTGACCGGGTCTACAGAAATTGTTCCGATTTCAGCTCAAAAGGCACTGAATATTGACCGGCTCAAGTCCGTCATATCTAAGCATATTCCGAAAGGTCCGCCTCTCTTTCCCTCTGATTTTGTTACCGATCAGGACGATGTTTTTTTTGCATCAGAGTTGATCCGAGAACAGGTATTCCGTCATTATGGCGAGGAGTTGCCATATTCATGCGCTATACAAGTTGAAAAATATCAACTGCAGAGGTCTGTGCTGCATCTTCATGCATTAATTTGGATGGAGAGTGAGAATCAAAAGCGTATCATTATCGGATCTAAAGGAGAGAAAATCAAACTTGTTGGAACCCGGGTTCGACAAATTCTGGAGACAAAATTAGGCACGAAGGTGTATGTGAAACTTTGGGTGAAGGTGCGTTCGAAATGGACTGAAGATGAAAGGTTGATTGCAAATTTCGGATACTCAATTCAGGAGTAGTCGATGCGAGTTTTCAATGAAGAATGCTTTGTTTTACGAACTGTTCCGATAAAGGAATCGAGTCTGGTCGTAGATGTATTCACTCGAAATTTTGGGCGCTACAGCTTGATGGCAAAAGGTGCGAGAAGACAGAAGTCGGAATTCAGAGGTTCAATACGGCCATTTCAATTGTTACTGGTTGGCTGGTCTGGAAGAGGAGAAATGCCAACGATGACATCTCTCGCAAACAAGTTCAACCTCGCGGATGTAGCTGGACGACAGATCTACTGTAGTTATTATTTAAACGAATTGATTATCCGTTTTGTTCGTCAAGCTATTCCATATCCAGAATTGTTCGATATTTACTTTGAAACTCTGAAACAACTCACGATACCAGACAATGAATTCTCTACACTGAGGGTATTCGAAAAGAATTTGCTTAAGTACCAGGGTTACGAACTGAATTTGAGCACTGAAGTGGATGGGAATACACCGATTGATACAGACAAACTATATCTCTACGATTTTGAAGCTGGCCCTGTTTGTGTCGCTCAGCCGAATGAAAATTCTGTATCTGGTAGTACGCTAATAGCGATTGCAAATGAAAGATTCGACTCAGTAGAGATTCAGCGCGAATCCCAACTATTTCTTCGGCGGGCGATTGGGTATTTTAGTGATAGCAAGGCCGACCGGAGTAGGGAGGTGTTCAGACAGACAATCAGAGCAGATTGCTGAACGTGAAACAATTAATGGAATAATTGCAATGTCAATCTCTATTCGTTTTTGACTATGTCCCCCGCAAACAGAGATTTAGGACATCATATGCTTTCAGGATATTTCTGTTCCGCCAGTCGAAATTCAGGTGGCTTTTGAATTCTACAACTTCAGAATAATTAAACCCAAATATTAGGTTGAACCATTCCTCAACAAAACAATTTCCTACTTCTTTCGCTGAGTGGTAAAGCCTGCTGGTAGCTGACCCAAATCACCTTCGCCAAATAGAAAGCCACGCATGTGTTGTTCAATCAATTCGTGGGTTGGTGGATCCCCGGTGACCAGCTGATTCTCATTAATGATTGTAACCAGTCTCTCAAGCCATTGCTTCCAGCCTTCTTTGGAGACATTCTCAAATATTCGAATACCCAGTTCTCCTGGATATGGAGGCGAATCAAGCGCTTCCGCTTTCTGCTTTAACACAGAGCAATCAACAAGTCTGGACATTAAATTGAAAGAAAGTTGAATGACAGAGTCTAAATTGAGTGGAATTCATTTCGGTGTGTTTTCCGTTTCTCGCAAGCAACAGTTTTACTGACTACAGACAACAAATATCAAACTGCGACTTGAGCTTGAGTGAACTAAACACTATATTTTATATAATCTGACTACCTTTCAAATCATCCTTGTGAAATGCCATGGAATTAGCAACTTTTCAGAAAGAAATAACAGATTCGGATATTCGCGTTACTGATGCAGCCGGTGACAAGATGTCGGAACTTGTTCAATCTACAGACGAATCAGTAGTCGGTATTCGCATTTATGTCTCTGGAGGCGGTTGCGGCGGAATGAACTATGGCATGACATACGCAGAATCTGAGACGGAATATGATCGCATATTGGATCGGGGAGATTTTCGTCTTTTTGCAGATGTGATTGCGATGCAGTACCTTAAAGGTGCAGAAATCGATTACGTTGATGACGGTATTCAGGCAACATTTGTTTTCCATAACGTTTTTCAGTCGGTTGGAGGCACAGGTGCCTGCGGTGGTTGCGGCGCAGCAGTTTAAGCACTGAAAAAATTCTAATCTTCTTCTTGTCAGCCAGTTGACAAGAACCAATTCCATTGCATTAATTGCACCGGTTCACAGTTACCGAGCTTCAGTCTATCTGACTGCGGCTGCTAAACACGGCATATCGATTATTTTTATCTCAGACGGGTTTGCTGATGTCATCCCCGCGATCAATGAAGGGATCCGTGTTGAGTTTACAGATTTGATCGAAGCGAAACGGATTATTTGTGAATCGCTTGTCGCCTACGATGTACAGGCAGTCCTATCACCTGATGAGAAGTTTGTTGAACTTGCAGCAGAAGTCTCAGCTGAACTCAAATTACCACACAATTCGGTTCATTCACTCAGAATCGTATCCAATAAGTATCTTTCACGTCGGAGTTTGAAAGATTCTGGCATCGACGCTGTTCCTGATTTCGAGCTAATCAACCTACAGGAAAGACTCGACAAGCAACTTACAGAGATTCGATATCCCTGTGTTGCTAAACCATTGAATTTGTCTGCTAGCCGTGGCGTTATTCGAGCCGACGACCAAGGTGAGTTGATTGATGTGTTAGAACGAATCAAAAGAATTCTTCATACTGAGTTCGAGCATCCCAACCCGCTGCAAGCCATGGTAGAAGAATATGTTCACGGTACCGAGCACGCGCTTGAAGGTTATTTGCATGAAGGCGACTTGGAAGTCATCTGTATATTCGATAAACCCGACCCACTCCATGGCCCTTATTTTGAGGAAACCTACTATACAACTCCGTCGCGTCTTCCGCAGTCTGTGCAGGAACAAATCAGAAAGTCCATTCTCAAGGGATGTGACGCTCATGGTTTAAGCATGGGACCGATTCATGCAGAAGTGAGAGTATCCGATGAGAAGGTTTGGATTCTGGAGATCGCTGCGCGTTCAATCGGTGGAGACTGCGGCAGAATATTTGAACTGGCAACCCAGTCTAGTCTGGAGGAATTTGTAATCTGTCGTGCGATTGGACAAACGGTTGATACGCTGAGCCTTGAACAGGCGGCAGGAGTGCTGATGATTCCAGTTACTGAGAATGGTATCTTAAGGCGCGTAGAGGGTGTTACGAAAGCGCAGTCCGTTGACAATGTTTATGAAGTTCGATTGGATTTGCGGGAAGGTGAAAAACTCGTTCGTTGGCCAGAAGGTGGAAAATATCCAGGATTTATCTATTCAATTGCAGATTCTCCAGAACGCGCAGAGGCGGCGCTACGAGAATCCTATGCACACCTCAAATTTGTTTGCATGCCTGACCTGCCTGTTCTGGTCAAGTGAAGTTGTTGAACGACACTTGTCGCTAATTCCCGATAAACATTCAAAAATTTCGAGCGTAATCTATTCAGAACGGGTACACAATAGAATAAAATTTGCCCGACGACAAGTGATCACTTGTCGGTTGTCTTCTTTCCATTCCCCGGTAGCTCAGCTAGGTAGAGCAGGTGGCTGTTAACCATCTTGTCGGCGGTTCGATCCCGTCCCGGGGAGCCAACTCCTCATCATAACAGTATCTTCCGGAATCTGGTACTCGCAGTGTTGTCCAACGAGAAATGAGTCTGAAGCAGGATTCCGTTTCCAACGAGAAATGAGTCTGAAAAACCGAGGTGATCGGGTTCATCATAGGCGGATGAAGACGATCATGAAACTGGAAGAAATCAGGACTCTGGAAGAC